>JAVHLJ010000063.1 GCA_031082205.1 Elusimicrobiales bacterium
CCGGAGACTTGCCAGGAAGAAGGGGAGCAAGACCGCCAGGGTGGCGGTGGCGCGCAGACTTTTGATGCTGGTATACACTTGTTTGAAGAAAGGCGAAGCCTTTAAAGAAGATTTGGGCCCTGCACGC
Source organism: Elusimicrobiales bacterium (assembly GCA_031082205.1). Lineage (GTDB taxonomy): Bacteria > Elusimicrobiota > Elusimicrobia > Elusimicrobiales > UBA9959 > UBA2231. The sequence goes on from JAVHLJ010000063.1 coordinate 128, forward strand.
TCGGTAATTACCCTGGGACAATAAGTCCCGTCCGGGTGATTGAGCGGCAGGGATTCCCATTGCTTATATTGTCCTCGTACGAGGACGGATAGATGGATGAATATTTTTCGTTAGAAGATCGCAATGGGAGCGGCAGGAATTACGGAGGCGGGCGACGCTGCGGTTTCGCCCGTACAAGGGATGTATTGACATTCGCTTTCATAGATGGGTTATGGTGATCGCGCTGGTATCGGCCATGTGGATACGCAGCGGCTACCCCGCCCTTATAGGGGCCCTTATCGGCGTCGCCATAGGGCTGGCTTTCCGGAAAAAGCGCGAGCCCGACGAGATGCAGCTGCAGGCCGAGCTTTTCTACAACTACGTGGCTTCTTCCGCCGTTGTTATCTTCCTGCTGGTAATGCAGGCGGTGAAGCACGATGTGCCGGGCGAGGGCGACGCCTATTTCACGTTGCTGATGGTCTGGGCGGCCGCGGCCCTGGGCGCCATGGGATTGCAGAAGGTCTGGAAATAGTCATGGAAAAACTCAAGAACAGGCTGCGCGTGCTGCGCGCCGAGAAGGACATCTCGCAGGAAGTCCTGGCCAAGGCCGTGGGCGTGTCGCGCCAGACCATAGTCTCCATCGAGGGGGAGGATTACTCCCCGTCGGTAACGCTGGCGCTCAAGATAGCCGCTTATTTCGGCAAGAAGATGGAAGAGGTCTTCTATCTGGGGGAATAGCCCGGGGCGTATCGTTTAAAATGTCCGCCAAAAAAAGACCCCCGTCTGAAGACGGGGTCTTTTTTATTTCACCGGCGGGCCGCTTATCTCTGTATTATCAGTCCCGGCCAGATCTGCGCCAGCGAGCGGGCGAAGGCTTCGGTGATGCCGCTCATGGCCGAGGAGACGTCGAAGCCCTCGTAGGACATGGAAGCGGCCCACAGAACGGACCCGGTCTGCACGTCCACCATCCGCGAGACCAGCGAGACGTTCGCGGTGGTGCTGAGCAGCTGTGAATTGGGCAGGCCCAGGACGGCGCCTTCGGAATAGACCGAGCCCCCCGAAACCCGCGACACCGTGGTTCGCCGCGCGTTCTCGGCTCCGCTGACGATGTAGCTGGACTGTGGCGTGCTCTCGGCCACGGTCCCCACGAAGAGGGCGTCCACGCCGAGCAGCCGCCCCAGCTGTTTGGCCGTGGCCGGGTCGAAGGCCGTGGAGGCGGTCAGGCGCTGCTCCTCCATTACGGCGTTGAGGCGCTGGCGTTCCACCACGTCGGCGCCGCGGGCCAGCAGGCTCTGGGTAAGCAGGTCGGCCGCCAGGTCCCCCTGCTGGCCGCCGAAAGAGAGAACGGCGACGCGCTTGACGGCGGTGAAATCGGCTCGCGGATTGACGGCCACGTTCGGCGTGGCGCAGGCGGAGAGCAGGAGCAGAGCCGGAAGTATTCTCTTTTTCATGGTCATTTACCAGCCGCCAGGTTGTGTATGTGCCGGGTCGCCGTGGCGCGCATGGCCGGGTCGGAGGCGTTCTCCAGGCAGGCCCGCCAGGCGGAGAGCGCCCTGTCCTTCATCCCTTTCTTCTCGTAGATCAGGCCGAGCATGTAGTGGGCTTTGGCCGACTTGGGGTCCAGGGACACTACCGTTTCAAAGGCGCGCTGCGCGTCGTCCGCCTGTTTGAGGCGGGCGTAGGTGAAGCCCAGTCTTACGAAGATGTCGGCGTTCTTGGGGTCGGAGGCGGCCTGGCGCTCCAGTTCGGCCGCTTCTTTCTTCAGCCGCGCTATGCTTTCGGGCGTCTCCGGGGGGCGGCGCTGCTCGGCCGCCGCGAAAGCCGGAAGGAACAGGAGGAAAGACAATAAAACTGTTTTCATGTTTCACCTCATCCTGGTTAAACGATATAAAATTTTCCGCCCCGCGGGAAGCCGGCCCTCTTTATATATAATATCACGGAATTCAGGTGGCGGCGCGTCGGCCGCCGTATAAAGCAGGGGGAAAGATGCTCAGGCTCGCCGCCGTAATACTTTTATCCGTCCAATCCCTTTTCGCGCAGACTGCGCGCGAGGCCGACGCCCTTTTCGACAAGGGCCTCTACCAGGAAGCCCTGGAGATATACTCGAAAAGCGCCGGTTACTCTGGCGGGGACGCGCTGCGCGCTCTCTACCGCGCGGCCGAATGCGAGGCGCTGCTTTTCCGTTACGCCGAGGCCAACGCCCGTCTCTATGACCTGAAGCTTCCCTCGGACCCGGTGTGGAAGGGGCGCCTGCTGGCGCTGCGCGCCGAACTCGGCAAGGAATTCCTCCGCCAGTACGGCTATTCCCTGCCCGCCGACCTTCAGAAAGGGACCACCGACCTCACCAAGCTCACCATGAAGGAGTGGCAGGCCCGGATAAATTCCGATTACGACGCGCTCTGGCCGCTGGCTGACGCGTTGTCGAAGACCCCGCTGAAGGAAGAGGCGTATTTCGTGGACCTTGAAAAGGCCTACCTGGGATATACCCCTTCGCTCTGGGATTTCATCGCCCTCAAATGGGCGGCCTGGCTGACCGATTCCGCCGAGAAGCCTTCCGACGCCCCCGGCGCGGAGTCTTTCCTCGAGAACGACTACCGGTACGATTTCTCGCCGTCAATGCACCCGGCGCTGAAGGCGGCAGCGGTCATGGAGCGGACCTCCGGGCTGGCTCCGGAAGGTTCGGCTCCGCGCGAATACTGGAAAGTGCGGCGGGCCCTTATCCCGTACAGGCTCGGCTATTCCATGGACAAGGCGGCTGGGGGCGGCCCCGCCCGTTCCCGCCTGAAAAAGGCGCTGGGCGGCGAAAGCGCCGGGCCGGCGACCGCGGAGCTGCTGAAGCGGTGGTCCTCCTCTTTCGTCTCGCCGCAGGGCAGGGTCTGGGCCGCCTGGGAGTCCGCCCGTATATACAACGACATGGGGCGATACAAGGAAGCCGTGGAGTTATGCTCCGCGGCGGAGAAATACGCCTCCGGCTCCAAGCCAGCCTCCGATTGCGGGAGCCTGAAGGCCAGGATCGAGATGCCCTCGCTCAGGCTTTCGGCCAGGACAACGCCTCCCCCCGGAAAGGACGGTCTCTCGGTGACAGCCCGCAACCTGGACCATGTGCACTTCAGGGCTTACAGCGCCTCCCCGGAATCGATCGGATTCGCCTCCGCGCGCGGGCAGCAGAGCTGGGAGAACCTGCGCCGGCCCGGGCTGGAGACGGCGGAATTCTTCCTGAAGAAAGGCCCGGACGTGTCCTGGAAGACGGACATCAAGTATCCCTCCCCTTATGTCGTCCACACCCAGCCGGCCGGCGGGCCTGGCCTGAAAAAAGGTCTTTATGTCGTCATAGCTTCCGGCGACCCGATGTTCGACAGCGGGTCCTCCCTCATGGAGGCCGCGGTTTTGAATGTGACGGATATCATGCTCATGGCCACCGGGGCGCCGAAGGGCGACCCGGAGGATTTCCTGGCCTCTCCCGAAGGCGCCAGGACGGCCAGGACCGATATGTTCCACCTTTACGCCCTGGACGGGCTCACCGGCGGGCCGCTGCCGGGCGCGAAGCTGGATTACTTCTATTCACTGGCCCGGCACTCCGGCTGGAGCAGGGGGAGTGGCAGGTTCGCCGCGGACGGAACGCTGGGTATCCCGTTCGACCTAAGCGTCGGCTATCCTTCTCATAACAGCTTCTCGCTGGACCCCAGGATCTCCCACGGCGGGGCGCACGCCTATACCGGCGGCACCCTGACGTCCTTCCTCCAGGTCCCCCAGCCGCTCGAGGTGGGGATGGAGACAGACCGGCCCGTGTACCGCCCCGGCCAGGAGGTCAGGTTCAAGGCCACGGTCCTGGAGCGCCGGCCCAGGGGATATTCCGTCTATGGCCGCTCTCGGAAAATAAAGGTCAGCGCGCGCGACTCCAACTGGCAGGAATTCTTCAGCAGCTCTTTCGAGCTCAACGACATGGGCAGCGCCGCCGGCTCTTTCACCATCCCCGCCGGCCGCCTGCTGGGGAACTACCAGGTTTCCGGGGAGATCATCGATTACGGCCGCACCTTCAGCGGCGCGGCCTCGTTCGGCGTGGAGGAGTATAAGCGGCCGGAGTTCGAGGTGAAGCTCGACGACTCCAAGGGCCCGATGCGCTTCGGGCGCAAAGCCGCGGTGACCGGGTCGGCCAAATATTACTTCGGTTCCCCGGTGCCGGACGCCGAGGTGGGCTACCGCGTCGTGAGGTCCAGGTACGTCCCCTGGTACGCCTGGTGGATGCGGCGCGACGGCTCCTCCGGGGAGGTCGCCTCCGGCAGGGTAAAGACCTCCGCCGACGGGAGTTTCTCGTTCGAATTCACTCCGGAGGGCGAAGGGGACTACCCCTCGGATTTCATGGTCACCGCGGAAGCCAGGGACGCCGGGGGGCGGGTCATAACGGCTTCCCGCTCCTACCGCGCCGGTTCGAAGTCCTACATAGTGGACATCCAGCCGGAGGCCGGGTTCTTCACGCCGTCCTCCGTCCCGTCGGTGAAGGCCCGGCTGATGACGCTGGGCGAGACCCAGGTCTCCGGCAAGGGCTCGTACTCGCTGTACCGCCTGGACAAGACGCCCGACTACGAGCCTGACGCCGGCTGGCGGGGATCCTTCGGACGCAGCCGCCCGCTCGAGTCCTTCTTCGCTCCTGCGCCCGACGGCAGGCTCGTGGAGAAAGGGACGTTCGTCTTCGAAGAGAAATCCGCCGGGGAGCTGAAGCTGAAGCCCCTCACGGAAGGCGTTTACAGGCTGCGGCTGAAGGCCGACGATCCGTGGGGAGGGGAATCGGAGGGCTCGCTGGTCCTGGTGTCGTTCGACCCAGGGCGGAAAATATCCTCGCTCAACCTGCCCCCCGTCGCGATATTCGAGAGGCCCTCCTACCAGGAAGGCGAGACGGCGCGCCTGCTTCTCGGGGCTTCCGCCCTGAAGGGGGCCAAGTTCCTGGAACTTCTGGCGGGGAATTTCCTGCTGGAGAAAAAGGCCCTGGAGGCCCCGGGCGTCTCCATGACCGAGATACGTATAGGGCCGGAACACCGCGGAGGCTTCGACGCCCGCTGGTTCGGCGCCTCCGGCTTCCGCGTCTATTCGGCGATGGAACACGCCGAGGTCCCGCCGTCCGACAGGGAGCTGTCCCTGACGCTGGACCATGAGAAGTCCCTGCTCCCGGGCGGAAAGGCGGACTGGACGCTGTTCGCCAGGGACGGCCGCGGCCGCTTCGCCGACGGAGAGGCCACGGTCCGGGTATTCGACCGGTCCCTGGAGTATTACCGCGCGCTGGGCGGCTCCTGGCTGGACCGCCTCTACCCGGACCGGCGATCGCACGCGCCGGCTTTCTCCTCCCTGTTCCAGGGCAGTTCCGTGGCCTTCCCGGTGAGGCGCGGGCTCGTGTCGCGGATGTTCGGTCTTTTCAACCGGGAAGCGGCGGAGGAGGTACTGCCTTCATTCCGGCTGAACTCTTCCAGTCTTCACGGACGCTACGGATACGGGGGAGAGGGCAAGTCCCTGGGCTTCGCGATGGAAGAGGGCCTGGCCGACTCCGCCATGAGGGCGATGCCGGCCTCCGCGCCGGGAGGAGCGGTCGCCAAGGCCAAGTTAGCGTCCAGCGACGAGGCCGCTCCCGGCTCTCCGCCGGGATCGCCGGCCGAGGTCCCCGTCCGCTCCGATTTTTCCGAGACGGCCTACTTCAACCCCCAGCTGAAGATAGAGAATGGGCGCGGCAAGATAGCGTTCACCATGCCGGAAAGACTCACCTCGTGGAAGGTGACGGCGCGGGTTATCACGCCGGACGTCCGGCGCGGCAAGGCGGCCGCGGAGGTCGCGACGCGCAAGGACCTGATGGCCAGGCTGGACCTGCCGCGCTACCTGCGCGAGGGCGACGAGTCCGAGATCGTGGCCCTGGTGACCAACGCCTCCGACGGCCCCCTCGAGGGATCCGTCGTCCTTTCCGTTACGCGCGACGGCAGTCCCGCCGAGGGGGAGCTCGGTCTGGCCGACCTGACGCGGCGGTTCTCCGCCAAAAAGGACGGGGCGGCGGCGCTGCGCTGGAAGGCGAAGGCCCCTTCTTCGACGGGTTTCTACAAGGTAAGGGTGATCGCCAGGGCCGGGCGCTTCTCGGACGCGCAGGAGAACGACCTCCCGGTACTGCCTTCCCGCGAGCGGCTCTTCGCCTCGGTGAACGCCGCGCTGGACGGCGACGTGCGCAGGGAACTGCGCCTTAAAGAGCTCGAAAAAAAGGACCCCTCGCGCGTCGTGGAGTCCTCCCACCTGGAGATACAGCCGCAGCTTGCGCTGACGGTTCTCAACAGCCTGCCTTACCTGGTGCGTTACCCGCACGAGTGCACCGAGCAGCTGCTTAACCGCTACGTGCCGCTCTCGATAGTCAACGCCGTATATTCAAAATATCCGGCCCTGGCGGCGGCCGCGGCCAGGGTGCCCAAGCGCCAGACCCTCACGCCGGCCTGGGAGCGCGACAACCCGCTGAGGATGCTCTCGCTGCAGGAGACGCCCTGGGAGCGGGAGTCCGGGGGACGCTATTCCTCCCTGCCGGCCGTGGATACGCTGGACGCCAGGCTGGTGGCGGCAGAGCGGAAAGCGGCCCTGGAGAAACTCAAGAGCTACCAGCTCCCCGACGGGGCTTTCCCGTGGTTTCCCGGCGGCCGCCCCAACCTGCACATGACGCTCTACGCGCTGGAGGGCTTCGCGGAGGGGGAGCGCTACGGCGTGGACGCCCCCGGCGACATGGCCAGGCGCGCGCTGAAGTACGTCCTCGCGGAGATACCGGGACAGATGAAGCCGGAACCCGCGGAGACCTCCATGCTGCTCTACGCGGCCTACGTGGTCTCGGCCTTCGAGGGCAGGTGGCCCGAGTCCCGCACGGCCCTGAAATACGCCAAACTCTGGGCCGATTACGCGGACAAGCATTACCGGGCCATGACGCCTATGGGCAAGGCCTACGCGGCCTATGTCTATCTGCGGCTGGGGGAGAAGGAGAAAGCGGACCTTTACCTCAAGCGGGCGATGGACGGCAGCCGCGAGGACGAAGTCTCCGGCCTCTACTGGGCGCCCGAGAAGGTCTCCTGGCTCTGGTACAACGACACCGTGGAGAAGCACGCCTTCCTGATGCGCGCGCTGCTGGCGTTCAGCCCCGGGGACCCGCGCGCCGCGAAGATGGCCCAATGGCTGCTATTCAACAGGCGCGCCACGGAATGGAAATCCACGCGCGCTTCGGCCGCGGCCATATACTCGCTGCTGGACTTCATGAAGGCGCGCGGCGCGCTCGACAGGGGTGAGGATTTCTCCCTGGAGTGGGGCGGCGCCAGGGAGAAGGCGGCGGTCGGCCCCGCTGACTGGCTGGAGAAGCCGCTGCGCTGGTCGCTCTACGGGGCGGACGTGAAACCGGACCACGCCCGGGCCGTGATAGACAAGAAAGGGCCCGGCCTCGCCTTCGCCTCGCTGGCGGCGGTATATACCAGCGGGGAGCTCGCGGAAAGCTCGCCGGCCGGGATGATGAACGTCGACCGGAAATATTTCCTCCGCGAGAAGGAGGGCGACGGCTACGCCCTGAAGCCTCTGAAGAGCGGCGATACGGTCCCGGCAGGCTCGGAGATAGAGGTGAAGCTCACGGTGAGGACGCGTTCCGCCTTCGAATACGTCCACCTGAAGGACCCCAAGCCGGCCGGCTTCGAGGCGGAAACCCTCCTCAGCGGCTGGCGCTGGGACCGGCTCTCCCGCTACGAGGAGCAGCGCGACTCGCTGACCAACTTCTTCATGGAATGGGTGCCGCGCGGGGAGTACGAGTTCGGCTACCGGCTGCGCCCTACCCTGCCGGGAACCTACCGCCTGGGCGCGGCGACCATACAGTCCATGTACGCTCCGGAATTCGGCGCTCATTCGGACGGCATGATCGTCAGGGTGAAGTAGGCGGCTTATGGCGGGGCGTCATATCCTCCACGTGGACATGGACGCTTTCTTCGCCGCCGTCGAACAGCGCGACGACCCTTCGCTGCGCGGCCGGCCGGTGATAATCGGCGCGGACCCCAAAGGCGGCCGCGGGCGCGGCGTGGTCTCCACCTGCTCCTACGAGGCGCGGAAGTTCGGCGTGCGTTCGGCCATGCCGATCTCCGAAGCCTGGCGGCGCTGCCCGGCGGGAATATACCTGCGGCCGGATTTCCGCAAATACAGCCGGGCTTCGTCCGTCATAGAGAAGGCCTTTCACGAGTTCACGCCGGACGTGGAGATGGTCAGCGTGGACGAGGCTTTCCTCGATATCACTCTCAGCGCCCATCTCTTCGGCGGTCCGGAGGAGTCCTGCCGCCGGCTCAAGGCCCGCGTGCTGGAGCTCACGGGGCTGACCTGCTCCGTCGGGCTGGCCCCGACCAAGATGTGCGCCAAGATAGCTTCCGACCTGCGCAAGCCGGACGGTTTCGTGACCGTGCCGCCCGGAGGGGAGGCCGCTTTCCTCGCCCCGCTGGACATATCGAAACTCTGGGGCCTGGGTCCGAAGACCGCGGCGTCGCTTCGCTCCGCCGGCCTTAACACCATAGGGGAACTGGCGGCCTGCCCCGGGGAGAGGCTGATGTTCCTGGGTTCCGCCGGGCCGGCGTTGAAAGCGCTGGCTATGGGGGTGGACCCCAGGGCGGTCTCTTCGGACGGTGAGGCCAAGTCCGTCTCCAACGAGGTCACTTTCGATATCGACACGGGGGACGAGCGGGAGATAAGGGAGTCGCTCGTGGCGCTCTGCGACAAAGTCTCGTCGCGGCTCAGGGAGGCGGGGCTCAAGGGGCGCACGATCGGGCTTAAGATACGGCTGGAGGGCTTCGTCACCTTTACCCGCGCCAGGACCGTCCCGCTGGCCACCAATTACGCGGATGTGATATGGAAGGAAGTCTCGGGCCTTTACTCCGCTTTCGGCCGCGGGCGAAGGAAAGTGAGGCTGCTCGGGGTGAAAGTCTCCGGACTCATGCCGGCCTCGGAACGGGAAAGTCTTTTCGAGGCTGAAGGAGACGACAGGCGGGAACGGTCGCACAAGGCGGTCGAGGAGATACGCCGCAAGTTCGGCCGGGGTTCCATATACAGGGCGGGCGGGCGGAGGGACGTTTAGGGCCGGAAAAAAGGGGCCCCCGCCAGGGGGCGGGGGCCGTACACCAGCTTGGTCCTGTTCAGGGCCGGACCGTAGCACTGCGCTGCAACCGCACTGCACCGCAACCGCACTGCACCGCAACCGCACTGCACCGCAACCGCACTGCACCGCGACTACGCCGCACTGCAACCACACTGCCGCTGCTGTTCGCCCTCCCGGGGGGCGGCCCGCGGGGGCCGGCCGGGACACCGCAAAACGCCGAACTTCGCTTGCTCTGCGACTATAGTCTAACACCCGGCTCTTGACTTGTCAAGTGCTAAAAAATGATTGAATATCAATGATTTTTATGTGGGCAACGGGCTGGAGTTGTCAGGTCCCCGCGTGACTTAACGAGCCGGCGGCGGGCCGGTTTTTCCCGTCGTCCCGGGATTTCCCGGATGGCCGCGGGCATGTTTTTATTTTGTAAAATATAGGCGGGAGAACGGGGAGGATATCCCCGGTCTCCGGAGGTAAAACGATCATGAAGCTGGCCAAACGCGTAATTCTCTTCGTTCTTTTGAACGTCCTGATAATAACGACCCTTTCCATAACGATGCAGCTGCTGGGCGTGCGTCCGTATCTGGAAGCCAACGGTATCGATTACGCCGCGCTCATCGGATTCTGCCTGGTCTGGGGCATGGGCGGCGCCTTCATCTCGCTGGCTCTGTCCCGCGTCATGGCCAAGTGGATGATGGGCGTACAGGTCATAGACCCCAACACGACCGACCCGGCCCTCTCCCGGCTGGTGGCCTCGGTCCATAACCTGGCCAAGGCGGCCGGCCTGCCGAAGATGCCCGAGGTCGGCGTCTATGACAGCCCCGAGGTCAACGCGTTCGCCACCGGCCCCACCCGCTCCCGCGCCCTGGTCGCGGTATCGGCCGGTCTTCTCGAAGCCATGGACTGGGAGCAGGTCGAAGGCGTGCTCGGCCATGAGATAGCCCATATCGCGAACGGCGACATGGTCACCATGACGCTGCTGCAGGGCGTTATCAACGCCATAGTCATGTTCCTGGCCCGCGTCATCGCCTTCTTCATATTCCGCAACTCGCGCGACGGCGGCGGCGCGATGCAGCACCTGGTAGTTATAGCCCTTCAGATAGTCCTCAGCTTCCTGGGGATGATACTTCTCGCGGCCTTCTCCCGCTACCGCGAGTACCGCGCGGACGCGGGCGGCGCCGGCCTGGCCGGCCGGGACAAGATGATAAACGCCCTCGAGGGCCTGCGGCGCACGGTCAAATACGCCGACGCGACCGGTCATCAGTCGGTGGCGGCCTTCAAGATATCCTCCGGCCCCGGCGGTTTCATGAAGCTCTTCTCCACCCATCCGCCGCTGGAGGAGCGGATCGCCAGGCTGAAGGCGGGCGCGTGAGCCGTAGTTTCATCGTCCCGGCCCTCATCCTGGCGCTCTCCCTTCAGGGCTGCGCCAGGACGCCGGACAGCCAGTACCGGAACTCCCTGCGCAAGGTGAAGGCCGCGCTGGAAGCCGATACCGCGGCCGGCCGGTTCAAGGAATCACTGTCGGCCGACATGAGGCTCAAGACCGCCAGGGACAGGCTCGACGCGACCCTGATAAGCCACCCTTTAAACCCTTTCGCCGACGACGCCTACCTGGTGAGGGCCCTGTTGCGGGACCCGGGTTCTTCCAACCCCGAAACCTGGCGAGATTTCCTTAAGAAGCACCCGGGCGCCGAGTTCGAGCCCTGGTCGGTGGAGCACCTGCAGGGGGTGTTCGGCGATTCGGTGCTCAAGGCCCCCAGGGGCCCGGTTTTCGAGGCCCGCTTCCGCCTGATATCCGCGCTGGCCTCCCGCAGGGCCTGTTCCGACGCGCTGGCCGAAGCACGCTCTTCGATGTCCCTTTATTCGTCCGCGGGCAAGCCGGGTTCCGTCGAGGCCATGCTGGCGCTGGGCTATCTCCGGGCCGGCTCCTGCTTCTCGAAAGCGGGCGACAGGAAGTCCGCGGAAGCCGCCTACCGGGAGGCGGCCGGATTTTTCGACGAGCCCCGGATAAGGGCCTCCTTCGAGAGAGAGCTGGCGAAGCGCTGAACCCGCTTCACAAGGCCCGTTTAATTTTGTAATAATTCCTTAGGGGTGGGGATAGTCTCGTAACACATCGCTGACGGCGGGCCCGGGGCCTCGCCGCCTTCGTCGCCCGCGCCGCGGCGCCGGGCGCTTATTTCGGGGGGGGATATGCCTGCCAGGGGCGGGAAAAAGTTGCGTTCAAAGCCGGAGGGGCCGGCCGGGTTCAGCGCCGGGCTGCTCCGGGCTTTCGGCCAGGATTCCTTTTTCTACCGTCACGACGGTAAGGGCGTCTTCACCCATGTCAGCCCTTCCGTGCGCGGCGTGCTCGGCTACGGCGCCGGCGATTTCCTGAAGCATTACACGCGTTACCTGACTTCCGACCCGGTGAACAAGGAAGCGCGCCGTCATACCGCGCTCAGCATCAAGGGCAAAAAGCAGAGGCCGTACCTGCTGGAGGTTTTCCACGCGCGCGGCGGCACCAGGTGGCTGGAGGTCATGGAGGCCCCGGTCAGGGACCGGAGCGGCGCGGTCTCCGGGGTCGAAGGAGTGGCCAGGGACGTCACCGCCCGCGTGAAGGCGGAAAGAGCCCTGGAGGAAAAGAAGCTGGGTAAAGTAGGCGGGTTTGTTTAGACCAGTTCTAGGCACGCCCTAAGGTGAAATTG
>JAVHLJ010000064.1 GCA_031082205.1 Elusimicrobiales bacterium
TAATTCTAAAATGCAGAACATTTTTCGCCCGTCTATTCTCCAAGCACGAACCATTCAAGATTGTATGTCCGTGCGAACAAGAGGACCTTATGGTAATTGACAAAGATTTCGGCCAGTTCATTCTGCTCGTAAGAGTCGTCAAAAAGCTCGTTTACACGCAGGCGATACTCTCCGGCCCGGCTGTCGCTCTCGGAGGCGGCTTCGGCCAGAGTTTTATCAATAATGGTTGCCATCATTCCGAGATTCCGCCAGACACCGTTTTTCTCTACGTTAACAGACTTTTTAACGCGTTCACTGAGCAGTTCCTGAAAATCAGGCCCCTCATAAGGCTCAAATTCCGGGTTTAAGACTCCTGTGATACCAGGCCGCGAGTACCACCACGCCCCATGTCTCCCGATCGAAGAAACAGGAGGGAACGTCGAGGTCTGGACGATGCTGTTGCGCCTCGTATGAGCATAAAGTTGTGTGATCCTGTGAAAAACCGGAGCCGCGTAGCACACCAAGGCCTGGTTTCCCAGGTTAGAAGCAACACGCAGGAGCGTTCCCTGTTGCGGTGAGTCTATGTCGATCTTGTAGATAGGGACACTGAGAGGAAACCCGGAAAGCCCTCGCGGTAATCGTGAAGAATACTGCGGCCTCTTGGCCTGAATAAATAAATTTAACCTAAAGTCCGGGAAGCGCCGCTTGGCCCGGCGCTTTTTCCAGATAAAATCCCAATCATACCGGTTAAGATAAACTCCGTCGGGCCGGCGCCCGAAGAGATTCCAGAAAGCGGGGTTCGTAGCAAAAGCAGCCCGGTCGATGCCGATGTGCTGTTCAAAGACCTGTCCAGGAGACCAGACCAACTTCGAGCCGGCCTCCAGTTGGTTGTACAGCGGCGCCTCGTATTCTTTTTCTTCAAATTCCGCAGATTTCATAAGCCCCCCTTACGCTGCGCCTCAACACACATACCTACGCTACCCTCATTACTACCCCTATTATAACACATTACCCTTTCTAATCCAAGGGGAGCCCGGCCCCTTCCCCAAACACTTAAGCTTGCCCGCGCCACGGAGGCCTTTTAAAATTAACCGGATCATATCCCGACTCACTCCGGGGCAGGCCCGTTCCAAGTCGGTCAAGGTAAACTTGCCCTCAATAGACTTTATCGCGTCCATGACCAGCGTGGTCTTTGCGCCCTTGGCGGATTTTACCTGCCCCGCACGGCTTTCAAACTCGTTATAGGCCCGCCGGATTATCGCTAACAGGTAATTCAACCAGGGGATAATGTCGTGCTTCCCCTCGTGCCAATGCCTTGAGCTTTCAAGGAGGACCCTGTAATAATCCTCGCGCGTGTCCTCAATAAGCTTCTCAAGACTTATATACCGGCCGACCTCAAGACCATGCTGATAAAGCGCCAGCAGGGTCAGCAACCGGGCCACACGCCCATTGCCGTCCCGGAACGGGTGGATACACAAAAAATCCAGCACAAGCGTAGGAATAGCCAGCAGCGGGGGCACATGTTCTTGGTTAATGGCATGGCGATATAACATGCAAAGCTCCTCTACGGCTTTAGGGGTTTCCCTATGGGGCACCGGCTTAAACCTGATAAACGGGGCTTTACCGAGTTTTGTCTCAATTATCTCGTTATCCACCCGCTTGAACTGCCCAGCGTCGCCGGAGCCCTCTTGTATTATGAAGTGCAATTTTTTAAGCAAAGCCGGCGTTATTGCGATCTCGGCATAATTGGTGTGTATTAAATTTAAAGCCTTGCGATAACCCTGCACCTCTTCCTCCGACCTGTCTTTCGGGCGGATATTGCCGAGCACAAGCGGCTTAAGGCGGTCAGGCTGGACGGTGACGCCCTCTATACGGTTTGAAGACTCCGCGCTTTGTATCAGCGCCATCTCGAGCATCACCTTCAAAAGCTGCGGGGCCTGTTTGGCGTAGAGTTCCTGCCGGCCCTGGCTCTGGGAGATATCTGTCATTAACCATACTGACCCTGATGGGATGGCAAAGTTCTTTAACCGGTTGTTGCGGAAAGAATGCATGATGTCCTCCAAGAGAAGTAAAGATTACTCGAGTCAAAACGAAAAAAGAAAGCGGCTGATTGCAGGCAAGGATCCCCCAATCAGCCGCCCCGATGTTTTTACTGGCGGAACCCGTCTCAGAATTTCTTCTTCACCGTGATCCGCTGCACGCTGCCAAGCCCCGTCTCCGGGGAAACAGCATAGTCCAACTGCGCGCCCAAGGCCGTTATGCCCGCACCCACGCTAAGGCCGTTCTTGTCGTTGCTCCGCGCAAGCCCGGTCAGGCCGTAGCCGCCGCGCAGCGCAAAACCCAGGTTGTTGCTGGTATGCATAGCATACTCGGTCCCGGCGGAAACCACGGTTTGCTTGTCGTACACCAGCCGCTTCGCGTCCACCGACAGCCCCATACCGGGCATTACCATGAAAGTAAAACCCGCGCTGACGCTCAACGGGAGATTATCCCGCTGTGACAAGTACTTTATACCGGTACCGAGGTTCTGTACCCCCAAGCCCAACATAACCGGCAGCCCGCTTAATTTCTGCCTTGCGCCCAGGTCCACCGCAAAAGCATGCGCCCTCACGCCCGCTATGCTGCTCTGGATATACTTTACCGCGCCGCCTACGCTCTTATAACCGAAGCCAAGGCTTACTGACTGGTCGTAGGCGCTATACCCGCCGGCGGCGCTGCCGTCGTCGGCGCGGCCCTGCATTGAGCTATTGGACAGGCGGGTTATGCCTAGCCCCACCGCCATCTTCTTTACAGGCATACCGAAACCTATATAATCATGACTCGCGTCCATCAGCCATTTACTGTGGCTGAAGGCCGCTTCAGGACCGGTAATGGCGGAAAGACCGGCTGGGTTGCAGCTAAGCGCGTTAACACCCAGCGCCGAGGCGACGCCAGCCGAAGCCATTCCGCTAAGACGCGCGTCCGTGTCTATCTTCAAGAACTGCGCACCCGTCTGCGCGGCGTTGGCCGCGGTTGAAACCAACAGGATCACGGAAAATATTTTAATAGTGTTTTTCATATTTTCCTTTTACCTCACCACCGAGAATTTGCCCTTGGTTTTTAGTTTCTTCCCGGCACGTTCGGCCTCGATAGTGTAGTAGTAGACGCCGCTGGCTATATGCCCCGTCCAGGGATACTCGTAGGCATAAACGGAACCCACGGCCTGCGGGCTGCCTGTAATGGTCCGCTCATGGGCAAGCTGACCAGCCACAGTGTAAACCTTTAGTTTTACGGTGTCCGCCGTACCTACCTCTATGTGGAACACAGGGACCTTGCCGCCCTTGGCCGGATCGGGGTAGACATAGACCTCGCCCAGCTTGAACTCAAGTGCCGACGGGGTTAAGTCGGGCCGCATCATTGAGGGGGTATACCCGCCCGTGATATAGAACTCCAGGGCATTGGATAAAGCCTGGCCCCTTGAGGCTACCACCGTATGTGTCCCGGCGGTCAACTCCGAGGGCACCGTGCCGGTGATGCGGGCATCGCTCCACAGGCTTAAAGCACAGGCCACGCCGCCGATGGTTATATGTGCTATAGAGGCATCATAAGCACCGAACCCCGTACCATAGAGGTTAAACACCGTGCCGCCAGCCCCGCTTACAGGCGTCATACTGGATAGTACGGGCTCTTCTATGGCTATGTAGGCCGTGGCGCTTTCGGCTAGGCCGCCGTTCAGATACCGCTGCACCTGCACCGGGTATGTGCCCGCAAGCAGGTACGGCAGCTTACCCTGTATCTTGGTGTCGGTCCACAGCGTAAGTTGGGTGGTGGCGCCGTTCACCAGCACCTTGGTGTAGTTAGCCACGTAATCGCCGAAGTTATAGCCCGTTACAGTGAACGGCGCTATTACCGCGGCCGTGGACGGGCTTACAGTAGCCAGGTACGGCGCGCCCACGGTGAAGGTGAACGTTGAACTTTGCACCACCCCGCCGTTAAGTGCCCGTTCAACGTACAACCCATACTCACCGGGAGGTAACGCGCCAGGGATGGTGCCCTTTATCTGGGTATCGGTCCATAGTGTTAAGGGTGCTGCCGCCCCGCCTATGAGCACTTTTGTGTAATTGGCTACGTAGTTGCCGAAGTTCTCCCCAGTGATAACGAACGGCAAACCTATAGGGCCTGACGACGGATTAAGCGTGTAGGCCATCGGTGTGGTTACGTTAAAGGCCAGCGGCTGCGACTGCACCTGCCCGCCGTTAAGATTACGCTCAACCACCAACGGATACTCGCCCGCGGCAAGGCTGCCGGGGATGGTGCCTTTTATCTGCGTATCGCTCCACAAAGTAAGCGGGGCGGTTGCGCCGCCGATCAACACCTTGGTGAATCCCGCAGCATAATTGCCGAAGTTAGCGCCATAAATGATGAACGGCATTCCTATGGGGCCCGCTACCGGCGTCATGCTGGTTACATTTACTCCCACCACCTCGAAACCAAGCGCCTCGGTCTGCACGGCGCCGCCGTCGGCCGTCATGCGGCCCACCACCACCGGATACTGGCCGGGGGTTAGGTTGCCGGGGATGGTTCCCTTTATCTGCGTATCGGTCCACAAAGTTAGCGGGACAGTGGCCCCGTTTATCAGCACGCCTGTATAGGCGGCAGAGTAATTACCGAAGTTCTCGCCGTTTATTGTAAACGGCACGCCTATAGAGCCCGACGCGGGGGTTATCTCATAGGCCGTTGGCGTGCTTACCGTTAAAGCAAGCGCTGAAGACTGTACTATACCACCGTTAAGCTCCCGCTCAACTACGACAGGGTACTCGCCCGGGCCCAACGCACCGGGGATAGCTCCTTGGATCTTGTCGGCGGTCCATAGGGTAAGCGGGCAGGTTGTCCCGCCAATCAATACCCTGGTGTAATTTGCCACATAGTTGCCGAAGTTGTTGCCATAGATAGTGAACGGCAGGCCTATGGGGCCCGCGACGGGGGTCATGCTGGCCACGTCCACGTTGACCACTTCAAAAGACATGGGCGGGGTCTGCATTATGCCGCCATCAGAAGTGCGGCGTTCAACCAGCACGGGGTACTGGCCTGAAGCGAGACTCCCGGGGATGGTGCCCTGGATCTTAGTGTCGGTCCATAGGGTCAGAGGTGTCGTGGTATCACCTATCAGTACATGGGTGTAAACGGAGGAATAATTGCCAAACCCAACGCCCGTGATAGTGAAGGGCATACCGATGGGCCCCGACGACGGAGCTAGCCAGTAGGCCTCCATGTTACGCAGGCTGAACGTAGTGGAGGAACTCTGCACCAGGCCGCCGTTAAGGGCGCGCTCCACAACGACCTCATAATCCCCAACCGGCAGGGTGCCGGGGATGGTGCCCTGGATCTTTGCATCGGTCCAGAGGGTGAGGGGCATAGTAGCCCCACCCAGCAACACGCGGGTGTAGCCCGCCACATAGTTGCCGAAACTTTCGCCAGTTATGGTGAAAGGCAACCCTATAGCCCCTGACGACGGGGTGAGGGAATAAAGCACGGGTTGCGCAACGGTAAAGGGCGAAACCTCGGCCAACACCTCGCCCCCCCGCTTCACGTAAACAGGATACTGCCCTGTGGCCAGCGTACCGGGAATGGTGCCCTGTATTCTGGTATCGTTCCACAGGGTCAGCGGAGCGGTAGTATCTCCCAACAGCACTACGGTGGTGCCGACGGAGTACGTCCCGAACCCCGCACCCTCTATAGTGAAGGGAATACCGATGGGACCGGAAGATGGGGTGATCGGCAATGTCATCGCCGGCGCTGAGGAAACATTGAGAAGCACTGTTTTTAACGCCTCTTCGTTGCCTGCATTATCTATCGCGGCGAAATATACGGTGTGCTCACCCGGAGACAGCGAGAACGATTTTGTGTAGTACGGATTCTGACAAGTCCCTTCAGGGCCGCTATTGTCCACCGGAATATTTGCGCATTCCTGCGTGGAGACGTCCACTAAGTAGAAAACCGCCATCGGGCCGGCACTAATGCCAGCGGATAAAGGGTCCACAGAAACAAGCGAGAAAGTCGATTCCGCACCGGCATAAACCATCCCACCTTGAACAGAGGAGGACCCCGCTACCACGAATGAAGTGACCGGGGGTGTACCGTCCATGTCGAATTCCAGATATTTTATCTCTTCCAAGTTTTCCGCCTCATCCTGGGAAGCGTAATACACCGTGTGAGTGCCCTCAAGCAGGCTAAAGCCATTGCCATATACGGAAGGTTCCGCAGTTGAGGTATCCGCATCGACGACATAATAAGTGGTGGCAACGCCCGAGGTAATATGGCCTTCAATTTCGGGGTCGAACGCGTTCAGATAGACCTTGGCGGAACTTGACACTATACGCCGCCCGGCTTTCTCATAATATGGCATTGAGAAAGAAAGCCCAGTGACCGGGGCGCTGCTGTCAGGCAGCAGGTCGACCGTGACGGACTCGCTGCTCTCAAGGAGCGCGAAGTAAGAGTGGAACTGCGTGACATTCGCCATGTAGATAGAGCCGCCGGGGAAGTTCATTCTGGTTTTGGGCAGTTTGATAAAAGAACTCTGGTCGCCATTGAACTCATAAATATCGGCGGAATCCGCGTTGCTTCCGTCGGTATAGAAGCCGATGGACGCGGCGACGGGGAAAGACTTGTCTTCCGGCCCGAAATAATAGATGTTTGAGGCGATATTCTTCTGCTTCGCTCCAAGCGCCGAAGCTATTCCCAGCCATTCAGGGGAATCCTGCTCCACCTGCCTGACGGCAACATCGGATTCACCGGAGCGGAACGCCATATCGGGATAATCGTAGCTGTGTGTCGCGGCATAAGCCGGCGCGGTCATGGCGAAGGAGCCTAAGGTTTGAGCCATGGCAGTCGCGGTCTTATTGACTGTATCTACCGATGTTGCCACCCAGTCCGCGCCCCCTTCTGGCAGAATCCGATATCCCTGTATCCCGCTCTCCTGCTCCTGACTTAAGGAAGCGTTTGAATATGGAACGGTAATTCTCACATCCCCGCTGAATGATAGCGAAGAGTCGGCCATAAATTTAATGGCGGTATTGCTCATCAACGAAGTCTGGCCCGGCAAGGGTGCCGCGTAGCCGAGAGAGTAGCTCAGATAGCCGCCGTTGGTCACGTTCTCGAAGAGCACGTTGAGGAATCCACCCAGGCTGACTCCGACATTCTGTCCTTCGGAAACATAAACGCGGTTACCCGAGGAATCACTGTGCCCGCCATCCTGGATGGAAATGCCCCATATCTCGAAATAGGCCGTCGGGATAGGCGCGCCGCTATACCCGTATTCGCAATGCCCCGGCGTTGTAGTGCTGAATTTCACGCACAGATGGAGATTACTATCGGAAAAATCAGGGGTAGCGACTGATTTAACCTGGTAGTAGCGCTTAAGTGTGACATTGGCGGTGGGATAATCCTGGAAACTTACTTGATAGGAGGCAGAGCCGGTATACTCATCCGGCGGCTCCTGCGTGCCGGTCAGATGCCTTGTAGCGGCAAGGACATATTCCGCATCCGACAAATCAGGCAGGTCGCTGGTTTTTACAAAAACCTCAACTTTGCCCAGATAAGAATGGGCCTCGTAGGCCCCGGCTCTCGGGGTAAGGTCCAGACTGCTTTCCGCCATCAGAGGGAACAATCGGGAGTTCACCGCAGTCCCGTTATCTCCGACGGGGAAGATTGAGCCGTTTAAAAGGCCATAGCTCCTTAGGTCCAACAGCCCGGTTTCACGGACGGCGTTTCCGCCAAGAAGCAGAGAGGCATCCCATATGAACGCATAGCCCGCATGATACCCTTTGGTTATATAGTTGCCGGCGCCATCCCACGCCCTAACGCTATAGTCATATGAAACGTTGTGATCCACCCCGACAGGCGGCGCGAAATTATAACCCTTGAACAGTTGTGCCAGGTCGAAAGTCTTGGTAACGGAAGTTCCTTCAAACTCGGTTACTGTTTCCGTTGAGGAGGGGCTGATAAACTCCAGCTTTTTTAGGCCGAAAGTAGCGGAAAGATCCACCGCGACATTTACATTAAAAGTGTCACTGGCCACGCTGTAAACGGAATTGGATTTATCAAGATTGACAGCCGCACTGAACACGCCGACGGCGAATTGAACCATGGTCTCATGACCAAGCGCGTCGGTGGTGGTTATAGTGTAAAGACCTTCCTGTAAATCTTCAAAATTGTATTCGAACTGCGAATCTGTCAGCGGCGTTCCGTAGGTCTCATCAACCAAGATTCCCGACGGGCCTGTAACCAGAACAGTTTTTACCCCGGCCCCGGCGTCCGTTATAGTGAGATGCTGGGAGGTTTTCAGTGTCGGAACGATATTGGTGCTTATTCCTTCCCATTCCATAAAGAGGTTGCCGAGAGAAAGCACGGGCGGACGGCGGTCCAACTTAAATTGGTGGCAGGAGTCCATGCGCTTGGGACTAAAATTCCCGTCGGCGTCTTTAGCCCCGGCACAAATACGATAATCCCCATCCGGAACATTCGCGAAAAGCTCATCGGCCTTCCAACTAAGTCTGATCTTAGCTTTGAATGGCAGAACGGTCAGGTTTGTGTCGCTCGTAGCAAACAAGGAAACCGGCACCGCGTCCCAGGTGATATTCCCAGTCAACTCGGAATATTCACTGCTACCGCTCTGGCTTTCTGTGGCAGAAATGGACAGAACAGCCGGCTCTTTTGTAACTATTGACCCCAACCCTTCCACAACCACTTTTACGCCTCCAAGATCCCCCACGCGATTTTCCGTAATGGTAAATTCTATCGGCGTGTAGTATTTTTCTGAGATGACAGGGATACCTGCGGGCTCGCCGAGGATATCCATACCGTAAACGATTGGTGGGAGTAATTTTGAAGCAGTTGTTAAAGCCCCTTGGGTATGCGCGAGAGTTTTACCTGTTTGTCGATTAAGAATCGCGGGGGCGGGCTGAACGCCATAGTCATATAAATCTTGGGCTGAATCGCCGCCATAAAAGCCAAAAGGACCGAATGTCGCATCGGCATCCAGCCCCGGCGCGTTCATATTTTGATTCCAATACTGTCTTGAAGTAATAGGGTCAATCCAGTATGATAATTGCCCGCGCGTATTTGTTTGTAGGTCTTGATATGCGAAATATGGCAAGGCTGTATCCGCCGCAGGAACATTGCTGTATGTATAGTGTATCCCTGTCGTCAATTCCATGTTGTCAAGCTTGATCCGCGAGAACTCAACATATCCGTGCCGGATATTTGCCGCATGAGCAGGAACACCTTGGTCCTGAATCAAGTGCAACATCTGACCAATGTAAGAATATGCTCCGGAAAGATTTAGAGTTTTGTAATGATAGACGGCATTATCTGGATTTCTAGCAAGCGGATTATCCAGTCCTTCATCCCACCATGTTTTCACCTTGCCGCCATTAAGCGAGTTATCCAATTGAGATGTGTATAACCCGGTGGTGTGGCTCTCCGTATTAGCGCCATCGCTCAGTTGGGCTATAAACTTGGTCACGTCGGGATAAGCCAGCGGGCTCAGACTCTGAATAGCATCATTTGAAATTTGCCAGTGCGTAGATGAATAAGGGGGTATTGGCTTGCTATTCCAAGCCTTGGCAGATACCGCCATCGTCAAGCAGCATAAAACAACCCCGATGCAAGTCTTCCCATATTCCCGGCATTTCATGGCTTACTCCAGTCATACTCGCTCCCAGTGATACGCTGTAAAGCCCGTGCAGCATTAATTCTGATTTCCCTATCGTCATCCGTTAACAACAACTTAAGCGCGGGAACCGCAGAAGCACTTTTAAGCTCGCCGATAGCAATAATTGCGCCGGTTCTGTATGCATGTTCCACATTCTTGTTTTGCGCCATACTGACCAAATAATCCACATCACCCTTGTTTTGGGCCACAGAAATTAAATCACCAGTAAGCCTTTTATCTTTTTGCGCGAGCGCAAAGAGATAGCCCGCAACTTGCTCATGCGATGGGACGGTAGAAGCATCTGTTAATTTCAATAATGGCACGATAGAAATAAAACGAACCGGTTCTTTTTCATTTTTTAAAAGAGACCAAAGCTCACCTATTACTTTTTTATCTTCCATCAATGATATGGAGTTGCAGGCTCCCCCGACGGCCTCTTTATCTTTTGAGTCACGTGCGATTGCCAACAATCTAGACAAAACCCTTTCACCCCATTTTGAAAGAGCTTTTGCCTCATATCCGTCCATTTTTCCAAGTTTTTTAATAAGCACCGGAATCGCGCGATCATCACCAATTTCTCCTAGGGCAAGTGCCGCACTGATTCCCAACGCGTCATCGTCGCCATGCATTAAACTCTTTTTGCCGTAATCCTCTACCAGTCCAAGCAGTTCTGGGACAGCCGCCTTATATTTAAGTTTGGCGACCATCCCTATGGCGGTGCTTCGCGAGGAAAGCGACCCCTTCTTTATACGCTTAAAGGCATATGGAGCGAGCCCTGAATCCTGGGTATTCATTAGCGCACTTTGTGCCGCCTGAATAAGGGGATCTGTTGGATTATCCTCAGTCGTCTCCATAACTGCAAACAACTCATCAATATCCTGTTTAGTATTGGGGGTTTTTCTTGTGATTTCAGACAGGATTTCTCTTTTCTGTTTGCCGTCTTTTTCACTCATCGCCTTTGGAATCAAATCCCTGATTGCAAAGTATTGATACATGGAATCCTTTGACTCTACACTTCCCCGTAGCGTATCTGTACTCGTCGAAAGGGCGGATACGGGTGACTGCCCGAACACCGTACAGGGAATGAGTAAAACAGAAACCACAGAAGCGACTATATTTTTCATATGCTCTCCATATACCAAAGCGGACACAGCCGCATTACCGCAGCACTGTCACCGCTCACGTGTTGTTTAGTCTTTCCCCCAGCTCATATTTTCTAGCAAATCAGAAGTTTTCGCGCAATCTATTTTCTACAACTAAGGCGGGCCAGGGCGGGGGCGGCGGCCCTTCGACGGCAGGCGCTACCGCCCTGGCCCCACCTTAATACTCGCCGCAATTTTCCGCCTCTCCTGTGGCCATGACTAATCCATAAGCTACTATACACGATACCCCTACTATTACCCTTATTATAGCACATTGGCTGCTCTTGTCCCGGGGAGACCCAGGCCCCATCATTTTCCACCCTCTGCTCCCCGCCGGTGGCTACACTTCAATAACAGAAAAGGCCGCCGCGGCGGCCGCAGCAGCGGACGCCGGGGTGGTTTTTTTATAAATACGGGGCCACCGGCATAAATGCGGTTCAACACTAACAGGAACAGGCCCGCGCCGCGAGCGGCTTCAGCAGAATCCGCTGGCGAGCGCGGGCAGAATCTGTATATAATAAATTCAGTTCTTTGCAG
>JAVHLJ010000065.1 GCA_031082205.1 Elusimicrobiales bacterium
CCCGGCGCGCAGGTCGGCGGCGTTCATCAGGAAAGCGGCGGTCAGAAGAGCGATGATCTTCATAAGTCCTCCGCTTATAGGTTACAGCGCAGGGGCCCCCGGCGCGAGTGTCCGGGGGCCCAGCGCGCAATAGGTCCTTGGTCCCGATGGTTTCAGCCCGCTCCCGGTCCACGGCCGGGGAGCCGCGAGACTCGCCTCACTCCCTGGCAGCGGGCCGGAAACGGCCGAAGAACTTCATTATCTCCGCGGAAGCGTCCAGGTCCCGGGAGGTCTTGCCTATGACGGCCGCCGGCATGTACTGCAGGCCGCCGGGCCAGGTATGGCCGCCGCCGTGTATCCTGATGAATTCCACCGCGGCGCCGCCGGCGCAGGACTCGTAGCGTTCCCTGGAAACGGCCAGCCCGTCCTCCGGGTCCGGGTCGGAATAGCCGGAGGACTTCCGGGACATGTCGCAGGAGTTCTTTTCGAGCCAGAAGTCCCGGCTCTTCTCCGCCGATAGTATGGCCCCGAGCTTCTTCTTCCCGAAGGGCCCGGTGACCTGGCCGCCCCCCCAATGCACCAGGTTGTCCTTGTCGCCGCCGATCAGGAGTACCGGCACGGGGCGGGACGGGGCGCAGGAGGCGGCCAGGTTCTCCGGCATGGCGCCGGCCACCGGCGCTATGGCCGCGAAACGGTCCGCCGCGCGGCAGGCCAGCGCGTGGCTCATCATCGCGCCGTTGGAGATACCGGCCGCGTATACGCGGTCAGGGTCGCCGGGATAGCGTTCAAGCACGGAATCGAGCACGGCGCGCAGGAAGGCGACGTCGTCTATGTTCTCTCGCTGGGCCTTGCGGCTTTTGTCGCCGCGGTGATCGTTCCAGTTCTCATCGACGCCCTGCGGGTAAACGACTATGGCGCCGCCGGCCTTCTCGAAAGCGCCGCGGGTCAGCTTGCGCATGCCTTCGGCCTTGCCCCCTCCCCCGTGCAGCAGGAAGTACACCGGGTATTGTTTTCCTTCCTCCAGGCCCGACGGGGCGAAGACCTTCCAGGTCCGCTTATATCCGCCGTGCTTCATGGAATAGGTCTTCAGCCCGCCCTTGTCCGCGGCGAAGGCCGGGGCCAGGGCGGCGGACAGCAGTAAAGTCAGCAGCGTCCTCATTTCCGGTATTCCCCCTCCAGTATCGAATACATCTTCATCGTCCTGAACCGCCCCTTCTCGAAAACGCAGTCCCGTATAGTCCCTTCATGTTTCATGCCGCTTTTTATCATTACTTTTTCCGAGCCGGCGTTCGAATCTACGCAGCGCGCCTCGAGCCTGTGAACCTTCATCTTACCGAAGGCGAACTCCATGGCGGCGGCGACGGCCTCGGTCATCAGGCCCCGCCCCCAATATTTGCGCGACAGCGCGTAGCCTATCTCGGCGCGGCCGTTTCCCGGGCTCCATTTGACGAAGCCGCAGGAGCCGATGACGCGGCCCGTCTCTTTCAGTACAACGGCCAGTTCTATGGTGCGCCTCTCGGCGTAGCTGCGCAAAGTATAGTCGATGAAGCCCCTGGAGGCGTCGATGGAGCGGTGAGGGTCCCAGGTAACCGTTCTGGCGACCTCCGGGTCGGAAGCGTACTCGAACATGTCCTCCGCGTCCCCGGGACGCAGCTTCCGCAGCAGCAGTCTCGGCGTCTCCAGGTCCGGCAGGTCGCCGAACAGCGCCGCTATTTCAGGTATTTCCACAGTCTCACCCCTTCGAGGCCGGCGGCCAGGCGCCCGATGGCGTCCTCCTTGGCCTTGGCCTCCACCTCCACCGTTATGTCCAGCTTTTTCCAGCAGGGCGGAAAATCCTTCATGTCTATGAAGTCGTGATGCGGCAGCGGGTCCCCCTTCCAGCCGTATTTGGGGCTGGAGAGGTGGAAGACCGGCTCGCGGCCGCCCCAGGTCTTTATCGCCCGGCGCGTGGCCTCTTCCACCGTCATGCCGTCGGGCAGGCAGCGATGATGATGGACGTCGTATACGAAAGGGATCTTATTTCCCGCGCAGAAAGGCAGCAGGTCGGCCGGCGTATAGGCGCGGTCGTCGTTCTCCAGCGTAAGACGTGAACGGACGGCCGCCGGCAATTTTTTCAGGACGGCGGCCAGTCTTTTCAGGGCGGCGGCTTTATCGCCGTAGGCGCCGCCGCCGTGTATATTTATGACGTCCGCGCCGGTCCAGCCGGCCGCCTCCGCCTGGTACTCCAGTTCTTCTATGGAAGAGCGCGTGACCTTCTCCAGAGGCGAACTGAGCAGTACGAACTGGTCCGGGTGGAAGGTCAGCCGCATGCCCAGTTTTTTGGCCAGGGCGCCGCAGCCTTTGAATTCCTTTATGATGGACGGACCTCCCGGCAGGTCCTCCAGGCCGTAGCCGGCCGCGGGATGCGTCTTAAGAGGAAGTATCTGGCTGTTTATCCTGAAATCGCCTATGGCGTTGGCGGCGCAGTATTCAATGGCGCGGCGCAGGGCGGCGGCGTTGTCGCGGCAGATGCCGGCCAGCTTCTCCGCGCGGGCGGAAGGAGTCAGCTTCATCAGGTGAAGCGCGGTGGCCGAGCGGAAGGCTATCGGCTCGGTGTTGAACTTGCAGCAGAGCCCCAGTCTTATCATCCGGGAATATGATAGCAACTTTGTACAATATCCCCCTCCATGGACGCCGTCTACATCTACGCGCTGGCCGCCAACCTGAGCTTCGCCATAGGCGTGCAGTTCTTCACCCATTACTCCCGCAGGATATCCAGCGTCTGGGTCAACTGCTTCAAGGCCTGCGTGGCCGGGTCGCTATTCGCCCTCACCATCCTCTGGCAGGGAGGCTTCCACCAGGCTCCCCCCTTCTACCTCTCGATGTTCGTCATCTCCGGCGCCATAGGCCTGGGGCTGGGCGACGTCTTCATCCTCAAGGCCTTCTCGCTGATGGGGCCGGGGCGCACCATGATGCTCTTCGGCCTGCAGCCCTTCATAGTCGGTTCGCTGAGCTGGCTGGCCTTCGGCCAGACGCTGGACCCGCGCAAGATCTACGCGGTGGGCTTCTTCATCGTCTGCCTCTTCATCTTCTCGCTCGAATCGTTCCGCAAGGAAGGGCACTGGAACCTGCGGGCGGGGCTTTTCGCCCTGCTGGGAGTGGCGCTCGACGGCGCCGGCATAGTGCTCACGCGCTACGGCTTCGAGAACAGCCCCGGCATAAGCACCACCGAGGGCAATTTCTACCGCGCGGCCGGGGCGCTGCTTTTCTTCGTCGTCCTCTCGCGTTTCCGGCCTTTCCGCTTCGGGGAACGCCTGCGCGCGCTGGGCCGCCGCAGCCTGTTCTGGATAACGGCCGGCAGCGCGGCGGGAACCTTCCTGTCGCTGATGTTCTACCTGCAGGCGGTGCGCCGCGCGGACGCGCTGGCCGCGGTGTCGGGCATCGCCATCACCGGCACGCTTTTCGCGGCCCTTTTCGAACATATCATAGAGCGCAAGCGCCCCTCGGGCTACCTGCTGGCGGCCTTCGTCTTCTTCTTCGTCGGCATGACCTTCCTGTTCGGTTAGATCCCCGGCTTCCCGGGGAGGAACTATTTAAGTAGAATTAAAAAAAAGGGGGTCCCATGAAAACATACATATTACTGTTCCCGGCCCTGCTGGCCGCCTCGCCCGCGCTGGCCGGCGTCACGATGAAGATGGAGAACGTCTCGGACTACGAGGGCCAGGCCAACAAGTCCTCTTACGTCAACTACATAGAGCCGGAATACTCCAGGCTGGAGATGAGCGTGAACTATCAGGACCCCGAAAAGAAGGGGCCCGGCACGCAGAAGTCGGTGATAATCACCAGGCTGGACAAGAAAGTTGTATGGACGCTCATGCCCGACGCCAAGGCCTATTGCGAGTTCACCTTCGACGAACTGCGCAAAGCGATGAATTCCGGCTCCGGCCTGGTCCCCGACGGCGCGATGCCGGCCGGCTTCACCTACAAGAAGACCTCCGGCTCCAGGAAAATAGCGGGCTTCGTCTCCGACGAGTACGCGTTCTCCGGCAAGGACCTAAAAGGGAAGGCCTGGATCACGGACGACGCGAAACTGAAGCCCGCGTCGGACTTCTACCTGAACCAGGCTAAGGCCCTGGGACTTTCCGGGGGAAAGGGCGCGACCGGCGTGCTTATGGGGCACGAGGCTTCGGCCAAGGAGTCCAGCCACGTCATGACGGTCAAGTCGGTCAGCACCGGGGACATCCCGGCGGACAAGTTCGCCCTGCCGGAGGGCTACAAGAAGGTCAACACTTCCGCCTGGAACGAGTACCGCAAAAACTTCGACAGGAAGATGATCATGGAGCAGGTAAAGAAACGCCTGGCCGAAGAGGCCAAGTCCAGGGCGAAGGCGGCGGCTTCGGAAAAGGGCAAGGACGCGGTGAAGAAGGGCCTCAAGGGGCTTGTCGGGTTCTGAACCCGCCCTCGAAAGAGGAGAGCCGGCTTCGGGTGAAGCCGGCTCTCTTTTTTTCGCGGTCGGGCTTATTAAAGCTCGGTGGCGCCCAGGGCTTTCATCAGCTCGCGGGCGGGGACCTTGGGATAGGTCATCGTTATGCAGTGCACCGAGCCCTGGCCGTTATTGGAAAGGGTCCGGGAATCCGCGCCGAAAGCCTCCAGACCCAGCGAGCGGTAGACGGCGAGGGCCTGTTCGTCGGTGGCCCGGCCGAACACCGGCACTATGACCTTGCCGTCCATGATCACGGAATTCACGTAAGTCTCGAAGGGGCCCGAGGGCTTGGGCATCATGTGCACGGTGAGCCCCTTGCCTTCCAGCGCGTCCTTGTACTGGGGCAGGTCGGTGACCACCACCTTCTCGCTTATGAAACGGACATGCTCGTCGATGTGGCCGATGCCGTCCACCAGCGGGAGGCGTATCATCTCGCGGCAGCCGTACTGGCCGGCGAAGACCGAGTCGGGGATGCGGACATGGGCGTGGGCGTTGACCATGATGCAGGTGCCGGAATGGTTGGCCATGAAGTTGCCGCCCTCGAAATAGTAACCGTGCTTTTCGACGCGCGCGCCGAACAGGCGGCCGATCTCGGCGTCGGGCTCGAAGCCGTGGCCGTAGACCGCGTCAACCACCACCAGGTTGCCGGAGGCGTCCATCGCCGGCACCGGGATGCCGTCGCGGGCCCAGAAGCCGCGAGAAGCGCCGCGCAGGGCCACCACCTTTATGCGCTCGCGGGGGACCACTCCCTCGTAGGCGCGCAGGACCTCCTCCTTGCTCGTCCCGTAGGTGTCGGTGAAGATGACCAGCGTGCCGTCGGCCGGCAGTTTGGACGCCAGCGTCAGCTTGGCCTGGCGGGAATTGAAGTTGAAATCGGCGCTCATTATCAGGTAGCCGGTCTTCTCGTAATCGGCGTAGGGGCGGTACCTGATCTCGACGCGCTCGTCATCCAGCGTAAGACCTTTGTTCGCTGAGGCGCCCACGGCGGCGTTGTGCACGCGCATCTCGCGCAGCTGTTCGGCGGTGTAGCCCTTGGCGGGCACAGAGGCCTCGGGCATGGAGGGCTCGGCCACCGCGGAGGCCTCCGTTACGGCCGGCACTTCGATGAGCCCGGGGTCCCCGAGGGCGCCGGGGCCGTCGAAAGGCGAGGCGGCCTTCACTGAGGCGGCGAAGATCAGGCTTATCGCTATCGCGGTTAAGGTCTTGAAGGCGTTCTTCATATCGGTTCCCCTTTTCCGAGTCTGTGATAATAGTATAGCCGTACGCGTCTCTTTCCGCCTCGGGCCGGGGGCCCATGGGCCCGAAGGAAGAGGGCCCAGCTCGTTCTGGGTCCTAGGGGCAATCAGGGTATCAATATTAAAGCCGGCCCTTTTCAAGGAGCCGGCCCCGCGTCCGTCAGCCGCACGCCGTAACCGCTACAGACCTAACGGTCCTTTTTGCGGTCCCTGTTCACGCTCATACTTTTCAAGGCGCTCCTGGCGATCTCGAGCGCTGTTTCGATCTCTCCAGGTTTTTTGTCCCTGATCAACTGAACGAACACCTGCGCCGCATCGTAGGCGGAATCCTTCCGCGGCCCCGGCACGGTGGTGAAAAGTTCGGCGACGGGTATCCTCAGCGCCGCGGCAATCTTTTCAATAGTTTCCAGGCTTGCTTTCCTGCGCTTGGTTTCGATATAGGCGAGAAAGCTGGTACTGATGCCGGCCAGTTCGGCGAGCCTCTCCATGGACAAGGCCGCGCGCTTACGCTCCTGGCGTATCCTGTCCCCCAGTATGGCGTGTATATCCCTGCGCGTCATAAGCCTCCGCCCTTAAAGTCCCGGTTGTGCACAGGGTTATTCTAGAAGAGTCCCGCCTCTTACCGACATAATATACAAGTCATTATGCGCATTGACTTATAGTCTATATTTTCATATAAATAATCCTGGCTGCAGCACTGTAAACACTCCTCGCCCACTTCAGCTGAAGCCCGCCCTTACTGCCCGAGGATACGGCATACGTCCTGTGCGTTAATATTTTACCGCCAACAGCCTCATTATCACGGTTTACAGTTGCGAAAAGGCGAATAGCACAAAAAAGACTGCGGCACATTGAAAGCACAATTAATTGCAGGAGGGAGAAATGACAAAAACACTATTCGGCGTAATTCTGCTGGTTTCGCTGGCGGTTTCGCCGCGCAACGGCTTCGCGCTGAACTGGGGCGTTGAGGTTTCGGGGGCCGCATGGGAAATGGATGCCGAGGACTTTAAAACTTCTGGCAACAGTGTCATGGACTATGCGCGCACGGTCGGGAACTCTTCCTCCTACCGGATAACGCAGGGAACCTTAGGCGGACAGGCTTCCTTCTTTCTGGAAGGCAAGTCCGCCCTGCGGTTCGGGGCTTCTCTGGGATATGGAGTAATGCCGGATGTCTCATATCGAGAGCATTGGGAAAATTCCCCCATAGAGGACGTTATCGAAAACTGGGAGAATAAGACCTCCTACATCCCGCTGGACGCCTATGTTAAGTACAGGTCCGAGGGATCAAAGATAGGCTTTTTCGCCGGGGCCGGAGCCGATTACATAATGGCAAGCACGAAATGGAATTTTTTCGATTCTATAAGCGGAGATAGCGCCAACGGGACTTTTAAGCAGAAAAAACTGGTCCCCCACGTACAAGGGGGCAGCGAATTGTTTTTCAGCGACTCCGTATCCGTAAGCCTGGGGGTCAAGTATCTTTTCAGCGCCGTACTCGATAATCTTCGCGGGGATGTAGTTGCTAACGGCGCGAGCATGGGAGAGTTCCAGATGATGATGGACGACGACGGGCATGGATACTGGATCGATCTTGGTGGCTCCAAGCCGTTCAAATACGATTATTCCGGATTACGGGCAACCGCCGCCCTGCGAGTTTATTTCGACTAAAATCCGTAGAGAAAAAAGGAGACTTGATGAAAACAAGCATACTGGCAGTCTTTTCGGTATTTATAGTGGCCGGGAGTGGAGTTGCGCAGGCAAAATATGAAACCGGCTCGCACGAGGTCGGCTTCACGCTTGGAGCGGCGATACCGCTGACAAAAACTGACCTGACCGCTCTGGGAGGCGAAAACGAGGTCGCGGTCAAGACTGGCATCAATGTGAACGGGCGGTATCTCTACCATACCAGTCCGGAGTGGGCCTTCGGCGGCGAGATAGGCTACGCGGCGTTCGGAGAGAAAGAGCACAACATCTCCGCTTCCGGCGCAATCATACGCGAAGACGCGAAGGCTCTTACGCTTGAAGGCATGGCCAAGTACACGCTGACCCCCGAGAAGAAAACTCGACCGTACTTTATCGGCGGGCTCGGTTACGGCAGCTTACAGCAAAAAACGGAGACCAGGCCTGTCGCCGGTTTCGCCTGGATCGACACTGGCACGACCGAGTACCGCACCAATTTCGACGAGTCGATCGGCGCATTGACTTTATCCATCGGCGCGGGGTTGGAGAGTTTCCTCACCGACTCTCTGGCGCTGGGGCTTGAAGCGCGCTGGAGAACGATCCGGACGGACAAGACGGTTACGGACAAGATCACCGGGGGCAGGTGGAACATAGACGACGCCAACAGCTTTGTCCTGACGGCGGGATTAAGCTGGAAATTCGGGAATTAACTTGGCGGGGGCGGCGGGACGCCTCCTCCCCCGCCCGCCCCCGCTTCGCTCCTCCGGAGCCGGGCGCCCTCGCTTCATCGCTCAACGGGCGCGCTCGGGTCGGAGCAAGCGGCACTGCCGCCCCGGGTGCCGCGAGCATTGTGAGCGGCCGCCTGCGATCCCCGGCCAAAATTTAAGACCGGCCTCCGAAGAAGCCGGTCTTAAATTTGGTGGGGGCTGTTGGTTAATGTTCGACAGTTCTTTGACGAACATCCAGATGGGATCGAATGAGCCCCGAGCTTATCCGCGAGATGTCGTCGCAGGCGTGGCCACTGGGCGGCCCCGCACTGCTCCTTGCCGCTAGGAAGTCGGGTCCGCCGGCTCGGCACTATGCGCCTTCGCACGGCTCCACCAAAAGGAGTTCTGCACTTACAATTACCTCCTATGCGCGGCCGGCCGGCCCAATAAACGTGGGCCTTGGCACGGCCGCTCCCGTCCGCCTGCGGCGGCCGTACAGCTCAGAAATTATTCCCCGCGCGCGCTGCAAAGAGAATTGAACCGCTAAATATACAAACTTTGCCCGCGCTCGCCCGTGGCTGCGCCACTCGCGGCGCGGGCCTGTTCCTGAAAATTATCCTATGCGATATTCCGGTGGCCCCGAATTGATAAAACACCACCAGGGCGTCCGCTTCGCGGCCGCCCCTGTGGTCTTTTCTGTTATTTACGTGTCGCCACCGGAAGAAGCAGAAACCACAAAACCAAAATGAAAGGCCAGGGCGGTAGCTCCGGCCCCGAAATGGCCTCCGCACCCGCCCTGGCCCGCCACCTTATCAACTCACTTTTTTATTATGGTTATGTCCCCGGAAATCGTGCGGGCCGATACGGCGACACCGGTTCCCCCGGCGAACTCGTTTTTGACCTTACCGCTTGTCGTCCTGGCCTCCACGGCTATCTTAGCACTCTTGGCGAAGGCGGCATGGATATCGCCGGAAACCGTTTCCATTCTGACCGGACCCTGGCCTTTTACAAGCCGGATATCTCCAGAAGTCGTCTCAACATCGATCGCGCCGGTTATGCCTGCCAGCTTTACATCACCTGAGACGGTCTTGGCTTTGACCGGGGAGGTAAGATCGCCGGCCTTAATATCGCCGGAGATGGTATCCGCGAGTACAGGCAAAGCCGACGGCAGGTGCACCCGGAATCCGGTTTTGATATTCCCGAGCACGCCGTCCTTCTCAATGGCCTTGAGCACAAGGACTCCGTCGACTGCCTCCATGGTTACGTCGCAAGCGGTCCTGTTGTCCGGAAGCTGCTCGACCTGGATATCGGCTCTCTTCTGTGTATCGACGTAAACATCTCCGGCTGCGGTGCGGATATTAACGCCGGTTATGCCCTTGGCTGAAAATGTCGTGATATCGACGCCCTTCTCCGCGGCATAGCCCGACACCACGATGCCCGAGCAGACAATGGCTGCAAACGCAATTATCCTCATGCTTCCTCCCGGTTCTTCGTCAATTTTCCCCACTCTTCGCGCCCTTCCTTGAGACGGCGCACTCCGCCCATTAAAGCCATGATAACGAAGTACAATCCTATAATAATTCTGTGGCCCTCATGAAGCAGCGTCGCCGGAACAGCGACCGCCGCTTCTACCAGCTTCACTATTTGCCCCGTCCGCATCCCGACCTGCCATAAGATATAGAGCGAGAACAGCACAAAGGCCGCCAGATACGCCCGGTGCAGGTGCGCCATCCAGGGGAGTTCGCCATATTTCTCGCGCAGGTCTGCGTAAATCCAGTAGGCGTCGGTCCGCAGAAGAGGGTTAAGATTGAAAGCCATTATCAGCACTATCCACCTAACCGCTTCGGCGCTGGTATTGCTCCCGGCTAGAAGCGCCGCCGCCACAAGCGCCAGAAGATAAACGGACTGGGCAATAAAGCCGCCGCAATCTATGGCGAGTTTCTGTCCGAGCGGCAGGCGCTCCATTCCGGAAACATTCGTATGAAAAACCGGGTAGAAAAGATAGACCGAAAAACCGATGGGGCGCAGTCCTATTCCCGCGGCCCCGGCGGCGGCCGAATGACCCAGCTCATGGACGAGACTCCCCAGCACAATAAGCAGGAATATCAGCGGACCGCTCACCGGTCCGCCGCCGGGCCAGGTTTTTATGAGCGCCAGAGCGCCAATAAAGCCGGCGATGGCGGCGCACAGGGCAAGATACCACCATCTGCCGGAGCGCAGTTTATCGGCACCTTTAAATATCCATTCCTGGGCTCCGGGCGGGATGAGCGTGATATTCGGCTGGATGATCGCTGTCAGCAGGCTTTTCAATCGTTTCTTCGGGGCCGCCTCGCGCAGTACCCCCAGAGAGACAAGCCGGTCGAATATCTTCTGCGGATATTCCAGTCCCAATTCGGACAATGCCTTAAAGTATTCCGCAGATTTTCCTGCGGCTGGCAGGCGCGCCACCAGCCACAGGGTTTCCTCCGCCAGTCTGTAGCAGGAGAACTTTGTGATTATCATCGAATCCGGACCGTTCTCCACGGCATAACCGGACTTAAGATGATTTTCGTAGGCGATGTCTGCCGTAGACATATCAGGCGTGCGCGCTCCTGGTCGCGGCCTCGTTGGTTACGGTCCGGGCTCCGCCGTTTTCGAGGCGCTTCTGGTATGCCAGTTTCAGTCCCTGCAGAATGGTGTTCTTTATCCCGTCGCAGTTGGGCTTGAACATGTCCCCGGTAACGGCCCGGCAGCGCACGCCGCACTGCCCGCCGCAGGCCAGCGCCACGGAGCATTTAACGCACTCGTCCATGTTGGCTATGTGCCGGGTCTTGTAGGTATTGCGGAGCGGAAAGAATTCCACCCCGCTCTCCGACACGCGGCCCACGCGGTTCTCCGGGTAGCCCGCCTCCTCGAAACAGCCATAAAGGTCTCCGAAGGGATCCACCACCAAAGTGTTCTGGATAGTCTGCATACAGAAGGAAGTCTGCATCAGGCCCAGACCTTTTTCCAGCTTGAACAGATAGCTCATGTCGTTAGCCCGCAAACTGACCGGATGCTCCATGTCGATGCCGAGATCGAAGACCTTGGAGGACAGTTCGCCGGCGTCCATGAAATCAGTAGTATCCACCTCGGCCACGTTGTCGTGCAGGGGGCTGGCGTAAATACTATAATAGGCGGGAAAAACTGGACCACTTTTTAGGCCGACCTAAGGTGTAAAA
>JAVHLJ010000066.1 GCA_031082205.1 Elusimicrobiales bacterium
ATGGCGATGCGCCCGGCGAGGGGCCTGTCCCGCATGGCGTCCTGCAGTTCCTTGCCCATTTCGAAAATGCTCTCGGCGTAGTCCAGCACCAGGCGCCCCTCTTCCGTAAGCGAAAGCCGCTGGTTTTTCCTGTCGAACAGGCGCCGGCCCAGCGCTTTCTCTAACTGCTTGAGCTGCGCGCTTAAAGTGGACTGCGCCAGGAGCAGCTCGGCACAGGCTTTGGTGATGCTTCCCGCCCGGGCGATGGTGTAGAAATAGTAAAGGTGGTGGTAGTTTATGGGTATCATAGTTTAAATAGATGATAACATACTAAATTATCTATTTTACAGATGTTAAGGCGAATGATAGACTATCCCCTCTACGGGAGAAGATTATGCCTCAAGAACTGCGGGCCCGGTTGGCTAGCATGGCGGAAGACCCCTCGGACCCGTTCACCGGATCGATACGAGCCCTGGTCGGGCCGCGCGACGCGGTGAAATACGAGCGGCCGATGAGGGAACTGATACTGGCTGTGCCGGCTATGACGGCGCAGATACGTAACTGGATCAGCGGACCCGGGTTCCAGCCCGGGATAGTCCGGCTCCACGGTTTCGCCATGGAGTATCTTTACAGCCCAGACGGCCTGCTGCCGGAAACCAGCATGGGGCTCTTCGGCTACCTCGACGACGCCTACCTGGTAGCCAGGGTCTACCACCGCACCCTGCTGGAGGCGGACTGCTTGGCGTCCGGACCGCTGCCTGCCGGCGCTCCGCAGCCTGGCAGCGTCCATGACTGGATCCGTCTCGCGAGGCAGCTGCTGCCCAGAGAAACTGCGGCGCTGGACAAAATGCTAGATGAGGTTTTTGCGACAAGAGCCGGTAATTATGCCGGGCTGCTGGAAAAGGCGGCAGTCAGCGGCCGAGCAAAAACGCGGCCGGCAGGAAAGCAGGCGGCGCGCCGGTGAGCCTCCTGCGCAAGGCGGCGATACTCGCGGCGGGCTGGATTCTTATCGCCGTCGGCGCCGTACTCATCCCCCTCCCGGGCCCCGGCATCCCGGTACTGGCGGGCGGCATAGTTGTCCTGTCGCTTAAATCGCCGCGGGCCAGGTGGCTGCTCCGGCGGTTCAAGTCCAGCCTTCTCGCGACCTATCCGGACGCCTGGAAGACGATAGAGAAACTCAAAGCGGCGCTGTGCCGCAGACCGGCGCCCCCCGGACTGCCCAAGTAAGTCTTTTTATAGGGAATAAATATGGCTAAAAGAATGATCCTGTTCCTGAGCGTCAATCTCCTGGTGGTGGTCACCATCTCCCTGGTGATGAACCTGCTGGGCATACAGCCCTACCTCGACGCGCGCGGCATCAACTACCAGGTGCTGGCGCTCTTCTGCCTGGTCTGGGGCATGGGCGGGGCCTTCATCTCGCTGGCCGTCTCGCGCATCGCGGCGAAGATGATGATGGGCGTGAAGGTGATAGACCCGGAGCGGGAGCAGGGAGAAATGGGCGAGCTGGTGCGGAGGGTGCACCGGCTGGCCGCGGCGGCCGGCATCGAGAGGATGCCAGAGGTCGGCTACTACGAAAGCCCGGAGGTCAACGCCTTCGCCACCGGCCCCACCCGCAACAGGGCGCTGGTGGCGGTCTCGACGGGCCTGCTGGAGCGCATGGACAGGGCGCAGGTGGAAGGGGTGCTGGCCCATGAGGTGGCGCACGTGGCCAACGGCGACATGGTCACCATGACGCTGGTGCAGGGCGTAATCAACGCCGTGGTGATGTTCGTCGCCAGGGTGGCCGCGTTCTTCATCAGCCAGCGCTTCAGGGAAGAGTCGCGCCGCATGGTGAACCTGGTCACCGTGCTGGTGCTGGAAATAGCGCTAAGCCTGCTGGGGGCCATGGCGGCGTCCTGGTTCTCGCGCCGCAGGGAATTCAGGGCCGACGCTGGCGGCGCCGCGCTGGCGGGCCGCGAGAGCATGCTCTCCGCGCTCAAAGCGCTCAAGCGCAACTCCGAGCTGGCGGAGCTGGAGTCTCAGCCCTCCCTGGCCGCGCTCAAGATCTCGGGGCGCGGCGGCTTCATGGCTCTCCTTTCCACGCACCCCCCGCTTGAGGACAGGATAGCGGCGCTTGCGCGGCGGGAGAATTAAGCGATGGAAAGCCTATCCCGTGCGCGGTCTTGGACGGTCAAACTCTCGTCGGGACCTTCGGGCCCGCGACCCGAAGCGGACATCAAAGGAGCCTCGGGCCGGCCCGCGGCCGGGGCGGCCCGGCCTGGGGCGGAGTCAGCCCTGAGGACGATTTTTTTGAGGGCTGCGGCAATTTCAACTGCGCTCTTAGCCGCGGCGGCCGCCCAGCCCGCCCGGGCGGAAGAGCCGGCGCAGAAGGCCTCCACGACCGCCGTCCGGCAGCTGATCCTCGCCCAAAAGCCGCTGCGCGGCGTACACCTGAGCGCCTGGGGCGCCGGTTCTAC
The DNA here is from genome assembly GCA_031082205.1 of Elusimicrobiales bacterium. Classification (GTDB taxonomy): domain Bacteria; phylum Elusimicrobiota; class Elusimicrobia; order Elusimicrobiales; family UBA9959; genus UBA2231. The sequence goes on from JAVHLJ010000066.1 coordinate 2,436, forward strand.
CAAATCCCGACGCGCGCTGCTCGACAAAATATCCAATTCCGTCGTCAACGGCGTGGTGGTGGCGGTGAAAGAGGTGGACGGCAAGGTATTTATCCCCGGGGTGGCCGCCGCGCACAAGTACGGGGCCTACGCCCCCGCCATCGCCGACCCCGCGGCCATGCTGCGCGACTTCAGGGCCGCGGGCCTCTACACGGCCGCGCGGGTGGTGGTGTTCAAGGACAAGGTGCTGCCCCAGGCGCGCCGGGACCTGGCGGTGCGGCTGCCCGACGGCGGCCTCTGGCGCGCGAACAACGGCGATACCTGGGCCGATCCCTACAGCAGGGAGGTCTGGGCTTATGTGCTGGACGTGGCCGAGCGGGCCGCGGAGCTGGGCTTCGACGAGATTCAGTTCGATTATATCCGCTACCCCACCGAAGGCAGGACCTCGCTGTGCCGCTACGCCCGCCCGCATAATTCCGCCGGCGCCATAGCGAACCTGGCGGATTTCCTGGTCTACGCCCGCGGCCGGCTGGCGCGGCACAAGGTAAAGATTTCCGTGGACGTTTTCGGCCTCACCACCACCGCCGGCAACGACATGGGCATCGGCCAGGACCTCAAGGTCATGGCCCGCCACGCGGATTACGTCTACCCCATGATGTACCCCTCCCATTACTATCCGGGAGAATACGGGCTCAAAGATCCCAACGGCCAGCCCTACAAAGTCATCAACCGCGGCCTGAAAGACGCCTTCAAGAGGTTGGGCGCCGACTATGCCAAGCTGCGGCCCTACCTGCAGGATTTCACGCTCGGCCGCCGCTACGGGCCGCACGAGGTGCGCGCGCAGCTTATTGCCACTAAGCACAATATGCTGGAGAGCTGGGTGCTCTGGAACGCCTCCAACCGTTACAACTGGGAGGCGCTGACGCCGCAGGCTTACAGGGCCTTCGTCTGCCCGGAGTGCGAGACGATTGTCCCGGCCGGCGCGTCTCCGGGGGCGCCGGAATGAAACTGGGAATGACCATCGCCGGGCTGGCCGAAGCCGTGGGGGGCCGGCTCTTAAAGGGAGATCCGCTCAGCCCTTTTGATGCCTTCGTCACGGACACGCGCAGGCTGTTGCCGGCGGATTTCTTCTGGGCGCTCAAAGGCGTCTCCTATGACGCCCACGATTTCCTGGCTTCCGCGCTGGCGCGGCGGCCCTCTGGCTGGCTGGTGCGGGAAGACGCCGGCGCAAACGGCGCCCCGCCCGTCGTGATAACCGTCCCCGATACTCTCAGGGCTCTCCAGTCCCTCGCCGCCCGGCACCGCCGCCGCTTCGCGCTTCCGCTGGTCGCGATTTCCGGCTCCAACGGCAAAACCACCACCAAGGAAATGCTGCGCGCGGTATTCGCGGAAGCCGGGGAAACCTGCGCCAGCCCGGCCAGTTTTAATAATCATTTCGGCCTGCCGCTCTCGCTGCTGGAATTGACGGAGCGGCATAAATATGCGGTTTTCGAGCTCGGCGCGTCCCGCCGGGGCGAGATACGGGAGCTTTGCTCCGTCGCCGCGCCGGGGATCGGGGTGCTTACCAATATCGGCCCGGAGCATCTGGAGTATTTCGGCGATATGGAAACCGTTTTCAAGGCCGAAACGGAGCTGGCGGAGTGCCTGAGCGCGGACGGCACTCTGGTCTATAACTGCGATGATCCTTTCCTTTCGCGGCTCGGCGGCCCCGGCCAGCGCACGCTGACTTTCGGCGGATCGGACAGGGCGGACGTGCGCATACTGCCCGGGGAGAAGCTCTTCCTTGAGCACCGCGGCGCGCGGGAGGAGATCAAACTCCCAGTCCCCTGCGCGCATAATTTTTACAACGCGGCCGGGGCGGCGGCTGCGGCGCTGGCCGCGGGCCTGGACCTGGCGCTTATAAAGCGGGGACTGGAGCGTTATACGCCTCCCGCGATGCGCATGCAGGAACTGCGCTTCGGCGGAGCCGCGGTCATACTCGACGCCTACAACGCCAATCCGGCCAGCATGGCTGCCGCGCTGGCGGAAATGCGGCGCCGGCCGGAGCCGCGCTATTTCCTGCTGGGCGACATGAAGGAACTGGGCCGTCACTCGGCCCGCTATCACGCGGAGTTGGGGACCGCTTTGGCCGGCGCCGGCGCGGCGGGCGTGTTTCTGGCCGGCCCGGAGATGAAGCCGGCCGCGGAGGCATATCATGCCGCCGGCGGCCGCGGCCTGGTCTACGGCTCTACCCTGGAGGGCTGGGCTGCCGAGGCGCGGCGCCTTATCAGACAGGGCGCGGGCACATTCCTGATTAAAGCTTCGCGCAGCATGCGGTTCGAGCTCATCGTGGACGGTCTGTGACGGCGCGCGGGCAGACGAGAAGCGGCGCGGGACAAGGAGATTCTTCCATGCATAAACTGATATTGGTCGGCGGCATAGGGCTGGTGATTGTCGCGGCTTTGGCCGTCTGGGTGTTTATCGCCGGATTTGGTTTTATTTCGGACAAGTTGCCGCAGTGGGTCTCAAGCGCCGAAAAAATCGGGGGAGCCGCGCTAGGGAAGGCTCAGGAATCGCTGCCTCTGCTTGAGGAAAAGGCCAGGGCGCTCTCGCCTGAAATCGCGGAAAAAATCAAGGCGGCGGTCCCCGCCGGGCAAATCCCGGCGACGGATGTCGGCGGGGAGGATATCGCCGGCGTCCCGAGGTTCCCTGGCCTGGTCCGGGTGTCGTTCGAGGCGCTCAGCGGGAAGAAAACGGTCGGTTATAAGGGAAGGGCGGAGCTTGCTGCGGTCGTGGAGTTTTACGGCAAGGAGATGGCCTCCCTTGGTTTTAGAAAGAGGGTGACGTCCGCCTCCGCCGGCGGCGAGGCCCACGAGTATTCAAAAGGCGGCAGGAAACTGGGCTTCAGTTTTAAAAAAACAGCCATACTGGGAGTAGTGACGACTGAAATCGTAATCACGGAGCTGCTGGCTCCAGGAAAATAAGTCCGCGCCCGCGGCCCGGGCGCGGCGGAACGCATTCCGCCGGGGAGATACTTCATGACGAGAGCAAAACACTGGCATTGTCTGGGGAGCCAGGAAACGTTCCTGGAACTCGGCACCTCCAGGGAAGGCCTGGCCCCGGACGAAGTCTGCCGGCGCCTCGCCGTTCATGGCCGCAACGAAATCACGGAGAAGAAAAAAAGAACGGTGCTGATGATGGTCCTGGACCAGTTCCGGGACTTCCTGATCATCATACTCATCGCCGCCGCGGTAATCGCGGGGGCCTTGGGGAAACCCACCGACGCCGTCGCGATCCTCTCCATTGTAGCCCTCAACGCGATCATCGGCTTTATCCAGGAGTACCGGGCGGAAGAAGCCATGGCCGCGCTGAAAAAGATGGCGGCGCCCCTGGCCACCGTGGTGCGGAACACCGCGCCCGCGCAGATCGCCGCCGCGGAGCTGGTTCCCGGCGACCTGGTGCTGCTTGAGGCGGGGCAGATAGTGCCTGCGGACCTTCGCCTGGTGGAAACGGCCAACGCCCAGGTGGACGAATCCGCACTGACCGGCGAATCGGTCCCCGTGGAAAAACACGCGAAGCGGCTCGACGACCCGCAGCTGCCGCTGGGCGACAGGAAGAACATGGCCTATCTTGGGACCGTGGTGACCTGCGGCCGCGCCGCCGGGGTCGTAGTCGCCACCGGCATGGGCACGGAAATGGGCCGGATCGCCGCCCTGCTTCAGAGCGGGGAGCCGGCGAGGACCCCGCTGCAGCAGCGCCTCGCGATCTTCGGCAAGAAGCTCGCGGCCGCTATCTTCGCGATCTGCGCCGTCATCTTCACGGCCGGTCTCCTGCGCGGGGAACCCCCCCTCCATATGCTGCTTACGGCTATCAGCCTCGCCGTGGCGGCGATACCGGAGGCCCTGCCCGCAGTCATCACCATAGCCCTCGCCATCGGCGCGAAGAAACTGGTGGAAAAAAAGGCCCTGATCCGCAGGCTGCCGGCGGTCGAAACTCTCGGCTCCGTGACCTACATCTGTTCGGACAAGACCGGCACCCTCACGCTCAACAAGATGACGGCGGAGATGGTGTACGCCGACGGGCGCATGGTATCCGCTGACGAGCTGCGCCGCTCGCCGCCCGCGGCCGGGGGAGCGGCGGACTCTCCCGTCGCCACGCTTCTGACCGCCATGTCCCTCTCCAACGACGCGAAGGCCGGCACCGGCGGAGCCGTGATCGGGGACCCCACGGAGGCCGCGCTGCTGCTCCTGGCGGCGGCCAGCGGTTTTGACAAGTCGGAGCTGGAAAAAAAGCATCCGCGCCTCGCGGAGCTGCCCTTCGATTCGGACCGGAAGCTCATGACCACTTTTCACGCCTGGACCGGAGGAAAAGTGGTCTCCTTCACGAAAGGAGCGGCCGAGAAGGTGCTGGAGCGGTCCGGGCGCGCGCTTAGTTCCCCCGGCGGGGCCGGATTCGACCCGGCCGTGGTTCTGCGCGCTGCCGAACAGGTCTCCGCGGACGGGCTGCGGGTCCTGGGCTTCGGGATGCGCGTCTGGGACCGGCTGCCCGACGACCTTTCATCCGCCGCTGTGGAGAGCGATCTCACCCTGGCAGGGCTCGCGGGCCTGATGGACCCGCCCCGGGAAGAGGCGAAAGACGCGGTCGCCGTGTGCCATGCCGCCGGCATTACGCCGGTGATGATAACCGGCGACCATCCCGCCACGGCGCTGGCCATTGCCGCGCGCGTCGGCATCGTGGAGGACGGCGGGCGGGAGGTCATGCCCGGCCGGGCACTCGAAGACCTCCCCATGGAGGACTTTGAAAAGCGCGTGGAAAGCGTCCGGGTCTACGCGCGCGTGTCGCCGGAGCAGAAGCTAAAGATCGTCAAAGGTCTGCAGGACCGCGGCCAGTTCGTCGCGATGACCGGCGACGGCGTGAACGACGCCCCGGCGCTCAGATGCGCGAACATAGGGGTCGCCATGGGCATCACCGGCACCGACGTATCCAGGGAAGCGTCGGGGATGATTCTCCTCGACGACAATTTCGCCACCATAGTCAAGGCCGTAGAGGAAGGGCGGCGCATCTACGACAACATCCTAAAATTCATTAAGTACTCCATGACCTCCAACGCCGGGACTGTCTGGGCCGTGTTCCTCGCCCCTTTCTTTGGACTGCCCCTTCCGCTCCTGCCCATACAGATCTTATGGATGAATCTCCTGTGCGACAGTTTCCCGGGGCTCGCCCTGACCGCGGAACCCGCGGAAGGACAAGTGATGCGGCGGCCGCCCCGGCGGCCGGACGAGGGGATGTTCGCCGGGAACCGGGGGCTGTTTATAGTTCTCTTCGGGCTCCTTATCGGCGTATCGGCGCTCCTGCTCCAGTCGTTCAGCATGAAAGCTGGTCTCTCCTGGCAGACCATGGTGTTCACGGCCCTGGTACTGGGCCGGATGGCGGTCGTGCTGGCCTGCCGCTCGGAAAATGATTCGCTTTTTACGATCGGAGTCTTCAGCAACAGGCCGCTGCTGGGAGCGGTCCTGCTCGCCGGCCTGCTGCAGGCGGCCGCCGTTTACCTGCCTTTCTTCAACGGGACGCTCGGCACGGTCCCGCTTACGGCCGCTGAACTGGCGCTCACGCTCGCCCTCGCGGGCGCGATATTCCTTGCGATCGAGGCCGAGAAGGCCTACAAACGCAAGGGCCGCGCCGCCGTTCCCATGCGGACCGTTCGGGAGGCCGTGTGATGAAGAAAAACGCGAAGAAATTTCAGGCCCTTGTCGGAATAATAATGGGCAGCAGATCGGACCTGCCGACCATGTCGGAAGCCGCCGCAATCTTGCGGCAGTTGCGCATCCCTTACGAAATGCGCGTCGTGTCCGCCCACAGGACGCCGGACCTCATGTATGAGTACGCCCGGACGGCGCAAAAGCGCGGGCTCGAAGTGATAATCACCGGCGCCGGCGGCGCCGCCCACCTGCCGGGAATGACCGCTGCGCTGACATCTCTTCCGGTGATTGGGGTGCCGGTGGAATCAGGGGCGCTCAAGGGCCTTGATTCCCTGCTTTCCATAGCGCAGATGCCGGGCGGGGTCCCGGTGGCGACGATGGCTATCGGGGCCGCCGGCGCAAAGAACGCCGGCGCCCTGGCTGCCAGGATTCTCGCGCTGAAACATCGCGGTATCGCCGCCCGCCTGGAAAAATTCATGGAAGAACTCTCCGCCGCCCCGCTGAAGAACGGCGTCATCAAGGCTCGCTGACCCGCATATGCTTCTCCCTCCAGGTTCTATAGGAGTTCTCGGCGGCGGCCAACTGGGCAGGATGTTAGCCGTGGAGGCCAGGCGCATGGGCTACCGCCTCTGGACGCTGGATCCGGATCCGGCCTCCCCCTGCGCCCAGGTTGCCGACGGGCACATAGCGGCGCCGTTCGACGACCCGCGCGCCCTTGAGCGTCTCGCCAGGGAAAGCGACCTCCTGACATACGAATTCGAAAATATCCCGGCCGCCGCCGTGGAAAGCCTGGAACTGGCGGGCAAGCCCGTTTTCCCGGGCAGCCTGCCGCTCAGGACCGCCCAGGACCGCCTGCTTGAGAAAGCGTTTCTGCGGGGCGCGGGCGTCCCGGTAGCCGCCTATGCCGCGGTACGCGACGAAGACTCCCTCCCGGCGGCCGCGGCGGTGACCGGCTTTCCCGCGGTGCTCAAAACCGTCAGGGGCGGCTACGACGGCAAAGGCCAATCCGTGGTCCGGGACCTCGCTTCGGCTGTGGCCGCGTTCAGGCGGCTGCGTCCCCTGGCCGCCGGGGCGCTGGTCATGGAGAGCCTTGTCCCGTTTGAAAAAGAACTCGGCGTGATATGCGCGCGGAACGCCGCGGGTGAAACCGCCGTCTTCCCGGCGGCGGAGAATGTCCACCGGGACGGGATACTCCATCTCTCGCTGGTTCCGGCCGGCATCCCGCCCGCGGCGGAAGCCGCTCTCGCCGCCGTCGCGCTGACAATAGCGCAACGCCTCTCCCTGGTCGGCATCCTCTGCGTGGAAGCGTTTCTGCTGGCGGACGGGAAAATCCTGGTCAACGAATTCGCCCCGCGGCCTCATAATTGCGGGCACTACACTCTCGACGCCTGCGAGACCTCGCAGTTTGAACAGCATCTGCGGGCCATCTGCGGCCTCCCGCTGGGCTCCATCCGCCTTCTCTCTCCGGCGGCCATGGTCAATATCATCGGGACCGGCGGCGGCGATGCGCTGGCGGGACTCCAAGAGGCCCTGTCCGACCCGTCAGTGAAACTTCATCTCTATGGCAAAAAAGAGGCCAGGCGTGGCAGGAAAATGGGGCATCTGACGGCGTTGGCCGATTGCGCCGGAGAGGCCGGGCGGCGCGTTCTGGCCGCCCACGGCAAACTCTCCTGGACGCCGTCCGGCGCCTGAAAATGAGGATCCAGAAACGAAAGAATGTCGAGAAATGACTTTTTTTCGGAAACAGAGCGGTTTCCGCTTTAAACACGCGGTGATAACAAACAGGCTGGATTTTCTCTGCCAGATATTCGTCGGACTTGGGAATCCGCAGAACCGCCGGGAAAAGCCGTGCATATTAGGGGCACCGACCCCGCCCCGCTTTTTGGCCCAAGGGTAATTCTAATTCTCGTAACGATGACCGCCAGCCAAGACTTCCGTGCGGCCTGACCTTGTTGTAGTCCTCGCGCCAGGCTTCAATAACCGTCCGAGCTTCTATCAGTGTGCGGAATGATGTTTTTCCCCGCCAATTTGACATAAGCCCGCCATCACCGGAAGACTAAAATCTCGCCTCGCCGGCCCGGCGCCCGCCGGGCGGAAGCACTCTGTTCAAATCAGCGAAAACCCACCAAGTTTTTGATATTATAAACAAAACCGGCGGTTCTCACGCGAAAAATTCAAAAAATCGCGCCACCGGAAGGGGAAAAATCGAGGGGGACTGTCGATAATCAGGCTTATGTTTCCTACAGATAAGCATTAAAAGTGCTAGATATTCCGCAAACGTTGATAGAGTTCAAGCGTGGTGCACGATGGCTCCAGATTAGGCCACAAGATGAGAATCCATACTTCAGATTAGACGTCGAGAAAGGACGGCCGCATTATCATCGGATACCAGATTTAAGCAAGCACCGCCCGTGGGAGGGAGGATGGTAATTAGACCGGAAGTCTTTCGTGGTTTTTCTCAAGATATTTCGAACCCACAGACAACTTTATTACTTGACAGGCTTAGTTCCTTATGTGGCAAAGGTGAATATATCCTTTTTGTCAGCAATTTACCTCGCGATCTCGAAAAAAAAGTCTTCGTTAATCTGGCATATTATCCCTTTTCCGGTTGGCAATTCGGGCCTTTAGCAATAGACAAACGCAAGAACTTAAAATTAGTTAAAAATCTTTGGTCATCCTCTTATGGCACGCCGTTATACTTCATCATCACTTCGAGACACACAGCAACTTCCTTTGAGAAAGTGAAAGAAGTGATAATCAGACTTGAAAGGAATCTCTCCGGAATAGCCACATACTTTACTTACAATAGCCCGGCAAAAACTGAGGCTCCCATCCTACTTTCGTACTTTAATAAGGTGGCGATGATGGGACATGACGGAGAAACACTTGAAATTTACAATGCCCCGGCAGGTCCAGCCGATGAGTAAAATCGCATTCACCTACGGAGGCGCGTCCTGCGCCGGCGGGCAGCTCGCTTCGCTCACCGACCCCAAAGGCGGCACCTGGGCCTTCAATTACGACAAGTACGGCCGCCTGGCCGATACCGCCGACCCGCTGGGCCGGAAGAAGACCTATCAGTATGACAAGCTGTCCCGCGCCACCGGGGTTATCCCACCTGGGTCTGCCTGATGAGCTCCCCAAGATGAAGCCCGCCCCTAAGA
>JAVHLJ010000067.1 GCA_031082205.1 Elusimicrobiales bacterium
GCCGCCGGGACCGCGGAGAGCGCGGCGACCGCGGAGACCGCGGCGGCAGGGGCGACAGGCCCCGGCGCGACAGGTCGGAAGGCCGACCGCCCAGGCAGGAGATACGCAGGCCCGAAGGCCCGCCTCCGGAACTGCAGCCCGCGGCGATGGAGATAGCCAGGCCCGAGGACACCGCCGAGCACGCGAAGCAGGCGGTCTCCAAAATGATGGAATACATGGGCCTGCCCTGCGAGATACAGGAAGTCAAGACCCTGGAAGACGGGAAGATACTGGTAAAGTTCGAATCGGCCGAGAGCGCGATGCTCCTCGAGGACAACGCCAGGCCGATGCAGGCGATGCAGTACCTTGTCAGCTCGATAGTCAACAAGGGCCGCTCCGGCAAGCTGACGGTGCAGCTCGACACGGGCGGCTACTGGGAGCGCAAGGAGAAGGAACTGGACCGCAAGGTGGAGTTCGCCGTGAAGACGGTGAAGGCCACCGGCAGGCTGTTCCGCCTGGAGGCAATGCCGGCCCCCATGCGCAAGTACGTGCACAACCTGGTAAAGGCCTCCTATCCGGAGGTGGAGACCGTCTCGGAAGGCGAGGGCAAGTGGCGCAAGGTAGTAGTGCGCCCCGCCGCCGGCAGGTCCGCCTCGGAGGCGCCCGCCGCGGACAGTGCGCCCGCGCAGGAACCCGCCCAGGCGCAGCAGGATAACGAGTGCGCCTCGGCCCCCGCCGAGGAGGCCTGTCAGCAGACCGCTGCGACCGGCCAGGACGCGAACGGGGAAAAAGAGAGCCGCTGATCCCCGGCGGTTCGGCGGACAAGGACCGGGCGGGCGCCTTCCAGAAAGGCCCCGCCCGCGTCAATAAGAGGAGAAGCGATGCGGGCTCCCGACACGACCGACACCATAGTGGCGCCTTCCACGGCGCCAGGCGGCGCGGCCATAGCCGTGCTGCGGGTGTCCGGCCCGCGCGCCTTCTCCATCTGCTCGAATTTCCTGCATCCCAATAAGGCGCTCTCCGACCCGAAGCCGCGCCTCACTCACCTGCTAAGGATAAAGGACGGCGACGAGCTGATAGACCGCGCGGTCGCCGTCTTCTACCGCGCGCCGGCCAGTTATACCGGCGACGACACGGTGGAGCTTTTCTGCCACGGCTCTCCTTATATACTGCGTTCGGCGCTCACGCTGGCCATACGCCACGGGGCCCGCGAAGCGGAGCCCGGCGAGTTCACCCTGCGCGCCTTCCTAAACGGCAAGCTGGACCTGGCCGAGGCTGAGGCCGTCGGCGACCTTATCGCCTCCTCGACCCGGGCCGAACACGCCGCCGCGATGCGGCAGGTGGAGGGGGAGCTTTCGGCCGGGATAAAAGGATTCAAAGCCGCGCTGGTGTCGGTCCTGGCCGATCTGGAGGCCCGGCTGGACGACGCCGACTCTGAGATACCGGCGGAGGACTCCGGGGCGCTGTCGGCCGAAGTCCTGGCGGCGCGCGCGAAGATATCCGAAGCGGCGGAAAGTTTCAGGCGCGGCCGCTTCGTGCGGGAGGGGATAAAGGTGGCGATAGCCGGCGCGCCCAATTCCGGCAAATCCTCTCTGCTCAACGCCCTCGCCGGCGCCTCGCGCGCCATAGTTTCGCATGAGCCGGGCACCACGCGCGACTGCGTGGAGACTCCCGTCGAACTGGGCGGCCACCGGGTAGTGTTCACGGACACGGCGGGCTTCAATCCTTCCCCCGGCGGGGACATAGAAGCGGAGGGCCTCAGGCGCGCGGCGGCGGCCGTCGCCTCCGCCGACATAACGCTTTTCGTGGCGGACGGCTCAGCCCCGGAGTCGCCGGGAGACAGGCTCGCCGCCGGCACGATAGCCGACAGGCTCCCTCCCGGCGCGCGCGTGATAAAGGTCCTCAATAAGTCCGACCTGCCGGCGGCCAGGGAGGACGCCGTGGCGGTGAAGGTCTCCGCCCTGACCGGCGCGGGACTGGACCGGCTGCGCGCCGCCCTGCTCGAGGGGGAGACGGCCGTCATAGAGGAGGGCGGCCTGGGCGGCGCCGTGACCTCGGCGCGGCATTTCCAGGCGCTTTCCCGGGCCGCGGATGAACTTATCCCGGCGGCGGAAAGGATAAGGGCCGGCGAGCCGGAACTGGCGGCCGAGCACCTGCGCGCGGCGCTCTCCTCGCTGGGGGAGATACTGGGCGAGACGACGCCGGACGAGATACTCTCGGAGATCTTCGGCAGATTCTGCGTGGGCAAATAAAGCGGGGAACGGGAAAATGATAAAACAGGCGGCCGCACTTTTCACCGACGTGCTCTTCAGGCCGGACAAGGCCATAGCCGGCCAGCTGGACCGCGAAGCCTCCGCGGCGCCCGCCGCCTTTCTCTTCTTCGTCTACGCCGCCGCGGGGGCCCTGGTCTCCTCGCTTATGCCCGAAGCCTTCATACCCGACATCCCGGCCGCGGCCTTCGGACGGCCCTACGCCCTGTACCTGGGCGTCGCGCTCTGCGCCGGCTTCATCCTCAACGCCCTGATCGCTGCAGCGCTGCCGTGGGCCGCGGATTTCTTTTCCGCGGGACGGGCCGGTCCGCGGGTCCTGTCGTCCATAGCGGCGCTGATGATATATTTCCTCTCTTTCGCCGGGGCCGCCGGCTCTCCCGCGGGCGGGACCGTCCTGGCCCTCCTGCCGGCCGCCGGCGCCGCCGCGGCGTGGCTGCGCCGCAGGGAGGAGTTCGCTCCCTTCTTAAGGCTCCTGCTCGCTTTTTCGGCGCCGGGACTGGCGCTCGCCCCCGTAGAGGCGGCGGCCGCGCTGGCCGGCAGCAGGCCGGCGTACGAGGCGGCCATGCTGGGCGCCGCCATCTGGACGCTGTGGCTGCTGGCGCGGGCGCTCAAGTCGCGGGGCTGCCCCGGCACCGCCCGCGCGGCGGCGGCGGCGGTATCGGTTATACTCCTTTTCGGAGGGATGTTCTACGGGCTCTCCCTGCTGCTCCCGGCCGATATAGGCCCTCTGCTGATGCTGGTATAAGGGGAACGGAAGAAAGATGTTCGAGTACCCGCGCGATTTCGACGTCATAGTGATCGGCGGCGGCCACGCCGGCTGCGAGGCCGCGCTGGCCCCGGCGCGCATGGGACTGAGAGTCCTACTGCTGACGCAGGACCTCGACACCGTCGCGCAGATGTCGTGCAACCCGTCGATAGGCGGCGTGGCCAAGGGACAGGTCGTGCGCGAGATAGACGCGCTGGGCGGCGAGATGGGCCGCAACGCCGACCGCGCGGCGCTGTCCTACCAGCAGCTCAACGCCTCGCGCGGGGCGGCGGTGCGCTCGCCGAGGGCGCAGTGCGACAAGAAACTCTACCAGTTCTCGATGAAGCGGGTCCTGGAAGGACAGGAGCGGCTCGAGCTCATGCAGGACGAGGCCGCGCGCCTGGCCTTCGACGGTTCGCGGCTGTCCGGAGTTGTCACCGCGCGCGGAACTCTGTACAAGGGCAGGACCGTGATAGTATCGGCGGGCACCTTCCTCAAGGGCCTCATACACGTCGGCGCTCATACGGCGCGGGGGGGGAGGATCAACCATTTTCCCAGCGACGCGCTGTCCGACGACCTGCGGGGCCTGGGCTTCCGGCTGGGCCGCCTCAAGACCGGCACGCCGATGCGCCTCAACGGCCGGACCATCGATTTCTCCGCCTGCGAGGAGCAGAAGCCCGACGACCCGCCGAGGATCTTCTCCCATTTCGGGACGCCTCCCTCCCGGCCGTGGCTGTCGTGCTGGATAACCCGCACGACGCCGGAACTCCTTAAGGTCATAAACGCCAACCTGCACCGCTCGCCGCTCTATTCCGGCCGCATCAGCGGCACCGGCCCCCGATACTGCCCCTCTATAGAGGACAAAGCCGTGAAGTTCCCGCACCGGGAGTCGCACCAGGTCTTCCTGGAGCCGGAGGGCTACGACACCCTGGAGTATTACGCGAACGGCCTCTCGACCAGCCTGCCCGAGGACACGCAGCTGGAGATGCTGCGCACGGTGCCGGGCCTGCGGAAGGCGGAACTTGTGCGGCCCGGCTACGCCATAGAGTACGACTATTCCAGCCCGCTCCAGCTCAGGCCAACGCTCGAGAGCAAGTCCGTGCCCGGCCTCTACTTCGCCGGACAGGTCAACGGCACCACCGGCTACGAGGAGGCCGCCGCGCAGGGGCTGGTCGCCGGGATCAACGCGGCCTGCGCGCTCAAAGGCCTGGAGCCGCTCATACTCTCCCGCGACCGCTCCTATATCGGGGTGATGATAGACGACCTCACGGCCAAGGACGTCGACGAACCGTACCGCCTTTTCACCTCTCGCGCGGAATACCGGCTGCTGCTGCGCCAGGACAACGCCGACATGCGCCTGATAGAGGAAGGGTTCCGGCTCGGCCTGGTGGACGCCGCCCACAGGCCGGCCTGGGAGCGCTACCGGGCGGCGGTGGAGAAGTTCTCCAAGGACCGTTCCGCGCCGCCCGCCGGAGGCCCGGGGCTGTTCCCCTGGTCGGAAGAGCGCGCGGCGGAGCACGCGGAGATAGAGCGCCGCTACGCCGGCTACATAGCCCGCAACCTGCGCGAGGCGGAGAAGATGCGAAGGCTGGAGGGCTTCCCGCTGCCGCGGGATTTCGACTACGCCGGACTTCGCGGCCTGCTGACCGAGTCGCGCCAGAAACTCTCGGCCGTGCGCCCGCTGACGCTGGGCCAGGCCTCGCGCGTCCCGGGCGTCACTCCGGCCGACGTGCAGCTGCTGTGGGCCGCCGCGGAAAAGCTCAGGAGGTCCGGGCGTGCCGTCTGAATTCCCCGCACTTCCGCCGGAATGGGGACTTGAACTGTCGGCGGAGCAGTCGCGCAAACTGTCCGCGTACGCCGCCGCCCTGCGCGGGATGAGCGGAAGGCTCAACCTGGTCTCGCCCTCCGACCTGAACGCCATCGAGACGCGCCATATAGCCGACTCGCTGGCCGGCGCCGTCCTCCTGCGCCGCCTCGTACCGGCCGGGGGGACGGTGCTGGACGCCGGTTCGGGCGCCGGCTTTCCGGGCGTGCCGCTGGCCATCGCCCTGCCGGGACTCGACTTCACTTTCTGCGACTCGAGCCTGCGCCGTTTCCAGTTCCTGACCTGGACGATTTCCCGGCTCGGGCTGCGCAACGCGCGCGCCCTCCACGCCAGGCTGGGTCAATGGAAAGGCCCTCTCTATTCCGCCGTTGTCCAGCGCGCCATGGGCCAACTTGAAAACATACTGCCTCAATGCTTAAATATAACGGCGCCGGGGGGGTATTTCCTCGCCTGGCAGACCGCGGCCCAGGTGGCGGCGGACCGGCCGGCCGTGGCCGCGGCCCTGGCGGCGGCCGGCGGCGCGCAGGCTGAGGACGCGCGGTACTCGCTGCCCGGAGAAAAAGAGGAGAGGCACATCCTGGTCCTCGCCAGAAAAGGATAAGTTCCCCTTATGCACATACTCAATCATTTCTTCATCCCGTTCGCGCTGATACTCATCGGCTTCGCGATATACTTCTCCGAGCCGGAGACGGCCGTAACCCGGATATCCTTCGCCGTCCTGCTGGCCGCTTTCGCCCTCAACTTCCTGATAAACCGCAACACCTACCGCTTCGTGCGCTGGATACGCTCGCTGCGCGTGGGCATGGTCTGGCTGAACCTGCTGACCGCCGCGGCCCTCTTCTACCTGCTCGGCGGGTACTGGGCGCCCATGTGGCTGCTCTTCACAATGCCGTCGGCGGCCGGGGCCATGTTCATGACCAGGACCGGGACGGCGCTCACCGCCGTCGCCGCGGCCGTACTAATGATGGCCATCTACCTTTTCCGCGGCGCGCGCTTCGCCCTTATAGCGGACCCCGAGGTGGCTACCTACGCGGACGCCCTGCGCCAGGTGCTGGCCACCGGCCAGGTCTGGGGCCAGGCGGCCATCCACGCCCTTTTCATCGTGGTTTTCGCACTCTTCGTGCAGGCGATGTCCGAGATGGTCGTAAAGATGCGCGACTCGATGCGGTGATCCTCCCGGCGGGAGCCGGGGACGCGACAAATGGACATATTAGCGCGGTTAAGACTCCTCTTCTGGTCGCTGGTGCTCGTCATCTGGGGCCTGTTCATGTACCAGTACATGAACGAGGACATGTCGGCCCTGCCGCAGATACGCCTCGCCAAGAACCCCTTCGGCAAGCCCGCCGCTCCCTACAAGATAGCCAGGCACACTTCGAGGCCGGGGGTCTACGTCCCGCCAACGGCGCCCGCCATGAACACCGTCGGGCGGTCCACCCGGCCCGCCGCCGGGACGCAGTCGCTGGTGGTGGGAAACCTGCCCTCCGCCCCGGATCTCATACCGGGCCACGCGCAGGCGGAGAAGATCGCCATACACCGCGCGGTGGAAGAGGCCGAACGCGCGGCCTATCCGCCCCTGCCGGACGGTTTCGCGGCCGCGGAAACGCGTCATTTCGTGGTATACGAGGAGGGAACGGCGGTCTCCGAGGAACTTACCGCGCAGCTGGAGAATCTGCACGGCAATATCATGCTGGACCTGGTCGCCTTCTCCCCGTGGACGCGCGAGAAGAAAGTGTTCATCTATTACTGCCGGGAGCAGGCCACCTACCAGCGCCTGACGGGACGCCCCGCCTGGTCGGGGGGAGCGGCCAGCCTTAGCGAGCGTAAGATCTACCTCTACCACAGCTCCGAGGCCTTCGGAATACTCGCCCACGAGCTGACTCATATTTATTTCGACAGTTTCTTCCCGGCCGAACGCCCCAGCCCTCTCTGGCTGAGCGAAGGCGTCGCGACCTTCGTGCAGTCGGAACGCGGCCTCTCCACGCCGCTCTGGCTGTCCGAGAACCTGCGCGTGCTTTCCGGCGGAGGGGGATTCAAGCTGGAGGACCTGGTGCGCATCGACGACATGGCCGACGCCGACGAGGACAGCGTGCGGCTCTGGTACGCGCAATCATACAGCGTGGTGCGTTTCCTCATGCGGGCCAAGACGGGCGACGCTTTCTACATGTTCTGCCGGAACCTGCGCGACGGGCAGCCCGTGGCCCAGGCGATGTACCGGGCCTACGGCATGCCCTACAACAAGCTTTCTTCCCTCGAGTACGCCTGGCGCTACGACCTCAAGACCGGCAAGATCTCGGGCATACAGTAAATCCGGATATCCCTCCTTATATATATGGCCGCGCTTGATATGTATCAATCGCGGCCTCATTTTTCAACCTCTTAAAAACAACAAAAAACGATTATAAAACAAGCTCTTTTACATATACCTATTGACAATAATAGGTTCATTGTCTATACTTTGCTTCCAGTGGTGGAAAGTGGTGTGAAGTGTTTTAAAGGTGGGTCAAAAGGGTTTACAGTAGAGCACAAAAAATGGGCGCCCTGTACGGAGAATACGACCACGTAATAGATCCGAAAAGCCGGATCTTCATTCCGTCGCGTTTCCGCCAGGAACTGCAGAAGGAAGACAAGGCCCATTTCATGCTCACCGTCGGATTCGACCGCTCCCTCAGCTTGTTCCTGCCCTCGAAATGGGACGAACTGATCTCCAACAACATGGAGATATTCAAGTACGAGAACAAGGAAGAGGAGCGGGCATTTAAGCGGTACTTCTTCGGCAACGCGGTGGACGCCGCGCTGGACGAGCAGGGCAGGATCCTGCTGCCGGCCAAGCTCAAGACGTTCGCGGGACTGAAGAAAGAGATAGTCATCAGGGGCGTGGGCAACAAGGCGGAAATATGGGATGCGCAGTGCTGGCTCGATTACAAAAAACTGAAGGTAGACCCTTCGCTGGAGAAATTCAGCAAGATCTTCGACTTATGAGCGAGTGCTACGGGCACGAGCCCGTCATGGCCGCGCAGACGGCCGAGCTCATGGTCACGGACAGGGAGGGGACATATCTCGACGCGACCCTCGGCATGGGCGGGCACGCCCGCGCCGTGCTGGAGCGCCTGGGGCCCAAGGGGCGCCTGATAGGCCTGGACTGGGACCCCGAGATGGCCGCGCACGCCCGCCGCAACCTGGCGGACTTCGGCTCGCGCGTGACCGTCATAGAATCCAATTTCGCCAATCTCGACGAGGCGCTCAAGCGCGAGGGGATAGAGTCCGTATCCGGCGCGCTGTTCGACCTGGGCGTCTCCTCGCTGCACTTCGACAAGCCTTCGCGCGGCTTCAGCATCCGCCACGACGGGCCCCTCGACATGCGCATAAACCCCTCCAATCCCCTGACGGCCGCCGCGATAATAAACCAGTGGCCGTACGAGCAGATAGAGCATTTGATACGCGTGGTCGGCGAACGCTGGTCCACCCGCATAAGCCGCGCCATAGTCCAGAAGCGGGAGAAGAAGCCGATAGAGACCACCGGCGAACTGGCCCGCATCATCGAGAACGCCGTCCCGGTGCGCGGGCTCAAGACGCACCCCGCGACCAGGACCTTCCTGGCGGTGCGCGTGGCGGTGAACTACGAGTTCGACAACCTGACCAGGGGCATGCAGAAGGTTTCCTCTTTCATAAAGCCCGGAGGCAGGATGGGCGTCATCACTTTCCATTCCCTTGAGGACCGCATCGTGAAGGAGACCTTCCGGCTGAAGATAAAGCTGGGGGACTGGAACCCGGTAACGCGCAAGCCCGCCGTGCCCTCCGAAGAGGAGACCGCGGCGAACAGGCGCGCCCGGAGCGCGAAGCTGAGGGTGATAGAAAAAGTAGAGGAGGGGAAATGAATCCCAAGAACATGTTCAGGGCCGGAAGGAAGCTCAACCGCCTGCTGACGGGCAAGGGCAGGGGGCCCGCGCTGCCGGAGCTGGGCCAGCTGGAGCCGACCAGGATATTCTACCTCTGGGAAAAGCACTCGCTTCGCCGCATAGAGCTTTTCAGCATGGAGTAAACGGCGATGCAGCGGCGCGCGAGAAATTCGGCATTGAAGGTCCTGCTGGGAGTGAGCGCCCTGTGCTTCCTCTACGCCTGGCAGGGCGTCGAGGCCACGCGCACCGGCTACGAGATAGAGAAGCTGCGCAGGGAGATGAGGGACATCGAGCACGGCAACGATTACCTGCGCAAGGACATAAGCATCGCGCTCTCGCCGGCCTCGCTGGAGGCGAAAGCGCAGAAGCTCGGCATGGCCTACCCGGAGCCCGACCGCGTCGTGCAGCTCGGCCCGCAGCGGGGCGAGATGAGCCAGCCTTTCCGGCTGGCGCGATTCTTCAAGCGGGGGAACGGGAGGTCCATGTAAGGGCTTTCTCCGGCCGACGGCGCGGGGACAGGATGCCGCGTGGCGTCCCCCGCCGACGCGGCCAGAAAGGAGCGTCCTGCATGCCCCTGACCACCGGGTTGAAAGAGAGACTGGCCGCGACGGCCTTCGGCGGCGGCGCCTTCAGCCGCGCTTTCGAAAGACATGAGCGTTCCCACACTCAGGCAGCGCATAAAGTTCTGCGCGATAATATGTTCGCTGGCGCCGGTCATCGTATTTCTTCGCTTGTTCTACCTGCAGACGATAAAGCACGAAAATCTTTCGCGGACTGCCTCAAAGTCGTTCGACCGTCTCGTTTCTGAGACCGGCCCCCGCGGCCGCATCTTCGACGCGCAGGGAGACCTGCTCGCCGAGTCCATCGTCACCTGGGATTGCGGGCTCATGAAGAAGGAGCTCCTCGATCCGTCCCGGGACCTCGACGCCCTCTCCTCCGTCCTGAAAGTTCCGCGAAAAACGCTCGGCCAGCGCTACGCCCGGGCCCGCAACTACATGCCCGTAAAGAAGGGGCTGGACCGCGACGAATACGAGAAACTCAAAGAACTTAAGATCCGCGGCGTAACGC
Source organism: Elusimicrobiales bacterium (assembly GCA_031082205.1). GTDB lineage: Bacteria > Elusimicrobiota > Elusimicrobia > Elusimicrobiales > UBA9959 > UBA2231. The sequence continues at coordinate 9,784 of JAVHLJ010000067.1, forward strand.
TCGACGCCAGGCAGACCCGCTATTATCCTTCCGGAAGCCTGGCCCGCGGCCTGCTGGGGGTAGCCGGGGAGAAGGGCGGCCTGAGCGGACTGGAACTCCTCTACGACAAGGTGCTGGCGGGCACCGTCAGCCAGCGCGAGGTGGTACGCGACGCGGCCGGCAGGATCATATACGGCGACACGCTCAAGGACGGCGGGCGCCCGATGGACCTGCACCTGACTCTGGACAAGCGCATACAGTTCTTCGCGCAGGAGTCGGTTAAGAAATACACCGAGTCCACCCGCGCCAAACAGGGCATCGTCATAGTGCAGGACCCGCGCAACGGCAACATACTGGCGATGGCCTCCTGGCCCGAGAACCTGAACCAGGTCGTGCCCGTAGAATGGGTGTACGAGCCCGGCTCCACTTTCAAGGCCATAACCTTCGCGGCGGCCCTGGACACCGGAAAAACCTCCCCTTCCGAGACCTTCTTCTGCGAGAACGGGAAGTGGCAGTTCGCGCCGCGCGTCACGATCGGCGACCATGAGCCGGACGGCACGCTGACCCTTTCGCAGGTCCTGGAGAGGTCCTCCAATATAGGTACGGCCAAGCTGGGAATGCAGCTGGGCCTGCAGGATTTCTACCGCTACGCCAAAGCCTTCGGCTACGGCACGCGCACGGGGCTGGGCTTCTTCGGGGAATCGGCCGGCATAATGAGGCCGGCTTCCCGCTACAAGCCGGTGGACCTGGCCGTAGGTTCCTACGGGCACGGACTCGCCGCCACGCCGATACAGGTGGTCAACTCCTATTCCGCGATAGCCAACGGGGGGCTCCTGATGGAGCCACGGCTGGTGGCGAAGGTGGCCGATCCCGCGCGGGGGAAGGCCAGGGAAGAGAGGCCGACCGTCATACGCCGGGTGGCGGGGGAAGACGCCATAAAGGCGCTGAAGAAGATGCTCCGGGCCGTGGTGACGAAAGGGACGGGAAAGACGGCCGACGTGCCGGGCTATTCCGTCGCGGGCAAGACCGGCACATCCAAGACCATAGACGAATACGGCAAATACGTCAGCGGCAAGAACGTGGCGTCCTTCGCCGGCTTCTTCCCGCTCGAAGACCCGCGCTACACGATACTTGTGATAATAGATCAGCCCAAGGCTTTCAATTACGGCAGCGAGACCGCCGCCCCGGCGTTCAGGGAAATAGCCTCGCGGATAATCACGGCCACCGGCCTGCCGCCCGACGTGGAGACCGGCGGGGCCAATAATTAAATTTGTATCATATAGACAGATGCGCCTCGGAAACCTCATTCTCCCGGGAGACCGGCTGGAAGCCGGAGTCCCCGATCTGCCCGTCAGCGGAATATTCTACGACTCGCGCGCGGACCTGCGCGGCGGCGTTTTTTTCGCGCTGCCCGGCGCCCGCACCGACGGGGACCTGCACGCGGCCGAAGCGCTGCGCAAGGGCGCCGCGGCGGTCGTCTCCCGCTC
>JAVHLJ010000068.1 GCA_031082205.1 Elusimicrobiales bacterium
CGAGGCCGCCGGGGCCAGCGCCCGGGCCAGCGCCGCCGGCGGGGCCATCTCGGCCCCCTCGCGCGCGCCCCAGCCGCCGCCCATGTCCACATACGAAAGCTTTATGCCCGCCGCGTCCAGCCGCCCCACGAAGGCCGCCATAGCGCGCGCCGCCGCCCGGTAAGGGCCGGCCGAATGTATCTGGGAGCCCAGGTGTATATGCGCGCCAGACGGGAACAGCCAGCGGGAAGCCGCCGCCCGGCGGAACATGACCTCCGCCTCCGCGAAAGAGACGCCGAACTTGGTGCCGGATTTGCCGGTGCTTATGAATTTATGCGTACGCGGGTCGATATCGGGATTGATCCGCACCGACAGCCGGGCCATCATCCCCCGCCGCCGGGCCGCCGCCTCCAGCGCGTCCAGCTCCTGCGCCGACTCCACGTTCACCAGCAGCACCTTTTTGGACAGAGCCAGGTCCAGCTCGGCCGCGGTCTTCCCCACCCCGGAGAAAATTATCCTGTCCGCCCGGAACCCCGCCCGCAGCGCCCGGAACAGCTCCCCCCCGGACACCACGTCGGCCCCTAATCCCCCGCGGGCCAGCAGGCGGCACACCGCGCCCGACGGATTGGCCTTCATCGCGTAGCAGATCAGGGCCCCCGGGAAGGCGTTCCTGTACGCCCTCACCTGCCGCATAAGGATATCCGCCGAATACACGTACGCCGGCGTCCCCACCCGCGCGGCGATATCTTCCAGGGTCTTTAAAGGAAATCTATCGAGCATAAAAAAAGAGGGAGGGCCGTTAAAACCCTCCCTCTCAGGAAAACAACTGCGCGGGGCGGGACTCGAACCCGCAAGCCGTTAAGCACACGCCCCTCAAACGTGCGTGTCTACCAGTTCCACCACCCGCGCATATAAAGAACGGACGACCCCTTAATTCTATAAAATCCGGGGCCGGTCCCGCCAGTTACTTGCCGGCGGGAGCCTGGGCGGGAGCCGCGGGCGCGGGCGCGGCCTCGGCCGGCGCCGCCTGCTGGGGCTGCCCCATCGGGTTCTCGAACACCACCGAGCGCCGCCGCTCCGCGTTGGAGAACACCGTCAGCATGATGGAGGTGGCCGCGAAGCCCACCGCCAGCCACATCGTGAACTTCTTTATGAAGGTCGTCCCGCTGCCCGAAGAGAACAGCGCGTCGCCGCCGCCGCCGAACATGGCCAGCGCCGAGCCCTTGCTGCTCTGGAAAACCACGATCACGATTATCAGCAGGAACGCTATGATCACGTGCAGTATAGTAACCAGTGTGTACATTTCTTTCTCCTGAATTGACCTTAAATCACTTCGACAGCGCCACCAGCCCGGGCAGCGCCTTCCCCTCCACGAACTCCAGCGACGCCCCGCCGCCCGTGGAGCAATGCGACATCCTCTCGCCGGGCACCTTGGCCGTCTTGAGCACGGAGAGCGTGTCCCCGCCGCCCAGTATGGTGGTCGCGCCGGCCCTGGTCGCCTCGGCCATCGCGTTGGCCAGCGCCACGCTGCCGCTCGAGAACGGCGGCATCTCGAATATCCCCACCGGCCCGTTCCAGAACACCGTCTTGGCCGCCTTCACCTTGTCGGCGAAGAGCAGCTCCGTCCTGGGGCCGATGTCCACGCCTATCCACTCGTCGCCGATGGCCATCGACTGCGTCACTTCCTTGGCGGCCTCGGGGTTTATCTCTTTCACCACGATATGGTCCGCCGGCAGCAGCAGCTCCACGTTGTTCTTGAAGGCCTTGAGGATGATCTGCTTGGCCTCCTCCACCTTGTCGGCCTCCAGCAGCGACTTGCCGATATTGGTGTTCTGCGCCGCCAGGAAAGTGTAGGCCATGCCGCCGCCGATTATCAGCGTGTCCACCTTCTCTATCAGGCTGTAGAGCACCGGCAGCTTGTCCGACACCTTGGCCCCGCCGATGATGGCCACGAAGGGCCTGGCCGGGTTGGACATCGCCTTGTCGAGGTATTCGAGCTCCTTCTGCACCAGCAGGCCGATGGCGCCGGGGAGGAACTTGGTCACGGCCGAGGTGGAGGCGTGCGCGCGGTGAACCGCGCCGAAGGCCTCCTGCACGAAGAACTCGCCGTGCGCCGCCAGCTGTTTGGCGAAAGCCTCGTCGTTCTTCTCCTCCTCGGGGTGGTAGCGCAGGTTCTCCAGCAGCACTATCTCGCCGTTCTTTGCCGCCTTGACGACCTTCTCCGCCTCCGGGCCCACGCAGTCGGGCGCGAAATGGACCTTGACCCCGGCCAGCTTCTCCAGCGCCGGCGCCACCGGCGCCAGCGTGTACTTGGGGTCCACCTTCCCCTTGGGCCGCCCCATGTGGGCCATCAGCACCACCTTGCAGTTGTTGTCGAGCAGGAGCTTGAGCGTGCGCAGCGTCTCGCGCATGCGGGTATCGTCCTTTATGACGCCCTCTTTTATCGGGACATTGTAATCCACCCGCATCAGCACGGCCTTGTCCTTGAGCTGCATGTCCTGGACCTTGGCCAGTTTAAGTACCGTAGTCGTCATTTTTAGCTCCCGCTCCTTAAAATGTCCGGCGCCCGCGCGCGGCGGGCGCCGGTAACCGTTCACTACTTAAGCGTCTTCTCCAGCAGCGACTGCAGGCCCGGCTGCGTCCTCTCCTTGAGGGAGTAGGTCACGCGCACGGACGGCTTGTTGAACTTCAGGTGAGCCGCCAGGTCTATCGGCGTGCCCACTATCACCAGGTCGGCGGGGACGGCGTTGATGCTGTCCTTGAGCTCGGCCATCTGCTGGTCGCCGTAGCCCATCGCCGGCAGTATGTCCTCGAGCTGGCGGAAGTTGTCGTAGACCGTCTTGATGGTCCCGACGGCGTAGGGCCGGGGATCGATTATCTCCCTGGCGCCGTACTGCTTGGCGGCCACGTAGCCCGCGCCGTAATCCATGTCGCCATGGGTCAGCGTCGGCCCGTCCTCCACCACCAGCACCTTCTTGTTCTTGATCTTCTCGCCGCCGACGACGCCCACGGGGCTCTCGGCCTCGATGATCTTCGCCTTCGGGTTCATCAGCTTGATATTGTCCTTGACGTCCTCGACGGCGTCGGGCTCGGCGGTGTCCACCTTGTTGATGATGACCACGTCGGCCTGGCGCAGGTTGACCGCGCCGGGATGGAAGGTGGCCTCGTGGCCGGCCCGCAGCGGGTCGGTCACCACCACGTGCAGGTCCGGGGTGTAGAACGGCAGGTCGTTATTGCCGCCGTCCCACAGTATCACGTCGGCCTCCTTCTCGGCCTCCGCCAGGATCACGCCGTAATCCACGCCGGCGTAGACTATCACGCCCGCGGCTATGTGCGGCTCGTACTCCTCCATCTCCTCGATGGTGCACTTGTGCTTCTTGAGGTCCTCCAGCGTGGCGAAGCGCTGGCAGGTCTGGGCCACCAGGTCGCCGTAGGGCATGGGATGGCGTATCGCCACCACCTTCTTGCCCATCTTCTTGAGCATGCCGGCTATGGCGCGCGTGGTCTGGCTCTTGCCGCAGCCGGTGCGCACCGCGCAGACGGCCACGACGGGCTTCTTCGACTTGATATAGGTGTGCTCGCCCGAGAGCAGCTTGAAGTCCGCGCCGCAGGCCAGGGCTATCGAGCCCTTCTCCATCACGGTATTGAAGCTCACGTCGGAGTAGGCGAAGACCACCTCGTCCACCTTGAACTTCTTTATGAGCTCCGGCATCTCCTTCTCTTCGAATATCGGTATACCGTTGGGGTAGAGCTTCCCGGAGAGCTCCTTGGGATACTTGCGCCCGGCGATATTGGGTATCTGGTAGGCGGTGAAGGCGACAACCTCGTAGTCGGGGTTCTCGCGGTAGTACACGTTGAAGTTATGGAAGTCGCGGCCCGCGGCTCCCATTATAAGCACTTTCTTCTTGGCCATTGTAGCTCCTTGCGCGGCCGGCCCGGGGGCCCTCGCGGGCCCGGGACCGGTCGTTTACTGCCTGCCCGGGGATCTTAGGGTCCGCGCGCCGTGAGGCGCCACCCGATCCCCGGATAAAACTCTTAGAGACCCTTCTTCACCATGTAGTCGATGAGGTCGACCACGCGGCAGGAATAGCCCCACTCGTTATCGTACCAGGCCAGGACCTTGGCGAAGTTGCCGCCGATGACCTTGGTGCTCTTGGCGTCCACGCTGGAGCTGGCCGGCGAGTGGTTGAAGTCTATGCTGACCAGCGGCTCCTCGACGTACTCCATGATGCCCTTCATCGGGCCCTCGGCCGCCTTCTTGATGGCCGCGTTGATCTCCTCGGCGGTGGCCGGCTTGGCCAGCTGCACGGTCAGGTCCACGACGCTGACGTTGGGCGTGGGCACGCGGATGGCGAAGCCGTCCAGCTTGCCTTTGAGCTCGGGCATGACCAGGCCGATGGCCTTGGCCGCGCCGGTGGAGGTCGGGATCATGCTGACCGCGGCCGCGCGGGCGCGCCGCAGGTCGCTGTGGGCCATGTCGTGCACCTTCTGGTCGTTGGTGTAGGCGTGGATGGTGGTCATCAGGCCCTTCTCGATGCCCCAGTTGTCCTGCAGCACCTTGGCGAAAGGCGCCAGGCAGTTCGTCGTGCACGAGGCGTTGGAGACCACGTGGTGGTTCTTGGGGTCGTATTTCCCCTCGTTGACGCCCAGCACTATGGTGATGTCCTCGCCCTCGGCCGGCGCGGAGATGATGACCTTCTTGGCGCCGCCCTTGGTGATATGGTTCTCGGCGCCGCGGACTTCCTTGCCTTTCTTGTTGACGCCGTCCTTCTTGATGGTGAACAGGCCGGTGGCCTCCACCACTATGTCCACGCCCAGGCTCTTCCAGTTGATGGCGGCCGGGTCCTTTTCCTTGAAGACCTTGATCTTCCTGCCGTCCACGGAGATCTCGTCGTCGGCGGTGGCCTTTATCTCATTGTCCAGGCGGCCGTGCACCGAGTCGTACTTGAGCAGGTGCGCGTTGGTCTTGGAGTCGGTCAGGTCGTTGACCGCCACCAGCTCCATGTCGCCGGCCTTGCGGGCCAGTATGGCGCGCGCCACCAGCCGACCTATGCGTCCGAAACCGTTTATGCCGATCTTAACAGCCATTTGTATCTCCTTATCACTGGGAATTGACCGCAAAATCCTTGAAAACCGCGCCCGATTGATTCTTATTATAGCAAAAACGGGCCGGTAGCCGGAAAAGGAGGGTTAAAAGCGGCGATTGAACGCCAGTATGAGGGAATCCGGCCCTGGAACCAGGAAAAGCGAGGCTTTCCGGTCTTTACCAATCTCCGGCAGAGGAGGCTTTCCCCCCGTAAGGGCGGTCATGCCAGTGGCCAGTGCCCCTACGGCGTGTATCCCGATAAAGGTAGTCCAGAACCGCCGCTTATCCGCCTTGGAATTCCTGTCGGCGTCCAGGATATTATAAAGCCCTAATCCAGCGGTAGCCGCAATTCCGACGGCGACCCCGTAAGTATTAGCACCGGGCGACGCCGATAACGGCGAGAGCAGTATGAGCGCGGAGCCGTAAATCTCCGGGGCATTCTTGGCCACCGCGGCGTTAAACCAGACCAGCCCTTCCACCGCGACGATAGCGGCCGCGCTCTCAAGCGCGGTGAACTTGCGTGGCCCGGAAGAAACCTCTACCGAAAGCGCGTCATCGGCCCATGCCGAGCCCGGCGATACAAGAAGACAAGTCAGTGTCAGCAATTTGACCATGCCAGAGATTCTACAAATTGTATAATGCCACTGCTATGTTCTCCCCCGCGCGGCTAAACAACCGTCTGGGCGTCCTTCTGCTCTTCCTGGCGGACGCGGCTGCCCTTGTGGCGATCTTCTATCTGGCCCTGGCCATTCGAGTCTACATTCTGCCGGAATTCATAAAGGTCATTCCGGTCTTCGGCCAGGACATAAGAGGCTACTGGTGGATATTCCTCTTCTGGCTGGCTTTTTTTATTTATGAAGAAGGCTATTCCCGCCGCTTCGCCCTCTGGGACGAGGTGAAGTTCATCTGGAAATCGTCCTTTTTCGCCCTTGTGGCGATATTCACCGTGCTGTTTATCAGCAAAAGAGGCCCCGATTTCTCCCGCACATTGGTCATTACCATGGGAGCACTTACCTTCGCCCTCCTCCCCTTCATCCGCCCCCGGATAAAGAAAGCGCTCTACGAACTCTCCATCCTTACCAGAAAAGTCCTCATAGTCGGCTCGGGTGAGGCGGCCCTTAAGGCCCGCGAGGCGGTCCTGAACGAACCCAATCTTGGCTACGAAGTAGTCGCTTTCGTGGACGACGCGGGGACCAGGGAACTGGCCTGCTGCAAAGTTCATAAAGGCATAAAAAGCATAGAGCGATACATCAAAGCCGGCGGCATACACGATGTCATCATAGCCAAGCCGGAACTGCCCAAGGAACAACTCAGCGACCTCATCAACCATGTACAGCATAAGGCCGAGAACACACTCTACATCCCCGATGTCAGCGGCATAGCGGTCTCCGGCACCAAGATACGCCATTTCTTCCGCGAACAGACGATGATGATAGAGGTCAAGAACAACCTGGCCAACCCGTTGATATATGGCACAAAAAGAGTCATAGACTATGCGGCTGGGGTCCTAATCTCCATTTTCTTTCTCCCCCTCATGGCACTCATAGCCATACTGGTCAAGATAGACTCAAAAGGCCCGGCCATACTCTGCCAGAAGCGCCTGGGGAAGAACGCCAGTGAATTCGGCTGTTACAAGTTCCGCACCATGCTGCCCGACGCCGAAGAACGCCTGCGCCATATACTTGAGACCGATCCTAACGCAAAAGAGGAGTATGAGAAATACTGGAAACTGACCGATGACCCGCGTATCACCCGCATCGGCAGGATCCTCAGGAAAACATCACTGGATGAGTTGCCCCAAATCCTTAATGTCCTGCGCGGAGAGATGAGCCTTATCGGCCCTCGCCCCTATTTGCCCAGGGAATGGGACCACATAAAAGAAGAAAGCCCGGTCATTCACGCCCTCCCCCCGGGCATAACCGGGCTCTGGCAGGTCAGCGGTCGCAACAACCAGGATTATGCATTTCGAATAACAATGGACAGTTGGTACGTTAAGAACTGGAGCTTGTGGCTAGATGTGATGATTCTGTTCAAAACTATCGGGGTGGTTATCAGCCGCGATGGGGCCCGCTAAACCATAACCTCTGAGACCAGTTTCTTTAACTCCCGCCTAAACCTTTCGCTCGAAAAACGCTCCGCGTTCTTGCGGATCTCTCTGACATCAAAACTCTTCTCAAGGGATTCAAGCCGCCCGACGGCGTCAACAATAGCCTCTACGGTCTGACTTTCAAAATATAAGCCCGTCTTCCCTTCTATTATCGTCTCTCTGACAGCCCCCGCCCCATAAGCGATCACGGGCGTACCGCAAGCCTGTGCCTCCAGTGGAGCTATGCCGAAATCCTCCTCGGCCGCAAAAACAAACGCCTTGGCGCGCTGTAAATAGTCCCTGAGCACATTGCTATCCTGATAACCCAGTAGTTTCACATTAGGACCGGCCTTTCCCCGGACCTTTGAAAACTCCGGGCCGTCACCAATGATGACCAACTCTTTGCCGGGCATAGCCGAAAAAGCCTCGGCGATGAGAGGGATTTTCTTATAAGGAACCATCCGTGAAGCGGTCAAATAAAAGTTTTCTCTTTTCTCAACTGGCTCGAATTGCTCCACATAGACCGGCGGATATAGCACCGAATAGTCACGGCCATAATTATTTTTTATCCTGCGGCCGATGTATTCGGAAATAGCGGCAAAATGAGTCACCCTTGGAGTGACAGCCAGATCCCATGCCTTGACTCGATCCAGCATAAAATTGGCTAAGAGCCCTTTTATCCCTTTATCCAGCCCCGACTCCTCCAGATATTGCTGTCTTAAGTCCCACGCATATCGTATTGGCGAGCAACAGATGCAGATATGCTTCTGCCCCGGTGCGGTACGCACTCCTTTCGCTACAGCATGCGAGACGGATATCACCAGGTCATATCCGAAAACATCCAGACTCTCAATGGCGACCGGCATGAAAGGAAGGTAACTCCGGTACTTGGTACGTGCCAGCGGGAAGTGCTGCAGAAAAGAGGTGCGAACCGGCTTATTCTTTATAAAAAAGCGCTTATCCGGCGGCAAAAAATCCACCAGGCTGAACAGATCGGCATCCGGGAACACCGCAAGAACCTGTTCCAGGAGACGCTCGGCGCCAGCATAGGTGACCAGCCAATCATGAATTACTGCGATTTTAATATCATCTCGCATCTTGACCTTGGATAAAGGATACATACCGCGCGGCGATACTTTGCCACGAAAATTGTCGACAAATTTTCTTAGTATTTACTGAAATCGCATCAGCCAATTCCGGATTGGAAAGAATAACACTGGCTTTTTGCGAAAAACTGGATCTATCACTTGCAAAAAAAATATTAAACCCCTCGCTGAGCTCTGCCGGCGTCACGGCTCCCTTCGTGGAAATCACAGGGACCCCCCCCATCAAAGCCGCAATCAATGTCGTCCTACGAAAACTAGCGCCATCCGGGTAAGGCAATATCGCCACGTTGGCTTGACACAGCACTTTGGCAACATTCTCAGGGGTTTCTCCTATATACCATTCAAGTTTTTCTTTTGGCAGGACGCCTTCAAATAAACCGCGTATTTCCTCGTAATATCGCAAATACTTTGGGTGGACATCCCCAATCATCCCAAAAGTTACATCATCCTTTTTTTGAGCTATGGCTTTAAATATCTCAGCCACAAATTCCAACTGCCGACCTGGATAAAACAATCCGAAGAACACCACAAACCCTTTCCGTTTCACAACTTGCAAATCAGTATTAACAGGAATGTTGCTGCCGACCGGGATAACAGAATAAGAAGGTTTACCAAAACCAGACAGCTTCGCCAGAGCCTTAATCACTGTCGCTTCATTCTCTGCAGTAAAAATAAGTTTGTCCGAAAACAACAGAAACGGAATCTGACTGATTTTTCGCAACGATCTAGCTTGCGTGAATTCATGGAGAGTTGTTATTACCCCGACGTTTAAAAAAACCTTCAAAAGAACAATAAGCAGTTGAGGACCGAGGGAATACCCGTACCCTATGGCCGGGTATTGTATATTAACCCAGTCGATTTTCTTCTCAGTCAGCAGCCTCTTTAACCCCCAAAACGAACGGAGAACGGATAATATACCCCAGCCAGATGCCAAAGATAAAACCTCGAGATCATGAGAGCGCGAAAACGCCCTAAAAGTTCCACCATTTGATGTATAGACAAAAACGCGCAACCCCGCAGCAGCAATTGCAACAGCCAGATTGTAGGAGTAGTCCCCCACTCCACAACGCATAGGCGGCCAAGAACCCGTTATGATTAAAACCCCTGTTCTCTTAGCCATACTCTTCCCTGACACCGGTAATCCCGGCCAAAAAACCAGAAAGCACCCAAAACAATTTAAGCCCAAGCTGATCACTTATCAAATCCGATAAAAACGCAACAGGAACAAAAACAATAAAAGCCAATACAACAGGATCTCGGGCAAAAGCCATTATTTTTTTCGCGCAGGTTCCCAGAAAAATAAACATTAAGAAATAGGACATAATCCCCACCAGTCCCGTTTCAGCCATACGCGTAAAAAACACGCTATGAGCATCAATCCCTTTGCTTAAAAGACCGACTTCGGCTAAATTTGAAAGCAGGGGGGTAGAATACGCAGGGTCCTGATATACCACTCCGAAAGTACCCGTTCCTGTGCCAAAAAAAGGGTAATCGGCAAAAATTTTCATTGCCGCCTTCCATAATTCCACCCGCACATGTGCCGTCTCCACACCCCTCTGATTTAATGTGGTCAGCCATTGTCCACGCGAAAATCCTGGAGCCAATTTCCCAACCAATCCGACAGTAGAGATAAACATTATAAACGGTACCGATAGGAGAATTAAAAGACGCTTTATTTTCTGCGCCGTAAAATCATAAAACACGGAAGCGCCAAGGAGCGCCACGAGCAAAATCCAAACGGTACGGATCTGAGTTAAAACAATAAAAACCAGCAAAACAGCAGCGATAACAAGTCCGCCCCGGTCAAGCCTTTCACGATTGAGAAAAAGCGAAACAGCAAACAATAGTGCGACAAGCATATTAGTGGCAAAATATCCGGCTGACAGGCCGGACAACCTGACAATCTGCCCCATATAAATATCGCCGTCATTGGGCAGATATTGAAAGAACAGGGAGAACGCGGCGCTAAAAAGGGCGACTAGCAACAAAGAGTCCACGAATAACTTTATGTTATCCCTCGTGGCGTAAAGCATTGCAAAATAAGCCAGCCAGCAGTTTTCGAAAAGTTGAATGATTTTATTTATAGAGGATTCCGCATGCTGAGAAAAACCTACAGATAATAGGCCAGAAAGGAAAACTACCAGAAGTATTAAACTGAACTGCCGCTTTCCATCATCCGAACTGCTCTTTGGTGGAAACGACTCGGGGACAGAAAACAAATAACAAAAAAATGATGCGAACGCGATAAAGTCGACCACTCGGACATGCGCCCCCCAAAAAGCGAACCTCGGATACCAGAAGAACTCCGCCACGGCCAAAGCAGCTAGTAAAAATTTCGGCCATTGAACTTTAAAAATAACAGGCATCTTCATTACATCTATGCCAGCCGCCTTAAAACGAACCAAGCAAAAGTATATGCCTCCCCCATCCACTTTATTACAGGATCTTTAGCAGCAAAATTAATCTTCGACTGGGGAGAGAATCCGTAGGGCAGCATGTGGGCGAATAGGGCCTCAATCTCTTGCGCGGAGAATATTTGCCAATCCAGACCAAAGGCATTAACGCCTGTTGTAAAGTAGGCGGGTTTGTTTAGACCAGTTCTAGGCACGCCCTAAGGTGAAATTG
>JAVHLJ010000069.1 GCA_031082205.1 Elusimicrobiales bacterium
CGGCGCCGGCTGAGCCGCCCAAGCCGCTGCCTCCGTCCGCTACTCCGCCGGCCCAGCCCAGGCCCGCCGCCCCGGCGCAGGCCCAGGCCCCCGCGCCCCAGAAGCCGGCGGAGCCGGCCAAGCCCAAGCTTCCAAACATAAACTTCAAGTCCGAGATAACGCTGCCCAGGACCCCTGGCCCCGGCTACCAGGCCCCCAGGCCCCCGGGCCCGTCGCACAGGCCGCCGCAGCGCTACGGCGGCCCGGCCCGCCCCGCGGCCCCGGCCGCCAGACCCGTTCCCCCCGCTCCGCCCAAACCGGAGCCCAAGCCGGAGCCCAAGCCCGAGGAGAATACGGCGCTCGACACGCTCAAGACCCTCAAGGTCTCCACGCAGATAACCGTGCGCGAGCTGGCCGAGAAGATGGAGGTCAAGCCGGTGGACCTCATCAAGAAACTGTTCGTCAACATGGGCATCCCCGCCACCATCACCCAGCGCCTGGAGCCCGACGTCGCCGAGCTGGTCGCCGCCGACTACGGCTTCAACCTGGAGATCGCCGAACTCTACTCCGACGAGGCAAGGGCCACGGAAGAGTCCGAGAAGGACGACCCGGCGACCCTCAAGCCCCGCCCCCCGATCATAACGATCATGGGGCACGTCGACCACGGCAAGACCACGCTGCTCGACGCGCTGCGCGAGTCCAACGTGGTTGACGGCGAGGCCGGCCAGATAACCCAGCATATCGGCGCCTATACAGTGAAGACCTCCAAGGGTCTGATAACGGTGCTGGACACCCCCGGCCACGAGGCCTTCACGGCCATGCGCGCTCACGGCGTAAAGGTCACCGACCTGGTCGTGCTGGTGGTTTCCGCCGTGGACGGCGTGATGCCTCAGACGCTGGAGGCCATCAACCACGCCAAGGCCGCGAACGTGCCGATAGTGGTGGCCATCAACAAGATGGACCTGCCGACGGCCAACCCGGCCAGCATCAAGCAGCAGCTCTCCGGCCACGGCCTGAACCCCGAAGAGTGGGGCGGCAGTACGGTCATGATCGAGATCTCCGCCCGCAAGCGGACCAACATCGACAAGCTGATGGAGATGGTCAGCATACAGGCCGAGCTCATGGAACTCAAGGCCAATCCAGACAAGCCGGGCCAGGCCATAGTAGTTGAGGCCAGGCTGGACTCCCGGCGCGGCGTGGTCTGCACCATCGTCTGCACCGGCGGTACGATAAAAGTCGGCCAGCCTTTCGTGGTGGGTACCTCCAGCGGCAAGGTCCGCGCTATCGTGGACGACCGCGGCCGCAGGCTGGAGGCGCTTACCCCCAGCATGCCTGGCGAGATACTTGGCATAGGGGGCGACGTTCCCCACGCGGGCGACATGTTCCGCGTCTACGCGTCCGACAAGGAAGCCCGGCACGTGGCCGATACGCGCAAGATGCACAAGAAGCAGGACGCGCTGATACACCAGAAGCACGTCACGCTGCTCTCGCTCAAGTCCCAGGTCGAGCAGAAGCTGCTCAAGACGCTCAACGTGGTCCTCAAGACCGACGTCTTCGGCTCGCTGCAGGCCATCAAGGACTCGCTCGAGAAGCTCAGCACGCAGGAGGTGGCGATACACATACTCCACTCCGGCGTGGGCAACGTGACCGAGTCCGACGTGCTGCTCGCCAAGGCGTCCAACGCCGTCATCTTCGGCTTCAACGCCTCCGCCGACTCCAAGGCGGAGGAAGCCGCCAGGGAAGCCGGAGTCGAGGTCAGGTCGTACAGCATCATCTACGACCTGTTCGAGGACATCAAGGCCGCCATGAGCGGGATGCTCGAGCCCGAGATCGTGGAGACCGTCACCGGCCGCGCGGAGATCCTCAAGATCTTCGACCTCAGCTCCGGCCGGGTGGCCGGCTCCCAGGTGAAGGAAGGCAAGATCGTGCGCAACCAGCCCGTTCGGGTGGTGCGCGGCGGCCAGGTCGTCGGCACCGGCAAGATCTCAGGCCTCAAGCGCGTCAAGGACGACGTGCGCGAGGTGGAGAAGGGCCTGGAGTGCGGCATCCTGCTGGAGGGAATTAAGGACTTCCAGGCGGGCGACGTGCTGGAGGCCATCACCAAGGAAGAGCGCGTGCGGCGCATAACGACCAATGTTTAAGCGCTCGGAGAGGCTCAACGAACTGTTCCTCGCGGAGGTCAACTTCGCGCTCAGGGACGTCAACGGCCTCAACTCCAACGGGATAGTCACGATAACCGGCGTGAAGATCTCTCCGGACGGCAAGGACCTGTCGGTCTTCTACTCGGTCCTGGGTTCTCCCCAGGACCGGGAGAAGAGCGGGCTCATACTGCAGCGCGCCGTCCGAGAAGTGCGCGAGAGCATGCGCAAGCGGCTGAGGCTGAAGTACATACCGAACCTCATGTTCCGCTACGACTCCACGCCGGCGGAGGCCGCCAAGCTGGAGAAGCTCTTCCGCAAGCTGGACTCCGAGGGCCCCCCGCGGGGCGAGGATAAAGGCGATGAAAAAGAAGCCGGCGGAACTTAATTTCGAGGAAGAGCTCAACAAGCTCGAGAAGGTCATAGCCGATTCGCGCACCTTCTTCCTGGCCGGGCACGTGAATCCCGACGGGGACACGATAGGTTCCATGCTGGCTCTCGGCTCGGTCCTCAGGAGGCTGGGCAAGAAGGTCTACCTCTATTCCCGCGACGCGGCGCCGGACAATCTCGGCTTTCTTCGCAATGTCAGGTCCATAAAGATCGGCCGTCCTCCCAAAGGCTCCTTCGACGCCGCGATACTGATGGAGTGTTCCACCCCGGAGCGCGGCGGCGAGGATATCAAGGCGGTACTCGGGCGGGTCGGCACCGTGGTGAACATCGACCATCACAAGACCTCCGTGGCCTACGGGGACGTGAACGTGCTGGACATGCACGCCTCCTCCACGGCGGAGATAATCTACCGGCTGCTCTACGACATGAAGGTGGAGCTCAACAAGACCGAGGCCACGGCGCTTTACACGGGCATAGTCACCGACACCGGCCGTTTCCATTTTCCCGCCACCAGCCCCAGGACCCTCGACGTGGCCGCTCGCCTCATGCAGACCGGCTTCAAGTTCTCGCGCATCAACGATCTCCTCTACGCCACCAAGGCCTTCGAGTCGCTCAAGATACTCGGCCGGGCCCTGGAGAGCCTGGAACTGCTCAACGGCGGGCGCCTTGCGGTCATGACGCTCAAGGCCTCCGATTTCGAGGTGTTCTCGGCCCGAACCGAGCACAGCGAGAACGTCATCAACTACGGCACGATGGTGCCGGGCGTCAGGATGTCCATACTTTTCCGCGAGGACCAGGAGCGCGTTAACGTCACTTTCCGCTCGCGCGGCCACGCCGACGTCAGCCACCTCGCCCGCCAGTTCGGCGGGGGCGGCCACCGCAACGCGGCCGGCTGCCGCATGAAGGCCACTCTCGCGGAGGCCAGGGAAAAGGTCCTGGCCTCCGCGCTGCCCCTCCTCAAAGCGGCCTGAGCCCGGCACCATGCTTGCGTCCGTCCCGGGCATCTTCCTCTTCGACAAGCCCGCCGGCATAACCTCCCACGACGCCGTGGGCCTGCTCCGCCGGGCCCTGGGCCACGGGCATATCGGCCATACCGGCACGCTTGACCCGATGGCCACGGGGCTCCTGGTCATGCTCTCAGGGGCCGCGACCAGGCTGCAGTCCGGCATGCAGGGGTGTTCAAAGACCTATACGGGCCGGATAAAGCTGGGCGAGACGACCGATACCTGGGACGCCGCGGGAAAGGTTGTGTCCTCCGCCGCCCCGGACCGCGTAACGAGGGAGGCCCTGGCGGCCGCCATCCCGGCCTTTACCGGCAGGATAATACAGCAGGTTCCGCCCTACTCCGCCGTCAAGGTCGGCGGCCGCCGGCTTTACAAGCTGGCGCGCGGGAAAGAGGCGGCGCCCGTGGTGAAGCGGGAGGTCGAATTGCGCTGGCTCGCCTGGGAGTTCGTCCCTCCTTTTATAGACTTCGAAATAGAATGCGCCGGCGGCACCTATATACGTTCCGTGGCGCAAGAGCTGGGCGCGGCGCTCGGCTGCGGGGGCCACCTGTCCTCGCTGCGCAGGACGCGCGTTGGGTCCTGGAAGGTGGAGGACGCCGCCACGGCCGATTTCCTGCGCTCCGCCCCGAGGGAAGCCGTCCTGGCCCGGCTGCTGCCGCCGGAAGCCGCCCGCGCCGGGGGAAGGCCGTGAAGCGGTCCTGTCTGACGATAGGCGCTTTCGACGGGGTCCACCTGGGTCATGTACGGCTGATAAGGGCCGCCGTAGCCGAGGGACGCGCGCGCGGCTGGCGTAATTCCCTGGTTTATTTCCCCCTTCCGCCCAAGTTCGTTTTTTCCGGCACCCACGAGAACTGCCTGGTCACGCTGCCGTCCGAGCGTGAGGCGATGCTGCGCGGGCTGGGCCTCGACTCCGTGACCCCGGTGCCGTTCACCGACGAGATAGCCTCGATGGACGCGGAGGCCTTCTTCGCCGAGATAGTGCGCGGGCGGTTCCGGGCGGACGGCCTCTGCGTGGGGGCCGACTTCGCCTTCGGGCGCGGCCGCTCCGGCGGGGCGGAATTCCTGAGAGCGGCCTGCCGCCGGGAAAAAATGCTGTTCCGCTCGGTCCCTTTCGTCTCGCGCGGCGGCAGGAAGATCTCGTCCACCCTGCTGCGCGAACTGCTGTGGGCCGGAAACGTGGAGAAGGCGGCCGCCTGCATGGGCCGCAACTATTCCGTCAGGGGCCAGGTGATACGCGGCGCGGGGCTTGGCAGGAAACTCGGCTATCCCACGGCCAACATAGGAGCGGACCCGCTCAAGATACTCCCCCCGGGTATTTTCGCGGCGCGTTGCCGCATAGAAGGGAAGGAATTCGCCTGCGTGGCCAACTGCGGCCGACGCCCGACGGTAAACACCCTCGGCGGCAGGATGCTGCTCGAGGCGCACATACTGGATTTCTCGAGGGAGATATACGGCGAGACGGTGGAAGTGGAGTTCCTGAAGCGCATAAGGGAGGAAGAGAAGTTCCCTTCGCGGGAAGCCCTGGTCAGGGCGATCGACGGGGACATCTCGTCCGCCCGTTCTTATTTCAGGCGCGCTGCCGCCGCCCGGCGGCCCTAAAGTCTTTTTCTTTTCAGGTAGACGCCGCCCGGCCGGGAAGGCGAGAGCAATTTACCGCCGGACATGACGACCTTTCCGCGCAGCACGGTGTGACGCGGGAAGCCGTAAAGTTTCATCCCCTGGTACGGAGAATAGTCTGACGCGTGACCCAGGTCCCGCCAGTCGACCGGCCCGGACGCGCGCGGATCCAGCAGAGCGAAGTCCGCGTCGGAGCCTTTGCGGATCACGCCCTTGCGGGGGTAAAGTCCCATCAGCCGGGCGGGGCCTGAACAGAGCAGTTCGGCCATCCTGGCCAGCGAAATTTTCCCCTTCTTAACTCCCAGCGTATAGACCAGCGGCAGCAGAGTGGCCGTGCCCGGCAGTCCCATCGGCAGCCTGGAGAGGTCTCCCCGCCAGGCATCCTTGCGCGCGCGGGTGAAGGCGCAGCTGTCGGTGGCTACGACGTTCACGGAACCGCCGGAGGCGGCGCGCCAGAGCCCCGCGGCCGAAGCCTTGTCGCGCAGCGGAGGGCAGCAGGAGTAAAGGTGGCCGTCGCGGCGCCGCAGCAGGCTCTCGTCGAGCGCCAGGTACTGGGGACAGGTTTCCACGTAAACGCGGGCGCCGCGCTTCACGGCCCCGGCCGCTATGGCGGCCGTCAGGGGGTGCGAGACATGGACCAGGTAAAGTTCCCCGCCGGTATGTTCCGCCCAGGCCGCCGCGGAGGCGGCGGCCGCCCATTCGGTGGCGGGCGGCCGGGTGAGAGCGAGGGCGCAGGCGCCCGGGGCCTTCGGAGGCCTGGCCGAAAGGAAGTCTATGACCGGGCCGTTCTCGGCGTGCAGGCAGACCAGCGAGCCGGTCTCCCGGGATACTTCGAGGGCCTGGTAAAGCTCCTCCGCGCCCGTCATGAGGCCGCGGGCGGCGTAGGCGGAGAAGAACTTGAAGGTGGGCGCCCCCTCCTTAACCAGCCGCGCGACCTGTCCGGCCGGGTCCTTTAGCGCGCTCCAGGAGGGGACCACGCAATGGAAGGCGTAGTCGCAGTGCATGCGGCCTTGCGCTTCGGCCAGGCGATCGTCGAGGCCCTTGCGCAGGGGTACGCCGCGGCCCTGGCCGGTATAGTCTATCACGGTGGTCACGCCGCCTGTCAGCGCCGCGGCGGAGCCGGTGTCGAAAGTGTCGTCGTTCCAGGTGGAGGGGCCAAGTTTAAGGCGATAATGGACATGGGCGTCTATGACGCCGGGCAGCACCAGGAGCCCGGAGGCGTCCAGGACGGGGACGCCGGACGGGGCCTTTAATCCGCGTCCTATGGCGGCGATCCTGCCTCCCCGGCAGAGTATGTTCTCCCTGGCGAACGAGCCTTCCCGGAGGACCGAGCCTCCGCTCACCAGCAGATCCGTTCCGGACATTCAGTCTTCCCGCGGGCGGGCCGCGAAGAATACGGTGGAGGCCAGCAGCGTGGCTCCGATGAAAGTGAGGCCGCAGAGAGCCAGCCAGCCCCAGATAATGGAGGGGTCGTGTTCCGCCTGCACCACGATATAGGCCATATAGGCCAGGAAAGCCGTGGACATGGCCCAGAAAAAACCGAAGACCGACTTGACGGCGCCTCTCATAACGATAAATTTAATAGATTTGGGCCGGGGTGTCAATCGGCGGCGCTTTCCGGGAACAAAGACCGCCTGAATATCCTGGCCAGCGCCCAGGCGCAGACCATGGCCCCGGCGAACGCGATGGATTTCCCGACCAGTTCGGTGCGGGATATGAGGCCTGTTTCGGTAAGCAGCCAGGTCCAGTCGTGCACGCCGCCGCCGACCAGCGGCAGTTCCTGCTTTATGGCGTCGGCCGCGTAGAAGCTTATGTTAAGCAGGTTCTGCCCCGTCCACCAGAGGCAGAGATCCGCCGGGAAGGATTCCTCCCTGCGGCGGAAATGGAACATGCAGAGAAGCGGCCAGAGCAGCTGGCTGAGCGTGCCCCCGAGATAATGCGAGAATTCCCCGAACGCCCCGAAGATGATATGCCCGGCCTCGTGGAAGGCCAGGTTCACGTGGTCGAGTATGAAGATGAAGGCGGGCCCCTCGGAGAAGAGCATCCTCAGCGTGATGAAAGCCGGCAGAAGGGCCGCGGCCGCTGTCCCCCATGCCCGGACCGGCGCCGCCGCCGGGATTCGGCCGGCCGCCGCCCCGCCTGTTTTAGCGCCCTGACGCGCCACGGCGGCCTGTTCCCTTGATATGAGGCGGCTAAAGCATTTCCAGCAGAACTCCCGCTCCGGCAGGTTCTCTTCCCCGCATTCCGGGCACGGGTATTTGCCGGACCCCTCGCCCGTAAGGCCCGGGGTCACCGTATCAGGCCCCCCGCCGCCAGTTCCGAATGGAGGCGCTTTAAAAAATCCGAGACGCCGGTTTTACCGGGTCTTATCAGAAGCGTCCCCGCTTCCCTGCGAAAGGACGCGGCCCCGGCCCGCAGGGCGGCAGCCTCCAGGACGGAGATTTCAGCGCCGGACGCCACGGCGGCGGCCTCGGGACCGTGCGGCCCTTTATGCAGCGACACGCAGACCCTGCGACCCGGCGCCCTGTCGGATACCATGGTGCCCTTTTCGCTATGGAAAGCCGAACGGATATGAAGCCGGACTCCCAGGCGCGCGGCGCGCCTGACCGCCCTGAGCTGGCGGACTTCCGTGCCGAACCGGGCCAATCTCTCGAGTTCCGCGTAGGTCATGGCGGGAACCTTGCGGGCTTCGGGGACCAGGGAGGGATTGGCTGAATAGACGCCTTTCACGTCGGTGAGGAGCTCGCAGCTCTCCGCCTTGAGCGCGTGGGCCAGTTCCACGGCTGTGAGGTCGGAGCCGCCGCGTCCCAGGGTGGTGATGTTCCCCCGCCGGTCGGCGCCCTGGAAGCCGCAGACTACCGCGACGCGGCCGGAGGCCAGTTCTTTTTTGAGGCGCGCCGGGGAGACCTCGCGCACCCGGGCCGACCCGAAAGAGGAGTCCGTCAGGAATCCCGCCTGCGCGCCCGTCAGGGAAACGGCCGCTATCCCCATCCCTTCCAGCGCGGAGGCCAGGAGGGCGGCGCTCATCAGTTCCCCGCAGGAGAGCAGGGCGTCCAGCTCGCGCGCGGGCGTCCCGGAGGCGGTTTCGGCGGCCAGAGCTAGAAGCTCGTCGGTGACGTCTCCGGGGGCGGAAACCACGGCGGCGACGGCGAAGCCGGCCCGGCGGGCCGCTTTCACCCGTCCCGCGGCCAGGCGTATCTTGCCCGGGTCCGCGAGGGAGGTTCCGCCGAACTTCATGACCAGCGTTTTCATATCGAAATTATCCTGAAAAAAGGGGCTCCGTCCTTGGCGGTCCGGAGCCCCTGCCGTAATGTCCGCGGTCAGACCATCGTGGCCGTGACGCGGATGACTTCCGAAAGCGTGGTGACGCCCGCCCGGGCCTTGGTGATCCCGTCCATCAGGAGCGTTCGCATCTTGCCGGACTGCAGGGCGGAGCGCTTGATGAGGTCCGTCGGCGCGTGGTCCAGGACCTGCTTGCGGACCTCCTCGCTCATGAGCATCAGCTCGAAGATGCCGGTGCGGCCCAGGTAGCCCGTATTCCGGCAGGCGGGGCAGCCCTTTTCCACCTTGTAGTCGGCCCCGGGGCGGAGTATGAGTTCCTTTACGATCCTGGCCTCGTTGGGGTCCATGTTCTTGACGAACTCGTTGACCACGGCCTCCGAAGGAGGCGCGGCCTTCTGGGCGCACTGGGGGCAGACCTTGCGCACAAGGCGCTGGCTCATCGCGCCGAGCATCGAAGAGGCTATAAGGAACGGCGGCACGCCCATCTCGAAAAGGCGCTCGATGATGCTGGGCGCGTTTATCGTGTGTATCGTGGTGAAGAGGAGGTGGCCGGTCAGGGCCGAGCGCAGGCTTATCTCCGCCGTCTCGTAGTCGCGTATCTCGCCGACCATTATGACGTCGGGGTCCTGGCGCAGTATCGTGCGCAGGCCCTCGGCCCAGGTGAAGCCGCTCTTGTTGTTGATCTGCGCCTGATTGATGCCCTCGAGGCGGTACTCGACGGGGTCCTCCAGCGTTATGACGTTTATCATCGGGGTGTTTATGTTGCGCAGCATCGCGTATAGCGACGTGGTCTTGCCGGAGCCGGTCGAGCCCGTGATGAAGAATATCCCGTAGGGGTTGCGGATGAGCTTCTTTATTATCGTCAGGGACTCCTGGTCCATGCCGATCTGCTCCAGGTCCAGGCCCAGCTGCTGCCTGTCCAGTATGCGCAGGACCAGCTTTTCGCCGTTGACGGTCGGGAACGAGGAGACGCGCACCTGTATGGCGCGGCCGGCGATGATCTTCTGGAAGCGTCCCTCCTCGGTGCGGAAAGAGGCCGGCGGCTCGGGGTCGAAGCCGGCCAGCACGCGGATGCGCTGGGTGAGCGGTATTTCGGAGTTCTTGGGCGCGGTGAGCATGTCCTGCAGTATGCCGTCCACGCGGAAGCGGACTCGCAGGTTGGCTGCCTGGGTCTCTATGTGCACGTCGCTGGATCGCTCGGCTACGGCGTGTTCGAGGATGAGGTCGCTCAGCTTGATGGCCAGGTCTATGCCGGGAGCCCGGCCCTTGGCCTTGACCAGTTCATTGTAGCCTTCCTCCAGGGTCCCGGACGGGGGAGCTCCGGCGGGCTGCTGAGCCGGCTGCTGCCCCTGCTGTCCATCGGATTCCTTGTTCTGTCCCCAGAATGCCATTTTTTCTCCCCTCCCGGCCCGAAGGCCAAAGACGACGCCCGAGTTGAAAAATTATACTAAAAGAGGCTCACTTGTACTCAACGGCGAGTACCGTGAACTCTTTCTCGCCGGAGGGCAGGCGTATTTTGAGCCTGTCTCCCTTCTTTGAGCCCAGGAAGCCCTGCGCCAGCGGCGAAGAGACCGAGATCTTGCCTGAGGCCGGGTCGGCCTCGTCGGCGCCGGCCAGGGTGTAGCTTTTCTCAGCGCCAGAGCCTTCGTCCCGGACGCGGAGGGTGGCGCCGATGCGCACCTCGTCCTTGTTGACCGCGAGATTGTCGGTTATCTTGGCCTTGCGCAGCCTCGCCTCGAGTTCGGAGATGCGCTGGAGGACCAGGGCCTGTTTCTCCTTGGCGTAGATGTAGCCGGCGTTCTCCTTGAGGTCGCCCTGCTCCCTGGTCTCGCCTATTTCCTTTGAAAGCTCGTTCTTCTCGGCGTTGAGCTTCGCGATCTCCTCGCGCAGTTTCTCGTAGCCTTCTTTGGACAGGTAAACGTCTGACATCTCTTCCCCCTAAAAACTTCCCCGCTGCTTCTCAGTTCGGCCGGTACTGCCGGCGCGGGCACTGGACGGCGAGCGGGGAAAATAATTGTCGTGGCACCGAGTGGAATCGAACCACTGACCTAGCGCTTATGAAACGCCCGCTCTAACCTCTGAGCTACGGTGCCACTAAATCCGTAATGGCGGGCCGGTTTCTCCACCGGGGGCTTGCGCCTTCGGGTGGAACGCAAAAAGTATAGCAAAATGGCCGGTTTTCTGACAATTTTAAGGCCCCTTCCAGGGGCTTGCCTCCCCCCTGTCCCGCCCTATGTTGCAAGCAAGTTAAAATGTCATGGTTTTCGTTTTTTAGAAATGTCAGGGT
>JAVHLJ010000006.1 GCA_031082205.1 Elusimicrobiales bacterium
CGAAGGCGGAGATGAGCCCGGACGTGAGCAGGAGATAGAGGGGAGGATGTATCATCGACTCGCTGTCCAGCGAGCCCGAGCCCAGGTAATCCCAGGTCTTTGCGAGGAACCAGAATTCGTCCGAAGAGTAAGGTTTCCAGAACCCGATAATGAAGAAGAGCAGCCCCGCCGCTCCCGCCCCGGCAATAAGAACGCCCGGCGCCGGGCCTGTTTTTTCTTCAAAGGAAAATGTCATCGGTCGGGGCCCCCTCGTCGGGGAAAAAGTATAGCAAATAGGCTGACGGCCGTTTCGCCCCCGGGCCGGGCCCGGCAAGGTCAAAATTGGTATCATTTCAGCCGATGAGGCTTCTCCTGGCTATAGAGAACGCTTTTTACGGCGGGGGGGAACGCTCTTTCTCCGCGCTGGCCCGCGGCCTGTCCGCGCGCGGCTTCGAGGTTCACATCGTGTCGTCCGAGGGCGCCCCTTTCTCCGAAGAGATAGCGCCTTTCGCCGCGCCGCACCGCGCGGCGGGCCCGGCCCTTTTCGACCCGGGGTATATTATCCGCCTGGTTTCGGTCATCCGCGGAGTGCGCCCGGACGCGGTGCACAGCCAGGGAGCCAGGATGGATTTTTACTGCGCCATCGCCTGCCGGATCGCCGGAGTGGAACATATCTCCACCGTGGCCATGCCGGTGGAAGGTTTCGACGTCGGGGGCTTGCGAAAAGAAGCCTACAGGTTCTTCAGCGGCATCGGCGAGAGGCTTACCTCGCGGTTCATAACGGTCAGCGAGGCGCTCAAGGAACAACTTGTCCGCGGGCACGGTATCGCTCCCGGCCTGATAACCGTGATCCCCAACTGCGCGGGGGACGGATTCTTCGCCCGGCCCGCGCGGGACGGATCCCTGGCCCGCGAGCTCGGCCTGGATGGCTGTTCAGTGATAGGCGCCTGCGGCAGGCTGGTATGGCAGAAAGGGTTCCCGGTCCTTCTCGAGGCTTTCGCCGGACTGCCGCGTTCCTCCCGCGCGGGAGCCAAACCGCTCCGGCTGCTTATCGCGGGCTCCGGTGAAATGGAGGGCGAGCTGAAAAAAAGGGCAGAGGCTCTCGGCGTATCGGATTCCGTCCGCTGGGCCGGTTTCAGGGGGGATATGCCGCGGTTACTGGCCCTATGCGATGTTTTCGCCCTGCCCTCGCTGCGAGAAGGCCAGCCGATAGCGCTCATAGAGGCCATGGCCCTGGGCCTGCCGGTCGCGGCGACGCGCCTTCCCGGCGTTCTTGAGACCATGTCGGACGGACGGGAAGGGCTGATCGTCCCGCCTGGGGACCCGGAGGGGCTGGCGCGCGCCCTGGAGAAATTGCTGGAAGACCGGGGAACGGCGGGACGGCTCGGCGCCGCGGCCCGGGAGAGGGCCCTAAGGGATTTTACTGAAAGCGTTTTCGTGGAAAGGCATGAAGAATTCTATGGGGCGGCCTGATGTGCGGCATCTGCGGCTTCACGGATTATAAGAACGACTACCTCCTCGGTGCGATGGCGGCCTCGCTGCGCCATCGCGGGCCCGACGAGGACGGCTTTCATTACGACGGCGGGCGGGCCAGTCTGGCCAGCCGCCGGCTGAAGATAATAGACCTCGACACCGGCCGCCAGCCGGTCTCCAATGAGGACGGTACCGTCACTGTCGTCTTCAACGGCGAGATCTACAATTACAGGGAACTGCGCGAAGAGCTCCGCAGGAAAGGCCACTCTTTCCGCACGGCCTCCGATACCGAGGTCCTGGTCCATCTCTACGAGGATCTCGGCGCGGAAATGTGCTCCGCTCTCAGGGGCATGTTCGCTTTCGCGCTCTGGGATTCCGGGAAGGGGCGGCTGCTGCTGGCGCGCGACCAGTTCGGGATAAAGCCCCTCTACTACGCAGAGACCGGCGGGTCGCTCTTTTTCGCTTCAGAACTTAAGGCGCTGCTGCTCTCCGACAGGATCTCCCGGGACCTCGACCCCGTCGCGCTGGACGCCTATTTCACGCTGCTGCGCGTCCCGGCCCCGCTGACCGCCTTCCGGGCGGTAAAGAAGCTCGAGAGCGGCTGCCTGCTGGTCCGCGAGGGAGGGCGCAGCGTGATAAGGCGGTACTGGGACCTCAAGCCGGAATTCCCGCCCGAGACCGGCGCGGCGCTGCGCGAGAGGCTGCTGGCCGCTTTCGACGAGTCCGTCCGGGAGCAGCTGGTCTCGGACGTGCCGCTGGGCCTGCTGCTCTCCGGCGGCCTCGATTCCTCGGCCATAGCGTATTCCCTGGGGGCGGCCGGGGCGCAGGTCACCGCCTTCTCGGCGGGCTTTTCCGGCGCAGATTCCGCCTACGACGAGACGCGCAAGGCCGCGCTCGCCGCTTCCGCTTTCGGACTGCGGCACGAGCGGCTCGAGATAACGGCCGACGCCGCGGAGGTCTGCACGCGCCTGGCCGAAGGCTTCGACGAGCCTTTCGCCGATTCGTCCGCCATACCGACCTACCTGGTGACGCGGGCCGCGTCCGGCAAGGTCAAGGCGGCGCTGACGGGCATAGGGGGGGACGAGCTTTTCGGCGGCTACCCGCGGCACCTGGGCGCTCTGCACCTGAAGAAATACCTCATGCTGCCGCGGCCGCTGCGTTCGGCGGCGGCCGGGGCGGCGGGACTGCTCCGGGAGGGCCGCGGGCCGAGGAATCTGGCCGGCTGGGCCAAGCGCTTCACCAAGGGCGGGCTGCTCGACTTCCCCAAGGCCTACCACTACTGGTGCACCTTTCTCGACGAAAAGGGCAAGAACGAGCTCTACTCGCTGGATTTCCGGACCGCCCTTTCCGGCTCGCGCTACGCCCCGCCTTTCCTTCCGCCTTCGCCCGACGAGATAATGCGCTACGAACTGGGAGGCTACCTCCAGGACGACCTGCTGGCGCTGGCCGACCGCGTCTCGATGATGAACTCGCTGGAACTGCGCGTCCCTTTCCTCGACGTGCGCCTCGCGGCGCTGACGGCCGGCGTGACTCTTTCCGAGAAGACCGGGGGCGGCCTGGAGCCCAAGCGCCTGATGCGGCGCATGCTGGCTGGCAGGCTGCCCGCGGAGCTGCTGTCCCAGAAGAAGATGGGCTTCCAGGCGCCGGTCTCCAGGTGGCTCGCCGAGGACCTCGCCCCCTTCATGGCCGATACGCTTTCGCCCCGCTCGCTCGAGCGCTCGGGCTACCTGGACTCTTCCGCCGTCGCGCGGCTGCGCGGGGACCATCTCTCCGGACGCCGCGACCACTCCGACCGCCTCTACTCGGTGCTGATGTTCGAGCTCTGGCTGCGCTCGCTCAAAGGGCCGGCCGCCGCCGTGTCGGCCCTGCCAGTCTCCTCGCCGCGGGACTTCGACAGGATACTGCTCATGAACCTGGGGGGCCTCGGGGATATCGTGATGATGCGTCCCCTGCTCCGGGCGCTGCGCTCCCGTTTCCCGGCGGCGAAGATAACCCTGCTCACGCTGGAGCGCTCCGCCTCCGCCGCGCGCCTGCTGCCCGAACTGGATTCCGTGGAATCCCTGGCCGTGCGCTACAAGCTCCCGACCCCGCTCGCCGCCTTAAGGGGGCTTATGACGCTCCTCAGGCTCAGGAAGGAGCGTTTCCCGCTGATGCTCAACCAGCTGGCGGTCTCGTCCCCCTGGGGGCGGCGCAAGATAAGGTTCCTCAAGTGGATACTGAAGCCGGGGTTTTCCGCCGGCCGCTGCATCGAGGACTGCCCGGGTCTTTACGACGCCCCTATTTACGAGCGGGAGGTGGAGGACCGGAGCGAGGTGGACCTTTCGCTGAGGCTGCTGGAGCCGCTCGGTCTCAGGCCGGAGGAGAGGCATATAACCTTCCCGGTACGGCCGGAGGATTCCGCCTGGGCCGACGCAGAGCTGTGCCGCCGCGGGCTGGCCGGCCGTTTCCTTATCGGCCTGAACCCGGGCTCGTTCAGGCCTTCGCGCCGCTGGCCCCCGGAGCGGTGGCTGGAACTGGCCAGGCGGATGCGCGCGCGCTATCCCGAAGCCGGCTTCGTCGTGACCACGGGCCCGGGAGAGGAAAAGCTGGCGGAAGCCCTGGGGGCCGGCGAAAGGACCTGGACCCCCGGAGGGGCACTGGGCGCCGGCCAGCTGGCCGCCCTGCTCGCCAAGCTCTCGGTATACGTCACCAACGACACCGGGCCGATGCACCTGGCGGCCGCCGTCGGGACGAGGGTAGCGGCGATATTCGGTCCCAGCGACCATGTCCGCTTCACGCCGGCCGTGCCGCGCGCCATGGTCAGGGTCGTGAGGACCGGTTCGGCGGGCTGCTTCCGGCCCTGCTACGATTTCGAATGCGCCGATTCCCGGTGCCTTTCCGACATAACGCCCGAGGCCGTGCTCGCGGCGGTGGAGGACCTCCGTGCGGGAAAATAAAGCCTGCGCCGCCTGCGGCGGAGCCGTCGAAGCCGTTCCCGGCCTGCTGGCCTGCCGGGCCTGCGGCCTGGCGCGGCGGGCGGAACTTTCTTTCGGAGATCCTGTATACGAGGGGCTCGACGAGAAGGAGATATACGGTCCTTCCAAGAGCCG
This sequence comes from Elusimicrobiales bacterium, assembly GCA_031082205.1. Taxonomy (GTDB): domain Bacteria; phylum Elusimicrobiota; class Elusimicrobia; order Elusimicrobiales; family UBA9959; genus UBA2231. The sequence goes on from JAVHLJ010000006.1 coordinate 4,542, forward strand.
GATAATATCGGAACTGGTCTCGGACCTCTCCTCCTTCAGGCCCGGCGGTGGGCGGCTGCTGGACGTGGGCTGCGCTTCGGGAGAGATAATGAAGGCGGCCGCCCCGGCCGGCTGGGACTGCACCGGGGTCGAGATCTCTCACCGGCTGGCGGCGGAGGCTTCGGCCGCGGGCTTCCCGGTCCACGCGGGCAGGCTCGAGACGCTGCGGACGCCGGATTCCTCTTTCGACGCAGTCGTGTTCTACGACGTGCTCTCCCTGGTGGAGGACCCGCGTCCGCTGCTGGGGCGGGCCTTCGCCCTCCTGCGTCCCGGCGGCGCCGTTTTCATACGCGAGCTAAACGCCTCCTTCCACCTGCGGGCGCTGGCCCTTTCCGGGCTCGCACCGCTGCGCTCTCTGGGCCTGAGGCCCGGCGTGGTCCATAACTGGAACTATACCCCCGCCGCCATGAGGGCGCTACTGTCCGGCTGCGGCTTCGAAGGAGTCAGGCTGCGCAATTCAAGGCCGACCTCCGGCGATCCTTACGCCACCGGCGGCCGGATGGGCGCCGCGGCCGTCGGCGTCTTCAAATCCGTCTTCTTCGCGGCGGCGAGGGCCGCCGAAGTTCTCAGCGGCGGGCGGGTGCTCGCGGCCAGCGCCTTCGCGGCCTCCGCCCTGAAACCGCGGGCGGGCTCGTGATATTGGCCGCCCACCAACTCCAGTACATGCCGGGGCTGCGCTTCCTGGCCAAGATGCGCCGTTCGGACCTGTTCGTACTGCTCGACGACGTGCAGTACGAGCGCCGCGAGTTCCAGAACCGCAACCGCATCCGCGTGCCCGCGGGGCCGCAATACCTGACCGTTCCGGTGCTGGCGAAGGGGCGCTTCGATTCGCAGATAAGGGATATCCCCGTCGACAATTCACGGCCCTGGGCGGCCGACCACCTGCGCTCGATAAGGACCAATTACTCCCGGGCGCCTTATTTCAAGGCCCATCTGCCGGCGCTCGAGGAGCTTTACGGCGCCCGTTACGAGAGGCTGGGCGAGCTGGCGCTGGCCACGATAAATTTCCTGCGGGACGGTTTCGGGATAAAGACGCCTATGCGGCCGTCATCCGAGTTCGCGGTAAAGTCGGTTTCCACGGCCAGGCTCGTCGACATCTGCCGCGCGGCAGGAGCGGACGAATATCTCTCCGGCGCCGGCGCCAGGGATTACCTGGACGAAAAACTTTTTTCCGCCGCCGGTATAAAGGTCTCCTGGCAGAAGTTCGAAGTGAAACCCTATGAGCAGGCTTTCCCCGGCTTCACGCCGGACCTGTCGGCGCTGGACCCCCTGCTAAATATCGGGCCTTCTTGCGCCGATCTTCTTTGAGGCTGGAGGGCCTTTACCCGCGAGCGCATCATTACTATACTTTCGATATGCCAAAGACAAAGAAACTTCTTTCCAGCGAGGAATTCTTCGATATCCTGCGCCTGCGCACGCCGGCCAACGCCGCGCGCACCGACGCCCTGATAAACTCCCGGGGCTTGGCCGAGATGGCCGTCCTGGTCTGCGACTCCTCCGGATTCTCAAAGAAGACGCACGATCACGGGATCATCGAGTTCCTCGACACGATGGTCAAATGCCACGACCGGTTCGTCAGGATAGTGGAAGGGGTCGGCGGGCAGGCCCTCTCCAGCAAGGCCGACAACCTGATAGCTCTTTTTCCTTCCGTCGAGTCGGCGGCGCGCGCCGCGCTCGAGCTCAACGCATGGCTGAAGGCGCGCAACGCGAAGGTCCCCGCGTATAAACGCTACAACATCTGCTCGGGTATAGACTTCGGGCCTCTGATAAGGCTGGCCGACGACGCCTACGGGCCGACCGTGAACGTAGCCTTCAAGGTGGGCGAGGACATCGCCGGCGTGGACGAGATACTCCTTACCTCCCGCGCGGCCGACGGGCTGCCGTCCTCCTTCCGCAGGCGTTACGCTAAAAATGTCACTATAGGCGCGATCAACTTCGATCTGTACAGGCTTACCGGGGGCTGATGCGGGGTTTCTTGAAAAATATGGGCCCTTACCCCCGGCTCCTGCTGATTTTCCTGCTGCCTTTCTTCTTTTTCCCTCTGATCGCCGGAAAGACAGGCGGTCCTTCCGTACAGTGGGAAAACACCGCCCTGGACGCGGCGGCCCGCATAAATTCAGGGGCTTTCGGAACGGACCCCTATCTGATACATCCCCCCGGTTATCTCTACCTGCTGTCTTTTTTCGTGCCTCCCGGCGGCGGCGCCCTGGAAAGCGCAAGGCTCTTTAACTACGTTTGTTTTGTATTGACCGGATGGATGGTCTTCTTATTGGGCCGCCGGCTTTCTCCCTCCGGCGCCGCCGGCGGGGGGGGCGCAGCGGTCCTTTTATATTGCACTTCCCCGCTCGCCCTGCAGGGGACGCTATTAATAGATCTGGGGGACACTTCGATCGTCCCTTTGGCCGCTTCCGTTTACTTCCTTGCGCTTGGGGGAAGTTCGGCCGCGGCGACGGGCGTCGCCTACGCTTTCAACCTCTGGACCAAATTCATCCACCCCCTTTTTATAGCATTGGCGGCCGCGGCGTCCCTCCTTTTCCGTCCCCGCTCACGCGAGGATGGTAAGCGGTTTTTCGCGATCGTCGCCGGAGCCGTACTTTTCCTCGCCTCCTGGGTCCTTTACTCCTCCCAGGCCATGCCGGCCGGCAGCCGCTGGCTCCCGTTCGAATACATGTTCGGGGAGATGTTCTTCAATTATCACAGGTCAGAGGCGGCCTCTTCGGGGGCGCTCGCTCTTCTGTATGTGCGTGCCGTGGAGCTGGCCAGGGTCCTGCTCTGGCTCTGGCCGGCATTGCTCGTTTGGGGCATAAGGCTGTCGCGCAAAGGGGTAGGTGAGGGGGCGGAGCGCCAGATGAATCTTTTCATCCTTATACTGCTGTTCGCCGCCGCGTTTACCAAGGGCACTTCCAACGGCTTTCCTAAATACCACGCGGCCTTGCTGCCGGTCGTTTCCGCGCTCGGGGGGGCTTTCGTTTTTGAGCGGGCCGCCCGGTTGTTCCGGAGACCGGTCGGCCCGCTCTTCGCGCTTTTCCTGCTCGCGGGCCTTGCTGTTTTCCTGGCCGGGGATCCTATACTCGCGCTCAACTACTCCTTCCGGAGATCCATGGTGTTCGGAGGGGACCTTAGCGGCCCGGCTTTGTCCCTGCTTCTGCGACTGACCGCCGCCGCGGCCTGCGTATCTTTTTTTGCGCTTTTTTTCAGGAGGGAAGAGAGGAAAGACCGGTTTCTCGCGGCCGTGTTCGCCGGGGGCCTGGCCTGGCAGGCCTCGATCGGGCTCATCCAGTGGAGGGGAGACTACTCTACCACTTACGGCTACGGGACATCAGGAAAGCGGGAGATCGTCTCTCTGCTGGCCAGGGAATGTCCTTCCTGCAGAGTGCTGGCCCCCAACGAGTTTCGCCTGGAACTGAAGGCGGCCGGGCTTGTGCCGGAAACCCCGCCGGACACCTGTTGGCAGAATGACGACTGCCTTAGGGGCCGGCTGCGGGACAGGGATAACCGCGCTTTTGTCTATGGCCTGCCTACGAACACGGTGGCGCAGTTAAGAGTCCTTTCCTCCCTGTCTCCCGACCTCCTGTCCCGGGATTTCAGCACGGATTCAAGGGGGGATTTTACAATGCTTCTTTTCAAGTCCGAGCCGCGCCGCTAGCCGGCCGCCGGAGGAATAAAAAAAGCCCCGCCCTGGCGGGGCTTTTTTCATGGCCGGCGGGGGTCAAAGGCCGGGAACGGCGGGCACTTCCGGCGGCTCCACGGCGGAGCCGGAGCCGAAGGCGGCGCCCAGCGCGCCGAAGGCGCCGGTGATGATGCCGGGGTTCGGGGCCACGATCCCGGAAGGGGTCTGCTGCGCCCAGACGCCGGGCGGGCGCGTCCCCACGTTCACCGCCGCGTCGTACTGCTCGGCGGGGGTAAGGGGCCATCCCCAGCCCGTCTCCTGTTCGTCCGGTGTTATGTTCAGCCCGGCCTGCTCATAGGCGTACTCGCTGTAGCCGACGCAGTCGAAGGTGTCCGGGCCTTTCTGCTGCACGTGCGTCAGTCCGTAATCCTTGCCCTGCAGCTCGCGGGCCACGCGCAGTATGGACTCCCGCTGCGCGGCCGTGGGCGCGACCGCGCTGGTCTTGACCGCGTAGAGCGGGTACTTGAAGTGATGCGTGTAATTGTACCAGCCGACCGTGCGTACCCCGCCGGGGCTGAAGTAGTTGGGGACGCAGTCGTAGATGACGGTCAGTATTTTGCCGTCCTCGGTCCTGGTGCCGCCGTAGATGCCGGTGTGGCCTATCGGGAGCATGTCGGTGAACCAGTCGGAGATGGTGCCGGTCTGGCCGCCGGTGTAGAGTATGTCCGCGGGGGTGAAGGCGCTGGGTACGGCCGAGGGGGCGCCGGAGACGCCGCCGGACAGGCCGAGTCGTTCCAGTATCTCGAAAGCGGCCGCGCGGACGGGTTCGGTCTCGTTCACGTTCCCGGCTATGGCGCGCAGAAAGGGGCCGGACTTTTCCGTCTTCTGCTTGCCGGCGCCGAAGGCTATGTTGAGCCTGAAGACCTCGTCGGAGGCGCGGTAGAGGCGCTCGAGCTCTCTCATTACCTTGGGGCTCGATATTTCGCCCAGGGCCCAGACGGAGTTTATGGCCGCTATGCGGGCGCGGAAATCGTCCTCGTAGGCGCCCTTGTTGCCGGAGCCGCCCAGGTAGGCCTCTATGCCGGCCACCAGCAGCGGGATCGCGTGCTCGTTCTTCTGCAGGCCGAGCTGGCGGGAGGCGCACACGCGCACGCCGGGGTCGGGATCGAGGGCGGAGGCGGCCAGTTCCTTCCGCACGGAATCGTCGGTCGCGGCGCCCAGCACGTCTATCACGGAGCAGCGGTAGCCCGGATCGCGGGAGCCGTCGAGTGCGTCGCCCAGCATCACCCGGGCCTTGAAAGGATCGGCCGCGGCCAGCCTCAGCGCGGCGGCGGGGTCGGCGGCGGCTGACTTGTTCAGCCGGCCTCCTTCCACCCGCGCGAGCAGGCTGTCGAGGTTGTCGGCCGCGCCGGCGTTAACTGAAATAGAGGTCATGACCGCGAATAAGATGACCGGGATTCTTCTCATCTAAGGTCCTCCGTGACGTTCAGCTGAATAAATTATAGCCGGCCCCCGCCCGCCTTTCAGGGGCACAAAGGGCACCACGGGGGCGTATTTTTTACCAGCCGGGAATGGGCCTTTCGGGCAGGTCCTCGCGCGGGGTTTACATCAAAAAATCCTATATGGTAGGATAAACCGGGGTTTAAACCGCTTTCACAGGAGCTGACAATGAGGTTCGCGGCAATACTGGTATCGATGACGGCCCTCCTCGCGCCCTGCGCCTGGACGCAGACCGCCGAAGAGGTCGGCAGGGAGATCCTCACGGCTTACAAGAACAGGGACATAGAGGGCGTCAAGCGGCACATGCCTCCCGTACTGGCCATGACGGTGGACAAGAAGTTCTTCAAGGACAAGGCCATAAGGGCGGAGGTCGTCGGCCTGCGCCGCTGGGACGGCAAGGTCAGGGAAGTCCGCTATGTTCCCGCCAAGTCCGGCCTGACGGCTTCCGTCTATTACGACGAGGACGCCGATCCCTCCAAGGTGAGGGTCTTCAACCTGAACAAGTCGGGCAACTCATGGAAGCAGGCCCTGGGCTCTTTCCTTGTCATAGAGAAGGAGAAGTTCATGGCCTACGACGCCAAGGAGCCTTCGGCCAAACCGGCCGCCCGCAAGGCGCCGGCCGCCCCCGCCATAGTGCAGGGGGCGCCGCAGGACGCCCCGAACAGGGGCTACGCGATAGAGATGGCGGACGGGACCGTGGTGAAGGACCCGACGGTCGCGCAGCTGCAGAAGGCCTTCGAGTCGCTGGGCGAGGAGAATTTCTTCATAACCCTCAACGCGCCCGACGGTTTCATGACCGCCTCGCGCTCGGGCGGCGCCTACGACGTGGAGTACAAGGACGAGCAGGGGCAGTTCGCCGCTATAGACGAGATGTCGGCGGTCCAGTCCCTGGAGCTTTTCAGCGCCTATATCAAACGGGACAAGACCTGGAAGTCCAAGGCCAAGTGGCGGCCCTTCGACTGACGCGGAGGAGAGCGGCCCAATAAAAGACCCCCGGGAGACCGGGGGTCTTTGTTTTAAAGCCGCCCGGCTTATTCAGCCCGCCTGAGCGTGATCAGCGGCACTTCGGCCGGGGCCAGCAGGCGCATCGGCGGGCCCCAGGTGCCGGCGCCGGAGGTGACGTAGAAGAAAGAATCGCCCAGCCGGTAAAGTCCGTAGAAGTACCTGTAGGCCAGGCGGGTGAAGAAGTGAAAGGGGAAGATCTGTCCCCTGTGCGTGTGGCCGGAGAGCACCAGGAACCGGCCCTTCCCGGCGATGACTTCGTAGAGCAGCGGCTGATGGCTGAGCACCAGCGCGAAAGGCTCGTCCCTGAGCGGGGCCAGCGCGCGCTCCACGTCGGCTTCCTCCAGCCCGGCCGTCCTTATGTCGTCGAGCCCCGCTATCTTCAGGCCGCCGGTCTCGGCTATGGAATTGCGAAGCAGTTTTATGCCCATGTGTTCGTAGCATCCCATGGAGCGGTCCAGGCCGTAGTAATATTCGTGGTTGCCCAGCGAGGCGAAACTCCCCAGGCGCGGCTTGAGGCCCGCCGCGGCCAGTTCCAGTTCGGCCTCGCACCTTATGCCCGGGTCTACCAGGTCGCCGGTGAAGACTACCAGGTCGGGCGCCTCGGCCGCGATTTTCTCCGCGGCGCCCCTGAACTTCACCAGCTGGTAGCCGGAGTCCACGTGCATGTCCGAGATCTGCGCTATCTTCAGGCCGTCGAAGCTGGCCGGCAGGCCGGGCACCGCCAGGTCGAAACGCTTTATCTCGGGCGTCCTGAAGCCGTTGTAGAGGGACGCCGCGGTCAGGGCCGCCATGACCGCGCAGAAAGCCCGCGGGGCCCAGGGGGGCAGGGGGCGCGAGGCGGCCGAGAGGGCCAGCCGGAGCGCGTCGTAGACCAGGAACCCCATTCCCCAGAAGAAGATCACTCCCATCCAGACGAAGGCCGCGGTGTAGAGATGCTCGAGCGGGGCGTTGACCACGCGGCGCACGAACATGGAGGCCGGGGACAGGAGCGCCAGGCAGAGCAGCGAGAGGCGCAGGGCGCCGGCCAGGTGCGGGGCGAAATTGCGGGCCAGCCAGCCGGCCGCGTAGAAATGCAGCCAGACGTAGAAGGCCATCATCAGAGCGAAAACGAGGAGAAAGGTCGGTTTCATCGCCTATATTATAGTAAGTAAGCCCCCGCCCGGTCGGAGGCCCGGCGGTGAAATTTGTATACTCTAAAACCCATGGAGCTGCTGCATTACGCCCTGATGAGCGCCGCGTCGCTGTTCGCCATAATAAACCCCCTGGCGGCCATCCCGACTTTCTTCGCCATGACCTCCGGCAATACCGAGGCGGAGCGGCTGCGCATGGCGAGGACGGCCTGCGCGACGGCCGCCGCCGTTCTCTCTCTTTTCGCCGTCACCGGCATGGCCCTGTTCTCCGTCTTCGGCATAACGCTGGCCGCCTTCCAGATAGCCGGCGGCCTGCTGCTGCTGCTGGTCTCGCTGGACAACCTGCGCGCCAGGCGTTCGGGCGTGCAGGAGACGGAGGAGGAGCGGGAGGAGGGCGCGGCCAAGGCCGACGTCTCCATCACTCCCCTGGCCATCCCGATGCTTTCAGGCCCCGGAGCGATAACCACGGCCATACTGCTCTCGTCGAAGGCGAAGAACCTGGTCTACGACGGCGTGCTGCTGCTGCTTTTCGGGCTGGTCTGCCTGGCCTGCTACGGCGTCTTCAGTTTCTCGATCAGGAAAGCGTCCAAAGTGAACCCGATACTTATGAACATCACGACCCGGGTAATGGGCCTGATACTGGCGGCGACGGCCTTCCAGTTCATCATCGACGGCATAAAGAAAGCTTTCTTCCCGGCCTGACGGACGGGATCACCCCTTGACCACGCACAGCGGCCTGAGCCTGGCGACTATCTTCGCCAGCCCGGCGCCCTCTACGACCCGCACCACCCCCCCGGCGTCCTTGTAGGCCTCGGGCATTTCCTCGCCCAGCGTGCCGCGGGCGGCGGCCATTACCGACACCCCGCTCTCCGCCAGCTCGCGGACTATGTCGCGCCCCCGCGCCCGCCGCGAGGCCTCGCCGCGCGACATCAGCCGCCCCGCGCCGTGGCAGACCGAGCCGAAGGTCTCGCCCATCGCGCCGGTGCCGGCCAGGACATAGGAGCTCCTGCCCATGTCTCCCGGTATTATGACCGGCTGTCCGGCCTCGCGGTACTCCGCCGGCAGTTCCGGGTGGCCGGGAGGGAAGGCGCGCGTGGCGCCCTTGCGGTGCACCATCAGTTTCTCCCGGCGTCCGCCTGCGGAGTGTTCCTCGACTTTGGCGATATTGTGGGCCACGTCGTAAACCAGCCTCAGGCCGAGCTCCCGCGGCGAAAGTTTCAGCGCGGCGGCCAGGGCTTTTCCGGCCGCCCAGCCCAGGGCCTGGCGGTTGGCCCAGGCGTAATTGGCGGCCGCGCGCATGGCGGCCAGGTAGCGCTCCGCCTCCGGGCTTGAGCAGGGAGCGCAGGCCAGCTCGCGGTCGGGCAGGGCTATTCCGTAGCGGCGGGCGGCCGCCAGCATCTCGTCTATGGAATCGGCGCAGACCTGATGGCCCAGGCCGCGCGAGCCGGAATGTATCATTACGGCCGCCAGGCCCTTCTCCAGGCCGAAGGCCGCGGCGTCGGCGGGGTCGAGTATCTCCGCGACCTCCTGTATCTCGACGAAATGGTTGCCCGAACCCAGCGTGCCCAGCTGGCCTCGCCCGCGCTCCAGCGCGCGGCGGCTCAGCGCTCCGTACCCGGCGCCGTCGAGCCGTCCGCCGGATTCGCAGCGCTCCAGGTCGCCCGGCTCGCCCATGCCGCGTTCCACGGCCCAGCGCGCGCCCTTCTCCGCGACGGCCTTCTCGTCGGCCTTCGAAAGGCGGATGGAACTTTCGGAGCCGACGCCTGCCGGCACCGCGGCGAAAAGGGCGGCGGCCGCGGCGTCCCGGTCCCGGAGCAGCCGCGCGGCCGGGACGGCCGTCGCCAGCAGGCGCACGCCGCAGTTGATGTCGTAGCCGACGCCGCCGGGCGAGACCACGCCGTCGCGCAGTCCGAAGGCGGCCACGCCGCCTATCGGGAAGCCGTAGCCGGCGTGCGCGTCCGGCATGACCAGCGCGGCGCGCCTTATTCCCGGCAGGCAGGCGGTGTTGGCGGCCTGCCGCAGCACCTTTTCGTCGAGCGCGCGCTCTATTCCCTCGTCGGCGTAGATGACGGCGGGAACGGACATGCCGGGGATGGAGCCGGCCGGCAGTTCCAGCCGCCATTCGTCCGTCCGCCTGAGCTTCTCCTTCATAGGTCCAGCGTCACCCTTATTTCCCAGCCGCCGGGCGCCGGCCCGGCCTTGAGTTCGTGGTAGGTGGCGGCCTTGGGCATCAGCCGCCTGGCGTGCTTTTTAGAACTGAACCGCTCGCCCAGTATCACCGCGCTGAGACGGTGCTCGCCGGCCGAAAAAGAATACCGCGCGTCGCAGGCGGCGCCGAGGAAGCGTTCCTGCTCGGCCCTGTGTATGAGCTCGTTGAGGAATTTTACCGTCAGCGTCTCCAGCGTCGGGGCGCTGAGCGACAGGGATAGTCCTTTGGAGGGAGAGACCCGCGACGCGTCGGTCAGCAGCGAATAAAAACCTTCGCCCAGGGCCGAGAAGGCCGCGTGTGCGTCCGGGCCCCAGGCCCTGACCCCGATGTCGCCGGAGGAATCGATGAGGTCGAAAGGCATGCTTCAGGCCGAAAGCCCGGCCAGTTCGTCGAGCGCCGCGCTTATCGCCGCCGCGTCCAGCGCCGAGTCCAGGTCTTTGGCCGGCATGAAGGCCCGGGCCGTCCCCTTTTTGGCTTCTATCCGCTCGTAGCCTCTCTCCAGCAGGCGGCGCGCGGCGTCCCGACGGCGGGAGTCCGCGAAGAAGGCGGCGAAAGAGACCGGGTCCGGCGAGGCGGAGAGGAACTCCTCGTCGAAAGACCGGTCGCCGGTCTCGGCCTTCCTGATGAACGAGGCCAGCAGGCCGGCCAGCGGCCCCGGCCGCTGTATCTCGAAGGAGACCGGCAGCAGGCTGTCGATGACCAGTTTGAGGACTGGCGGGGAATTCTTGCCTCCGGGGACCGCCTCGACCCTGAACTTCCTGCCGCCCTTGACCCCTTCCAGCCGCGGGCCCATGAAGCCGGAGACGGCCTGCGCGCCCAGGAAGGGGGCTATCTCCCGCAGTTTGTTGAGCCGCTTGCGCATTGTGAGCTTGCCTATCAGGTAGGCTACGGCGATTATCGCCCCGTAGGCCAGCACCCAGAAATATTTCATCAGTTCGAAGGGATCGAAACCGTCGGGCATAAAGCTCCTATTTCCTGTCGAAGAAGTCGTTGCCCTTGTCGTCGACCAGTATGAAGGCGGGGAAGTCCTCCGCCTCTATCGCCCAGACGGCCTCCATGCCCAGTTCCGGGTAGTCGAGCGTCTCTACCTTCTTTATGTTGCGCTCGGCCAGCAGCGCGGCCGGGCCGCCGGGCGAGCCCAGGTAGAAGCCGCCGTGCTTCCTGCACGAATCGGTCACGGCCCGCGAGCGGTTGCCCTTGGCTATCATTACCAGCGAGGCGCCGCGCGACTGCAGCAGCTCGGCGTAGGAGTCCATGCGGCCCGCCGTGGTGGGGCCGAAGGAGCCCGACGGCTTGCCGGCAGGCGTCTTGGCCGGCCCCGCGTAATAGACCGGGTGCTTCAGGAGATAGTCCGGCAGCGGTTCGCCGGCGTCGAGCAGCTCCTTGAACTTGGCGTGGGCTATGTCGCGCGCGACCACTATGCGGCCGTTGAGCGACAGGCGCGTGCCGACGGGGTGCCTGGACAGCTCGGCGCGGATCTCGTCCATCGGGCGGTTCAGGTCCACGGAGACGCAATTGGAACACGACGAGAACCGCGCGCGGATATCGGCGGGTATCAGCCGGCCCGGGTCCCTGTCCATCTCCTCCAGCCAGACGCCTTCCTTGTCTATTCGCGCCAGGATATTGCGGTCGGCGGAGCAGGAGACGCCCATGCCGACGGGGCAGGAGGCGCCGTGCCGGGGCAGCCGCACGACCCGTATGTCGTGGGCGAAATACTTGCCGCCGAACTGGGCGCCGAAACCGATCTTCTCCGCCGCCCTGAGCAGCCGGGCCTCCAGGTCCCGGTCCCGGAAGCCCCGGCCCAGGCCGTCGCCGGATTCCGGCAGGCCGTCGAGATAGCCCGTCGAGGCCAGCTTGACGGTCTTGAGGCACATCTCGGCGGAAGTGCCGCCCACGACGAAAGCGATATGGTAGGGCGGGCAGGCCGCGGTGCCGAGCGACTTCATTTTCTCCACGAGGAATTTCTCGAGGGAGCCCGGGTTGAGCAGCGCCTTGGTCTCCTGCCAGAGCATGGTCTTGTTGGCCGAGCCGCCGCCCTTGGCGATGAAGAGGAACTCGTAGGCGTTGCCGGGCACGGCGTAGATGTCCACCTGGGCCGGCAGGTTGTCGCCGGTGTTCTTCTCGGCGTACATGTCCAGCGGCGCCGTCTGGGAGTAGCGCAGGTTCTCGCCGGTATACGCCTCCCAGATCCCCTGCGAGATGAAGTGGGAGTCGTAGACGCCCGTGCGGACGTTCTCGCCTTTCTTGGCCACCACGGTGGCCGTGCCGGTGTCCTGGCAGAAAGGCAGCTCGAACCGCGCCGAGATGGCCGCGTTCTCGAGCAGGCAGTAAGCCATGAACTTGTCGTTCTCCGAAGCTTCGGGGTCGGCGAAAATTTTGGCCACCTGCTCCTGGTGGGCGGGGCGCAGCAGGAAGGAGGTCTCGCGGAATGCCTCGCGCGCCAGCAGGGCCAGCGTCTCCGGCGCTACTTCGACCGTCTCGTGGCCCGGCTCGCCGGAGACCTTGAGGCCTTCCTTCGTGAGCAGGCGGTACTTGACGTCGGGTTTCCTGAGCTGGAATATCTCGCGGTAGACGAACTCGGGCATTTGTCCTCTCCTGGTCCGGCGGCGGGGGGAAACGGCGGGAGGCTCCGCGCGCGGCGGGGCCTCCCGCGGGCGGTCAGCGCTTCGAGAGGAAGTTGGCCAGCAGGAACTCGCGGTTCATGCGGGCGATATTGGCGACCTTGACTTCCTTGGGGCAGACGGCCTCGCACTCGTACTCGTTGGTGCAGTTGCCGAAGCCTTCGGCGTCCATGGCTTCCACCATGGCCAGCGCGCGCTTCGCCTTCTCCGGCTTGCCCTGCGGCAGCAGCGCCAGCTGCGAGATCTTGGCGCCGGTGAACAGCATGGCCGCGCCGTTGGGGCAGGCGGCCACGCAGGCGCCGCAGCCTATGCAGGCGGCCGCGTCCATGGCCTCCTCGGCGTCGTCCTTGTCCACGGGTATCGAGTTGGCGTCGGGCGCGGCTCCGGTATTGACGGAGACGTAGCCGCCGGCGGCCATTATCCGCTCCAGCGACGACCGGTCCACGACCAGGTCCCTGAGCACCGGGAAGGACTTGACCCTCCAGGGCTCGACGGTGATGACGTCGCCGTCCCTGAACCGCCTCATGTGCAGCTGGCAGACGGTGGAATGCTCGTCGGGGCCGTGCACGTCGCCGTTGACGACCAGGCCGCAGCAGCCGCAGATCCCCTCGCGGCAGTCGCTGTCGAAGGCGATGGGGCTCTGTCCGCGCTTCACGAGGTCCTCGTTGAGCACGTCGAGCATCTCCAGGAACGACATGTCGGGGTCCACGCCCTCCACCTTGTAGGACTCCATGCGGCCTTTTTCGCCGGGCCCGGCCTGGCGCCAGGCGCGCACCGTCACTCCGAATTTCTTGTCGCTCATGATCGGTCTCCGTTACTTGTAGCTGCGCTCGCTGGGCTTGATATGCTCGAACTCCAGCGCTTCCTTGTTGAGCAGCGGGGCCTTGCCCTCGCCGGCGTGCTCCCAGACCGCGGCGTGGGAGAAGCCCGCGTCGTCGCGCCTGGCCTCGCCCTCCGGGGTGCAGGACTCCTCGCGGAAATGGCCGCCGCAGGACTCGCGGCGCTCCAGCGCGTCGCGCACCAGCAGTTCGGCGAAGTCTATGAAGTCCTCCACGCGCGCCGCCCGCTCCAGCGTCTGGTTGAGCTCCTCCGCGCCGCCGCCGACCGCCAGGTTCTCGCGGAACTCCTCGCGTATCTCGGGTATCTTGACCAGGGCGCGCTTGAGGCTGGCCTCGTTGCGGGCCATGCCGCACTCGTTCCACATGACATCGCCGAGCTGGCGGTGCAGCTCCGACGGCGGTTTCTTGCCCTTCGAGGAGAGCAGGCGCCTGAACCTGGCCTCGGCCTCGCCGGCGGCGCGGCCGAACTCTGGGTCCGAGTCCGCGGCGGCCTCCAGCTTGCTGCCGGCCAGGTAGCCGCCCAGCGTGTAGGGGATTATGAAGAAGCCGTCGGCCAGGCCCTGCATAAGAGCGCTGGCGCCCAGGCGGTTGGCGCCGTGGTCGGAGAAGTTGGCCTCGCCCATGGCGAACAGGCCGGGCACCGTGGTCATCAGGTCGTAGTCCACCCAGAGGCCGCCCATCGTGTAATGCGGCGCCGGGTAAATGCGCATCGGCACCTTGTAGCCGTTCTCGTCGGTTATCTGGTGGTACATGTCGAACAGGTTGCCGTACTCCGCCCGTATCTTGTCCTCGCCCTTGCGCGCTATCGAGTCGCGGAAGTCGAGGTAGACGGACTGGCCGGTGGGGCCGACGCCCTTGCCCGCGTCCACCTCGGTCTTGGCGGCGCGGCTGGCTATGTCGCGAGGCACCAGGTTGCCGAAGGCGGGGTAGCGGCGTTCGAGGAAATAATCCCTCTCGCCTTCGGGTATCGAGCCCGCGGAGCGCCTGTCGCCCTTGTTCTTCGGCACCCAGACCCGCCCGTCGTTGCGCAGCGATTCGCTCATCAGCGTGAGCTTCGACTGGTGGTCGCCCGAGCGCGGTATGCAGGTCGGGTGTATCTGGGTGAAGCAGGGATTGGCGAAGCCGGCGCCTTTCTTGTACGCGGTCCACGCGGCCGAGACGTTGCAGGTGGCGGCGTTGGTCGACAGGTAGAAGACGTTGGAGTAGCCGCCGGTGCACAGCAGCACCGCGTGGCCGGCGTGGGACTCCAGCCTGCCGGTGACCAGGTCGCGGGCTATGATGCCGCGCGCGCGGCCGTTCTTTATGACGAGTTCCGTCATCTCCCGGCGGGGGAACACCTTGACCGTGCCGGCGGCTACCTGCCGCATCATGGCCGAGTAGGCGCCCAGCAGCAGCTGCTGGCCTGTCTGGCCTCTCGCGTAGAAGGTGCGCATCAGCTGCGCGCCGCCGAAGGAGCGGTTCGAGAGCAGGCCGCCGTACTCGCGGGCGAAGGGCACGCCCAGCGCGACGCAGTGGTCGATGATGCCGTTGGAGACCTGGGCCAGGCGGTAGACGTTGGCCTCGCGGGCGCGGTAGTCGCCGCCCTTGACCGTGTCGTGGAACAGCCGCCAGACCGAGTCGCCGTCGTTGGGGTAGTTCTTGGCCGCGTTGATGCCGCCCTGCGCCGCTATCGAGTGCGCGCGGCGGGGGGAGTCGTGCATCGTGAAGACCTTGACGTTGTAGCCCAGCTCGCCCAGCGAGGCGGCCGCCCCCGCGCCGGCCAGGCCGGAGCCGACGACGATGATGTCGAACTTTCGCTTATTGTTGGGGTTGACCAGCTTTAGGTCGAAGCGGTGCTTGTCCCATTTCTTCTCTATCGGACCGGAAGGGATCTTGGCGTCGAGTTTCATGTTATCTGGCCTCCGTCGCGGCGACCTGGTAATGGTGCTCGACCTTCTTATGGTCGAGCTCGAGCAGGAAATAGACCGAGATCATGGCGAAGCCCGTCATGGCCAGGGCGAACAGCAGCCCGCCGAACTTTATGAAGGGCGTGTATTTGGGGTGGCTGAGGCCGAGCGTCTGGAAGGAGCTCTGCATGCCGTGGCTCAGGTGCAGGACCAGCGCCAGCGCGCCGGCCACGTAGAAGGACACGAAGACCGGGTCGCGGAAGGCGTCGGTCACCATCCGGTAGAAGCCGACGGAATGATCGCCGAAGCGGAAGTCTATTATGTGGTAGACCAGGAAGGCCAGCATGACCGCCGCCGTGTAGAGCATGGTGGCCGAGCCCACCGTGCGGCCGCCCTGCCATTTGCGCTCCTCGTAGCCCGAGGGGGCGTTGCGCCAGTCCTCCCAGCGCACCCAGGCCGCCGTCGCGATGTGCAGCAGGAAGAGCCCGGCCAGGCCCAGCTCGGCGTAGAGGATGAGCGGGTTGGCCAGCAGCAGCGCCACGTAGCCGTCATAGGCCGCCTCTCCCTTGAGCAGCAGCAGGTTGCCCGCCAGGTGCACCAGGATGAAGGCTCCCAGCGCCAGGCCCGTGACGGCCATGACGAACTTCCTGCCTATAGAGGTGAAGATCACGCGTCTCACGAATCCAATGTCCATTTTTCGGCTCCGTACCGGCCGTCCGGCGTATATGGAATCGAAAAATAATATAAATATAGCGGTGCCTTGGCAAGACTGACCGGCCGGCGGGGAGCGGGGTGATTTTCAGCGGAGGGTGAAACTGATATATAATAAAGAAGGGACCCCACAGATCCGACTAATGCACCCAGGTTTCCGCGGAGGATACGATGAAGAGTCTTAATTTCTGCGCGCTTATACTCGCCGCCCTGCTGGCCGCCCCGGCGGGCGCCTACGACAGGATAGAGTTCAAGGGCCAGATAATAAATCCCATGCTGACCAAGCCCTCCGGGCTGGCGTCCGACGGCGCCCGCGTCTACGTGGCCGACGCCAAGGCGAACGCCGTGCTGGTGTTCGAGGCCGCGGACGGGAAGTTCGTTAAGAAGTCGGACGCGCAGCTCAAAGCCCCGGCGGGCCTGGCGATAGGCGCCGACCGGCTCTACATAGCCGATTCCGGCAATTCCCGGATCAGCGTGACCGACCTCGACGGAAAATATCTCTGGTCCTTCTCCGGCAAGGGGACCTCGCCCGGCCAGCTCAGCGCTCCGCAGGCCCTGGCCTTCGGGCCCGACGAGCGGCTCTACGTCGCCAATACCGGCGCTTCCACTATCGAGGTATTCAACGCCGACGGCATCTATCTCTACGGCTTTCAGACGAAGCGGAACGACGGCGTCACGAAAGTTAAGCCGTCGGCCATAGCCGTAGACGTCGCCGGGAACGTATTCGTTTCCGATCCGTCCAAGTCGCTGGTGCAGCGCTACGACAGGGCCGGCAAGCTCCTGCGCGAGCAGGAGATAGCCAATAACGGCCTGGCTTTGCATCCCGACGGCATCGTCTACATCGTCAACGCCAGGGAGGGCAAGGTGCGCGAGCTGGCCTACGACGGCTCGGTGCTGGGGACCTTCGGCACGCGCGGCAAGGGCCGCACCGAGTTCCAGAACCTCTGCGGCGCCGCCGCCGACCCGGCCGGCGTCCTCTATCTCTGCGACGACGGCAACAAGAAGGTCACCTACATACGCCTGGAAGGCACCAAGGGGGAGGAGGGGCTCAAGCCCGCCCAGCTCCTGGCCCGCTTCACCGTGCGGGGCCCCTCCGACAAGGCGGCTTTCAAGACCGACGTGCTGGCCGTGCGGCCGGACGGCTCCGTGGTAGCGCACATGCCCGACGCCAAGGAGCTGGTGCTGATAGAGAAAGGCGTAAAGAAGACGGTGGCTTCCATGGGCAAGCTCCCCGGCCAGGTGAAAGCGCCCAGGGGAGTCTTCGCCGCGGCCGACGGCAGGTTCTTCGTCGCTGACACCGGCAACGACCGCGTCCAGGTCTTCAAGGCCGACGGCGCCTTCGACTCCGAGTTCGGCGGCTCCGGCTCCGGCGAGGGCAAGTTCAAGGCCCCGACCGGCCTGACCGTCAACCGCAACGCCAACGTGTACATCGCCGATTCCCGCAACAAGCGCGTGCAGGCCTTCAGCCAGGACGGCATCTTCCTCTTCGCCATAGGCCCGCAGGTGGGAAGCCTGTCGCTGGTGAACCCCGTCGACGTCGCGTCGGACGAGAAGAACAACCTCTACATACTCGACGCCGGGCTCAAGAAGGTGCTGGTCACCGACCACAGCGGCAGGTTCCTCTCGGCCTGGGACGATTCGGGCGCGCTCTCGGCCCCCGCCTCTCTGGTCTACGACGGGAAGGGCTTCTTCTACATCCTCGACAAGGGCGCCTACAGCGTCAAGATCTTCGACGCCGCCGGGCGCTTCCAGGCCTCTTTCTTCTCCCGCGGCACGGGCGAGAGGGAGCTCAATAACCCCCAGTTCCTGGCCTACGGCGGGGATAAGATACACATAGCCGACGCCGGCGCGGGCAGGATCGCTACCTTCGACATCGCCTATATACCGGAGGCCCCGTCGGGCTTCACCGCCGCGGCCGGCCCCAAGGGCGTAAAGCTGTCCTGGAAACCGGTCGCCAACGACCGGGTAAAGGGCTACAAGGTATTCAGGGCGCCCGCCGAGGGAGGCAAATGGGCCGAGCTGGCCTATACCGAGGCCCCTTCCTACGAGGACGCCTCCGCCGAGGCCGGGAAGGAGTACCGCTACCGCGCGGCCGCCGTGTCGGGGGCCGGCTTCGCCGGCGAGTATACCGCTCACGAGAAGGTCACGGCCTCCGCCGGGGGCGCAGCCGCGGCCAGGCCGGCGCCGGCCGCGCGCGACCCGCGCAATGTCGCGCCGGTGGAGATAGAGCCCGTCGAGCTGAACTACATCTTCTCGGCCAACTACAAGCGCTACCTGACCAAGCCGGTCGGCCGCATCGCGGTCCGCAATAATACCGACAAGGCCTTCAGCAACGTCAAGATCTCTTTCCACCTCAGGGACTACATGGACTTCCCTCACGACTCCATACTGGAGTCCATAGGTCCCAACGAGGTCAAGGAAGTCGACCTGATGGCGACGCTCAACAACCGCGTGCTGGGCATAACAGAGGACACCCCGATACAGGCCCAGCTCTCCGTGGTCTACTACTCCGACGGCCAGGAGAGGACGGCCACGCTCAACAGGCCCATAAAGGTCCTCTCCAAGAACGCCATAGTCTGGGACCGGCCCGAGCGCCTGGCGACCTTCATAACCGCCAAGGACACGCCGGTGTTCTCCTTCAGCCGCTACGCGCTGGTCGAGACGGCCAAGCTGGAGAAAGAGGCCGCCATGCTCGACGAGAACCTGGTCAAGGCCCTCTACGCGTGGGAAGCCCTCGGCGAGGAGGGGCTCGCCTACCTGGCCGACCCGGTAAATCCCTACGCCACGGCCAAGAGCGGGGCCGAGGCGCATATGCTCGACACCGTGCAGTTCCCGCGCACCACCCTCAAGATACGCAGCGGCGACTGCGACGACCTGGTCGCCCTGTTCTCCTCCATATTCGAGGCGGGCGGCCTGCGCGCCGCGCTGCTGGACTTCCCGGCCCACATCGCCGTGATGTTCGAGGCGAAATCGGCCGACGCCAGGGAGATCGGCCTGCCGGAGGACATGCTCGTCCGGCATAACGACTCCTGGTGGATACCGCTCGAGACCACCATGGTGGGCAAGGACTTCTACGACGCCGTCTCTACCGCCGCCGACATGTACAGGAAGATGAAGGACTCGGTCAGGGTGGCGGACGTGCGCCTGGCCTGGGGCGAGTTCGAGCCCGTCACCCTGCCGGAGGTCGAGGCCAAGTACGAGGGAGGGGAGAAGCTTTCTCCCCGCGTGAAGAAGGCCCTCGAGGCCCTGCTCAAGTCCCGCTACGAGCACATGAAGAAATACTACGGCAACATACTCATGCACGAGCCGTCCAACGAGGACGCGCTGCTGAACCTGGGCCTGCTCCACGCCCAGCACGGGGACAGCGGCGAGGCGGCCAAGTCGTTCGGGAAGCTGCTCGAAGGCGACCCCGGCCACGCGGCCGCGCTCAACAACATGGGCAACCTCGCTTTCGGCGCCGGCGACATGCCGAAGGCGTCGGATTATTATCACAAGGCTTCAAAGGCCGATCCTTTCGACGCGGAGATCTGGCTCAACCAGGCCCGCGCCGCGCTCAAGTCCGGCAAGAAGGACGACGCCAGGACCTTCGTGGAGCGCGCGGTCAGGATAGACGCCTCGCTCAAGTCCGTGGGCGACCAGCTGCTTAAATAAAGAGGGAGAGAATGGGAGGAACCATGAACAAGACCATATTGGCGGCGGCGCTGATCGCCTTCTGCGCGGGAATGTCCGCGGCCGAAGACAAGGCCCCGGCGGCGGGCGCCGCCCAGGAAAAAGCCCGGGCCGGCGAAAAGAAGGACTGGAAATCCTGGTACGACAACCTCTACAAGGGGCTCCGCTCCAAGGTGCAGGGCCGGTTCGAGTCCAAGACCCGCGTCAGCGCGGTCGCCGCGGTGCGGGGCAGCAAGACCGGCCGCGACGCCTCCGAGCTCTACTGGAAGGGCGGCGTTTCTGAACAGGCCCGCAAGAAGGCCGAGGCCGAGCGCAAGGCGCTGGGCGACGCGGTGGAACTGGTCGTCAACGGCGACGCCGCCGGCGGCCGCGCGGCCCTTGAAAAGTTCATGAAGGAGAACCCGGACAGCGCGTACCTGCCCGAAGCCCGCGAGGCCCTGGAGATGCTCCCCGCCGGCGAGGCCGCCCCGGCCCAGCCGCCAGCCGCTCCCGCCGTTCCGGCCAAGACCGCTGAGGAGACCCCCGCCGGAAAGTAAAGCCCCGGATGATAAAAGAGGCGGCCCGAGGGCCGCCTCTTTTTTTGCCTATCTGGCGCCTATTGCAGGGGGGTGCCGGGGAGTTTTTGCGTGCTGCCGGGTTCGGGGTACACTACCGGGGAATGCTCTATCTCTTCGGGCGCCTGCGGGACGGGCGTGCCGGTCTCTTCCTCCGGCGCCGGTCCCGCGTCCTCCGCGGGGGCGGGAGGGTTCTTCAGGCTGGCGTAAACGTCGGTGGCCGTCTTCCAGAGCAGGTTCCTGTGCAGGGCGCTTTCCCTGGCGCCGGGGCTGGCGAAAGGGTAGAGGGGGAATATAAGCGCGTGGAAAACGGTCCTGTGGGTAGCCAACTCCTCGGCCAGCGTGAACTTGTCCCTGTCCGAAGTGACCGTCAGCCTGTAATTCGCCCGCAGCGACCGCGGGAAGATCATTATCCAGGGGGTTTCCACCAGGAAAGAGCCGAAAAGGTCGCGGTAGGTCCACCGGCCGTAGCTGGTGAGGTCCAGGTAAAGGGTCCCTTTGCCCCTCGCGCGGTCGTAGAGGCCGGCCTCGGCCATCACTTTCTCCGCCTTCCTCCGGAACTCGAAGAACTCCTCCCTGCCGACGGGGACGGGCTTGGGAGGGGGAGTCCCTTCCACCGTCCCCTGGCCTATGAGCTCCGCCGGGTTGAAATACGGGTAGTTGGTCCAGGTGAACTTGATGGCGGAGAAAGGGACTATCTCCCTGTCGGCCAGCATGTCGCGCAGGTGGTTGCGGTCGACGCGCACGTCGCCGGACTGGAACGAGGCGCAGCCGGAGAGCCCCAGCGCGGCCATGAGCAAAATCGTGTTCGGTTTCATCGGCCCATACAAATTATCACATTAAGGGCCCAAAATCCAATCGGAGCGGCCGCGGCCGCATTAATCCGCGTCAATGACACGGCACGGAACAGAGTTATATAATGTCCACGCCGCTTGAAAGCCGCTCCTGAGGGGGATTTTCCATGTCGATGAGTTTCCGCCAGACCGACCTTACCGTGAATTCGGGTGACAGCAATTTTTCCGTGCGCATACGCAACGCGCGCGTGGAGGACGCCAGGCGCATACAGGTGCTCTACGCCGAGGTCTACGGCCCCAATTACTCCGTTTCACTGGTCTCCGACAAAGCCAAGATGCTCCACGCGATAACCAGCGACGACTATGTCTGGCTGGTCGGGGAGCACAACGGCAGGATAATAGCCAGCCAGATAGTGCAGATAGACCCCGCCAACCGCCTGGCCAAGGCGCTGGGCGCCGTGGTCTCCCGCGAATACCGGCGCCACAACCTGATCTATTCCATGATGGAGATCATCATGGAAAGCGTGACGAAGAAGCACAAGCTGGTGGACGCGGTGTACGCCACCACCCGGACCGTTACCGCGGCGCCCCAGAAGATACTCAACAACATGGGCTTCTCCGCGCTGGGGATATTCCCCAACGCGCACAAGGTGTACGAGCACGAGACCCACTGCCTGACCGCCTACTACGTGATCCCCGCCTGGGGCAGGCGCCGCAGGCCCGTCAGGATACTCAAGCAGATAGAGCCGTTCTACAGGCTGGCGCAGCGCGAGCTTCTGGCCAAGCTGCCCGGCAAGGAGCTCGAGCTCGGCCGGCCGAAGATCATGCCGGAGGGCTACATCGACGAGAATCCCCAGCCGGGGCGCCATAACGAGAACCTGATACAGTTCGAGACCATACAGGCGCCGAGTTTCGTCTCCGCCCGATTCAGGAAAATGGGGACCAGCGGGGTCTTCTCCAACTCGTACGTGCCTTTCCACAAGCCCAACCTGATGCTGGTCTCCCACGACCAGAAGACCGAGATCTACATGCAGTACAACCCGCAGGACCACTACTCCGTGATACTGGGGGGCAACACCGTGGTGACGGATTTCGCCCTGCTCCTCAACAGCGTGGCCGAGGTGATACGCGGCATGAACGTGAGCTACCTCGAATGCCTGGTCGACGCCTACACCCCCGAACTCCAGCGCCAGGCCATGCACGCCGGCTTCCTGCCCAGCGCCTATTTCCCCTCCATGCGCCAGGTCGGCCGCAAGAGGTGGGATTATATCGCCTTCTCCCGCTCCTTCGAGATACTGGACTTCCGCAAGGTCAGCCTCATCCGGACCTACCGTTCCTACCTCAAGGAGTACATAAAGCTCTGGAACGAAATGTACGTGGAGACGGCCCTGAGGAGCCGGCATTGATGGCGCGCGCCATCTCCACGCCGATTTCCTCGCCGCTCGGAGGGCGGAGCGCGATGGACCGCCTGATGGAGGCGCCCGCCTATGACCGCTCCGCGCGCTCGGGAGCCCTTTTCCTGGAGGCCATGCGCGAGGCCGCCCGCGTCCATTGCCGCCGCAATCCCCGGTTCAGGGGGCTGTGGAAGCTCGCCGGCTTCTCTCCCTCCGACCTGCGCGCCGAGCCCGACCTGGCGCGCATGCCCCACGTGTTCGTGGCGGCGCTCAAGGAGAGGGACTTCGTCTCCATCCCCCGCCGGGAGATAGTCCTGGAGCTGACCTCCAGCGGCACCTCCGGCCAGCGCAGCCGCACCGTCCTGGACCAGGGCTCGCTGCTGCGCGTGCGGCGGATGGTATGGCGGATCTTCGGCGCCCTCGGCATGGCCGGGGACGGCGCGGTCAACGATTACCTCTGCTTCACCTACGATCCCCGCGTGGCGAAGGACGTCGGTACGGCCTTCAGCGACGAGAGCCTCACCGGCCTCACCCCGAGGGGGGAGGTCTTCTACGCGCTGCGCTGGGACGCGGCGAAGAAATCTTTTTATTTCGACATGGCCGGGGCCCTGGCCGCGCTGGAGCGCTTCGAAAGCTCCGGCCGCCCGGCCAGGCTGATAGGCTTCCCGGCGCACGCCATGGCCGTCTGCGACGAGTTCCGCGCGCGGCGCGGCCGCGCCGTGCGGCTGCATCCCGGCAGCTGGGTCATAACCGGCGGCGGCTGGAAGGACAAGCAGGACCGCGCGGTGGACAAGGGCGAGATGCGCGCCCGCCTGGCGGCCTCGCTCGGCCTGGGCCCGGAGCGCGTGCGCGACCTCTTCGGCATGGTAGAGCACGGCGTGCCCTACGTGGACTGCCCGCTCGGCAACTTCCACGTGCCGGCCTACAGCCGGGTCATCGCCCGCCACCCGGCCACGCTGGAGCCGCTGCCCTACGGAGAGACCGGCCTGCTGCAGTTCATAACCCCGTACCTGTCCAGCTACCCCTCGATCTCGCTGCTCTCCAGCGACAAGGGCCGGCTGGAGGAGCGCTGCTCCTGCGGGCTCGGCGGCCCCGTCATGCATATCGCCGGCCGGGCCGGGGTGAAGAAAATGAAGGGGTGCGCCATCTCGGCGTCCACGATGCTATGAAAAGACCAGACGCTTATATTTTCGGGAGGGAAACGGCCAGGACCTCGCCCTGGACCCCGGCCGAGGTGGAGAAGGTCTGCCTGCGCGCCCGCGCCGCGGCCGACAGGCTGCGCGCGGCGGGGCCGGACTATGTCCTGGACACGCTGGCCGAGGTCGGCCGCTTCTGTTCCGACGAGAGGAGCCCGTGGTACCGCGAGGCCTTCCGGCAGGTCAGGGAACAGTCGGGCTTCTCGCGCGAGACCATAGCGGCCTCGATGAAGGTGCTGCCCGCGATCTTCGACCGGGGGGAAATGGAGAAAAGGCTGCGCCTCGAGCTTTTCCTGCCGGGCGCCCTGGACGCCTGCGTCGCCCGCGAAGGCTACGACGGCCTGGTCACGGCCGTGCCGCGCGGCGTGGTCCTGCACGTCGGGGCGGGCAACGTCTTCCTCGGCATAATAGACTCGCTTCTCATGGGAATGCTGACCCGCAACGCCAACGTGGTCAAGACGGCCAGCGGCGGCGCGGCTTCCATGGTCCATTTCGCGCGGGCCCTTAAGAAATGCGACCGCAGGGGCCTGCTGGCCTCCTCGGTGGCCGTTCTCAGCTGGCCCGGCGGGGCCGCCGGGGTGGAGGAGGCCGCCGCGCGCAGCGTGGACGCCGTGATGGTCTGGGGCGGAGAGGAAGCGGTTGCTGCCTACCGGCGCGCCGCGCCGTCGCAGGTCCACGTGGCCGGCTTCGGCCCCAAGGTCAGCATGGCCGTCGTCTTCCCGTCGGCCCTGGGCTCCGCCGGCGCGGACGCCGTGGCGGAGAGGCTGGCCCGCGACGCCAGCGTCTGGGAGCAGAACGCCTGCTCCTCGCCGCACACCGCTTTCATCGTGGACCCGGACCTGCGCCGCAGGGACCCTCTGGCCCGCGGTTTCTGCTCCGCCCTTTCCGCCGCTTTCGAGAAGCTGCGCCGCGAGCTGCCGCCCGGCGAGCTCTCCTTCGACGAGCAGGTCGAGATCACCCGCGCCCGCGAGCTGGCGAAGGCGGACATGGCCGTCGGCGAGGCCTCGCTCCGCAGCTCTTTCCCTTCCACCGCCTGGACCGTCATATCGGAGAAGGACCCGGTGTTCCGCGTCTCCGCTCTCAACCGCACGCTCTACGTGAAGTGCGTGGCCTCGTTCAGGGAGGTAGAGAAGGCCGCGGCCGCCTACCGCGGGCACATACAGACCGCCGGCGTGGCCGGCACCATGGAGGAGCGCGAGGAGGCCGCCCGCCGGCTGGCGCCGCTCGGCATAGCGCGCGTCACCAGGCTGGGCGCCATGCTGGAAAGCCCGGCCGGCTCGCCTCACGACGGGACCTTTCCCATGCGCGAGCTGGTGCGCTTCACCGGCGTCGAGGGAGGCCCCGCGCCGGCCGACGTCCTTTCCGGGCTCGTGGAGCACGCCAGGGAGAAAAGCCCTTTCTACCGCCGCCACCTGCGCGGCGTGAAGAAGATATTTTCGGAGGAGGAGTTCCGGTCGGTGCCCCTGCTGACCAAGGAGCACATCCTGGCGAACACGCCGCCGGACAGCTCCGACATGTTCACCGGACCCGTAGGTTCCGGGGTCTACTTCGCCAGCGGCGGCTCCACCGGCAGCCCCAAGTACATCTTCTACGACTGGAAGGAGTTCGACCGTCTCTGCCGGATGGTCGGCCGCGCCTACATGAGCGCGGGACTGGGGGCGGAGGACAGGGCCGCCAACCTTTTCGTCGCGGGCAATCTCTGGTCCAGCTGGGTGGGAGTAGAGCGCGCCCTCTCCACCACCCCGGCCGTCAGCGTGCCGGTCGGCAGCGCGCTGCCCATGGAGAGCATAGTGAAATACCTCTCCGAGTTCAGGGTGACGGCGATCATAGGCCTCCCTTCTTTCCTGCTCAAGCTGGCGCAGTACTGCGAGGAGGACCCGGCGCGCCGGAAGTTCCCGCTGCGCTACATCTTCTACGGCGGCGAGTACGTCGGCCCGGAGATGAGGGCCTACTTCGGCAGGGTCTTCCCCGGGGTCCGGCTGCGCTCCGGCGGCTACGCCACTGTCGACGCCGGCCTGATAGGCTACCACTGCGCGCATTGCGAGGGAGGGGTCCATCACCTCATGCGCTCCGAGCAGTACCTGGAGATACTGGACCCGGAGACCTGGAAGCCGGTATCCGGCGGCGGCGTGGGCGAGCTCGTCGTGACGGTCCTCAACAAGCGGCACATGCCGATAATCCGCTTCAGGACCGGCGACCTCGGCCGCTGGCTGGAGGGGCCCTGCGCCTGCGGCGGCTCCGACCCCCGCTTCGAGATACTCGGCCGCTGCGACGACCGCATACACGCCGGCGGGGCTCATATCTTCGTCAGCGACATCTCCCGGGCGATAGCCTCGGTGAAGGGCCTCAGCCTGCATTTCCAGGTGGAGATCTCCGCGGGCGCGTCAGGCGACCGGCTGAAGCTGCGCGTGGAAACGCGCGGCGCGGCCCCGGCCCCGAAAGGGACCGCGTCCGCGCTGCTGGCGGCGCTGAGGAAGAACTGCCGGGACATGGCGGACTCGCTGGACATGAAGTGGCTGGCCCCGCCCGAGCTGGAGCTGCTGCCGCCGGGCGCCATAGAGCGCGTGGCGCGCACCGGCAAGATACGGCGCGTGATAGACCGCCGCGTGAAGGCCTGACCGCCGGCCGCTTTGGTAGAATATCCGCGGGCCCGACGGGCCCGGCAGACGCGCGCACGGAGGATACACATGAGCGTTTACACGTCGAAGCAGCTGGAAAAATACGCCGATACTCTTATCTGGGGCCTGACCACCTCCCGCCCCAAGCCTTTCAAAAAATACGACAACATCCTGGTCAGGTGCGACCTTGAAGCTCGGCCGCTCGGCGAGACAGTCTACCGCAAACTGGTCGGTCGCGGTTTCAACGTGGTCTTCAATTTTCTCGCCACTCCCGCCATAGAGCGCTCCTTCCTCGAGCGTTCAGACCCCAGGCAGCGCGCCTTCCTCGGGTCCTGGGACGAGGAACTTTATGACAACCTTAACGGGTATGTCTACATAAACGCGCCGAGCTCGCTCACGCATCTGAAGGATATAGATCCAAAGCGGCAATCCGAGGCCGCCATAGCGCGAAAGCCCCTGTTCAGGATCCGGGATAAACGCGAGGAAAAAGGGCTGTTTTCCTGGGTTCTCTGCACATATCCCACTGAAGAGCTCGCCAGCAGGGCGAAACTTACGCTGAAGGAATACGCCGCCCAGATCGCCAAGGCCTGCTATATCAACGAGCCCGACCCGGCGAAGAAATGGAACGCCGTCTTCAAAGAAGTAACGGCCATAAAGAAATGGCTCAACGCGATGCCCATTGACACCATACGCACGGAATCCGCCTCGATGGACTTTACGGTGAAACTGGGCGAGCGCAGGAAGTTCCTGGGCGTGAGGGGTCATAATATCCCCAGCTTCGAGATCTTCACCTCGCCCGACTGGCGCGGCACGCGAGGCGTCTATTGCGCCAACCTGCCGACCTTCCGCGGCGGCAATTACATCGAGAAGATACGCCTGGAATTCAAGGACGGGCGCGCCGTGAGGATCTCGGCCGCGAAAGGCGCTGATTACGTCAGGAAGATCATGGCCACGGACAAGGGGGCCTCGCAGATAGGGGAATATTCGCTGACCGACCGCCGCTTCTCCAGGATAGACAAGTTCATGGCCGACATACTCTTCGACGAGAACCACGGCGGGAAGTACGGCAATTGCCACGTCGCCATCGGCAGCGCCTATACCGACACCTACGCCGGGGACCCCTCGAAGCTGACCAAAGAGGCCAAGGCGAAGCTTGGCTACAACGACTCGGCCGTGCACTGGGATATGATCAATACAGAGGACAAGAAGGTCACCGCGACGCTAAGGAACGGTAAAAAAGCGACCATCTACGAGGGCGGGCAGTTCAAGTACTGATATTCCCGGTCTTCTTATAAGGAGGGCCCTCCGCCGGTCACGGCGGAGGGCCCTCCTTAATGCGGACCGGACTCAGGGATTCCGGGTCCAGGAGCTTTTACTTAATTTTTTTCCGTCCAGGAGAACCTCCCGTCCGGCGCCGCCGTTGAACGACACTACCAGATCGACGTGCTGTGAAGAATGGTTGGCGGAACCGGACCGGAGCAGCCTGCTGAAACGGCGTCTCCCTCGCGCGTTCTTCAGGTCCGCGCCGAAAGCTTCCGGAAAACACGTGCCAAGGGCTATATGCATGGTTCCCCCGATCTTTTCGCAGAAAAGGGGATGCTTTAGCGGCAGGGATAGCCCCGTGTTTATTCCGAAAGCCACTTCTCCCACCCGTTTCGCCCCGCTGTCGGTGCGTATTATCTCGCTTAACTTCCGCCCCCCGTTTTTTGATCTGAACGCGACGACTTCTCCGTCCGTGAATTTGAGGTACGTTCCGGATATGATCTCGCCCTGGACCAGGATCGGCATGTCCAGGAAGATTTCTCCGTTCACGCTGTTGGCCAATGGGCTGGTGAACACTTCTCCCTGGGGTATATTGATGCCTTGCAGGTCGTTCAGAATGCGCTGGCCCTCTATGATCATTTTCAGTTCCAAGATCCGTCCGCCCGGTCTGGGACTGGTGAGTATGGACAGCTCCCTTGTTTTTGAGAGCGCGGCCGATATTTTTTCCGCCGTCTTTAGTGTTCTCGAGAATGGTTCGGTGGCCCCGCGGATGACGGCTTCCGCGTATTTCCTGAAAGGGAGCCCCTCTATGCGCGCGAAAGCCTCGGTCGGATACATCGTCACGACCCACTTTTTCTCCCTGCGTATTTCGCGCATCCCGGCGTCCAGCTCGAGGATCCGTTTCATGACAGGCCCTTCGGCGCATTTTGCCGCCTCCGGGTCTTCCATCCCCAGTATTTCTATTACCTTGTCCGCTGCTTCGTTGCGCAGCCGCTGCCAGGCCGGGGCCGCGCGCAGGTTGCGGAGATCTCCCAGCCGGGATACGGCCGCGCTCCAGATCCGCCCTCTTTCATTGTCGGGGGGGGCCATCGCGATGTCGGCCATGCCGCCCGACCTGAGTATCTTTTCCTGAAGCAGTTCTATCAGCGGCCAGGCGGCGTGTTCGCCTCTTATCATCACCGTTTCGCCGGGTCTTACGCCTCCCAGGGACCTTGTAAGGAGGATGTCCGCCCATTTGTCGAGCAGGTTGCGATGTTTATCCATAAAATTCCCGCCTCGTCGGATTCGGTCCGGTCTTACTTCCACGGCGGCTCCTTGCCGGTCACGGTCAGCCATGGAAGATGGGCAAAGGCCTCGGGCGCATGTCCTGTCGCCAGCCGGATGTTCTTGTAGCCCGCTGCACGCAGCCGCAGGGCGACTTCCTCCCCTTTCTCTCCGTCGCCAAGTTCCGAATCTATGTATATGCGGCTGTCCTTGCTTATCTCCAGCTCCGCGGAAAAGAAGTCGGCAGCGGAGGGGAATATGCGTACCGGTTCTCCCCTGGTTTCGGCCGAGGTCTTCCAGGTCATCCGCGTAAGCGCGTCATCGTCTATTAGCACGGTCAGCGCTTTGACCGCCGGGGTTCCCGGTCTTATGCGTATAGGGACCAGCCCGGCCAGTCCTTTAGGTATGATACGGATCCCCATGTTAAGGCAGGACGCGATAATGTCCGGTTCCTCGTACCGGCTGGTCGCCAGGACCGCCCTCTTTTGCAGGGAGAACTCCGCCGCCAGGCTCAGCCCGGTTTCGAAAGTGTCGGCCAGTTCGTAATCGAGAAGGAATAGGGCCGTATTGGCTGCGCCGGTGTTTTCGTTCATCCAGGCGCGTAAATCAGCGGAAGACGAGAGATGCACGGCCGTTATCCCGCCCCTGCCCGAACTCAGGGACTCCAGCCTGCCGCGCCATATCTGATGTATGCTGCTGTCGTCGTCCAGGATCACCAGAGTCCCGCCTTTTTCGATGCTTATCTCAGGCATGAACCAGGCCGGCGCCTCCGCGCGGGGGAGTCGTATCTCGGCTTCCGTTCCCTTTCCAGTGGAAGAACTAAGCGAAAAGGTCCCGTTCCAGGACTCGGTTACTGTCTTGGCGTAATGGACCCCCAGCCCGGATCCGCCGGTTTTTCCGTGGGTCTCTCCCCTTTTGCCTATTTTGGCCAGGATACCGGGCGGTATGCCTTTGCCGTCGTCGCGGACCCTTATGACCGCTTCATCGCCTTCCCGGTCCAGGGAGACGGTCGCGTAACCTTCCCTATCCATGGCCTCGACGGAGTTGTTTAGAAGGTTGGAGAGGGCCCGCTTAAGTTCGGAGGGACGAACCTTGGCGAAGAGGCCATAGGAGTCCCTCCCGAAGCAGGAGTCGATGCGGACGCCTATTTTGCCGCGGAACTGAAGACGCTTCTCGCTCACTATGGATTCTATGAGCGATGAGATAAGGCAGGCGGAAAGCGGCGCCTCCTGTTCTTTCGGCGCCGGGGCGCCGCCGTCTTCGCGGAACGGCAGGCTCCTGTTCCGCTCTATCAGGTCGTTCGCGATATCCCTGATCCTGTCTATGGCGCTCCGCAGCAGGCGGCGCTTCTCCTCCGGAAGGGAGGAGATGTCTTTGTTCA
This sequence comes from Elusimicrobiales bacterium, assembly GCA_031082205.1. Taxonomy (GTDB): domain Bacteria; phylum Elusimicrobiota; class Elusimicrobia; order Elusimicrobiales; family UBA9959; genus UBA2231. The sequence goes on from JAVHLJ010000006.1 coordinate 34,224, forward strand.
GGGAATCCATGGCCGCGAGGGGCGAGCGGATATCGTGCGCTACCTGGGCGGCCTGTTTGCCGAGCGCCGAGAAACTGGCCTCGCGCTGATGGGCTTCCTGGGAGGCGATAAGTTTTTTCAGCGAGTTCTTGAGGACGTCCAGCAGCACTTTCAGTTCCGGGCTGCTTTTCCGCGGCGCCAGGCGCGCGTCGAAGTCCTCAAGCGGTATCGGCCATTCTGTGCCTATTTTTTTAAGATTCGACACGAATTCGTCCAGCGGTCTCAGGATCGCCCTGGTGTTGTAGAGAAGCACGGCCGTCCAGGCCGGGATGAAAAGCAGGAAAAAGAAGAATACGCTGTTGAGCTGCCGGAGGAAATTCCCGTACGCCGTTTTCCAGTAATAGGCGATTTCCACGGCGCCCCAGTATTTCCCCGTATCGTCCCTCACGTCGGAACGGAGCACGGCGACCTTTTCCGCTCCGAGCACCAGGGACTCCTGTATCGCCCGCGTGGCGACCGCGACCCGGAAGGACTCTATTTCAAATACGTCCTTTTCCGTGCTCAGATGGACGGGCAGGCCCCGCTCATCGAGTATCGCCAGATAGGCCATTTCGTCCTTCTTGAAGAGGCCGGTGGAAAGCCTGGACAACTCGAAATAATTGGATATCTGCAGGCCGCTCAGCGCGATGTTGGCGACCTGTTCGCCGAAAGAGGCTCTGTCGGACAGGAACTCTTTCTTGTGGCTCTTTTCAAAACGGTACAAGTGGGATAGAAAAATCCCCAGGAGCATGGAGAAGCTCATCGCTATCACGAGGAGCACTAGTTTGAGGTTGGTTCTCATAGCCTCGTAAAACAGCTTTACCTGCCGCAAAAGACGGCTCTCGAGGGTCTCGAGTCCTTGCCGCCGCCGGCGATGCTCACATGGTACATTTCGATGTCGTTGAAAGATGTGTTGGGGTACTGCACGCCTTCCACCCATTTCTGGACGGTGCCGTCGAAGATGTCCCCGGAGTAAAGCGGTATTATGTACGCTTTTTCTATCAGCATATCGTTCACCATCCTGAAAAGGGAGGTCCGCCTGGACGGGTTCATTTCGGTCCTGCATTTGTCCAGCAGCGTGTCCAGTTCCTTGTCCGCCTGACTGAACATTTTTTTGCCGGAGTCCGATCGGTATGCCGACAAGAGAAAATAGCTGTCCATGAAAGGCCAGTCGCTGCCCAGCAGGGTCATATGCCAGAGTCCGGATTTGAAATTGGCGGCGATGCCGGAATTATCGGTCTTTTCCGGTATTATCCGCAGCCCTGACTTGGCCGCGTAAGCCGCCAGCCCGTCCAGCAGCGGCCCCGTGTAGGGGATGTTGCCCGTGAACTGGAGCTTTATCGGCGGAACATCCTTGAATTCTTTATACCCGGCCTTGCGGATAAGACGGAGCGCCTCGGCAGGGTCGTAGGCCGTCCCTTTGAACCCCGGGTCATAACCTACACGGCCTTTCGGGATATACGACGCCGATCTGCCGAGCAACGGGAACTCCGAACTGAGCCCGTCGAGCACCCGGTCGTAGTCTATGGCTCTCGCTAAGGCCTGACGGACGTATTTGTTGTCCAGCGGCGGATTGGAGGCGTTCAGGGTGAATATGAAGGAGATTATCCCGTTGGTGAAAATACGCTTAAATCCGGAACGGTCGGCGCCCTTGGGGAGATTATATGGGGCGATGTCGTCCAGTTCGCCTTTGACGAAGTCCTCGAACAGGCGCTCCTTGTCGGGATATATGAAATAGACGATGCCGGGGAGTTTTGGGGGGGACATGAAATAGTCCGGGTTGGCTTTCAGGATCAGGCTGTTGTCGTTCCGGCATTCCAGTGTGAAAGGCCCGGTCCCTGTCGGAGCCTCTTCCGGCGACCCGCCGTACCCTTTTTTTATGATCGACGCCGCCGAACCGGCGAGGATGTGCAGAAGATAGGGGGTGGACTGCCTCGTCTCCACTATTACGGTGTCCCCCTCCGCCTTTATCCCGGAAATGTCGTTGAACTGCCTTACCTGGTCCGACCCCCTGATCATGCGCTGCAGCGAGAATACCACATCGTCGGGCGTAAGTTCGGACCCGTCCACGAAGCGGACCCCTTTCCTTATACGGAAGGCGTATTTCCGGCCGTTGTCCGAGACCGACCAGCTCTCCGCCAGCATCGGTTTCCATCTGTAGTCCTTGTCGTAAGCGACCAGCTGGTCGAACAATTGACGTATCACCTGCACCTCGTTGCCGGAAGTGCCCTTCACGGGGTCCAGGCTGATAGGCATGGCGTAGAGTATCCGCCGGTAATAATCGTTACGGGGGACCGGCTTTTCATCTCCGATCGCCGGGCCGGCGAAGGCCGTGACGATGGCGAGAACCGAGATCATGACAGGGCCGCTAAACATTGGATATCGCTCCCATGTCCGCAAGGTCATTGAGGTGCCGGATGAGGTCTTCTTTTCCTCCCAGGCCTTCCTCGCGAGGCATATCGCCGGGCCTGGCTGGCCGGCGCTTCGCTGCCTTCAGCGCCTTGAACAGGCGCGGTTCCAGCTCGAAAGACTCTATGTCCTCCCCCGTGTCGACGAGGCAGAGGAGCGTCCTCCCCGGCCGGGGCCTTTCGGGCAGCGGCCCGGGCCCGAGATAATCGGAAAGCCGTATTCTCGATTCCAGCAGAAAGGCTTTTCCCGAGAGGCGGTACGGTCTGCCGACGTCGAAAGGGCGCGATTTGCGGGGCGCGGCCGTCCCCCTGGCCTTTACCATTTTCAGAAGAAGCTTCTCGTATCGGAATATTTCCCGGAAGACGAGGAACTCGGATGGTTTTAGTTTTTTGCGAATGCAGGCCGTCAGTCCGGGCTTCCACGCCCGCCCGCTAAGGACAGGAAAGACGGCGGCCGGCGGTAATCCGGGGACTGAAAATAGGTAGTTGAAAGAGCGGTAATGTCCGACCGCCAGTTCCTGCAGCCTCCAGGTCGCGTGCGGCAGCAGCAGGCTTCTTCCCGGCCTGTCCTTAAGGGCCCAGAACTGCCTGAATATTTCCGGGTGCCCGTGTATCATGCCGCGGGTCTTCCCGTCGCTGGCTATCAGGGGGGGGGTATAGTAGGAATTCTTCGCGCTGACCTTCCGGGTCCGCTCCGCTATTTCCGTTCCCGGAAGGGGGAACAGGTGGAGGATGTTCACCCGCTCCGCGCCCATGACCCGCAGCCTGAACGCGAGCCGCACCGAGGCGTTACGGTCCGAGTCGGACTCCTGGGGGAACCCGAGGATGAAGGAAAAAACGGGGTTGAGGCCGCTGGCGATGAGGTCAGAGGCCAGCGGGAGGACTTTCTTGACGTCTACGTTCTTCCCGATCGAGTGCTGTATCCTCCGGGATCCGCTCTCGATCCCCACGAAAAGACCGATGCAGCCGGCCTTTTTCATGCCATCCATCAGCCCCCTGTCCCCAAAAAGGTGTTCCAGCCGCCCGCTGGCGCCCCAGGAGAGCGCTTTGCCCTCGAGTTCCGAGCAAAGCTTTACCGCGAACTCCCTGTCGCAGAGCAGGTTGTCGTGCACGAGGGAGAACCTTGCCCCGGGGAATTTGGCGGCCAGGGACTGCATTCGCCCGGCTATTACGGCCGGCGGGAGCACGCGGTATTTCCGTTCCCACATCAGGGACGTGGAGCAGTACGAGCATTTATACGGACAGCCGGTCCCCGCCAGCACCAGCATGAGGCACGCGGGGTTAATCCGGCGGTACCCGCCGAAATCGACAAGGCCGTAGTCCGGTTCTATGGTCGTCACGTCAGGCCCCGAGGACTGCGTCGGCGTAGATCTCGCGGCGCCGCTTCCCGGCTCGCGGTATGTCAGTGACGGGACCTCACGGAAGTCCAGGCCGTTCAGCGCGGCGCAGAGCCTGGTCAACGGTGTTATCCCGTCGTTCCTGATCACGAAGTCGACGAAAGGGAAATCCCGTATTATATTTTCCGCTACGAAGGTCGCATGAGGCCCGCCCATCACTATACGCGAGCCGTATCTGCGTTTTATGTACTCGGCGAGCCTGACCGACAGGTGGAAGTTGTCGCAGAATCCGCCCAGCCCGACCAGGTCGAAAGGGCCCCTTTTCCTGAAAACAGAATCGACGCACCTTTCCTGCGCTTTCGCGGGGGGGAGCCGTCGCATTTTTTTATCGCAGTATTCGAAGGGGATGTCCAGGATGGTCGTTTCGGTGCCCGGCGAGGCCTCTTTCAGCCCGGAAGCCAGGTATACCAGGTGCAGGGGATATTCCAGGTCGCGATTTGAAAGCATCGCGAGCATTGGATTTATCAGGAGTACTTTCATCGGCCCGGGCAGGAATTTACAAATAGAAAGGGACCATGCGCCTATGGTCCCGTCCTGTGCGTAATGACGTCAGCGGATCAGACTATGTCCGCGTTGATACGACCGACATTGAAGTTCTTCTTCTTCACGCTGTCTATGCGTTTCATGTTAATCCCCCTGGGGGCCGGAACATCGGGACCGCAAGGACCCCCGTAAAATAAAGTTTAGCAGAATGCGTCTCAGTTCGCAAGGGCCGGAGGGCCCGGGTAACCCGGCATTCCCGGGTCGCGGCGCAACTGCTTTGTCCGGAGCTTTTTAATTTGGAATAATGTGATACATGAGCACACTCTTCGCGGCTTTAAGGACGGAGCGCGGCCGGCACGTGGCGCGCGGCGTTTTCCTGGCGGGCTTCTCGGCCACTTTCCTCTTCTGCGGCTACGAGTTCATCCGCTCGCCAGCCGAATCCATCTTCATGGCCCATTTCAGCGCGGCCGACAAGCCCTACGCGCTGAGCGTGGTGCCTTTCTTCATGGCCGCGCTCATTTACCTCTACGGGCGCTCGCTCTCGGCCTTCGGCGGCTCCCGCACCATGGTCGGCTCCATGCTGGCCTCGGCCGCCGGCCTGGTCGGCCTCTATTTCGCCGTGGGCGTCTTCGGCAAGCCGGCCGCCTTCCTGCTCTACGTTTTCAAGGAAGCCTATGTCGTCATCATCTCGGAGCAGTACTGGTCGTTCATCAACAGCGTGCTGCGCGACGAGGAGGGAAAGGTCTTCAACGGGCCCGTGGCCGGCCTGGGCGCGCTGGGCTCTCTGCTGGGCGGCTTCTTCCTTAGCCGCTACGTGGCGTCTTTCGGCACCGAGGCCTTCATCCTCTTCTCGGCCGTCATGTTCTTCCCGGCGGCCGTCCTGATACGCGGCGCCTACAAGGAGGCCGGCGAGCCGCAGCCCTCCCGCGAGGAGGCCGGCGGCCGCCTCGGCCACGTGCACCTCAGCATACTCAGGCAGAACCGCACGGTGCTCTTCATCGCGCTGGTCATCTTCAGCACTCAGGTCGTGGCTACCATGCTGGACATGCGCTTCTCGCTGCTCGTGCAGGACGCCATGCCGGACAAGGACCTGCGCACCGCCTACCTGGGCTCTTTCTGGATGTGGGTGAACAGCTTCTCCTTCTCCATGCAGTTCATCCTGGCGCCGCTGCTGCTGCGCTGGGTGCCTACCCGGGGCATACAGGCGGCCATACCGGCCGTGCACATCGTCGCCTGCGCGCTGCTGCTGCTGGCCCCGTCGCTGGGCCTGGCGGCCGGCGCCTTCCTGCTCTTCAAGGGCATGGACTATTCGATCTTCCGCGCCTCCAAGGAGACGCTCTACATACCGTTCTCCTACGACACGCGCTACCGCGCCAAGCAGGTGGCCGACGCCTTCACCTACCGCTTCTCAAAGGGTTTCACCTCGATAGTCCTGTCCATGATAAAAGCCTCGGGCGGGATGCCGGCCGGCGCCTACGCGGGGGCCGCGCTGGTCTTCGCGGCGGCCTGGCTGGGCCTCTCTTTCCCGATGACCGCGAAGCGGGAGACGGCCGCCGCCTGACGCCGGGCGCCCCGTAAAGAGAAGAGCCGCCGGGCGGCGGCTCTTTTCTTTTCCGGACCCGGGGCCCGCGTCAGTAGTTGAGTGTCAGCGACATGCGGTGGGCGGCTCCCAGGTCGCCCTGCGGGGAGAAGGAATAATCGAGGCTGTATATGTCGTGCCGCAGCCCGGCGCCCAGGCCTATATTGCGCAGGCCCGTGTTGTCGGTCAGCGACCGGGTATTGAAGCCGGCCCTGAGCGCCATGCCGGTCTTTTTCCCGAAAGGTATCCTCAGTTCGCTTCCCAGGGCCAGCCAGGGATAATTGTCGTTGGGCTGGGCGAAATCCACCGTTATGTCCAGGTACTTGGCCAGGTGCGTCACGCTGCCCACTTTCAGCACCAGGGGCAGCGGGGCCTCCTCCTTGTCGTGGCGCAGGCTGCCCATGATATTGAGAGCTACCATGCTCAGGCGGAACCTGTTGTCGAAGATGTAAGGGAACAGCAGGCCTATGTCGGAAGAGATGGTATTGTCGCTGGCCAGTATCTTGGAGCGGACCAGCTTGCCGGTGGCGCCCAGTATGAAGCGCTCCTCGGGGTCGCGGTTGAACCCGGTTATGTAGCAGGCGAAACCGACGCTCAGCGCCAGGTCGTAGGGGCTGAAAGAGCCCAGGTCGACCGCGTTCTCGTCGGTCCTGTCGATGCCGCCGGCCGAGAAATGCTTGGCCGCCATGCCCCAGGCGCCTACTTCGCCGGCGTTCTGCGCGTAGGCCACGTAGTTCATCGAGGTGTCGGCCAGGTACATGGAATGCATCATGAAGAGGGACTGTCCCTCGATGTTTATGAGGCCGGCGGGGTTCCAGTCGATGGCCGAGGCGTCGTCGACCAGCGAGGAATACGCCTCGCCCAGCGCGGCGCCCCTGGGGCCCGCCATTATCTTCAGGAACTGGCCGGAGGAGGTGCCTATGGCCGCCGCCCCGTACTCGGCCCGTGCCGGGGCCGGCGCCGCCGCCAGCGCGGCGCAAAGGCAGAGGGCCGCCGCGCGCGTCGCCGCGCGGGCCGCCTTGTCCTCGTCCGGGTATCCCGTCATGTTCAGCGCTCCACCGCCAGCTTGAAAACTTTTCCCTCGCCGCCGGGCGGCTTGATGAAGGCCAGGTATACGCCGCTGGCCACCTCCGTGCCTTTCTCGTTCTTTCCGTCCCAGGTGCCGGTGCCGTCATGCCCGGTCTTGAACTCCCGGACCAGCTCGCCCAGGAGGGTGTAGATCTTGACGCTGGCGTCGTAGGGCAGGTTGGCGAAGCGCACCGCCCCGGCTACCGACGAGGGACGGAAAGGATTCGGGTAGATCTTCACGCCGGACAGCCCCGCGGCGGGCTGAGACACCATTATCTGGAAAGTGGAGAGGTGCCAGGTCTGGGCGCGCACCACGTTCGCCGCGGTGTCGGGTACTGAGGGCAGCGGGACCCAGCGCGAGCTGGAGACGTCGTAGAGCGCCAGTATCAGGCTGCGCTCGTCGGTGCCCGCGGGCAGAGAGCTCTCCAGGTAAGGAACGGCCAGCGTGAGGGCGCTCAGTACCGAGACCGGCGGGAAATGGGTGACCTCCATTCCCACGCCCGTGGGTATGAGCGTGCCGGCGTTGCCGGGGGCGGAGGGGAAGTCGGTCTCCGGCTCTATCGTTATCCTGGTGGAGCCGCCCAGCGCGCCGGCCGGCGCCGTCACGGAATAGTCGCCGTACGAGGTGGGCAGCGTCACCACGGTATCCTCGCCGTAAGGCGCGGTAAGGCTCTGGCCGGAAAGGGTCCTGGTCGATCCCGAGTCGGAGAAGACCGAGCGGAATATCCCGCCCCGGCTTATGGCCTGTATCCTGGCGTAATAAGTCGTCCCTACGAGGAGGCCGGTAAAATCGAAGCTGAGGCCGCCGGCCGTGCCCGAAGAGTACATCGGGTCGAAGCCCTCCTCCGTGGAAACCTCCACCGCGTACACGGTCCCGGTCTGGTTATTGCCGTGCAGCCAGTGCAGCGTGAAGCCGTCGAGCCGCATGCCCGAGAAGGCCTGCGGCTTGGCCAGGACCTGCGCCGTGGCCGGCAGAGTGAGGGGCGCCGGCAGCGGCGCGTATTTGGTGCCCACTCCGGTATGGTTCAGGGCGGAGACCCGCGAATAGTAGGAGGCGTTCGACAGCAGTCCGCCGAACCAGGCGCTGAGGCTGAGCGTGGTGGAGGAATGGACCGCGCCCGAGAAGTCCGGCAGGGTGGATATCTCCACGGTGTATTCCGTGGAAGGAGGGGGAGGGTTTGCCCCGTTGCCCCAGTTTATGGTGACCGAGGACTGCCAGACTCCCGACGGGGCGGCGTTCTCCGGAACGAAGGCGAGCGTGGCCATAGGAGAGAAGGCGTACGGGCCCTCGGCTATGCCGCGGCGGTTGTACGAGGTCACCTGGAAGAAATAGGTAGTGTTCGGTATCAGCCCCGCCGTGCTCAGGTAAGTGTTGTAGGTGTCGGAGCTGACGACCTGCCCGCCTACGAGCGCGGTGCTGCTCGCCACCCGGTAGAGCGTGTCCGCCGGATTGGTCCCCGCCGTCCAATTGACGCGCAGGGTCCCCGTGGTCATGTCGGTATAGGCTGCCTGCAGCGGGCGCGCCGCGCGGGTCGCCGTCGCGACGAGGAGGGCGTAGTTGGCCCCGCCGTCCTGGGCCAGCGTCCCCAGCCGCAGGTAATAACTCGTGTTGGCGGCCAGGCCGGCTATCGTCAGCGTGGAGGTCCCTATGGCCGCGGACCGGGAGGAGAACTCGATCGTGGCGAAAGAAGGGGACTGCGAGGCTTCGAGCAGATAGCCGCCGGCCGCCGTCTGTTCCTGAGGGCCGGACGGCAGGGCCGACCAGGTCACCGCGATGCTGGAATAGAACACCCCGCTGAAAGCCACGCCTGACGGCAGCGGCGGCAGCGTGTAGTCGTAAGAGGGGGTTGAGACGGTATAGACGGTGGTGCCGGCGAAAACGGGCCCCGCCCTGAAGTAGTAGAGAGTGTTGGGGTCGAGGCCTTCGACGCTAACCGAGGTCGCCGCCCCGTTCGAGGTGAAGCCTTCGGCCTCTATGGTCGCGAACGAAGAGAACGCCGACGCCTGCAGTACATAGCCGTCCGACCCGGCGGGGTCGAAGGTCACGGCCGCGCTGGTGCTCCATACACGGTAGAGAGTCACCAGGGCCAGCGGATCGGCCGCCAGCGTGACCGTCTGGCCGATATCCGTGTAGGTAGGGGTATTGTCCCAGTTCAGCGTGGCCAGGCGCAGGTAATAGGTGGTGCTGGGGCGCAGGCTGTCGAAGCCGATTCTCCCGTTATTGGCGGCCGGAGCGGCCGAGGAGGTTATCACCGAGCCTTCGCCGAAAGGCCTGGTCGAACGCTGCAGGACATAGCCCTCGCAGGCCGAGCCCTGCGGCGCGAGCGGCAGGGGGGAGAAATGGACCGTAAGGGAGGTCTTGTCGGGCGCTATCGGCGGGTTGATCTGGTTGTTCAGGCCCGCCGGGTTGGCCCTGGTTATGGTTGACAGCACCGCGGTGTAGTTGAGCTCGCCGTTGGAGTTGAGGGAACCGGCCCTGAAATACCAGGTGGTGTTGGGCTGCAGCCCCGCCACGGTCAGGGAATTGTCGGCCAGCGCGTAGGTGCGGCTGGAGATTACGGGGGCCGGGCCGGCGAAAGCGTCGCTTGAAGCCTGCAGCTCGTAGCCCTCGGCGCCCCCTACCAGCGCGCCCCAGGAGAGCGACGCCTCGTTTATGTCCCTGGAGACGAGGGCGAAAGAAGAGATGGTGGAGGCCTGCGTCGTGAAGTCGTCCACGTCGCTCAGGTTGGCGGCGTAGTTCCAGTTCAGCGCGCCCGCCTTGTAGTAATAGGTCGTATTGGTCAGCAGTCCCGTTATGGACAGCGAGCCGAGCGCCGGCTGCAGCGTGGACGAGGTGTGGACTACGCCCTCGAAGACCGGCGAGCTGGACATGGTCAGCGTGTAGCCCTCGGCGGCGCGCTCCCGCACGGCGCCCGTCATGGGGGTCCAGGACACGGCGGCGCTGCTGCGGTAGGCTGAATACGAGAGGTTCTCCAGCCTGGCCGCCAGCGTGCTCGTCGCGGTCTGCACGGCGGCCGTTTCCACGTCCGCCAGGTTGGAGGCCCTTACCCTGAACTGGTAGGTGGTATTGGCCAGCAGGCCGCCCAGCGTCCAGGGGGGCATGACGTCCGCGAGTGTGTACTTGTACGAGGTGAAACTGGTGTGCGAGGTGTATTCCAGTATGTACTCGGTCGTTTCGGGGTTGCCGTTGGTCGCCCAGCCTATGTTGACATGGGCCGTCACCGACGATTCCGCGTTGAAGAAGTATTCGCCCTGCTGGAAGTATATGCCCGACGGCGCGGCCGCCAGCGTCACCGCCTGGGTGACGTTGCCCGCGTAAGAGCCGCCGGAGCTCTTGACCCGGAAATAGTAAAGCGTGTCGCGGGTGAGGCCGGATACGGTGACATCGGACGCCGCGGAAATGCCCGAATCGGTGAGAGGCGAGAAATCGGATTCCTCGGATATTTCCCAGGTGTAGTTCGGAGTGCCGTCGTTCCAGTCGAAGGTCAGGCTGGTCTCGGTCCAGCCGGCGGCGGCGGGGCTGAGCTGCGCCGAGGCCGTGGCCGCCAACGCCGGCGCCAGGCACAGCGCGAGGGCGCCGGCCAAAAGCCTGGACTTTCCGGTCGGAAGGGACATATAGCTTTTATAGTTTAACAGATTCGGCCCGAAATTCAATTAACGATATGTTACAGGGGAGCCCATTGAAAGCGGCTCGGCTTGTATTATATTATAATTGCGTCGGCGCCATTCGCGCGCATTCCCGACAGCGAACCCCCAGCCCCAGCCGGGCTCCCGCGCAGCCAGGAGAGAACGAATGACGGAAAAAAAACTGAACATACTCGTAATAAACCCGGGCTCCACCTCCGACGAGGTGAGCTATTACCGCGGCAACGACCTGGTCTTCCATAAGACCGTCCGCTACAGCCCCGCGGAGCTCGCGCCTTTCGAGCGGGAGAAGATAACGGCTCAGTTCGATTTCCGCAAGAAGATGGTCCTGAGGTCCCTGCAGGAGCACGGCGTGGACCCTAAGGAGATGCACGCCGTGATAGGACGCGGCGGCCTGGTCAAGCCCATAGAGGGCGGCGTCTACGAAGTGGACGAGGCCCTGCTGGCCGACCTGCGCGAGGGCGTGCTGGGCGACCACTCCTCCAATCTCGGCGGCATCATAGCCCAGGACATAGCCGCCCCGCTGGGCATCAAGGCCTTCATCGCCGACCCGGTCGTGGTGGACGAGATGGACCCGCTGGCCCGCTATTCCGGCATGCCGGAGAACCCGCGCATCTCCATCTTCCACGCCCTCAACCAGAAGCGCTGCGGCCGCCACGCCGCGCGCCAGCTGGGCAAGCCCTACGAGGAATGCCGGCTGATAATCATGCACGGCGGCGGCGGCATCTCCGTCGGCGCGCACCGCGACGGGCGCGTGGTGGACGTCAACAACGCGCTCAACGGCGACGGCCCCTTCACCCCGCAGCGCTCCGGCGGCGTGCCGGCCGGCGGCCTGGTGAAGATGTGCTTCAGCGGCAAGTACAGCCAGCAGGACATGATGCTCAAGCTCAAAGGCCAGGGCGGCCTGGTGGCCTACACCGGCACCTCGGACTGCATCGCCCTGGAGAAATACATACTCAGCGGAGAGGTAAAGGAAGGCGCGGGCCTGGACCCCGCGAAGATAAGCCGCGAGCAGGCTAAGGAGGCCGTGCTGGCCATGGCCTACCAGGTGGCCAAGGAGATAGGCGCCATGGCCTGCGTGCTCGAAGGCAAGGTGGACGCCGTGGTGCTGACCGGCGGCCTGGCCTACGACAAGATAGTGGTGGAGGAGCTCAAGCGCAGGATCTCCTGGATAGCGCCCGTGCTCTCCTATCCCGGCGGCGACGAGATGGCCGCGCTGCGCATAGCGGCGGAGAAAGGCGTGCTGCACCCGAATTTGGTCAAAAAATACTGATAAGGAGACTTCCCATGAACTTCAAGAATTTCGACGACCTGCTGTCCAAGGTGCGCGGAAAGACCAACCGCATCGTGGTCCCCGGCGCCAACAACGACGAGGTGCTGACCGCCTGCAAGATGGGCGTGGACAACTCTATAATCTCCGGCGGCATACTTATAGGGCCCAGGGCGCAGGTCGAGGAGATGGCGAAGAAGGTAGGCCTCAAGCTCGACATCTTCGAGATAGTGGACAAGAGCGATTACGCCGAGATGTGCAACCTGGCCGTCGACCTGGTCAAGGCCGGCAAGGGCGACTTCCTGGTCAAGGGCCTCGTCGACACCAAGTTCTACATGAAAGCCATACTCCGCAAGGAGATAGGCGCCGTGGCCGAGGGCACCGTGCTCAGCCACTTCGTCCTGTTCGAACAGGCCAACTACCACAAGCTCTTCGCCGTCACCGACGCGGCCATCATGATAAGCCCCACGCTGGAGCAGAAGGCCATGATCCTCAACAACGCGGTGGACATGATGCGCATGCTGGGCGTGGAGAAGCCCAATGTCGCGGTGGTCTGCCCCGTGGAGAAGGTCAACGAGAAGATCCCCAGCACGCTCGACGCGGCCGCGCTGGCGGGCATGAACAAGGAAGGGAAGATAAAGAACTGCGTGGTGGAGGGCCCCTACGACGTGTACATCTCCTTCTCCAAGGAGCTCGCCGCCGAGAAAGGCATCAAGGGCGCCGTCGTGCCCGGCAACACCGACATCGCGCTGTTCCCCGACCTCGACTCGGCCAACCCGGTGTACAAATGCCTGAGCTTCTTCGGCGCCGGCATGAAATCCGCCACCCTGCTGGCCGGCTCCAATATCCCGGTCATCCTGCCCTCGCGCACGGATTCGCCGATGACCAAGCTGCATTCGATAGCGCTGGCCTGCTATCTCAAGGACAGGAACAAGGTGCCGGCCTGACAAAAAAGGGGAACCCGCGCCGCGTGGCGTACCCATAGGAGAACAAAGATGATCTGGAACTTCATAAAGGAAAAGCTGTCCAAGGAAAAGCCGGCGGAGCCTAAAAAAGAGGCCTCCCCGTCAGCGGCCGCGGCCGTCAAGCCCGTGCCGCCGTCGGCGGAGAAGCAGGCCCAGGCCGCGGCCGTGAAAACGGCCAAGCCGGTCAAGGACAAGACCGACGATGAACTGGCCGCGGAACTCGACAAGATCTCGCCCGAGATCCTGTCCCAGGCCCGCACGCCGCAGATGCGCCAGATGATAATCGGCGTCTACCGCAAGATGCTGGCCGACGGCGTCGACATAAACGACGGCCACGCCGTCAAGAAGTGGCTCAAGAAGCATCCCGAGGTGCTGCAGGGCGGCGAGGTGCAGAAGGTGGAGACCGTGCGCCGCGAGGAGCCCAAGATCGGCCGCAACGATCCCTGCCATTGCGGCTCGGGAAAGAAATACAAGAAGTGCTGCGGCGCCAAGGGCTGAGCCCCTTTCCGCCAGGCGTGAAAAGAAGACCCCCGGCGTACGGCCGGGGGTCTTCTCCTTTATCAGGCGGCGTCGGTCAGTTCCAGGAAACGGCCGGGAGCTCCGCGTTCTGCGGGACCGCGAGCTCCTGGTTGAAATCGGGGTTGTCCGCGCTGAGGTCTATGAACCTGCCGTCGCCGTAGACGCCGTAGGTCTGGAAGCCGTCCACCTTGTCTATCAGCGGGCTGCTGAAGGTCCAGGCGGCGTCCGTCTGCAGGTAAGCCACGGGGGCCTCGTCCGTGCCGGCGTTGGCGGGGTTGGAGATCCTGATGCCGAGAGAGAACTTGGTCGCCCACTTTATGTCGAACCTTTCGGTCTTGACCGTCAGGTTGCCGATGTAGGCGCCCTTGCCGTCGGGCGTTTTTCCGCCGTAATTGAAGGAAACTGCGTAGGCCATGTCCAGGACGGTCACGCCCGACCTGTTCGCGCAGGTTATGCCGTAGCGCGCTTCGCGGCGGCCCTTCCAGCCGGAGATCTGGCTCCAGCTGGCCCATCCCGGGTAGGCGCTGGCGTAATAATGGTCCAGGTGAGCGACCGGTTGTCCGGCGTTGATTATCTTCCAGGCCCCGGCGCCGACCGCGACTATGACCACGCCGGGACCGATCTTCCCGCCGGTGAAAACGGGGCCGCCCGGCTGCAGCTGCGGCTCCTGGCCGAAGAGGGGGCCGCCGGCCGGCAGCGCCGGCTCCTGGGAGAATGGTACGGTGCTGTCGGACAGCCGTGTGAACACGCACCGCGTGGTTATGCCCTTCTCCTCCGCGGCCCCGGCGAAGGCCGGGGCCTGGAGCATCAGCAGGGCCAACAGGGCGTTGCGGAGTGTCATCGTTCGCTCAGTTCCACTCCACGGTCACTTTTTCGGGAGCCTGGGGCGGCGCCAGTTCCTCGGCCATCTTTCCCGCGTCGGGGCTGATGTCGCGGAACATGCCGTCGCCGCGCACCGCGTAGGTCTGGAAGCCGCGGGTGGTCTTGATGGGGCTGGAGAAGCTCCAGTTGACGTCGGCCTGCATGTAGGCGAGCGGGTCCTCGGGGGTGCCGACGTTCATCGGGTCGGATATCCTTATATCCATATAGTACTTGAAGCCCCACTTGATGGAGAAGCGGGTGGCCTTGGCGGTGAAGTTGGTTATGTACTTGCCGCGGTTGTTCTGGTCGTGGCCGCCGTAGAAGAAGGAGACTTCGTACTGCACGTCCAGCACGGTCATGCCGTAGAGGTTCTTGGATTTCAGCTCGTAAACGACCTTCTTTGGGCCGCGCCAGCCGGTGATATTGTGCCAGTTGCCCCAGCCGGGCAGCGCGCTGGCGTAAGTGTGGCTGAGATGGGAGGAGGCCTGCCCGCCGTTGACTATGTTCCAGGCGGTCGCGCCGCCGTTTATGATGGCGCCCGCCGCGGCCACGGGGGCGGCCTTGCGCTCGGGCATGACGAGGTCGGCTGGTTCTTCGGGCGCCTCAACCTCGCGGACGTTCACCACGGTGTCGGCTATGGTGAAGTAGGAGGGATCGTTCTCCAGGCCCTCGGCTCCCAGGAAAGAAAAGGGAGATATGACGAGTATGGCGGACAGCGCTGTCTTGAGGTAGTTCATCTGTTTCCTCCGTTCGGGGATTCGTTATCCCCGCATATAGTTTAACCCGCCGGTAAAAAACCACAAGGGCGCAAGGGCCCACGCCGGGTCATGGTCAAAGGTCCCAGTGCGGTCTGGGCCCCGCGCCGCCGTCCCGCGCGCCCCGGACCGCGCCCGCCGGGCATTGACGCGTCAACCCCGGGGCCGCGGCGGCCCCCGGCGGTGAAGACCTTTGGGCCTATGCCGCCTGGGCCATTTGGGCCCTTGACAAAGGAGAGGAGGTCTTTTACCCTATAAATGAGAATGACCGCCGGGGATAAGGAAAGGGACTTTCCTGTATTCAAGCGGAAGTTTTGTTGTCAGCGGATCGGAAAAATATGCGCAAGCCGGTGATATACCTGACGCTCCTCGCGGCCCTGTCGGCCGCGGTCCTGCCGGCCGCGGCCGGGGGCCAGGACGCCCCGGCCATACCGGAGCCGGGCAGCGCGGTCGTCACTCATCAGGATCGCGACAGCCTGCCTCCCCAGGTCCCCTTCAAAAGGCCCCCCCTGGAGATGGCACAGTCCCTTCTGTCCGACCTGGACGGAAAGACGGGCGACGCGCTGTCGGAGTACATCGAGGACAACTGCCGCAGGATCGGGTTCGTGGTGCTGCGGGTGCGCAAGGCCATAAGGGAAGGGTCGCTGGACGCTCAGGACCCCGTGCTGATGCGCCTCTCGGACCTGGGCGTGGGGCCTTTCACCGGGGAACTGTCGTTCAGAAGGGAAGATCTCACCAGGCGCACCTTTCCAGGCGTCAAGCCGTCGGGCGGCGCCGGGGACGGAGGCCTGGACAATAAGTCCGACCAGGGCGGTCCCGGCGCGCCCGGAGGGTCCGGTTCAAGGCGCACCGGTCCCGGAAGCAGGCGCCCCGATCCCCTGGTGGAGGCGCTGGCCAGGGTGGGGGAGGAGGTCGAGTCCGGCAATAACAAGCAGGCCGAGGCCGACATCTCCGCCCTTCAGAACGTTTTCCCCCGCAACCCGGACGTTCATACCGCCGCGGCCGAATATTTCAACGAGATGCAGAATTTCGCCCGCGCGGCCGACGCGGCCACCACCGCCATAAAGCTGGCCCCGGACAGCCCCGACGCCTACAAGGCCAGGGCCCTGGCCCGGTCCTCGATGGAGGACCGCAAGGGAGCCATCGAGGACATACGCAAGGCCATGGCCGCCGACCCGCAGGACGAATCGGCGCGGATACTTTCAGCCCTCATTGAGAGCCGCCGCGAGACCTCCAGCCTCAGGAGCCTCGCTTCCCTGCAGGACATAAAGCGCAGTTTCGAGGGGGGCGCCCCTTCGGCGGCAGAGGGCGCGGCCGCGGCGGGCCTCTCCGGTCTCGAGCTCAAGCCGGCGGCCGCCGCGCAGGTCCCGCCGCAGGAATCGGCCAAGGCCTCGGCCTACCTCAAGACCGCCGCCTCCAAGACGCGGCTGGGCGACTACGAGGCGGCCGCGCGCTACGCCACCATGGCCCTGGAGAAGAACCCCGCCTCGGACGAGGCCTACCTGGAGCGCGCCAACGCCTATAATTTCCTCGGCAAATACGACGACGCCGTGCGCGACACCACCCGCGTGCTCGACCACGACCCCGGCAACGTGCAGGCCCTGAACATGCGCGCCTGGGCGCTCAACCGCAAGGGCATGTTCCGCGAGGCGGAGGGCGACGCCGATAAGGCGATAAAGCTCAATCCCGGCTACGCCGACTCCTGGTTCAACCGGGCCCTGGCCTACGAGAAAATGGGCGACTACAAGCGCATGCTGGAGGATTTCCGGCAGGCCGCCTCGCTCAATACGGCCTACGCCTCCCGCTTCCGCGACGCCGTGGCCCAGTACTCGGGCCGCGTGCAGGATTTCGATCCCGGCGCGGCGGCGGTACAGCCGGAGCCCGGCGCGGAGCCCCGCCCCCGCCGCAACAAGACCGGCCGCTTCGCCATGACGCTGGGCTTCACGCTGAGCGGCGGCCTGCTCATCGCCTTCGGCATGCTGCACGTTCTCTCCGGGCGCCGGGAGCGGCCCGACGGCCGCGACACCCAGCCCGACATACTCTCCCCGTCCATCTTCTACGAGGGCGTTACCTCGGGCAAGTACAAGATAGAGCGCAAGCTGGGCGAGGGAGGCATGGGCGTTGTCTACGAGGCCGTGGACCAGTCGCTCGAGCGCCCCGTCGCCATCAAGCGCATGAACGACGAGATCAAGCTCAACGAGAACGAGAAGCAGCGCTTCCTGCAGGAGGCCCGCACCGTCGCGCTGCTCCACCACCCTAACATCGTGGAGATCTACACCATCTTCGAAGAGGACGACAATATCTACCTCGTCTTCGAGTTCATCGACGGCCCCACGCTGGACAAGAAGCTCGAGAAAGAGGTCATGCTGGGCACCGCCAGCGTGGTGGAGATCTTCGACCAGGTCTGCAAGGCGCTCTCCTACGCCCATTCCAAGAACGTCGTCCACCGCGACCTCAAGCTGGGCAACATCATGATCAACTCCGAGGGCGACGTGAAGGTCATGGACTTCGGCCTGGCCCGCTCGGCCAAGGAGACTCTGGCCCGCGCCAGCCGGGAAGTCGTCGGCAGCCCGGCCTACATGGCCCCCGAGCAGGCCTACGGCGTCTCGGGCAAGGAATCCGACATCTATTCGCTGGGCGTCTGCGTCTACGAGTCCCTGACCGGCACGCTGCCATTCCCCGGCCCCGATTTCCAGGAGCAGAAGGAGAAGATGCGCTACCACCCGGTGAGCGCTGTGATGGCCGGCATCCCCAAGGCCTTCGACGCTCTGCTGGAGAAGGCCATGGACCCCGACCCCGACAAGCGCTTCCGCACGGTGGAAGAGTTCAGGGCGGCCCTGCTCGCCGTGCGCGGCTGAACCGGGCCCAGCGCCGGAGGGCGCCCGCCGCCGGCGGGCGCCTTTTTCATTTGTCTATTTGTATAATGTTCCCATAGCCGTTCACACCGTTCCACAGGAGCGACACCGATGAAAGCCCTCGTCAAGAAAAAGGCCGAAAAAGGACTCTGGCTGGAGGACGTTCCCGAGCCCGAGGTCGGAGACAACGACGTCCTCATAAAGATAAAGAAGACCGCCATCTGCGGCACCGACATACACATCTACCAGTGGGACGAGTGGGCGCAGAAAACGATCCCGGTCCCGATGCACGTCGGCCACGAGTTCGTCGGCGAGATAGCGGCGCTGGGCAAGGCGGTCAAGGGCCACCGCGTCGGCGAGCGCGTCAGCGGCGAAGGACACATCGTATGCGGGCACTGCCGCAACTGCAAGGCCGGCCACCGCCACCTCTGCATCAATACCCGCGGCGTGGGCGTTAACCGCCCCGGCTGCTTCGCCGAGTACCTCTCCATCCCCGCCGAGAACGTCTTCTCTATCCCGTCCGGGGTCAGCGACGACGAGGCCTCCATACTCGATCCCCTGGGCAACGCGGTGCACACGGCGCTCTCGTTCGACCTTATAGGCGAGGACGTGCTGATAACCGGCGCGGGCCCGATCGGCATCATGGCCGGGGCGATAGCCAACCATGTCGGCGCGCGCCACGTGGTCATCACCGACGTCAACGAGTACCGCATGGAGCTGGCGCGAAAGCTCGGTATAAAGAACGTGGTGGACCCGCGCAAGGAGACCATGCCCGAGGTGATGAAGCGGCTGGGGATGACCGAGGGCTTCGACGTGGGCCTGGAGATGAGCGGCAACGGCGGCGCCTTCAACGACATGATAAATTCCGTCAAGATGGGGGCCAAGATAGCCCTGCTGGGCATACTGCCCTCCGACACGGCCATACCGTGGAGCCAGGTCATCTTCAAGGCCCTGTTCCTCAAGGGCATATACGGCCGCGAGATGTTCGAGACCTGGTATAAAATGTGCGCCATGCTGACCAGCGGCCTCGACATCAAGCCGGTCATCACCCACCGCTTCCCCTACACGGAGTTCAAAGAGGGTTTCGAGATCATGTCCTCCGGGAAGTCGGGGAAGATAATACTGGACTGGACGAAATAGGAACGGAGGCCCCTTGCACTTCTACCGCGACTTCGACAAGCTCTGCCTGGCCCTGAAAGGGCCCGGCGCCTTCCTCGTCGTGGAGGACGGCAGGGGCGGCGCCAACCCCATGACCATCGGGTGGGCGCAGCTGGGCGTGACCTGGGGCCTGCCCGTGATGAGCGTGCTGGTCCGTCCCTCGCGCCACACCTATTCGCTGCTGCGCAGCGCCTCCTGCTTCACGGTCTGCGTGCCGCGCGAGGGGGAGATGAGGAAGGAGCTCGCCTTCTGCGGCTCCCGCTCCGGCCGCGACGCGGACAAGGCCAAAGAGTGCGGGCTGGTCCTCCGTCCCGGCTCGCTGCCGGGCTCCTTCTTCGTCGAAGGCTCCGCCCTGGTCTACGAATGTTCGCTCCTTCACCGGACGCCGCTTACGCCCGGCGCCCTGCCGGCGGAACTGGTCTCCCGCTATTACCCCGAGGGCGACTGGCACGATATCTTCACCGGCGAAGTGAAACTGCTGAGGGGTGCGAAGTGAGAATGCCCCGCTCCGCCGCGCTGATCCCGCTCTGCCTGTGCCTCGCCGCCTGCGGGCCGGTCAAGCGCAAGGCCGCGGACTATTACGTGGACAAGGCGGCCGGCGTGATGGAGGCCGTCTCCGTGCGCGAGGCCGACGTAGAGAAGGCCTTCGGCTGGCTGGCCAAAGCGCTCAGCCTGGACCCTTCCTCCGGGCGGGCCGTCGCCGTGGCGCAGGAGCTTTCCGCCGCTGCCGCCCGCAACGGCTTCGCCAGGGCTTCTGAACTCGAGGTCAGGGTCCTTTCCGACCTTGTGGCCGCCAGCCCGGAACAGTGGCACGCCTACCCTCCGCTGGTGCAGGCGCTGGCGCTGCGCGGGGAGCTGGAGCCGCTGGCTTCGCTGGCCGCCTCGCTGTCGAAGAGGGAAAAGAACCTGCCCGGCCCGGAGCGGCATCGCGCGCTGATGTCCCTGTGCATAGCCCGCGCCGCGCTCCTGCCATGGCTGGAGTCCGACGGTTTCCTCGCCCTCAACCGCAGTCCCGACCGCGTTCGCGAGCGAACGATGGAATACGTCTCGCAGGCCGAACTGCTTGCGGAGTCCAGGACGCTGATAGACGACCTTGAAAAAAAGGACGCCTCCCTGAAGGCCGGCGCGCCGCAGGCCCTGGTCTCTTCCTTCGAGGTGGCCATGGGCGACGTCTTCGGCCGGCCGGAAGAAATGGAGCGCATGCGTTCCATCGCCGCCCTTTTCGCTTCCGAGCAGGCCTACACCCGGGCGGCGGAGCTGACCGTGCAGGGCAATGTCCACCTGCTGGCCAGGGAATACGGGAAAGCCCGAGCCATGTTCACATCAGCCCTGCGCAACTGGCCGGCCATGCTGGACGCCAGGCGCCAGCTGGTGGAAGTGGACTTCCAGGAAGGGGCCGGTCTGGCCGTGGCCGGCAAGGACATGCGGCAGGCCCGCAGGCTGCTTTACAGGGCCTACGAGGACAGCGAGGAACTTATAGAGTCCGCCCTCGAGAAGGGGCCCGCGCTCCCTTTCGTCAGCCCGGGCCGCTTCGCCGGCGACCTCTACGCCCTCAAGGCCGCAGTCATTTCTGCCGTCTACGCCATAGAGGGGAAAAAGCTGCGCAACAAGGTTAAGCTGGAGACCGAATTCAAGGCGGCCCTCGACGAGGCCGTGCGCCTCGCCCCCGACAGCCGCCTGGCGAGGGAACTGCTTGAGCGCTATTCCAAAGAAGGCTTCTAGGGCCGCCCTGGCCAGCGCCGCGCTGCTGTTCTGCTGCGCGGCCGGTTCTTACGGCCAGGAGGCATCCACCGCCCCCGTTCCCTCGCAGGGCTCGCTGAAACTCAACCTGGTGACCGACATGGACGGTTCCAGGATGGGGCTGGATTATTCGCTGCGCTGGGATTTCCGCGACCTGGCCGGCATCAATCCCTTCTCGCTCAAAGGCTACTCCAGGCTGAACCCTTTCCGGGGCTGGAACATCTACGACAACACCCGCTGGCGCTTCTACGGGGTCAGCGTGAACCCGTGGCGCGCCGTGGTCAGCCGGCGCAAGCCTGATATCTCCGGCGGCGGCCAGGCCGCGGGCGGCGGAGAGGCCGACGGTAACGGCCGGAGGGAGGCGGGTCGCAGGGTATGGAAACTTTCCCTGAGCCCTCTGCTGGACGACCTGCGCGAGAACCTCGACGAGGATCTCAGGCGCGCCCTGCTCGACGCGGCGCTGGACCCCGTCTCCGAGGACTGGGACGCCGTGCCGCGCGAAGGCAAGAAAGCTTTCATGAGGGACGTCCTGTCCCTCCAGGTCTGGGAACTGCCCCTCATGGGGCAGCCCAGGAAAGGCATAAAGTATATCGCCGAGTAGCGGTCAGGTAAGCGCGGCCAGTCCCTTGCCCGTCCAGCCGTCTATCCTGACGTCCAGCGGGCGCTCCAGACGCAGGTGCCGCACGTAAGAGGTCTCGCCCGCCGGACGCTGGGACTCCAGCCAGCCCCAGTTTATCTCCCCGTCCTTCCGGAAGGAATTAATCGTCAGGTAGCCCAGCCCCAGCGAGGTCACGTTGTGGAAGAAGTGCGTGCCGTAGGACGGGTCCACGGAGAAATCCCCGTAGCTGGCCTCCACTATCACGCGCGAGCCGGAGATCTGGTGCCAGCTTACAGGCACGCCCAGGTAGGGGTCGCTCGATCCCCAGCGGCCGGGACCGATCAGGAGATATGGCCGCCCTTCTTCCTGCAGCAGGCGGTTGAGCCCGTTTATCTGCTCCGCTATCTCGCGCGTCTTCGAAGGAGAGAACGTTTCCGGCTTGACGTAAACTATGTCGCGCACGTCCCTGACCTCGCCGTTGCCCAGGGCCGCGCCGCTGCTGCATATGACCTTGGCCGGGTCCACGCCGGACATGTCCACCCTCCGGGCGGCCGTGCGCGAGACCATGGGCCTCATCTGCAGTATGCAGAAGTCCACGCGGCCCGTGCCCGGGTCGCGGGTCCCCGCGAACTCCATCTCGATATTGCTGCCCATCGCTTCGCGGCCGAGGTCCGAAAGCTCGCTGAGCAGCGCCGAGAGAGGTATGACCTCGCTCTTGAGCACCGGCGCGAAAGTGACCAGCCTGGGCCCGTCGGCTGACAGGCTGTCCACCACCGCGTCGTTCTCGCGCGAGTAGGTCGAACCGACCAGCTCCAGCGTGCCGTCGGCGGCCGCGGCGTCCAGCCCGAACACCGCCAGGTCCGGCTCCTTGTCGTAAGTGAAGGACTGCCCGGCTTTTTTGAGGTCCAGCGCCGCGAACTTCTTCTGCGAGTTGCCCAGGAAGTCCTTTATCGTGGAGAACTGGTGCAGGTTGCGGGGGTGCGCCGGCGAGAAGCGCAGGGCGTTGTGTCCCTCCACTATCGTCCTTCCCAGCCCCAGCGCGATATGGGCTATCGGTTCCTCGGCTTCCAGCGGAGGGACGGGGTAATAATTGTACGACTGCACCACGCCGGCGAAGTCCGGGTAGTGGCGTCCGCCCTCCGCGTGCGTGCGGCCCACCACCTTCTGTATTATGACGGCCATCTTCTCCTCGTCGGGCAGGTGGGGGGAGAAGCGCCGGTAGGCCCGCGCCTCGCGCGAGAAAGCGGAGGCGTAGACGTACTTGATGGCCCGGCGCAGCTGCTCCAGCCGCACCGCCTGGTCGGGGTGGTTGTTGGCCAGCATGTACGTCTTGTAGATGCCCGCGAAAGGCTGTGTCTTGGAATCCTCCAGGAGTGAAGAGGAGCGCACCGCTATCGGACCGTCTATGGCCGCGACTATGGCCTTTAGGTCCTCTATCAGGAAATCGGGCAGCTTCGCGGCGTCGAATATCTGCGCCACCCGCTCGTTCGAGTGGGTCTCGCTCAGCTGCGCGTCCAGGCCGTTCTGCTCCATGAAGAAGTCGTAGACGTCGGTCGCCAGCACGATGGTGTTGGGGGTCTGGACGGTCACTTCCGGGAACTTCTCCCGGAAATCCTCCCGGCTGAGCAGGAAGTCCACGAAGGCCAGGCCGCGCGCCTTGCCGCCTATGGAGCCGGAGCCTATCTTTACGAAAGGAGTGGAGTCGTCGAAGAGCCTGCGGTCGAACTTGAGCACCGTCCCCAGCTGCGTGCGGTGTACGAACTGGTAGAGCGTCTCTATCAGGTACTTGCGCAGTTCCTCGCGGTCGCGGAACTCCGAGATCCTCTTGGGGCGGATGTGGTAGGCGATCTCGAACTCGGTGCGGGCGAAGAGCCACTTGGAGAAGTGGTTGCGCTCGGCGTGGTAGTAGATCGAGTCCAGCGGCACGGCCTTGAGCAGCTTTATCATGCCCTGAAGGTCCGCCGCGCGGGCCAGCTCGTTGCCCTGGGGGTCGGAGAAGATGAATTCGCCGAAGCCGAAGTAGCGCAGGATGAAGCCCCGCAGCTGCCGCCCCAGGTCCTTGGAGGACTTGTGCAGGAAGGAGGCTCCCAGCTCGCCGGCAGCCCGCGACATCGCCGAGTTGGACGACTGCAGCAGCACCGGCATGTCCGGGTCCTCGGCCTTGATGCGGCGGGCCAGGTTCAGGCCCGCCTCGGGCTCGCATTTGTCGCCGACCGGGTACTCTATGTCGCTGATGACGCCCAGCAGGTTGGCCTTGTACCTGGAGTATATCTCCCAGGCCTCGTCGAAATTGTCGGCCAGCAGCACCTTGGGCCGCGCCTTGAGCCGGAGCATCTTCTTGGACGGGTTGAGCTCGTCGGCCATCACTATCTGCGTCTGCTTCATCAGCTCCGAGTAGATTATGGGCAGGTAGGAGGAATAGAAGCGGACATTGTCCTCCACCAGCAGCACGGCCTGCACGCCGGCCTTCGAATCGCTCTCGAAATTGGCCGCGTCCTCCATCAGGTTGATGATGGCCGAGAAGATGGCAGTGTCGCCGTGCCAGAGGAAGACTCCGTCCACAAGCTCGCGCGTGGCGGGGGAGACGTTGAGCACGTCCTGCATGTTGAAGGAGAGCAGCACCACCGGCAGGCCCGGGCGCTGCTCCCGTATGCCGGCGGCGAACTCGCGCATGTCGGTGTCGCCCAGCTGCACCATGGCGATCACCAGGTCGTAATCGCCGGTCGCCAGCCGCAGCGAGGCCTCTTCCGCCGTGGAGACGCGGGTTATGCGCGGGGCCTCCGCCAGTTCGCTGAACAGCGCCTCGGTCAGGCGCTCGTCGTCGGCTATCAGGAAGGAGTCGTAGAGCGAGGCCACCATCAGGATGTTCTTTATCCTGCGGGGCATCAGCTGCTCGAAGCCCCTGAACTTGAGGTCGTGCTCCGGGAGGTCCTTGCGCGGCGTCATCATGGGGATAATTCTACAAAAATCGGCGGCGCGCCCCCTCGCGGCTCCGGATTTTGCCCGGATTTTACACGGACTTCGCCGGGACTTTTCAGCCGGGCGGTAGGATATAGGCGATGAAAGCGACTCGTGGAGGCGAAATGAAAGAATCTTCCGTGCTCAAAACTTCCGCCGCGGCCCTGGCCTTCTTCCTCGGACCGCTGGCCTGGGCCGAGCCCTGGCACGAAAGCGAGACCGCCGGGGAAACGGCCTCCCTGTCCTCTCCCGCCGGGCCGGGGCCCTCCGCCGCGGCGCCGTCTTGCCATCCTGAGGGCGCGTTTGTATCATATCGGTAGATGGCGAGAAAGATACTCATAGTCGAGGACGAGCGGGACATCTCCCGCATGCTCGACTATAACCTGCGGAAAGAAGGTTACTCCACGGCGGTCGTAGAGGACGGTTCGCGCGCCGCCCTGGCGGCGGCGAAAGAGCGGCCCGACCTGGTCCTGCTGGACGTCATGCTGCCGGGCCTGGACGGCACCGAGGTCCTGCGGCGCCTGCGCGCCGACCAGAAGACCGCCTCCGTCCCGGTCATAATGCTCACCGCGAAATCCGAGGAGACCGACAAGATCGTGGGCCTGGAGCTGGGCGCCGACGACTATGTCGCCAAGCCCTTCGCCATAAAAGAACTGCTGGCCCGGATAAAGGCCGTGCTGCGCCGCTCTTCCGCAAAAGCCGCGGAGGCGTCCCGCTTCAAGGACGGCGGCCTGGAGATAGATTTCGACCGGGTGCTGGTCACGGTCAAAGGGAAGCCCGTAGAGGTGACCGCCAAGGAATTCATACTGCTGCGGGCCCTGGTCTCCGCCGGCGGCAAGGTCCTATCGCGCGAGGAACTGCTGGAGCGCGCCTGGGGCATGGACTCCGCCCTGGACATAGAGACCCGCACGGTCGACGTGCACGTCGGCACGCTGCGCCGCAAGCTGAAAAGCGAGGGCGCCCGCATCGTAACCGTCAAGAACTTCGGCTACCGCTTCGAGTAACCCCGATGTTCAAGACCTTCAGGTTCCGCATAATCGTTTCCTGTCTCGCGCTGGTCCTTTTCTCCCTGGGGCTGGCGGCCTGGCTGGCCTCCGGCCGCCTGCAGGAGGCGGCCATGGAGAACCTGCGCGCCTCGCTGGCCGCGGAGGCTTCCCTGATCGAGGAATCCCTTTCCGCCGCAGGCTTCGACGGGCGGCCCGGCGCCGGACCCCGGCGGCTCGCGCTCCGGTTCGGCGCCCTGCTGGGCCACCGCGTCACTTTCATAGCCATGGACGGGTCCGTCCTGGCCGATTCGGGCGTGCCGGGCGGCGATCCGTCGGGCATGGACAATCACGCTGGCAGGCCCGAAGTCGCGGCCGCCCTTGCGGGTTCCCAGGAGAACGCCACCCGGTACTCCTCCACTCTGGACAAGGGGATGTTCTACCTCGCCCGCCCGGTCCTGGTGAACGGGCGGCAGGCCGGGGTGATCCGCCTCTCGGTCCCGCTGTCCTCCGTAGAGGCGCAGCTGGCCTCCGTGCGCCGGGTGGTGCTGCAGGCCTCGGCCGTGGCGGCGGCGCTTTCGCTGCTGCTCGGGCTCTGGCTGATACAGGTCCTCTCGGCTCCCTTCGGGGAGATAATAGAGGCCTCCAAGCGCTTCGCCGCCGGGGACCTGGGGCACCGCGCCCGCGTGGCCGGCTACGGCGAACTGAAGAAACTGGCGCAGACCCTCAACTCGATGGCGGAGGAGCTTTCGCGCCGCATGGGAGAACTGGCCTCCCGCAAGGGAGAGCTGGAGGCCGTATTCGACAATATGTCCGAGGGCCTGATACTGACCGACGCCTCCGGCGTCATAAAGGCCATGAACTCGGCGGCGGGCCGGCTGACCGGGATCGCCCCGGAAAAAGGCGCCGGCGGCCGCATTTCCGATATTTTCGGCGGCACCGGCTTCGACGAGGCGGTCGCCGAAGCGATCGCCTCGGGGCGCCCGGTTTCCAGGGAGACCTCGGCCGCCTTCCGCCAGCGCTTCGAGCTCGGCGTCAGCGCCGCGCCAGTGCTGCGCGGCGGCGCGGCCGCCGGCTGCGTGCTGGTGGTTCACGACGTCAGCGAACTTAAAAAGGCGGAGCGCATACGCCGGGATTTCGTGGCCAACGTGTCGCATGAGCTCAAGACACCGCTCACGGCCATCAAGGGCAGCGTCGAAACGCTGATAGGCGGCGCCGTGGACGACAGGGAGCACCGGGGGGAGTTCCTCGACGCCGTTCTGCGCCAGGCCGTCCGCCTGGAGGACCTCGTCGACGACCTGCTCAGGCTCTCCAGCCTGGAATCCGCCTCGGCCAGGCCGGACCTCTCCGACTTCCCGCTCCGCGGCCTGGTGGAGGACGTCCACCGCTCCCTGCTGCCGGCCTTCAGGGGCAAGAAGATAGATTTCCGCGACGGGGTCCCCGAGGACCTGCCGGTGAAGGCGGACAGGAAGAAATTGGAACAGGCGCTCTTCAACCTGCTCGACAACGCCTTCAAGTACACGCCCGGCGGCGGCCGCGTCTCCGTCTCGGCCGCCGCGGAGGAGGGCCTCGTGCGCGTGACGGTGTCCGACACCGGCCCCGGCATACCGGCCGATTCGCTGTCCCGCGTCTTCGAACGCTTCTACCGCGTGGACAAGGCCCGCTCCCGGGAGCTCGGCGGCACCGGCCTCGGCCTCGCGATAGTCAAGCACTCCGTCGAGCTGCACGGCGGCTCCGTCGGAGTGGAATCGGAGGAAGGCCGCGGTTCGGCCTTCTGGTTCACCCTGCCGTCCTGACCCGCTTTTTTATTTACCCGCATTTTACCCCCGCTTCGCCCCGTCTTTAACCCGTCTTTCTACACTATCCCCGCAGTCGACGGTCCCAGGGAGGTGGCGAATGACGTACGGAAAAACTTTAAGTATGGCCGGGGCCCTGCTGGCCCTGGCCGCCCTCTGCGCCCCGGCTGCCCGCGCCGGCGAGCTGGACCTGCTTCTCGACCGCCTGGTGGAGAAAGAGGTGCTCGATCCCGGCGAGGCGCAGGAGATACGCATCGGGACGCAGGAGGAAGTTAAGAAGGAGATCTCGCAGCAGCGGCACCGCACGCTGCCGCTCTGGCTCCAGACCATGAAGCTGCGCGGCGACGTGCGCCTGCGCTACCAGTTCAACGACAACGGCAACTCCGCCGTCGCCCAGCACCGCGGCCGCTACCGCCTGCGCTTCTTCGCGGACTCCAAGGTCAACGAGAAGGTCTACATGGGCTTCGGCTTCGCCAGCGGCAACAGCGCCGATCCGCGCTCCACCAACCAGACCTTCACCGACAATAACGGCAAGAAGAACCTCTACATAGACTATGTCTTCGCCGAGTACAACGCCTCGGATAACCTGGCGCTGACGGCGGGGCGAACCAGGAACCCGCTCTGGCTGACCAGCGACATGCTCTGGGACACGGATATAAACCTGGAAGGCCTGGCGCTGAGGGCGAACCTGCCCGGCGACGACTGGGGCCTCTTCGCCAACGCGGGGCTGGCCATACTGGGGGAGTCCTCCACCAACAAGCAGGACCCCCACCTGCTCTATGTCCAGCCGGGGGTCGGTTGGACCCATCCGGAAGGGAAAGCGGACTTCAGGGCCGCCGCCGCGCTGTATTCCTTCAACCACGTGCGCGGCGCGACGGCGCTGCCGCACAGGCCCTCGGCGACGGACTATCAGCAGGCCAACACTCTGGTCTCCTCCCGGTACAAGTACGACTACGACGCCTTCAGCCCCGAGGCCGAGTTCAACTGGAACCTCTTCGAGCCTGTGCCCGTGCCGGGCCTGAGCGCCTTGGGCTGGAACGTGACCCACGTCGGCGCCTTCGGCAACTGGGTCAGGGCGCTGGAGCACGGCCGCGACGCCGAAGGCTGGATAGCCGGACTCAGGCTTGGACAGCGCAAGGTGGAGGATGCCGGGCAGTGGCAGGCCTCCTGGTCAGTCAGGCGTCTGGAGCGCGACGCCTGGCTGGACAATTATCCCGATTCCGACTTCTACGGCGGCGCCGCGGGCGTCAAGGGGCAGGAGTTCATAGTGACCCTGGGGCTGATGCGCGATTTCGCCCTGACGCTGGACTACTACGACGCGAAGCCGGTATACGGCGCGTTGAAGCGGGAGAAACTGTTCCAGGCCGACATAAACCTCAAGTTCTGAAACGTACAAGGAGAAACAAATGAAAAAGCTGAACACGCTGATACTGGCCGTCTGCATGGCCGCCCCGGCCTTCGCCGGCGGCAAGATAACCGCGGAAGGTTCCACCACCGTGCTGTCTATAACGCAGAAAGCCGCCGAGGAGTTCATGAAGGTCCGCAAGGACGCCGACATCAGCATACGCGGCGGCGGTTCCGGGGTGGGCATAGCGTCCATCATAGACGGCACCTGCCAGATCGCGGCCGCTTCGCGCGCCATAAAGCAGTCCGAGCTGGAGAGGGCCTCCAAACGCGGCCGCGACCTCGTCGCCCATGTGATAGCCATGGACGGGATCTCGCATATACTGCACCCCTCGAACCCGCTCAAGGGGCTGACCAGGGAGCAGATAAAGAAGATCTACACCACGCGCGCCAGGAACTGGAAGGAGATAGGAGGTCCGGACCTGCCGATAGTGGTCATCTCGCGCGACAGCGCCAGCGGCACCTTCGAGGCCTTCAGCGAGCTGGTGCTCGACAAGAAGAAGATAAGGCCGGACGCCATCATGCAGGCCTCCAACCAGGGCATAGCCTCCATCGTGGCCCGGACGCCCGGCGCCATCGGCTATGTCGGTCTCGGCTACGTCACTGATTCGGTCAAGGCGATAGCGGTGGACGGCGTGATGCCCGACAAGGACTCGGTCATACGCAACAAGTACGGGATCTCGCGGCCGCTGTTCCTCTACACCGCCGGCAAGCCGGAGGGGCTGGTCAAGGACTTCATCGACTTCATCAAGGGCCCGGAGGGGCGCAGGATAGTCGAGGAGCAGGGCTTCGTCGCCCTGAAGAAGTAAGGAGAACTATTCCGGGGGATGTCGGCGTGTCAGCACGCAGGACACGGACTCGCGCGCATAGCGCGTCGGTCCTCGGCTCTCGGCGCTCGCGCTTACGATGCTCGCGCCTCCGAGGCGGTCCTGCTTAGCTGACACGCCGCCCTCCCCCGGCTGTCTCCTTACCGGGAATTTACACGGTCTTCGCGCCGGCTTTGCGCGCTTTCCCTAGACTATACCCGTAAGATGAACACGACCAAAGAGAAGCTCATAAAGCTCCTGTTCGCCGCGGCCGCCTTCTCCTCGCTGGCCCTGCTGGCCGGGATCATCATCGTCCTCTTCCGCGAGGCGCTGCCGGTCTTCAGCTTCGTCTCTCCGCTCGCCTTCCTCGGCGGTGAGAGCTGGTATCCCACGGCCGAGCCGCCGGAGTTCGGCGTGTGGCCGCTCATAGCCGCCTCCGCCTGGGTCACCGGCATAGCCCTGGTCATCTGCGTGCCGCTGGGCGTGGGCAGCGCGCTGTACCTGCACGAGCTCGCCGGTCCGCGCCAGCGCGCCGCGCTGAAGCCGGTCATAGAGGTCCTGGCCTCGATTCCCTCCATCATCTACGGCTTCTTCGGCATGACCGTAATGGCGCCATTCATGCAGGAGGCCTTCGGACTGCCCATAGGGCTCTGCGCCCTGACGGCAGGCGTCATACTGGGCGTCATGGCCACCCCGACGGTGGCCAGCATAGCCGAGGACGCTCTGGGCTATGTGCCGCGCTCGTTCAGGGAAGCCTCTTTCGCCCTGGGCGCCAACCGCTGGGAGACACTGGTGAAGGTCATAGTCCCGGCCGCCGGCTCCGGCATCTCCACGGCCGTGATACTCGGCATGAGCCGCGCCATCGGCGAGACCATGACCGTGCTGATGGTGGCCGGAGGGGCCGCGGTCGTGCCGTCCTCGGTCTTCGACCCGGTGCGCCCGATGACGGCGGCCATCGCCGCCGAGATGGGCGAGGCCGCGGTGGGCGGCGAGCATTACCACGCTCTGTTCGCCATCGCGCTCGCCCTGTTCCTTGTCACTTTCGTATTCAATATCGCCGCGGAGCTCATCAGCCGCCGCTACCGCCTGAAGCTGGGGCTGGCCCGATGAGCAGGCGCGATGTCTTTCAGAAGGCCGGGTTCGGGCTGCTGTGGCTGTGCATGGCCGCCAACATCGTCTTCCTGGGCGCCATACTCTGGTTCATCGCCGTTCGCGGCCTGCCGGCGATAAGCTGGGAATTCCTGACGGCCGCGCCCCGCGACGCCATGACGGCCGGCGGCATAGCACCGGCCATACTTGGCACGCTTTACCTTACGCTCGGCGCGGTGCTGGTCGCGCTGCCGCTTGGCGTCGCCTGCGCCGTCTACCTGACCGAATATTCGCCCAAAGGCTGGGCCGTCAACGCCATACGCGTCAGCGTGAACAATCTCGCCGGCGTACCGTCCGTCGTCTTCGGTCTTTTCGGACTGGCGGTCTTCGTGAAAGGCGCGGGCTTCGGGGTCTCCATACTTTCCGGCTCGCTCACGCTGGCCATGCTGACGCTGCCGCTGATAATCTCCGCCTCGCAGGAGGCGCTGGTCGCGGTGCCGCAGTCCGTGCGCGAGGCCTCGCTGGCGCTGGGCGCCTCGCGCTGGGAGACCATCCGCAAGGTGGTGCTGCCGGCCGCCCTGCCCGGCATACTGACCGGCGTGATACTCAGCGTCGGCCGCGCCGCCGGCGAGACCGCGCCGATACTCTTCACCGCCGCCGCCTTTTACCTGAAGGGCTATCCGGATTCGGTGTTCTCGGAGGTCATGGCCCTGCCCTATCACATCTACGCTCTCATGACCGAGGGCACGCATCCCGAAGCCCAGACGCGCATCGCCTACGGCTCGAGCCTGGTCCTGCTGGCCCTGGTGCTGGCCATGTCCATGCTCGCGATATATATCAGGCAGCGCCAGAGGAGGACATACCATGCTTAGTACGGCTATCGAGAACCCGGAGGCCCGGCCGCCATCAGGGCCGGTGACCGTCAACGCCGGCAGCACCGCCGAGGGGGAGACGACAGGTTTCGAGCCCAAGATGAGCGCCCGCGGCGTGAACTTCTACTACGGCCCCAAGCGCGCCCTGAAGGACATAAGCCTGGACCTGCCGCCCAGGATGGTCACCGCCATAATCGGGCCTTCCGGCTGCGGCAAGTCCACCTTCATCCGCCTGCTCAACCGCATGAACGACCTGGTGCCGGACGCGCGGCTGGAGGGCGAGATCCTGCTCGACGGCTTCGATATCAACCGCCCCGCCTGCGACGCCGCGGACCTGCGCAAGCGCGTGGGGATGGTATTCCAGAAGCCCAATCCCTTCCCCAAGACCATTTTCGAGAACGTCGCTTACGGGCCGGAGGTCAACGGACTGCGCGACCGCCTCGCCCTGGAGGAGAGGGTAGAGAATTCCCTGCGCCGGGCCGCGCTCTGGGACGAGGTCAAGGACCGGCTTCGCGAGAGCGCGCTGGGCCTCTCCGGCGGCCAGCAGCAGCGGCTCTGCATAGCCCGCTGCCTGGCCGTGGAGCCCGAGGTGCTGCTCTTCGACGAGCCCTGCGCCAGCCTCGACCCCATCTCCACCGCCAAAATAGAGGAGCTCATACTCGACCTCCGCAGGCAGTACACCATAGCCATAGTCACGCACAATATGCAGCAGGCGGCGCGCGTCTCCGACCGGACCGCCTTCTTCCTGATGGGGGAGATCATAGAGGTGGGCCCGACCGGGCGCATCTTCAAGGCGCCGCGCGACAGGCGCACCGAGGATTATATCACCGGCCGTTTCGGCTAGGAGGGACCATGCATAGGCATTTCGACGAGGAACTCCAGGAGCTCAAGGGGGCCGTGATGCGCGAGGCCTCGCTGGCCCGCCAGGCTCTCATGAAAGCCGTCGAGGCGCTCAAGGAGCGGGACGCGGCCGCCGCGCGCGCCGTCATCGACGGCGATTCCGCGCTGGACAGGCTGGAACTGGAGATAGACGAGCGCTGCCTGGACCTCATAGCCCGGCATCAGCCGATGGCCCGCGACCTGCGCTTCATCACCACCGCCATCAGGCTCAACGCCGAGCTGGAACGGATAGGGGACCTCGCGGTGGACGTGGCCCAGCGGGCGCTGGACCTGTCCGGCAGGCCGCTGCTCAAGCCGCTCGTGGACATCCCCAGGCTGGCCGATCTGGCGGGCCGGATGACCGGCGAGGCCATTGAGGCCTTCGTGAACGAGGATACGGCGCTGGCCCGCCGGGTGGTGCTGGCCGATCCGGAAGCCGACGCGCTCAAGCGCGCGGTCGAGAAGGAACTGGTCGAGGACTACATGATGAAGGACGGCTCCACTGCCGACCGGGCGGTGCCGCTGCTGCTGGCGGCCCGGCACCTGGAGCGCGTGGCCGACCACGCCGTCAGCATGGCCGAGGACATAATCTACATGGTGGACGCCCGCGTAGTGAGGCATCATCCCGAGGCCCTGGGAAAAAGGCCGGAAGCGTAGGCCCTCGTAGGACCTTTGGCCCTTTCATAAAGGCGGCGCCCGGCCTAGAATATATCATGGCTTACGCGCCCTTGATGAAGAACGCCGCGCGCCGGTCCGCCATACTGCTTTCCCTGCTGCTGCTCCCGCTCTCCGGCTGGACGCAGCTCAACGTCTATTTTCTCAACGTGGGCCAGGGCGACGCCACCTACATCGAACTCCCCAACGGTTCCAACGTGCTCATAGACGGCGGGCCGTCCTCGCTCCCTGTTCGCGAGTTCCTGATGGCCAAGGGCGTGCGAAAGATAGACCACGTGGTGCTGACCCATCCCCACAGCGACCATTACCGCGGCCTGAAGAAGGTCTTCCAGTACTTCCAGGTCGGCAATTTCTACGACAGCCGGCTGGAGAACCTCAACGCGGTCGGCGACAATAATCTCCGCGAGCTTGCCGCGGCCCAGGCCGCCAGGGTCCATTTTCCGGAGACAGGCGAGCACATGAACTGGGACCGCAATGTCAGCGTGAAGGTCCTCAATACCTGCTCCGAGGAGATAAAGACGCGCGATTCCAGCACGATAAACAACTGCTCCATAGTGCTGCGCTTTTACTACAACGGCACCGGGCTTCTGACCACCGGCGACATAGAGGCTTCCCAGGAGAACGCCATCACCCGTGTCTTCAAGTCCGGCCTCGAGTCCCAGATACTGAAGGTCGCTCATCACGGTTCCGGTTCCTCCTCCTCCCAGAAATTCCTGGAGCGGGTCAGGCCGGTGCACGCCATAGTCTCCTACGGGGTGGGCAACAATTACGGCCACCCGCACGCCGAAGCCCTGCTGCGGCTGCAGGCCGCCGGCGCCACGGTTTACGGCACCCAGGACGGCAACCTGATGATGACGATCCCGCCGCCCGGCTCTCACAAGGGGATAGACGTGGCCCCGCTGCCTTTCGCCATAACCCCCGTCAGCGCCGAGGAACTGGCCTCGGAGCCCGTGTCCATGCCGGAGTCGCAGGCCCTCGAACAGCTGCTCAATTCTCCCCTGCGCTGAGCCTCCCCGCTCGGCACCACGCCCCCCGCCGGCCGGGGGGCTTTTTATTGTAAAATTCAGTCTGCGCGATGATAAAGAGCAAGCCCCTAAGGATAACGCTGGCGCTGGCCGTTTTCGCGGCCGTGTCGGCCGCCCTGTCGCTGGCCCCCGCCTCGGCCCTGCGCCTCTACCCGCTTTACGGCTTCGTCTTCCTGCTGCTCGCCTACGAGGACCGGGATATAAAGTTCCTGCTGGCTTTCCTCTGCGCCGCGGCCGGCTTCGTGCTGCCGCGCTTCGCCTGGCAGGACCTGCAGCTGCAGCGCCCGCTTCTGATGTTCCTGGAGATGGCGGCCCTGCTGGGCTTCGCCTGGCTCACCCATCACCTCGAGGACGCCAAAAACGACGCTTCGCTGCGGGCCGAGGGCGCCCTCGCCGAGAATTTCCGCCGCCTCCGCGCCCTTGAGGAGGAACTGGCCCGCTATGAATCGCACAAGAAGACGCTGCTCGACCGCATCAAGTTCCAGTCCGGCCTCTCCTCGTCCATACAGCATCTTTCAGCCTCCTCGTCCCCCGAGGAGATAAAGTCCAGGCTGGGCCAGCTGATCAAGGACCAGTTCTTCGACGCCTCCGTCGACCTGGCGCCCGGCGCGCCGCGCGACCCTCTCGAAGCCTGGTCGGCCGAGCGCAAGGTCTCGCTCCTGGTCAGGGATTCCGCCGCCGACAACCGCTTCTCGGCCCGCGACTTCGCCGCCGGCGAACGCTCCGCAATGGTGGTGCCGCTGTCGCATTTCGGCGCCACGGCCGGTTTCATCCGCCTCTCCTCGCAGCGCCCCGAGCGCTTCGGCACGGAGGACCTGCGGGCCGTGGAGCTGCTGGCCGCCATAGCGGGCGTGGCCACCGAGAACCTCTACCTATACGAACGCGTCGGGGAGCTGGCCGTGCGCGACGCGCTGACGGGCCTCTACACGCACCGCGCTTTCCAGACCCGCCTGGAGGAGGAGATACTGCGCGCGGCCCGCAGCAAGGTCCCGTTCTCCGTGCTGCTATCCGACATAGACCATTTCAAGAGCTATAACGACCGCTTCGGCCACCAGGCCGGAGACCATGTCCTCAAGACGGTGGCCGCCGTCATAGCCGGCCGGGTCCGCGCCGTGGACCTGGCCGCCCGGTACGGCGGCGAGGAGTTCGCCGTCATACTGCCCGGAGTGGCCAAGGCCGAAGCCGCCGCCGCCGCCGAGGACCTGCGGCGGGCGGTGGAGGCCCAGCCTTTCAGCTTCGGCGGCTCGCCCGCCGGCGTCACCGTCAGTTTCGGCGTGGCCGAATTCCCGTCCGAGGCCGCCATCCCCAGCCAGCTGGTGCGCGTGGCCGACGAACGGCTCTACCGCGCCAAGAAAGAAGGGAGGAACAGGGTCGTACATGGTTGAGAGCGAAATAGCCCTTGCCGCCCTGTCGGCCCTTTGGCTCCCGGCCCTGCTTTTCAGCAGGCTGGGCGCCGCCGCCGCGCCGCTCACGGCCGCCGCGGGCGCCGGGCTCGCCTGGCTGGCCCTGCCCGCGGTCTCTTCTCCCGCGGCGCTGGCCCTGCCGGCGCTCTGGGCCGCCGCCTCCTGCGCCTGGCTTTTCCGGCGCGGCGCCGCCGGCGCCTCCGGCGGGACCGCGGCCCCCGACGCCGCCTCGCGCATCAGGGAAACCGGGGAGAAGCTGGCCCTGGCCAAGAAGGAATTCAACGAGGCCGGCAGCCGGGAGAAGAAGGTGCTGCTCCTCTATTCGGCCATGAAATACCTGGCCGAGGCGGTGGACCACCAGGCGGCCGGGCGGCAGTTCGCCCGCTACATAAGCGACTATTTCGGTACCGAGGATTTCGCCTTCTACCTGCTCGGCTCCGCCGGCGAGGCGGAACTGTTCGCCTGCGGCCGCGACTCCGCGTCCGGGTTCAATTCCCCGGAGGGCCTCAGGCGCGCGGCCGGGCTGCCGGGCAAGGGACCCCCGGAGGCGTTCGCGGCCGACGGCAAGCCGCCCAAAGCCGGCGTCATGGTAACCCACTCCGGAGAGCCTGTCGGTTTCTTCGCCGCCGCCTTCAGCGGTTCTGCCGCCCCGGCCTCGGAACTCGCCGGCGCCATGACTTCTTTCTCGGAGGAGATCGCCTTCGCGGTGCGCCGCCTGCGCCTCTTCCGCGAGGTGGAGTGGCTCTCGCGCGTGGACGGCCTCACCGGCGTCTTCCGCCGCGGAGTCCTGGACGAGCGGATAGAGGAGGAGGTCCGCCGCGCGCAGGCCTTCCGTACCACCTTCGCCCTGCTGATAGCCGACATAGACCATTTCAAGCGCCTCAACGACGGCTACGGCCACCAGTTCGGCGACTTCGTGCTCAAGCGCGTGGGCGCGCTGCTGCGCGAGAGCGTCTACGAGACGGACTTCGTGGGCCGCTACGGCGGCGAGGAGTTCGCGGTGCTGCTGCCGCGCGCCGAGCCGGAGGGCGTCCTGCGCAAGGCCGAGGCCATACGCGCCCGCATAGAGGCCGAGAATTTTTCGCACGGACTTGAAAGTGTTAGAATAAGCGTGTCCATAGGCGTCGCCCATTTCCCGAGGGACGGGCGCGACGCGGCGGGAGCCGTGGCCGCCGCCGACGCGGCGCTCTACCGCGCCAAGGAGAGCGGCCGCAACAGGGTGGTGGACGCCAGCCGGATTTGACGGACAGGCAGAACAGCCGGAGGAAACAATGGAAGAGATAAAGAACCCTTTCCCTGAGCCCGGGAACAGTACGCAGGAAGGCGCCGCCGCGCCGCGTCCGGAACAGCCGGCCTCCCCCGCGCCGCCGGCCGCCCCGCCGCCGGCCGCCGAGCCGCCCAGGTCCGCCACCCGCCTCTGGCTCAAGGTCCTGGCCCTGCTCTACGCGGGCGCCATAATGGTCTCCTTCCTCGTCATAGAGAAGGCCGCCGTCGCCCGCAAGGCCAGGCCCGCCGACCTGGACCTCAAGCAGATCACCGGAATGGTACCGACCGGCAAGGACGCCGTGGCCGTCGTTCCCGTCTACGGGGCCATCTACCAGAGCGACTCCGCGCGCTCCTGGGACAGGGGCAGCGGCCAGACCGCGCGCAGGATAGACAGGCTGGCCGCCCGCAAGGAAGTCAAAGCCATAGTGCTCGACATAAATTCTCCCGGAGGCACGGTCTCGGCCGTGCAGGAGATAAACGCGGCCATACTGCGCGCGCGCAACGAACATAAAAAACCCGTGGTGGCCATGCTGGGGGACGTCGCCGCCAGCGGCGGGTACTACATCGCGGCCGCCTGCGACCGGGTGGTCGCCCACCCCGGGACCATCACCGGCTCCATAGGCGTCATCTTCAGCGGCGCCAACCTCGAAGGCCTCATGAAGAAGATCGGCTACAGGCCGGAGACCATCAAGTCGGGCAAGTTCAAGGATATAGGCTCAATGTCCCGCGAGATGACCGCCGAGGAGCGCCGGCTGCTGCAGGCGATGATAGACGATTCCTACGACCAGTTCGTCGGCGCGGTCTCGGCCGGCAGGAACATCCCGGCCGACAGGCTGCGCGCCGACATCGCCGACGGCCGCATCTTCACCGGCCGCCAGGCCCTGGAAGTCAAGCTGGTCGACGCGCTCGGCGATACCCAGACAGCGCTGGACATGGCGGGCGAGCTGGCCAAGCTCGGCAAGAATCCCCGGGTCATACGCGACAGCGACCCCTTCTCGAACATCTTCTCGATACTCGATTCGAAGCTGGGCGTTTTCGGCGGCAGGGTGACGGAGCTGGTCACCGACCATCCGCGCCTCGAGTACCGCTGGCAGGGGTTCTGAGCCATGGGACTTCTCTGCGACGCGGCCGACATCGTAGATAACCCGGCGGGCTCGCTCGCCGTCCTGACGCGTAAGCGGCTGGGCGCCGCCGGCTGGGCCGGTTATTTCTTCGGTTCGCTCAGCCTTTTCGTCTTCCTGCGCATGTTCATGTTCATACCGGGCGGCATAGCGTCTTTCCTGGTGCTTTTCATGCTGCTGCGCACCATGAACTTCGTCTCCGCGGCCTCGGTGCACCTGGCGCTGGAGACCGCCTCGGCCGAAGGCAGCGCGCTGCGCCTGTTCCTGGCCTTCGGCCTGGCCGAGGCCTTCTGGGCCTTCGCGGTGCCGCTGGCCTTCTTCGCCCGGCTGGGCTATATCAGCCCTTTCCTGGCCTTCATGCTTACGCTGCTGATAGTATTCTACGCCCGAGTCCGCCTGATAAAGGGCCTCTACTCCGCCGGCTCGCGCAAGGCGGTGCTCTCGGTCCTGGCGCCTTTTTACGTCATGTGCGTGCTGGGCTTCATGGGCTTCGCCTGGATGCTGGGCTGGATGATCTGGGCGGTGTCCTGACCCCCTTATTATGTCCAAGATACCGCAGGTGAAGGAATTCCAGGGGCTTCCCGTGGTGACGCCGGAGAAGATCCGCGTCATCGATAAGAAAGCCGTCGCCGAATACGGCGTGGCCGAAGGCGAGCTGATGGAGAACGCCGGCCGCGGCGCCGCCGACGAGATCCTGCGGATAGCGGCGGGCCTGAACCTGCCGGCCCCCGTTAAGATCGCCGTCTGCTGCGGCAAGGGGAATAACGGCGGCGACGGCCTGGTCGCGGCCCGGTACCTCAAGCGGAAAGGCGCCGAGACCGAGATATTCATACTGGAGCCCAAGGACACCGGCTACGGCGAGCTGGTGGTGAAGAACCTGGAAGCCGCGCGCGCGGCCGGGGTGAAGATCTCGCTGGTCAGGAAAGATTCCGTCGAAGAACTGGCCGGGATTTTGCCCGCCTGCGGACTGCTCGTGGACGCCCTGCTGGGGATCGGCTCGATGGGCAAGCCGGCCGGCACGCTCAAGCGCGTCATACAGCTGATGAACAAGAGCGGCCGTCCGATAGTCGCGCTGGACCTGCCGTCGGGCCTGCTGCCCGACACCGGCCATCACACCGGCGTCTATGTCATCGCCTCCCATACGCTCACTTTCGGCCTGGCCAAGACCGGCCTCATGGCCGCCCACGCCCAGAAGAACATAGGCGAGCTTAAAGTCATAGATATCGGCTACCCGCCCGGGCTCGTCGCCTGGGCGGGCCGCTGAAAGATTTTCAGTTCTTGCCCGACAGGTCTTCCGCTATATCGACGAGGTGCTCTCGTATGCGCGGCTGCTTCTTCTCGAGCAGCGGCAGCAGCGTCGCGCGTATCCAGTTGCGGGTGAACTTCTGGTCGTCGTTGGTGGAATCTTTCCGTGCCTTCATGCCGTTGGCCCGCAGGTAATCCTCTATCTCCCGGCGCGTCAGGGCCATCAGCGGCCTTATCACCCGCACGCCGCCGCCCAGCGGCCGCGACGGGGGGATGCCGGCCAGTCCCTTCGCCCTGGTGCCCCGCAAGAGGTTGAGCAGGACGGTCTCGGCGTTGTCGTCGGAGTGATGTGCCGTGGCCACCAGCCGGCAGCCTTTGGAGCGGGCGTATCGCAGAAGCAGGCGGTAGCGCTCGGTCCGGGCGGCGTGTTCCGTGCCCGAGCCGGACTTCTTCGCCAGGGCCCGCACCTTCGCCCTGAAAACGCCGCAGGGCAGGCCGTAGGACTCCGCCAGCCGCCTCACGAATTTCTCGTCCGCGGCCGACTCCCGCCCGCGCAGGCCGTGGTTTATGTGGCAGACATAAAGCCTGAGGCGCCGCCCGCGCGCCTGGCGGGCGAAATAGTCGAGCATTACCACCGAGTCCGGCCCGCCGGAGACGGCCAGCGTCACGGCGTCCCCGTCCCTGAAAAGGCCGCGTTCCCGGGAGAACGAATTTATCCCGTTCCAGGCGTTGAGGGTGGCTCGGCGTTTGGACTGCATGGCTAAATTATAGCAGTAAAAAAAAGCGGGCGGCCGTGAGCCGCCCGCCCTCCCGGCCCGCCGCGCGGGCTCAGTATCTCCAGAAACTCTTGCGGATCTGCCTGGCGGTGTTGAGCTGTTCGGTGCGGCGCAGCAGGGCGTCTATGCGGGCCTTGAGCTCGGTGAGCGCGAAAGGTTTTGTCAGGTAGTCGTCGGCGCCCAGCTGCAGGCCGAGAACCTTGTCCTCGGTCTCCACCTTGCCGGTCAGCATCAGCACCGGTATGGTCTTGAGCACCGGTTTCTCTTTCAGGAAGGAGCACATCTGCACGCCGTCGCCGTCGGGCAGAACCCGGTCCATGATGACCAGGTCGAAAGGCTCGCTGGTCACCTTCTGCTTGGCCTCGGCCAGGTTCTCGGCGGTCGTGACCAGCATGCCGAACTTGGTCAGCGCCGTGCTTATGGTGTTGCGTATTATGCGGTCGTCGTCCACCGCCAGTATGCGGTAGGCGCCGTTAAGATTTTCGTTCATATATCCCCTGCAAACCCGTACTTAAACTATATCATAACGGCGGTTTCGCGGCAATGTACGATTTGTTACTCCTTTGTTTCGGCCTGCCGGGCGGCGGCGGGGTATTTTGTATAATTTACAAGACTTTTTAATTACTGGAGCGCTATGCAAAGCAAGCAGATACGCCAGGCCTTTCTCGATTTCTTCGACAAACAGGGCCATCCCGTGGTCAAATCCAGCCCGCTGATACCCGAGGGCGACCCCACGCTGCTCTTCACCTCCGCCGGCATGGTGCAGTTCAAGCCCTACTACCTGGGCCTCAAGACCGACAAGAAGCGCGCCGCCTCCTGCCAGAAATGCTTCCGCACCACCGACATAGACAATGTCGGCCGCACCATACGCCACCTGACCTTCTTCGAGATGCTGGGCAACTTCTCCTTCGGCGACTATTTCAAGAAGGAATCGCTGGTCTGGGGCTGGGAGTTCTTCACCAAAGAGATGGGGCTGCCGGCCGAGCGCTTCTACCCTTCCATTTACGGCGGCGGCGTGGCCCCGCGCGACGAGGAGGCCAGGAAGATCTGGGAGGGCATACTCCCGAAGAGCCTCCATTCGCATATCCTGGAACTGGGCGACAAGGATAATTTCTGGGCGATGGGCGACACCGGCCCGTCCGGCCCCTGCTCCGAGGTTTACTGGGACCGCGGCCCGCAGTTCGACCATAAGGGCTGCGAGGGCCCCGGCAAATGCTCCTGCGACCGCTACATAGAGGTCTGGAACCACGTCTTCACCCAGTTCGACAAGCAGGCCGACGGCACGTTCAAGCCGCTGCCCAAGAAGAACATCGACACCGGCATGGGCCTCGAGCGCCTGACCTTCATCGTAGAGGGTAAGGACAATCCTTTCGAGACCACGCTTTTCTTCCCGATAGTCGAGGCGGCCTCCAAACTGCTCAAAGCGGAGTACGGCTCCTCGCCCGAGGCGACCAGCGCCTTCCGCATCATAAGCGAGCATACCCGCGCGGCCTCCTTCCTGATAGCCGAGGGAGTCATCCCTTCCAACGAGGGCCGCGGCTACGTGCTGCGCCGCCTCATCCGCCGCGCCAGCCGCTACGGCCGCATCATGGGCGCGCGGGACCCGTTCCTGCACAAGCTTCTGCCGGCCGTGCAGGAGATCTTCGGCCACGTCTATCCCGAGATAAAGACCGCCGAGAAGCAGATAACCGAGGGGCTCAAGTTCGAGGAGCAGGGCTTCATCGAGACGCTCGAGACCGGCGAGAAATACCTCTCCGACCTGATGGAGAAATATCCCAAGGGCATTCCCGGCAAAGAAGCTTTCAGCCTCTACGAGACCTACGGTTTCCCTTTGGAGCTGACGCGCGAGCTGGCCGAGAAGAAAGGCGTCGCGGTGGACGCGAAGGGCTTCGAGGAGGCCCGCAAGGCCGCGCAGGCCACCGCCAAGGCCGGCTGGAAGGATTCGGGCGAACAGAACGCCTTCATCTTCCAGACCGCCGAAGAGAAGCTGCCGCCCACCGTTTTCAGGGGCTACGAGGCCGTAGAGCTTGAGGCGACCATAATAGGCCTGCTCGATACCGCCGGCAACCTGACCGGCGCGCTGACCGCCGAAGAGGAGGGCTACGCCGTCCTGGACTCCACGCCTTTCTACGCCGAGTCGGGCGGACAGGTCGGCGACTGCGGCATGCTGATGACGGACGGCCGCGAGGCCGCGCTGGTGCAGGACACGCAGAAGCCCGCCGGCAAGGTGTTCTTCCATAAGGTCGTCGCCCGCACCGGCCTGGCCACGGGCATGAAGGTGACGGCCCGCGTCTCCACCGACCGCTACCGCACCGCCTGCAATCACACCGCCACTCACGTGATCAACGCCGCGCTCAAGGCCGTCTTCGGCGACAGCACGCGCCAGGCCGGCTCCGAGGTGGACCCGCACCGGTTCCGCTTCGACTATACCATCAACAAGGCGCCGACCCGGGAGGAGATGGCCCGCGTCGAGCAGCTGTCCAATTCGGCCATAGCGCAGGATTTCGGCGTGCACAAGGCCGAGCGCCCGCTGGCCGACGCGCAGAAGTTCGGCGCCACCACGCTGCTGGGCGAGAAGTACAGCGACCCCGCGAGGTTCGTCCTTATAAACCGCGGCGGTTTCGACATGGCCAAAGAGCGCTACAGCCTGGAGCTCTGCGGCGGCACCCATATCGACCGCACCGGCGAGCTGCTGGTCATAAAGATACTCAAGGACTCTTCCGTCTCCCGCGGCGTGCGCCGCATAGAGGGCGTGGCGGGCCCCGCGGCCGTGGATTACCTGGCCAAGGTGGCCTCTTACGCCGAGGCGGCCGCTTCGAAGCTCTCCATCCCGCCGCAGGACCTGCCCGCCCGCGTGGACCAGCTGCTCGAGAACATCAAGGAGCTAAAGAGCGGCAAGGCCAAGGCCGCCGCGGCCACGGCCGGAGAGGGTGAATCGGTGGACCTCTCCGGCGGCGTGAAGCTGATCTCGACCGAGGCCCCGGGCGCGGCCATACCTGAGCTGCGCGGCCTTTCCGATCAGCTCAAGGAGAAGCACAAGTCTTCCGTGCTGTTCCTCTATTCTTCGGCGGACGGCAAGCTTTCTTTCGTGGCTTCGGCCACGCCGGACATGAAGGGATCGAAGTTCAACGCTTCGGCCTTCATCAAGGAAGTCTCGGGCCTTATAGGCGGTTCGGGCGGCGGCAGGCCGGACTTCGCGCAGGGCGGGGGGCCGGCGCCGGCCGACATGGCGGATTTCCGCCGGAAAGTGGCGGAGCTGGCCAAGAAGCATATTTAGGCGTTCAGGCGCCTATTTGTATAATGTAGTCTCGTTCTTTTTGAATTGCGCGCCCGTGGTGAAATGGATATCACAGGAGCCTCCGAAGCTTCTAGTGCAGGTTCGATTCCTGCCGGGCGCAAACAGTTCTTTCAAGTCGTAGAACGTTCTGCAGGAATCGAACGTTCGAGTCACGGATAAAGCGCATAGCGCTTTTCCGCGACCCCGGCTCGGCGGTTTCGCTTGCGCAGGAAACCGCCTGCGCCCTTGCGGACCGCACGCGAAGCACACCGTGCTTCGCTCCAAAGGGCGGTCCTCACCTGCCGGGCGCAAACAGTTCTTTCAAGTCGTAGAACGTTCTGCAGGAATCGAACGTTCGAGTCACGGATAAAGCGCATAGCGCTTTTCCGCGACCCCGGCTCGGCGGTTTCGCTTGCGCAGGAAACCGCCTGCGCCCTTGCGGACCGCACGCGAAGCACACCGTGCTTCGCTCCAAAGGGCGGTCCTCACCTGCCGGGCGCAAACAGTTCTTGGCAGTCGGCCGGAGCGGGCCGCGGTGCGGCCCGCGGCAGGAATCGAAAGCCGGAGCCGCGAGGCCAGCCGGCCGCAGCGGCGAATAAGAAAGGCGCCCTCGCGGCGCCTTTCTTGTTTTTGCGGGAAAGCGGGGCGTCAGCCGGCTTTTTCGGCGAAAGGCAGGGTGAAGCGGAACACGCTTCCCCTGCCTTTCTCGCTTTCCGCCCAGATCCGCCCGCCCTGCCGCTCCACCAGCATTTTGGCGATGTAGAGGCCGAGCCCCAGGCCCGTCATGCCTTTCCTGGACGCCTGCAAGCCCTGGTAGAGCCTGTCGAATACCTTGTCCAGGTCTCCTTTCTCTATGCCGGGACCCGTGTCCGCTACCGACACCTCCGCCATGCCCGGCTCCGCCGCGGACCGCGCGAGCCTGATGGAGACGGTGCCGGGCGAGGGGGTGAACTTGAAGGCGTTGTCGGCCAGGTTGCTCAGGACCTGCCGTACCCGCGCCTGGTCGGCGCGCACCGGCGGCAGGCCCGCCTCGGCCTCGAAGCGCAGTTCCAGCCCCTGCTTTGATGCGAAGGGCCGCTTGGAAGCCGCGATCTCCGCGGCCAGCTTCTCCAGGCTGAAATCCTCCGCGCGCATCGAAAGCTTGCCGGTCTCCGAGCGCGTCACGTCCAGCAGGTCCTCCACCATGCGCGTCATATTGTCGGCCGCGCCGATGGCGCTGCTGAGTATGGTCTCCTGCTCGGGAGTGAGTTTGCCGGCCAGCTCGTTCCTGAGGTAGTCCAGGACCAGGACCTGGTCGCCTATGGGACGGCGCAGCTCGTGGTTGACGTGGTGGGTGACCTCGGCGCGCATGGCGTCCAGCCGCTTCTTTTCGGTGATGTCGTTGTATTTCCACATGTGGCCGATGAACCGGCCGTCCTTGAGGAAGACGGGGATGTAGTTCTGCTCGTAGAAACGCCCGTCGGCGAGCTCCAGCTGGACACCCGTCACCGGTCTGCCGGAGGAGATGGCCTCCCTTATCCCCGCGATGAACGACTCCGGGTCCTTCATCATTTCCTTCGTGCGCTGGGCCGAAGCCTCGCAGTCGGCGCCGGTCAGCTCGGCCGGCTGCGCCGGTATGGAGAAAAGCTCGCAGAACTGCCTGTTGGCGAACATGACCCTGCGCTCCGGGCTTTCCAGCAGCACGCCGGCGTGCATATGGTCCATCAGCGTGGTCAGCTCGGCCAGCGTCTCCCTGTTCTCCGCTTCGAGGCGCTTAATGGCGTCTATGTCGGAATGGGTGCCGATGCAGCGCACCGC
Source organism: Elusimicrobiales bacterium (assembly GCA_031082205.1). Taxonomy (GTDB): domain Bacteria; phylum Elusimicrobiota; class Elusimicrobia; order Elusimicrobiales; family UBA9959; genus UBA2231. The sequence continues at coordinate 78,915 of JAVHLJ010000006.1, forward strand.
CATGCCGTCCTTGTCCCGCAGCACCACCTTGCCGCGGTCCAGTATCCATTTATACGAGCCGTCCTTGCAGAGGACCCGGTGCTCGCTCCAGTACTGCGGCGTGAGGCCGTCCAGGTGCCGCCTGACCAGGGCCATGGCTTCCTGCAGGTCGTCCGGATGGACGCGCTTCGACCATTCCTCGAGGGAATCGCCGACCTCTTCCTCGGAGTAGCCCAGCATCTCTTTCCAGCGCCGGGAAAAGAATATCTTCCCGGTCTTGATGTCCCAGTCCCAGACCCCGTCGCCGGCGCCTTCGAGAGCGTACTGCCAGCGCAGTTCGCTCTCGCGCAGTTTTTCTTCGGCCAGGGCCCGCTCGGTGATGTCCACGGCCGAACAGACCAGCATGGAGATCTTTCCGTCCGGGCCGGGCCAGGGCAGTTTCTTAACGTAAAGGAGCCGCTTCCGGCCCGAGGAATCGGAGGACCATTGTTCTCCGGACCAGGGGCGGCCGGAGGCGAAGACAGCGCGGTTGGCGGCGGCGAAGGCCTCGGCTTCGCCGGCCGGCAGGAAATCGCGGATGTTGCGGTTCTCGATCGCCGACTTCGGCCTGCCAATGAACTCGGCGTGGGCGGCGTTCACCGCTCCGTAGGTGTCGGGCGCGGTCAGATGCCAGATCTGCGCCGGTATGCCGTCGAGCAGTTCCTCGTTCTCCACGCAGGCGTTAATTCCCGGTTCCGGACCCGTATTCCCGTCTTTGGTCATGGTACGCTCCCCCGCGGTAAAGCCCGCGCGTCTAAATGATAATACAAAAGCCCCGCCCGTAGAAAGCGGGCGGCGGCCCCGCCCCGCCTTGTGCTACAATTTAAAACGCATGAACTTCGAGAACGAAGCCGCGCTGCTCATAAAGTCCCGCTACCCGCTGGTGGCGGTCGACACCATAGACGAGATACACGTCTCGCGGCAGCTTTTCGAAGTCGCCCGCGCCGCCGGCATGAAATACTACCGCTGGTCGCTGACCAAGGGCCTGCGCGTGGACATGAAGGACGAGCCCTTCTACCAGACCGGCGACCCGGTCAAGATGCTCAAGCTGGCCGCCGACCTGATGGGCCCCGCCACCGAATCCGTCTTCGTCCTCAAGGATTTCCAGAAGCACCTCAAGGAGAACGTCCCGCTGCGGCTGTTCAAGGACCTGCTCAACCGCGCGCGGGAGACCCGCACCACCTTCTTCCTGCTGGGAGCGGAACTGTCGCTGCCGCCGGACATACAGCCGCTGGCGGCGCGCATCGCGGGGGGATATCCCGACGAGAAGGAGATACTCGCCGAGATAAACGCGGCAGTGATGGAGTTCCGGCGCAGCGGCGCCAAGATAGAGATAGCCCTCGACCCCGAAGAGGTCAGGCGCGTCATAAAATCCCTCAAAGGCCTGTCGCTGCAGCAGGTGCGCTCGGCGCTCAACCAGGCCATAGTGAAGGACTGGCGGCTCTGCTCCCGCGACCTGCTCGAGATAGAGAAGTTCAAGAAGGACGTCTTCGACCGCGACGGCGTGCTGGAATATTTCGCGCCGGAGGGCTCCGCCGCCATAGCCGGCTTCGACGGCCTCAAGCGCTGGGTCGGCGACAGGAAAGCCGTGATTTTCAACGAAAGTTCGCGCCTGCCGCCGCCCAAGGGCCTGCTGATGCTGGGCGTGCAGGGCTGCGGCAAGTCGCTGGCCGCCAAGGTGATAGCCGGCGAGCTGGAAGTGCCGCTGTACCGCCTGGACCTCAACCGCCTCTATTCCAAGTACATCGGCGAGACCGAGGAGAACCTGCGCAAGGCCCTCAAGACCGTCGAGCGGCTGGCGCCGGTCTGCCTGTGGATAGACGAGATAGAGAAGGTCTTCGCCAGCTCCGGCGGCGAGATAGACGGCGGCGTCTCGCGCCGCATACTGGGCACCTTCCTGACCTGGATGCAGGAGCGCAAGGACCGCTCTTTCATCGCGGCCACCGCCAACGACATCGAGTCGCTGCCGCCCGAACTGCTGCGCAAGGGCCGGTTCGACGAGATCTTCTTCGCCGACCTGCCCGGCCCGGAAGCGCGGGCGGAAATTTTCAGGATACACATCGCCCGCCGCGGCCTGGACGCCGCCGCTTTCGACCTCGGGCGGCTGGCGGAGGCCTCGCACGATTTCAGCGGCGCCGAGATAGAGCAGGCCGTAGTCTCGGCCATGTACCGCGCCGAGGGCGCCGGGGGCAAACCCGTCGACACCGAAGGGGTGCTGGAACAGGTGAAGCTGACGCGGCCGATCTCGGTCATGCGCCCCGAGGCCGTGAGGTCGCTGCGGGCCTGGGCGAAACAGCGAGACATACTGCCGGTGGGCTGACCCCCGCCTCCCCGGAACGCGGACCGCGCCCCGGCCAATGAAAAGCCCCCGCCTTTCCGGGCGGGGGCTTTTTTACGCCGTGCCGGAACGCCTTCAGGCGGTCACGGGCTCGGGCTTTTTGAGCAGCTGCTCGATTATGCCGTTGAGCGTCGGGCTGGGCCGCATGGCCTTGCCGGTCTTGGCCTTGTCGGGGTGATAGTAGCCGCCCATGTCGGCCGGCCTGCCCTGCGCCGCCAGCAGCTCGGCGTTGATCTTCTCCTCGCCGGCCGCCAGCTGGCGGGCCGCCTCGGCGAAGCGCACGCGCAGCTGAGCGTCCTTCTCCTGCGCCGCCAGGGCCTGCGCCCAGTACAGCGCCAGGTAGTAGTGGCTGCCGCGGTTGTCTATCTGCCCCACCTTGCGGGCCGGCGACTTGTTGTTGTCGAGGAACTTCGCTATGGCCTGGTCCAGCGTCTCGGCCAGGACCAGCGCCTTGGCGTTGTTGAAAGTGCGGCCCAGGTGCTCCAGCGAGGCGCCCAGCGCGGAGAACTCGCCCAGCGAATCCCAGCGCAGGTAGCCCTCCTTCTGGAACTGCTGCACGTGCTTGGGGGCCGAGCCGCCCGCGCCGGTCTCGAACAGGCCGCCGCCGGCCAGCAGCGGCACTATGGAGAGCATCTTGGCGCTGGTGCCGAGCTCCAGTATCGGGAACAGGTCGGTCAGGTAGTCGCGCAGCACGTTGCCGGTGGCCGAGATCGTGTCCTCGCCCCTGCGTATGCGCTCGCAGGAGTAGCGCATCGCCTCGACGGGCGCCAGCACCTTTATCGTCAGGCCGGCCGTGTCGTGGCCCTTGAGGTACTTCTCCACCTTGGCTATGACCTGCGCGTCGTGGGCGCGGGCCTTGTCCAGCCAGAACACCACGTGCGCGCCGGTGGCGCGGCCGCGGTTGACGGCCAGCTTGACCCAGTCCTGCACGGGTATGTCGCGCACCCGGCTCATGCGCCAGACGTCGCCCTTCTCGCACTTGTGCTCCATCAGGACCTTGCCGTCCTGGTCGGTGACGCGCACCGTGCCGTCGTGCGGCAGCTCGAAGGTGGTCGGGTGGGAGCCGTACTCCTCGGCCTTCTGGGCCATCAGGCCGACGTTCGGCACCGAGCCCATCGTGGCCGGGTCGAAGGCGCCGTGCTTCCTGCAGTCGTCCATGATCTCCTTGTACATGCGGGAGTAGCAGCGGTCGGGGACCAGCGCCTTGGTCTCCTGCAGCTCGCCGGCGGCGTTCCACATCTTGCCGCCGTCGCGCACCACCACGGGCATGGAGGCGTCGATTATGATGTCGCTGGGCACGTGCAGGTTGGTGATGCCCTTGGACGAGTCCACCATCGCCAGCGCGGGCCGGCGGGCGTAGACGGCCTTGATGTCGGCCTCTATCTCGGCCTTCTTGCCGGCCGGCAGCGTTTCCAGCTTCTTGTAGAGGTCGCCCAGGCCCATGTTCGGGTTTACGCCGAGAGTCTTGAACGTTTCGGCGTGCTTCGCGAAGACCTCCTCGAAGAAAACGGAGACCGCGTGGCCGAAGAGTATCGGGTCGGAGACCTTCATCATCGTGGCCTTGAGGTGGACGGAGAGCAGCAGCCCTTCTTTCCTGGCGGCCTCTATCTGCTCCGCGTAGAAAGCGCGCAGCGCCCGGGCGCTCATGAAAGTGCCGTCCACTATCTCGCCGGCCTGCACCTTCACACCGCTCTTGAGCGTGTGGGCCTTGCCGTCGGCGGTGACCAGCTCTATCTTCAGCTCGCCGGCCTTGTCGGTGCAGACCGACTTCTCGTTGCCGTAGAAGTCGCCGCTCTCCATGTGCGTCACGTGGCCGCGGCTCTGCGGCGTCCACGGGGCGAGCTTGTGCGGGTGCTTCCTGGCGAAATTCTTGACCGACAGCGGCGCGCGGCGGTCGGAGTTCCCCTCGCGCAGCACGGGGTTGACGGCCGAACCCAGGACCTTGGCGTAGCGCTCCTTCACCGCCTTCTCCTCCGGGGTCTGCGGGTTCTCGGGGTAATTGGGCACCTTGTAGCCCTGGAACTGCAGCTCGCGTATGGCCTCCTTGAGCTGCGGCACCGAGGCGCTGATATTGGGCAGCTTGATGATATTGGCCTCGGGGTTGAGCGTCAGCTCGCCCAGTTTGGCCAGGTGGTCGGGGATGCGCTGTTCGGGGGCGAGGTTCTCGGGGAAGTTGGCCAGTATGCGGCCGGCCAGCGAGATATCGGCGGTCTCCACCGTGACGCCGGTGCCGGCGGTGAAGGCCTTGACTATCGGCAGCAGGGAATAAGTGGCCAGGGCCGGGGCCTCGTCTATCTCGGTCCAGATGATCTTATGAGCGTGCATTATGTCTCCTTGGGCGGCGCCGAACGGCCGGGGGTCTGTCCGGGATCCGATTCGGTATATTTTTTATTTTTCACCAAAAAGAACAAGGAAAAACTACATGGAGTATTGTATTAAAACCCGGGGAGAGGGGCAACCCCGGCCGGGCGCGGCCGCCGGGGGCGCGGGCCGACGATTGGTATAATAGGGACGATGCGGACGATACTGGTCACGGGCCCCACGGGCTATATCGGCGGCCGGCTGATACCGCGGCTGCTGGCCGCCGGCTACGCCGTGCGCGCCCTGGCCCGCCACCCGGCCGACCTGGACGGCCGGCCATGGACCGGTTCGGCCGAGATAGTCAAGGGCGACGTCTTCTGCGGCGAAGGCCTGGACCGGGCCATGGAAGGAGTGCACGCCGCCTACTACCTGGTCCATTCCATGACCGACACCGCGAATTTTGAGGCTTTCGAGGAGGCCTCGGCCCGCAATTTCGCCGCGGCCGCGGTAAAGGCCGGCGTTAAAAAAGTGGTCTATCTCGGGGGGTTGGGCGCGGATTCCGCCTCCCTCTCCCATCACCTGCGCTCGCGGCACCGGGTGGGGGAAATACTGCGGTCGGCCGGCCTCAACGTCACCGAATTCCGCGCCGCCATAATAGTCGGCTCCGGCAGCGTCTCCTTCGAGATGATACGCTACCTGGTCGAGCGCCTGCCTTTCATCCCCTGCTTCCTCTACCTGCGCGACACCCGCTGCCAGCCCGTGGCCATACGCGACGTGCTCGCTTACCTTGTCTCGGCGCTCGACGCCCCGGCGTCCGACGGGAGAACGATAGAGATAGGCGGCAGCGCGGTCCACACCTACCGCGAGATGATGGAGATCTACGCCCAGAGCCGGGGCCTGCGGCGCGGCTTCGTCAATTGCCCGCTCTGGTCTCCGGGGCTCGCCGCCCGGCTGGTCGACCTCATCACCCCCGTGCCGGCCGTGCTGGCCAGGCCGCTGCTGGAGAGCCTGCGCAACGACGTGGTCTGCTCCTGCGACGACGCCCTGCGCCTGTTCCCTTACATAAAGCCGCTCGATTACCGCACCGCCGTCCAGTACGCGCTGATGCGAGTCAGCGAGAACGCGGTGGAGACTTCCTGGACCGCGGCCTACGAGCCGCATTACGCCAAGCCCTGCTCCTTCATCGACACCCGGGGCATAATACTGCAGGACCACATGCAGCCCATAGACGCCCCGGCTGAGAGGGTCTTCTCGGTTTTCGCCGGCATAGGCGGCTCGCGCGGCTGGTTCTGCGCGCAGTGGCTCTGGGAGCTCAAGGCGCTGCAGGACCGGCTGGTGGGCGGCGTCGGCATGCGGCGCGGCCGCCGTCACCCGGACACCATCCACCAGGGAGAGGCTCTGGACTTCTGGCGCGTGGAGCGCGTGGTCGAAGGCCGCTCCCTGCTGCTGCGGGCCGAGATGAAGCTGCCCGGCAAGGGCTGGCTGCAGTTCGAGGCCCGCCCGCGCGACGAAAGATCTTCCGTGCTGCGCGTCGCCGCCTATTTCGAGCCCAGGGGCTTCTTCGGCAACCTCTACTGGTATTCCCTCTACCCCGTCCACACCTTTATTTTCCGCGGCCTTACCGCCGAGATAAAGCGCCGCGCCGAAGCCGCCGTTTAGGGCGGGCCGCCGGCCCCTCCCGTCAGTTCAGCGAGGCGGCCGCGGCGGCGCTCGTCCGTCGCGCGTTGCCCAGCCGCAGGGCTATCTCGATGAGGTCGAGGTCCGATATCTCCGGCCAGCACTTGCCCGCCTCCAGCGCCTTTACCGTCGCGCCCTTCCTGTCGAAATAGATCCGCGCTATCGGGCTGCCGTGGTAATGCACCTCGTAGCCGGGCGCGCCGCCGCGCTTGAAGAAGTCGTTCCAGACCGGCGCGCGGTACACGTAAACCTCGCTGCCGTCGTTCTTCTCCGCCTTGAAGCTCTCGCTGGCCCACTCTTTAAGCGTCCACCTCATGTTTCCCCCTAAACTATCCTGTTCCGCGATGAGGCCGTAAAGTATAGCGGTAATAGTGTAGAAGGGGGGCGCGACAGCGTGGTGTCGCGCCCCCCTTGCCCCGCCGGGGGACTTCCGTTATCTCTTCAGGTAGTTTTTGACCCGGTCCAGCACCGCCGCCTTCAGGCCGGGCGGCGAGACCACCCGTATATAAGGGAGGAATTTAAGTATATTGGGCAGGGCCTCGTTGGGGTGGCTGATGCGGCATTCCACGGAGAAGGACGAAGGGCCCTTCTTCCCTATCTTCTGCTGCGGGAAATAATCGCAGGCCTCGAAATAATCGCGGACGGCGTTGTCGGCCTCCAGCGTCACCTTGATGGGGGTCTGCGTGCCGAACCAGATATTGCGCGCGTTGCGCAGCGCTTCCTTGACCCATTCGGGCTTCTCATAGGTCTCGTTCTCCAGCGGCTCGACGGAGACGATGTTCGAATAGCGCACCGTGCGTATATCCTTGAATTTGCCGTTCTCGCCGGGCAGGTAGCCCAGGTACCACAGCCCCTCCGACATTATCAGCGCGAAAGGCGCGCCCTTGACCTTGGCCGTGCCGCCCGCCTTGCGGTAGGTCAGGTTCACCATCAGCTTTTCCTGTATGGCGCGGTAGAGGTCCTTGTAGAAAGGCAGCGTCATGTCGGGGTTCTTAACGCGCGGCGTTATCATGAAGAAGGGGTAGGAGGTCTCGTCCAATAAGAACAGCTTGTCGATGGACTGCAGCACCGACTTGTTGACCTCGCCGCCGAAGATCCTGGAGAGCTTGTAGATGAAGGCCAGCGTGGCCGCGTCGTGGTCGGTCACGTTCATCTTCAGGAACGACTGGGTCTCGCCGTTGAAGAGCCAGCGGCCCTGCTCGCTTTCGTCGGGGATTATGACCTGGTCCTGGCGCAGCGACTCCAGGTCGCGCTGCACGGTGCGGCTCGAGACATTGAAGACCTCGGCGAGCTCGCCGGTGCGCACCCAGCCGCGCGACTGCAGCTGGCCGAAAATATAGAAAAGCCGCTTCTTGAACGAATCGAAGCGTTCCTGCCGGCGGTTCCTGTCGGCCGCCTTGAACGCCACGCTTTTGATCTTTTTCATAGCGATACCCCTTGAGGCATATTCTACAATAAGGAGGACGGGGGCAACCAAAAGCCCCGTCAGGCCGTATTACAAGGGGACGATGGAAGAAGCCGAGCTGATAGAGCGATGCTTGCGGGGGGAGGAAAGCGCCCTCGGCGAGGTCATCGGCGTTTACCAGGACAGGCTTTACGGCTTCGCGCTGCGCCTGCTGAAGAACCCGCAGGACGCCGAGGACGCGGTACAGGACGCCTTCGTCCGGGCCTTCCGGGGCCTGGCCTCCTACGACAAGTCCCGCCCGTTCAAGACCTGGCTTTTCACCATACTGCATAACCGCTGCATGGACCTGCTGCGCGCCCGGCGCTCCGACATATCGATAGATGAAGAGGCCGGGGCCGCCGCGGCCGACGCGGCCGCTTCCGCTCCGGACCACGGGCCGCTGGCCTTCGAGACCGCGCTGGTGGAGAAGGCCCTGGCGGACCTGCCGCCAATATACGCAGAGATACTGCTGCTCCAGTATAAGGAAGACCTGGACGGCCCCGGGCTGGCCGAGGTCCTGGGCGTGCCGGAGGGGACCGTGAAGGCCCGGCTGTCCCGGGCCCGGGCCATGATGAGGGAAAAATTGATGCAACCATCCGCCGCCGCTGACCGTATTACCTGTGGAGACCTGAAATGAACTACCGTGAAGACCAGATAGCCAAGGCCATAGCCGCTCTGCCCGGTATAAAAGCCCCGGCCGGCCTGCGGCTGGCCGTGCTGGCCGCCCTGAGGCGGGAAGCCGCCCCCTGGTACCGGCCCGTCCTGCGCGCCGGCGCCGTAATGCTGGCCGCCTGGGCCGCCGCCCTGCTGGCCTCGGGCGCCTTCTGGGCGATGACCAATGCCGGCGAACTGGCGGCGCTGGCCGCCGACCCCGCCGCGCTGGCGATGGCCGCCAAGGCCTGGGCGCTGAGCGCGCTCACCCTGCTGCCCCGGGCCTGGGACCTGGCCGCCTGGGCGCTGCGCCTGGCCGCGGACAACCCGCCCCCGCTGACGCTTTTAGCCGAACTGACCGCCGCCGCCGCGCTGGCCGGCGCCTGGCTCGCCAGGCTGCCGTCGCGCG
>JAVHLJ010000070.1 GCA_031082205.1 Elusimicrobiales bacterium
TGACACCGGAGGATTGCAGGCTGAAAAGTGTAAACGATCTACCTGATTACATCACGGGAGACCGGGCGGGGACTTCAGTAGATGAAGGTCATGGCGGCCATCGAATAGCCGCCGCCGCTGGCGCACAGCACCACGCGGTCGCCGCGCTTCACCTTGCCCTCGCGCACCATGTCGTGGAAGGCCATCGGCACGCAGGCGCTGCCGGTATAGCCCCACTTCTCCATGATGGTGTGGGTCTTCTCCAGCGGCAGGCCGAACTTCTCCATCACTTCCACGATCGTCGGCTTGCGGATCTGCGTGAAGACATAGGCCTGGGCGTCCTGCGGCTTGAGGTTCAGCTTGGCCAGCGTCTTCTCTATCAGCGGCGGCCACTCCTCGGAGTTGAGCGTGGCCGGGAACTTTTTGGGGATCTTGACCTTGTGGGTCCGCTTGGCCAGCACTTCCTCGTCCACCGGCAGGGCGCTGCCGCCGCCGTAGATGCCCATGAAATCCCAGAAGGACCCGTCGGACTTCAGCGTGGAGGCCGTCTTGCCTTTCTGCTCCGGGGCGTAGCTCAGCGCGAAGGCGCCGGCGCCGTCGCCGAACAGCGGCGTGGCGATATTGTCGTCCGGGTCGAGGTGCTTGCTCATGGCGTAGGTCCCGACGACCAGCGCGTGCCTGTATTCCGCGCCGTCGAGATATCGCGCCGCCATGTCGACCGCGGTCACGAAGCCGGCGCAGGCGCAGTTGACGTCGAAGGCGCCCTTGGCGTTCTTGAGCCCCAGCTCGTGCTGCACCTGTGCGGCCGTGGCCGGCGAGAGCTGCGACGGCGTGTCCGTCGAGATGACCAGCAGGTCTATGTCCTCGGCCTTGAGGCCGGCGTTCGCCAGGGCCTCGCGGCCGGCCTGCACGGCCATCGTCGCCGACGACTCGTCCTTGCCGGAATAGTAGCGGGCGCCGTGGCCTATGCGCTCGAACACCACTTTGAGCGGGTCCGGCCCGAACTTCTCTATGAAAGACTCGTTGCTCACCAGGTTCTTGGGGAGGTACATCCCCGTTCCGCTTATCTTGAACATGATCATCTCCTCACCTTTACTTTTTAATACCCTCGAAAACGGCGCGCAGCAGCTCGTTCTCGTCCATAGAGCGGAAGCCGCCCCAGAGGACGCGCTTCATGCCCAGCATATGCCCCATGCCCATCAGCGACAGGGCCAGCAGGCCGTGGTCGTCTATGCTGAAATCCCCCGGCTTCGAGGTCTTCTTCAGCTGCTCCGCGTAGCCGCGCAGTATGTAGCCGTAGTACGCGTCGGCCAGGGAGCGGTCCACGAACTCCGCCTCCCGCATGATGCGGTAGCCGTAGGGATGCTCGCGTATGAAGTCGAACAGCGCCCTGAAAGCCATCGCCTCGGTCTCGACGCGGCTGCCGCAGCCGGCGGAATAGGCCACGGCCCTGCCCACCAGGGCTTCGCGCAGCCGCAGCACCACCTTCTCCAGCGCCTCCTCCTTCGACTTGAAGAAGAGGTAGAAAGTGCCGGCCGCGAAGCCGGCCTTCCTCGTTATCTCCGAAACCTTGGCGCCGTGATAGCCGCAGCGTCCGAACACCTCTTCGGCGGCGGCCAGCATCAGCCCCTGCGTGTCGCCGGGCGTTATCCTCTGCCGGGAAGGTCCGGCCTGCGCCGGCTCCCACCAGGGGAAGGTCTTTTTGCTCAGGCCCCGGGCGCAGAGCCGCGCGGCGGCCGCCGCGGCCGCGGACGGGATCTTTTTCCCGTCCCAGACCAGGTATTTGACGGCGTAGAAGTAAAGAGAGCCGAGCAGCGCCCAGGCGTGCGCCTCCGCTTTTTTGCCGTCGGTGAAAGCGGCCAGCCGCCCGGCGACCGCGCCCGCCAGGGGCCCGTAGAAATCGCGCGTCAGCGCCTCGTCCCCCGCCTCGGCCTCGCGCAGCGCCTTGAACGCGTCCATCCGCTCCCCGACCACGGAGAAGAAGGCGCCGGCCACGGCCAGCGCCTCCCGCTCCGCGTCCCTGCCCGCCGGAAGGGCGGACACGGCCCTGACCAGCTCGTCCCTCAATTCGCCGGCCAGCGCCTTTATTATCTCGTCCTTGGAGGCGAAATAGCGGTAGAAGCCGCCGACGGCCAGGCCGGCCGCCGCGCAGATATCGGCGACGCCCGAGGCGGCGCAGCCCTTGCGGGCGAACACCGCCCCGGACGCCTCCAGCAGGCGCTCGCGGGTCCTGGCCCCTTTCGGCGTGGCCGGCTTGGGCATCAGATGACCAGGCCCCCGTCGACGGATATCACCTGTCCGGTCACGAAGGCCGACTCCTCGTTGGCGAGGAAGTAATACGCGTTGGCGATGTCTTCCGGCCTGCCGAGGCGCTTGAGCGGGGTCTTCTCGGAGATAGCGGTCAGGATCTTCTCCGGCACGGTGCCGAGCATCTCGGTCATCGTGTAGCCGGGCGCCACCGCGTTGACGCGCACGCCGTCGCGGCCCATCTCCTTGGCCCAGGTCTTGGTCAGGCCGATGATGCCGAACTTGGAGGCCGCGTAGTTGCTCTGGCCCATGTTGCCGTACACGCCGACCACGGAGGAGGTGTTGACGATGGTGCCGGTCTTGCGCTCCTTCATGTGGGGAGCCACGGCCTTGGTGCAGAGGAAGGCTCCTTTCAGGTTGACGTTGATCACCATGTCCCAGTCCGTCTCCTGCATCTTGTGCAGCATCGCGTCGCGCGTGATGCCGGCGTTGTTGACCAGCGCGTCCACGCCGCCCATGGTCTCTATGACCTGCCTGATGGCGGCGTCCACCGACGCCTGCGAGGTCACGTCCACCTTGAACCAGCGCACATTTTCGGCGCCGTACTTCTCGCCCAGCTCGCGGGCCGTATTGGCCAGCAGCTCTTCGTTGACGTCGAAAAGCGCCACCCGCCATTCGCCCGACTTCAGGAACCGCTCCGCGCCCGCCCGGCCCAGGCCCCTGGCCCCGCCGGTTATCACAACGTTCTTCATATTCATCTCCTTTCTCCTTCACCCGGCGGCCGCTTCACGCGCGCGCCGGTCCTTTTCCAGCCCTCACTGCACCCTTTCCCACCCCGCGTCCCCAGCGGGACAAAAGTGAATAGTGGTTCAGTCTTCATTTTTTAGCATATCGCTTTCCGGCTTGTCAACGCTTTTTTCCCGGGCGGGCGCGCGGCGGCTTGACCGCGCGCGGCCCTTTGCTATAATTTCTCCCCCGCGCGCGGAAAAGCGCGGCGTCAGGAGAAAAAAATGTCACAGCAACAGGTCCCCTCTCAGATCTTCGCGGAGCCCACGCCGATGGGCCTCATCGGCCTCGCCGTCGGCTGCGCGGCCCTCGCCCCGGTGGCTTTCGGCGCGGCCCTGACGCCCGCCGCGCTGGAAACGGCCGCCATGTTCTGCCTGCTCTTCGGCGGCGGCTGCCAGCTGCTGGCGGGGCTCATGAACTTCGCCAACCGCAACCTTTACGGCGGCACGCTCTTCACCGCCTTCGCCTTCAACTGGATAATGAACTGGTGGATGCTGCGGGCCATAGCCGGCGGCACGATGCCCGACCATTCGGTGCTGCTGGCGGTGGATATATGCTTCCTGATGATATTCGCCGCGATGACCTACGGTTTCGGCTTCTTCAGCTCGCTGCTTTTCGCCTTCCTCCTTATAATAGACCTGCTCTATGTCTGCAAGATAGTTAACGCCCTGGCCGGCACGCAGGCGCTGGCGCCCGCCGTCGCCTGGCTGACCGTGGCCCTGGGCGCGCTGGCGCTCTGGATGGCCTTCGCGATGCTGCTAAACCCGGTGGCCGGGCGCCGGCTCTTCGCCTTCCCCGGGCCGCTGTTCAAGGCCCCCAAGGCGGGCTGAACGGCCCCGCCCTCTTTGCCGGAACGCCCGGGTTACCGCTATAATAACCGGGCGATGACGGCGACCGGCGAAAGGGAATTTTCGATAAAGGACCGCTGGGCGGGCCGGCTGCGCCTCCCCGCGGCCGCCGCCGCGGTCTTTTTCGCCGGGGCTTTTTTATTCATCCTGCCGCTGGCCATGCCGGCCGGGGCCAAGGCGGCCGCCGCGCTGACCCTGGGGGCCGCGGCCGCCGGCCTTCCGCTTTACCGCCTCAGGCGCGACCATTATCTCAGGCACGCCGCCGAAGCCGGCTTTCTGGGTTTCCGCTGCCGTCCGGGCGGCCCGCTATGGAACCCTTTCGCCGAGCTGGAGATACGGCTCGCGGGAGGCTCGGGGGACCCGGAGGAGGACCGACTGCTGGCCGGACTGGTTCGCATGAGCGGTCCGGACTACCGCTACCGGCCCGGAAAAAAAGGCTGGGCGGGCGAAGCGGCAATTGCATCCGCCGCGCTGCTCGCCGCCGCGGCGACCCGCTTCCCGGCCGCGCTGCCGGCGCTGTACCCCGCTTTCGGTCTGGCCGCGCTGGCATTCCTGCTCCCGAAGTGGGAGCGCGCACTCGCCCGCATGGAGTTCGACGGCTCCCTGGAAGAGCGGGGAGTTCCCTCCGCCCCGGGAACCGATTATATACGCTGGAATTTCCTGGCGCTGGAAGCGCAGCGCGAGAACGCGGGCCGGGTCCCGGCCATGCGCGCCTCCATGGAGCGCGTTCTTCTTGACGAAGCCGGCCTGAAGCCCGGGGACGCGGTGCTGGAGACCGGAGCGGCGGGCGGCTTCCTGTGGAAGAACCTTCCGCCGGCCCTGCGCGGAACCTGGACCCAGGCCGAAAAAGACCCCTATTCCTCCCTCTACGCGCGCCGGCACGGCAACGGCTCTTTTTTCGTCGAAGCCGACGCCGCCGCGCTGCCCTTCCCCGACTCCTCGTTCGACGCGGCAGTTGGCCTGGAATGTTTCGACTCCATGACGCGGAGGGACCTTGGGCTTTTCCTGCGCGAGGCCCTGCGGGTGCTAAAGCCCGGCGGCAGGCTGGTGCACCTGAAGGATTTCCCGGACTGGCCGGGCGGCCCGCTGGCGGAGGAATTCAACGCCTTTTCCATGCGCGCGCTGCGACGGGAACTGGTGCGCCAGGAACCCGACCTCTCGTTCCGCTATGAGGAGCTCGGCGGGGACGATATCCGGGAACTGTCCCGCGCGGCGGCCGCCGCCGGGGGCAGGGACGGGCGTATCGGCCGCGTCCTGGCCGGCGTCTACTCCGCCGGCACGGGTTCCGACCCCAGATTCGGCGTGCCGATGTTCGTCTCCGCCATGTTACTGGCCGAGGAATTCTCCGCCGCGGGCTTCGAACCCGGCGGGGACTCCTTCTCGCTGCCGCCAGGCAGGGAGACCGCGCTCGCCTATGTCATAGCCCGCAAGCCGGCCTGAGCGGAAACCCGGCCGGCCGGAAAAGCAAAAAGGCCCGGCGGTAAAGCCGGGCCTTTTTTTGTCCATCCCCGTTCAGTCTATCTTTATCCTGTTGGGCTTGGCCTCGTCGGACTTGGGCAGCCTTATCTCGAGCACGCCGTCCTTCATCGAAGCTTTAACCTCCTGCGGCTTGACCGGCACGCCTATCTTGAAGGCCCGGTAGAAGCGGCCGGCGGGTATCTCCTGCCGCACCAGCCCCTCCTCCGCGGCGTATTTCGCCTCGCGGCGGCCGGCTATGACCAGCACGTTCTCCTTTATCTCCGTCTCCACGTCCTCCTTCCTCACCCCGGGCAGGGCCGCGTGGACCGTGAACCCGTCCTTGTCCTCGGTGACGTCCGCGTCGGGCGTCCATTCGCCCGCGTAGTCGGTATCGGCCTGCGGCCGGCGGGCGCCCAGGAAGGCGTCCACCGTGTTGTAGATGTTCTCCCTCATCTTAGCGAGGTCCTTCTCCATTTTCGCTGCTTCTCCGCTCATATAAGGTCACTCTCCTTATTCTATATCTATGCGGCGGCCCTTGCCGGCCTTCTGCTTGGGCATGGTCAGCTTCAGCACGCCGTCCCTGTACTCGGCCTTCGCCTCGCCCGTCTTGACGGGCGCGGGAAGGGTGAAGGAGCGGTAGAAGCGGCCGTAGCTCTGCTCGCGGCGGAGCCAGCCGCCCTTGCCTTTCTCCTCCTTCTCTTCGCGACGCTCGCAGGAGATCGCCAGCGCGTTCTCCGTGAGGTCGATATTTATGTCCTTCTTCTCCACCCCGGGCAGCGCCGCGCGCACCTCGACCGACTTGTCGGTCTCCTTGATGTCGATCTGGGGGGCGTTCGGGCCGGACGGCGCGAGGTCGAAAAGGTCCTCGAAGACCCTGCCAAGGCTGTCGAAGACCCCGGCGGCCGCCGTCCTTTTCTCGAGGGGAGCTATGTCCTTGCGGTTCATAGATATCACCTCTTTATATGGTGTTCTTGGGCGGACAGGCGGTACGCCTGTCCTGTATATAGGATAGCATAACTGGCAGTCTATTGTCAAGACTGCCAGTTATAATTAGCCGATGAAGGCGAGGTCAGGCGCTGACGAGGCCGTTATGGCGCAGCAGCGCCCCGGGGCTGGGCTCGCGGCCCCGGAAGGCCTTGAACACCTCGGCCGGGTGGCGGCTGCCGCCCAGCGCCAGCACGGTGTCGCGGAACCTGGCGCCGGTCCGCGAGAGCGCCTCGGCGTCCTCCAGCCCGGCCTCCTCGAAGGCTTCGAAGGCGTCGGCGCTGAGCACCTCGGCCCACTTGTAGCTGTAGTAGCCGGCCGCGTAGCCTCCGGCGAAGATATGCGAGAAAGAGCAGAGGAACCTGTCCTCGGGCAGCGGCGGTATGAGCGAGGTGCGCTCCGCCACGGCCTTCTCGATCGCCTTGATGTCGGGCCGGTCGGCGGCGTGCAGGGCCATGTCGGTCATGGCGAAGCTCAGCTGCCGGAGCATCATCATGCCGGCGCGGTAGGAGCGCGCCGCGTACATCTTTTCGTAGGTCTCGACGGGCAGGGTCTCGCCGGTCTTATAGTGTTTAGCCATGCCCAGCAGGGTCGTCTTATGGTAGCACCAGTTCTCCATGAACTGGCTGGCCAGCTCGACCGCGTCCCATTCGACGCCGCCTATGCCGGCGACGTCGGAATAGCCGATGGCGGTCAGCATATGCTGCAGGCCGTGCCCGAACTCGTGGAACATGGTGGTCACCTCGCCGAAGGTCAGCAGCGAGGGCTTCTCCCCGACCGGCGGCGTGAAGTTGCAGACCAGCGTGGCCACGGGCAGACGCGCGCCGCCCTTCCAGACCCGGCGCCCCTGTATGCCGTTCATCCAGGCGCCGCCCTTCTTGTTCTCCGGGCGGGAATAGGCGTCGAGGAAGAACGAGGCGATGTGCTTCCCGGCGCCGTCGAATATCTTAAAGAAGCGAACGTCCTTGTTCCAGGTCCGGGCCTCGCCGTCGGCGGCCTTCACCGTCACGCCGAAAAGCCGCGTCGTAACGGAGAACAGCCCGTCCAGCACTTTCTCCATGGAGAAATAAGGACGCAGCTCCTCGTCGGTATAGCCGAACTTTTTCTCCTCCAGCCGCTTGGCCCAGTAGGAGACGTCCCAGTGCGCCAGCGGGCCCGCGTGGCCGCCCGCGTTGGCGAAGGCGGTCAGTTCGGCCAGTTCTTTTTTGGCCGGCTCATAGGAGGCCTTGAGCAGCTCCCCGAGCAGGGCGTTGACCTCGCCCGGGTCGCGGGCCATCTTGGTGGCCAGCGAGACCTCGGCGTAGCTCTTGTACCCCAGCAGCGAAGCCTTCTCCTTGCGCAGTTCCAGTATGCGGGACATCAAAGGCGTATTGTCCCTGTCGCCCGACGAGGCGCGCGAGACGAAGGCCCGGTAGAGCTTCTCGCGCAGCGCGCGGTTGGCTCCGAACTGCATGAAGGCGACATAGACCGGGGCGTCGAGCGTCAGCAGCCAGGGGCCGCCCGCCGGGTCGGGTTTGGCCGGCGCGTTCTCCCGCGCGTAGGAGTGGGCCAGCATCTCTTTTATGGAATCGGTCAGGCCCTCGACCTCGGTCCTGTCCCTGAGGACCAGCTTGAACTCCTTGGTCGAGTCGAGGACGTTGTTATTGAACTTCGTCGCGAGCTGCGAGAGCTCCTCGGAAAGCTTGTTGAACCGCTCGCGCTTCTCCCCCTCCAGCGCTATGCCGGAAAGCTCGGCGCCTATCAGACGATGATCTATGGCGCGCTTCTGTCCTTCGTCGAGCGAATCCCAGTCGCCGCCCTTCTTTATCGCGAGCAGCTTCTCGTAGATGTCCTTCGACTGGCCCAGTTTGAGAGAGAGGGCGACTATCTTCGGCTGCGCGGCCAGGTAGGCCTCGCGCAGCGCCGGCTCGTTGCGCACGGCGTTAAGATGGCCGACCGGCGACCAGACCCTTTCGAACCATTCCTCGGCCGTGTTAAGTTCTTCTATAACCGTCTCCCACGAGGGCGGCCGGAGGTCCTTCTCTATGCGGACCAGGTCCTTTTCCACGGCGGCGACCAGCGCCTCCACGGCGGGCAGGACGTGCTCGGGCCTTATCTCGTCGTACCTGGGGAGTCCTTCGGCTGCGAGAAGCGGGTTGTCGGTCATTTCTTCCTCCTGTTCTTTATTATGCGGGCGACATGCGGCGGCACCAGTTTCTTCACGTCCCCGCCGAAATGCGCTATGTCGCGCACCACGCTGGACGAAAGATAGGTATAGCGCTGGCGCGGCATGAAGAAGACGGTCTCTATGTCGCGGTAGAGCGTGCGGTTGACGGCCGCTATCTGGAACTCGTACTCCAGGTCCGAGATGGCGCGCAGGCCGCGTATGACCACGTCGGTCTTCTTGCGGCGCACGTAGTCCACCAGCAGGCCCTCGAAGCAGTCCACCTCTATGTTCTTGCGCCCCTTGAGGACGGTCTTGAGCATCGCCACGCGCTCGGGCACGGGGAACATGCTCTTCTTGGCGCTGTGCACGAAGACGCTGACGATGATCTTGTCGAAGATCTTGCCGGCGCGCTCGATGATGTCCAGGTGGCCGAAAGTGACGGGATCGAAACTGCCGGGATAGACCGCTATCTTCTTTGGCATAATCCTCCCCTGCGGTATTCCTTAAATTATATATAACTGCCGGGGCCAGGTCTTTACTTTTGACCTTTCCCGTAAAGCCGCATTAGGGTTATAATCGTAAAGGGGGACGATTTGACCGAAAATACGCCATGGCATTCCATTTCAGCCGCGGAGGCCGTCTCGAAGCTCGGGACGGACGCCGACGCCGGCCTGACCGCGGACGAGGCCGCCGCGCGCCTTAAGGAGCGCGGCCCCAACCTGCTGCGCGAGAAGCCCCCGCGCAGTCCCTGGCTGATACTCTGGGACCAGTTCAACTCCGCGCTGATGGGGGTGCTGGCGGCCGCGGCCCTGATCGCTTTCCTGACCGGCGACCGCGGCGACGCGGCCGTCATAGCGGCCATACTGATCCTCAACGCCGCGCTGGGCTTCTGGCAGGAGTACAAGGCCGACCGCGCGATGGACGCCCTTAAAAAGATGGCCGCGCCCTCCGTGCGCGCCGTACGCGGCGGCCGCGCGGTCGAGATCCCCGCCGCCGAACTGGCGCCGGGGGACATAATACTCATATCCGACGGCGACCATATACCGGCCGACTGCCGGCTGCTGGAATCGCGCAGCCTGCGCGCCGACGAGGCCGCGCTTACCGGCGAATCGGCCCCGGTCGGCAAGACGGCGGAACCGGCGGAGGCGGGCGCGCAACTGGCCGACAGGCGCAGCATGGTTTACGCCGGCACGGCGGCCGTCTACGGCCGGGGACGGGCACTGGTGACGGCCACCGGCATGGACACGGAACTCGGCAGGATAGCCGGCCTGCTGGAAGGCACCGAGCAGGCCGGGACCCCGCTGCAGGCGCGGCTCAATATCCTGGGCAGACGGCTCGCCTTCATCGCCCTGGCCATAACGGCGGTTATTTTCGCCCAGGGCCTGCTGCGCGGCGTGGAGCTCAAACTGATGTTCCTCGCCGCCGTCAGCCTGGCCGTGGCCGCCGTGCCCGAGGGACTGCCGGCCGTCGTCACCATCGCGCTCTCGCTGGGCGCGCGGCGGATGCTGGAGCGCAAGGCCCTTATAAGGAAGCTGGCCGCCGTCGAGACGCTGGGCTCGGTCACGGTCATCTGCTCGGACAAGACCGGCACGCTGACCGGCAACCGTATGGCCGCGCGGGAGATCTGGGCGGACGGGACCGCTCATAAGATCGGCGGGGAGGGCGGGACTCCGGCCGGCGCGCTGGCCGCCCTGGCCGCCGCCGCGCTGTGCTCCGACGCCGGGCCGGGCG
>JAVHLJ010000071.1 GCA_031082205.1 Elusimicrobiales bacterium
AAAACCCGGCCGATGGCCGGGTTTTTTATTTAATTAATTTCCCAAGCATAGGCCTTGACAAAATTAATGTTTAGTTGTAGAATATTAATATTAAGTTTGATATTAACTAAATCAATATAAAGGTTAATAAAATGAATATACCTACTAAATGCCCTGCTTGCGATGGGGACGTGATAATAACAGAGATGGCCTGCGCGAAATGCAAGACATCGATAAAAGGAAGCTTCGAGCTGAACGAACTGGCCGCGCTCAGCGAAGACGATCTGGCCTTCCTGAAAGTTTTCATATCCGCCAGAGGAAGCATAAAGGAAGTGGAAAAAAACCTCGGGATATCCTACCCGACCGTAAGAGCCAAGCTGGACGCCCTGATAAAAGCGATGGGGCTGTCCGCGCCGGCGGAGGGCCGGGGGCAGCGGAAGGCGGAGATCATCGGCAGGCTCGAGCGGGGGGAAATAGACGCGCAGGCGGCCCTGAAGCTCCTCAAAGAACTGGAAGGAGAGAACATATGAACCCTGAAAAGATAAAAATATTGAAGATGCTCGAAGAGAAGCGCATAAACTCGGAAGAGGCCATGCAGCTCCTCGAGGCCGTAGAGAACCTGGACAAGGCGGAGGCGGCGGCGCCGCGCAGGGGCCGGTTCCTTCGGATACGCGTCTACGAGGGAGAGGGGGAAAAAGCCAAGGTCAACATAAACGTCCCCCTGGGCTGGTCAAAACTCCTGGCCCCCTTCATAGAGGGAAAGATCAAGGCCAGGCTGCAGGAAAAAGGCTATGACCTGGACCTGGGGAAGATACAGGAATACATTGAAAGCGGAGAGGCCGGCAAGATCGTAGACGTACAGGACGGCAAAAGCAAAGTCGAGATATATATAGACTGACAGCATAAGCGGGAGGACCAAATATGGAATTTAACGCCGGGAAAGTCAAATGGGGCCTTATCTTCATAGCAGCCGGCGCCATGCTGCTGGCGCACAACTACGGACTCCTTTCTCTTGAGATCAAGTTCTCAAGAGATTGGCCCGTCATACTGATAGCCCTGGGCATCATGGGCACATGGGACGGCCTCTTTTACCGCTCACGCCGGAAACAACAGGGAGGGGGGAACGCCGAAGCGAGAAAAGCGCTGCGCGAAACGTTGGAGGAGATAGAACAGGGGAAGATCAGCGCGGAGGAAGCGGCCCGCAAGCTCAAGGACTAAGAACACTCCCGGATGTTTCACGTGAAACATCCAAACCAGGCAGAACGCGACAAAAAGCCGGCCCGCCACCAGGGCCGGCTTTCTTATGACATAGAAAAAGACCACGAGGGGAGGGGAAGAGCTCAAAACCAAGGTTTAAGCATATAAAACCCCAAAAACCCCGGATTTTAACCAAAATCAAGCCTTTCCCATTTGCGATATCCCCCGTATTAACAGGTTTGGAGCCAAAATCTGTTAGTAACCCCTACCCCCGGACCAGTATCCCCTTGATAAGTCAACCCCCCGCTTGCGCGCACCATTTGGCCCCGGGTCCGCTCAAACCCGACTCGCCCCCCGCCAGCAAACCTCGCCGGGATATCGACTCGCATCGCGCATATTGACAGTAAAAACCAATATTTGTAAACTTTCATCACACCGGAATGTTTCACGTGAAACACATCGAACCTTGGAAGGGGCACAAAAATGGGCGAAATAGTGGCAATAGCTAACCAGAAGGGCGGCGTGGGCAAGACGACCACCTCCATAAACCTGGCGGTCGCCTTAGCGGCCCTGGATTACGAGACGCTCCTCATAGACTTCGACCCCCAGAGCAACTCCACCTCCGGCCTTGGCGTGGAAACCAAGCACGGCATGCCCGGCATATACGAAGTGCTCTGCGAAAAGGCGGAACCCGAGGCCGCCATACGCCAGACCTCCGTTGAATGGCTGGACATGATACCCACCACACACAACCTGGCCGGGGCGGAAATAGAACTGGTCAGCGAGTTTTCCCGAGAATCGGTACTCAAGCGCACCCTTGCCAGGCTCAAAGAGATGTACAAGTTCGTGATAATAGATTGCCCGCCCTCGCTGGGGCTCCTGACGGTCAACGCCCTGACGGCCTCGAACTCGGTTATCACGCCGGTCCAGTGCGAATACTACGCCATGGAAGGGCTGACCTACTTCATGAACACGGTGGAAAAGATACGCCAGGCCCTCAACCCCGGCCTGAAGATAGACGGCGGCATCATAACCATGTACGATTCGCGCATAAACCTGGCCAACCAGGTCCGCAACGAGATCTCCAAGTATTACGGGGAAAAACTCTACAACACCGTGGTCCCGCGGAATGTCCGCCTCGCCGAAGCTCCCAGCTACGGGCAGCCCATTTTCGTATACGACCCCAGTTCCCGCGGCGCGCAAGCCTATAAGAACCTGGCGCTGGAATTCCTCAAGCGCCGCGGCGTGAACACGGACACATATAAGGAATCCAATATATGCGTCAACGAGGAAGCCCTGGCGGATTATGACTTCGGTGGTTAAAATATTCATATAAAATAAGGATTTTTTTAATAAAGGACGGAGGCAACATGAGGCAAGCACTTGGAAAAGGAATAGACGCCCTGATAGCCCGGGTGGAGAACAACGAGGCCAGGAACGGCGTGCTGCAGAAAATATCCCTTGAAAAGATAGAACCCAATCCCGAGCAGCCCCGCAAGGTTTTTCACGACAGCTCGCTGGCCGAACTGGCCCAGTCCATCACCAGGCACGGCCTTACGCAGCCCATCGTGGTGCGCCGCGACGCCAAACGCGAGACCTATATACTGGTCGCCGGCGAAAGGCGCTGGCGCGCCTCCAAGCTGGCCGGCCTGGCCGAGATAGACGCCATCGTCCACAAGGATATGGACAGGCAGAGCGAACTGACCAAGTCGCTCATAGAGAACATTCAGCGCGAGGACCTCAATCCCATAGACATGGCGCTGGCCTACCGCAAGCTCATGGACGAGTTCGGCATCACCCAGGGCGAGCTGGCCCAGTACTGCAGCAAGTCCCGTTCCGCGGTAGCCAACACGCTGCGCCTGCTGGACCTCGACGACGACATACAGAAGACGATACAGTCCGGCCGCATCAAGGAAGGCCACGCCCGCACCCTGATGTCCATAGCGGACCGGGAGAGCAGGCGCCGCGCCTATGAAATGATGCTGACCGAGGACTGGAGCGTGCGTCAGGCCGAGGATCACGCCCGCGGCCTCGAGGGAGCCGTAAGACGCCCGCGGCGGGACCCGGGCTCCCACCACAAGGCGAAGTCCCCCGAGGTCGTAGAGATGGAAAAACAGCTCGAAGGCAGGCTGGGCAGCAAGGTGGAGATCCACCACGGTCCCTCCGGCGAGAACGGGAAGATAGTCCTTCACTACTATTCCCTGGAAGATTTCGACCGGATAACGCAGATATTAAAAAGATGACGCTGAAACCCCTGTTCGCGGCCCTGCTCCTGTCGGGCGGGGCGGCCGGAGCCGGCGCCCAGGACGAGAAGGCGCAGCCCAGGCCCCCCGTGCCGTCCTACCGCTCGCAGGCGGGGGACATGTCGAAATATTATCTCTACGGCGACGGCGGCTTCCACGCCGACTGGTACGTCGGCTTCAACAACTGCTGGATAGTGAAGCTGCCCCCCGTGGACGTGAGCGGCTATTCTAAAGCGTTCATAGGCGCGCGCATAGGCCGCTCAAAGATCATGTCCCATCCCATGGGCTGGGACCCGAACCCGATACCCGGCAAGATATACATGGGCGTATCCAGGGTGCCGTCGTTCAGCGGGGACAACACCTTCTTCCTGGTAGAGGCTGAGGACCTGCCGCGCGAACCGCTGCCGAACGACTCCATCTCCGGCGTGACTTCAGCCCAGTGGTTCTGGGCCTCGGTGCCGATGTCCCACATTTCCTCCGACGGACCCAACTACCTGGCCGTCTGGTCCAATTCGCGCTACTTCACCTCGGCCTCCAGCGCCCCGATAATCGCGGCCGCCCTCTCCGACGCCTCTGGAGAGGAGTCGGCCTGGCTCAACCGCGGCATCAAGGGGGCTCCTCCCTCCGGCGAGAACGCTCTGGAAACCCCTCTGGCCGGGATAAAGCCCGCCATAGCCATAAAGCTGGTGCCGCCCAACGATTACAAGGTGCTGATCAGGGGCTTCATGGCGGAAATGGATTCCAGGAACGTCTCGGCCTCCTTCTCCGTAATAGGGGAGGACGTACGGGCGGCCTGGCTGGAACTCTCCTACGACAAGTTCGAGTGGCAGCGGGTAACCCGCTACATGTTCGCCCCTCCCTACAATATAACGCTGGACAGGGCCGCCATGTCCTCCGACATGTTCTACCTTCGGGCGGCGGCCGTGGACGCGCTGGAGAACACCGGGCACTCCAAGGAAATACTCATACCCGCGCTGAAGGGGGGGAATTAGCGTGCCCGCCCTTTCGATAGGCGTGGTCGGAGCCTCCGGCATGGTCGGCGGCGAACTGCTGGAGCTCCTGGAGAAGCGCCGCTTCCCCGTCGGAAAGATCGTCCCGTTCAATTCCGGCCGCAGGGAAGCTTTCGTGACTTTCCGCGGCAAAAAATACCGCTGCGAGGCGCCGACCCTGGCCGCCCTTAAAGAGTGCGGGCTCGTCTTTTTCGTCAGCACCGACGAGGTCTCCGCCCGCTTCGCAAAAAAGCTGGCCGCGGCCGGGACCTGGTGCATAGACGATTCCTCTTATTTCCGGCTGGACCCGTCGGTCCCGCTGGTGATACCGGAGGTCAACGCCGCGGAGCTGGACGGCCGCTCCCGGCTCATCGCCGGCCCGAACTGCACCATAACCGGCGCCGCCGTCTCGCTGGCGCGGGTTCACCGTAAGTTCCGCATAAAAGAATTGCGCCTGTCCACGTACCAGGCCGTCTCCGGGGCGGGCAAAAGCGCGATGGAGCAGCTTAAGATCGAACTGGCGCATTGGCTGAAAAAGGGACGCGTCCCGGACCTGCCGGGCCGCAAATTCCCTCACCCCATAGCTTTCAACGTCTTCCCCCAGGTCGGCGGCTTCGACGCGGAGGGGAATTCCTCCGAGGAGAACAAGGTCTCCGCCGAACTCAAAAAAATATGGTCCTCTCCGGACCTGCGCGTCAGCTGCACCGCCGCGAGGGTGCCGGTGCTGCGGGGCCACTCGCTGGCGATATGGGCCCGCACCGAAAAGCCGTGGACGCTCAAAGCCCTCGGCCGCGAGATAGCGGCCGCCGAAGGCGTGGAATTCAGGGCCGTCCAGGCCGGCTACCCCACCCCGCTCGGGGAGGGGGACAGAACACTGAAGGTTTACGCCGGCCGGCTGCGCCGCTCCGAGACGCATCCCCGCGAATTCCAGCTCTGGGCGGTATCCGATAATCTTTACAAGGGAGCGGCCTGGAACTCGGTACAGATAGCCGAGAAACTTCTCGCGGCCGGCAAACTGGGGGGTTTAAAATGAAGCTGGTTATGATGACGGCCTCCCTGGCCATGGCCTGCGCCTGCGGCCCCAAGCCGCAGGAAAAGCCGCCGGTACCGAAGGATCCGGGGACTCCCGCCCCTTCCGTCGCCGTCGCCACGGCCGCGCCCTCTGGGAATCCGATGGCGGCGCCGGCCAATTACGTGAAGCGGACCACGGACCAGATCGGCGGGGCCAAGGCCGCCGCCTCCCTCTACGAGGATACCGCCGCCAAGAGAATGGACCCGAACCTCCTGGGCGGGGAATAAAGGCCCCATGTCCAATTACGGCGTGGAGATCATCGTAGCGGCCGTCCTGGCCGCTTTCGGCGTCGCCGCGTGGTTCTCCTACAAGCGCCGCAAGGACCTGGAGCGGTTCGCCGCGGCCAACGGGCTGTCCTTCGATCCGTCCGCCTCGGCGGTCGCCGGCCTGCCCTACGGAAGAGGCAGCCTCTTCGACCGCGGGAGGCACGCCAGAAAGAACCTTATCCGGGCGGCCGGGCCGGGCGGCGGGGAAATGTATTTTTTCGATTACAGCTACACGACCGGCAGCGGCAAGAACAGCCGCACATACCGCTTCGGCGTGGCGATGCTCGCCGGAGCGCCCGCCAGCCTGCCGGCCTTCGAGCTGCGCCCAGAGAACTTCCTGGACCGCATCGCGGAAATGGCGGGGTTCAGGGACATAGATCTGCCCCAGTTCCCCGTCTTCTCCAAGGCCTACCGGCTGACGGGGGAGGACGCCGAAGGCCTGACGCGGATCTTCTCCGCGGGACCGGCGGCGCTGCTGGAAGGGCGCAGGGGGCTGATGATGAACGGCGGGGCGGGCAGACTGACGCTGATGCGCAAGGGCTACGTCAGCGCGGCGGACTACCCCGGCTTCATCGAGGAAGCCAGGGCCGTCTTCACTTCTTTCCTTTCAAATTAGTCGAAGCCAGCTGGCCGCAGGCGCCGCGTATGTCGGAGCCGAGGCTCTTGCGCACGGTGACCGTCGCGCCCAGCATTTCCAGGAAGTCGGCGAAAGCCTTCACCTTTTCCCGCGAGGGCGCGCGGTACTTGCCGCCGGTCTCGTTGTAGGCTATCAGGTTTATCGTGAAATATTTGAGCGGCGCCACCGGCTTGAGCCATTCGTAGAGCTGCCGGGCGTTCTTTTCCTCCGCGTTTATCCCTTCCATCAGCGCGTATTCTATGAAGATCCTCCGGCGCGTGGCGCGCAGGTATTCTTCCATGGCCTTGGCCAGCTTGCGCAGCGGGTAGAGCTTGTTCATCGGGACCAGCTTGTCGCGCACTTCCTCGTCGACGGTGTGCAGCGAGACGGCCAGGTTGACCTGCGGGAACTCGCGCGCGAAGCGCAGTATGCCCTGCGCGTGGCCGGCGGTGGAGACCGAGATGTGGCGCTGGCCTATGCCGAAATAATCCGGGTCCGAGAGGCGCTTGAGCGACTCCGACACCGCGTTATAGTTCATGAACGGCTCGCCCATGCCCATGAAGACCACCCCGCCGACGCGGCGGTCGGGGCCCTCCTTGGCGAGGTACTGGCCCCAGAACAGCACCTGGTCGGTTATCTCCTCGGGCGAAAGATTGCGCTTGAGCCCCTTGCGGCCGGTGGCGCAGAAGGGGCAGCGCACGCCGCAGCCGACCTGCGTGGAAACGCAGACCGTCCATTTTTCGGCGGCAAGGCTCAGGAGGACGGACTCGACGACCTCGCCGTCCTTGAGGCGGAACGACGCCTTCACCGCGTCGCCGGCGGCCGAGACCAGCACCTGCTCGGGCTCCAGAGACAGGGGGCGGAACCGGCGGCCCAGCGCCTCGCGCAGCGGGGCGGGCAGGGCCGTTATGGCTTCGAACCCCGGCACGAACTTCTTATAGAAAGCCTCGCGTATCTGCTTGGCGCGGAAATGCGGCTCCCCTTTCTCTTTCAGCCAGGCCTCTATTTTGGTCAGTTCCATACGGTAAGTATATAAATTATCGGCGGCCGCCCGTAAAATAAAAAAGCCCCGTACAGGGGCTTTTTTAACGGCGGAGGGCCGCCCTACTTCTTGGCCGAAGGGTCCACTATCGGTACGGCCACGTGCGGCTCGAACACCCGGACCGAGATCTCCTTGTCTATCGACTTGAGCACGGCCGAGAAGTCGCCGAGATAGGAGAAATGCCATTTCTTTATGTCGCGGATGCGCCAGAGGTCCTTCTTGGCCTCCTTGCGCAGCGGCTTGTGGTTAAGGATAAGGTCTATCAGCGTCGGCTCAACGTTCTCTATATCCCCGTCCACGCGGACATTGAGGTCGGCCGGCTTTATCTCGTTGGAATAAGGATCGCGGCCGGACCAGATATTGCGCCACTGCAGGACGTTCGTCGGATGAGAGGCCTTCTTCTCCAGGTCTTCCTTCTTTATGCCTATCTTTACGAAGATGCCGATCACGGGATTGGAGGGGACCAGCGGGGAACCGGTGGTTATAAGGCGGTCCACCACTATGTCGGGGCGGGTGCGCGAGAGGCGGTGCAGCGTCTCGTGCATGAGCATGCTGCCCCAGCTGTGGGCCAGTATGTATATCGGCCGCCGGCCGCCGTACTCGGAGTGGACCCCGGCCAGTTTCTCCATGAAAGCGGGAACGACCTTGTCCGTGTCGTCGGGATCGCGCGACCAGTGGAAAGGGATGACGGTGACGCCCGCCGCGACGCAGGCGGGATAGTCGCGTATCCGCTGCTCCAGGTAATCGTCCGGGAGCTTGGGCATGGCGGCGCCGTGATCGGGCTCCTCTCCCTCGTCCAGCATGAAATGCTCCGAGTTGAAGGAATCCAGCTCGCCCGCCAGGAGAGCCTCGTCCACGGACTTGCCGGGGAAGAAGCGGCGGATGACCCGCAGGATCAGCCCCAGCTCCAGCTTTCCGGGGCCTATCTTGTCGAAGCGCAGGCCGGCCACCGTTATGACCACGGGAGCGGGACCCTCCGAGGCCAGCGCGTCCGGCAGGGCCGGGGCCCCGCACATCTCGGGCAGGCGCAGTTCGCAGCCGCGGGGGTTATCGAAAAAGTCCGGGCCGCACGGAGCGGCGGCGGCCGGGGACTGGAAGAAGAAGGAGACTGACAGTACAAAACCAAAAAGTTTGATCGGAGGTTTCATGGTGTTTAATGTTATCTATCTAAACAAAATTTAAGAAATTTGTTGATAATAGTCAATAGCCTCGCGCCACGGCGACAAAAAAAGCCCCGGCGCGGGCCCGGGGCTATTCTCGCTCCTGAAGCCGCGCGCCCTCAGTCCAGCGGCCGCTTATAGTTGGAGGCGTCTATGGTCCCCAGTTCGGGGCCGAGCAGGCCCTTTCCCTGCAGGTAGCCCGGGACCACCACCGGCATGGTGGCTCGCACATTATAGACCATGTAGGGGATGGTCCACATGCGTATCCGCTGCTTCTCCGGGAGCACCCGGTTCATGAGTATGAGCAGGTTATTGGTGCAGTTGTTGGTGACCGTATGATAGAACTCGCCTTCGCGGTTGACCGAGGAGAGCCGCAGGGCCTCGCGGAGCATCTCCGCGGTCTGGGACCTGGAGAACCTGACCTCGTAGGGGACCAGGCGGGCCTTGTCTATGAGCGCGGTGCGGGCGGCGTAATCCTCCCAGGTGGTAAGCAGCCAGACTATGCCGAAGCGGTCCTTGAGGCCGGTCTTGAGGTCATAGACCTCCCCTTCGCGCAGGAAAGCCTCTATGGTCAGCGCCAGGCCGGAGGCCTGGTTGCCGTTGGCGTCGGTGAGGCCGCCGTCCTCGAAGGTGAAGACGAAGAGGGAATGCGCCGCCAGCCACTCCGGCGGAAAGGGCTTCTTGACGAAGTAGACCTTCTTGACCAGCTCGGGGCGTATCTTCGCCGTGGCCCAGTCGAACTTTAAAGTAGGCGGGTTTGTTTAGACCAGTTCTAGGCACGCCCTAAGGTGAAATT
>JAVHLJ010000072.1 GCA_031082205.1 Elusimicrobiales bacterium
GCCAATGACAAACCGCCCTCACAGGGAAGGCCGAATACCATCCGCAGCGTCATCAGCTTCCTGATGTTCTTAAGTGACGACATGAAGATATCCGAGATAGTGGATAAATTCACCCGGACCAAGGGAGTCTGTGCAGCTTCTTATAAAGAAGCCTCGCGGGTCTGTGGCAAGGAACTTGAAAACTATTTAGCAGCAGCTAACAATCCCAGTTAACCCGTCACACCCTTGTCGGGTTCACCTTTCATAATATCCTTGATCAAAATGGATGAAGGTGCTATAATTATGGGACTTAACTTCACTGAATATATGGCGAAATCGAAACACACCCCCCCCCTCAAAGTAGCCGAACTCTTCGCCGGGGTCGGCGGCTTCCGTATCGGCTTGGAACAGGCCAAGGGATATGAGGTGGTCTTCGGCAACCAATGGGAACCGGGGACAAAGAAGCAGCACGCCTTTGAGATATATGCCACCCGCTTCAAGACCGGCACACACTCCAACCAGGACATCGCCACCGTAAAGGTCGGAGACATCCCCGACCACGACCTTCTAGTGGGCGGGTTTCCCTGCCAGGACTACTCCGTCGCCCGCACCCTAAGCCATGCCACCGGCATAATAGGCAAGAAAGGCGTGCTCTGGTGGCAGATTCACCGCATACTCAAGGAAAAGCAAGAAGCGGAACAGAAAAGGAAGGGAAAGCAACCACGGTACTTACTATTGGAGAACGTGGACAGGCTGCTCAAGTCCCCGGTCAAACAGCGTGGACGCGACTTCGCCCTAATGCTCGCATCGCTCTCCCAACTTGGCTATATAGTAGAGTGGCGCGTAATAAATGCCGCTGAATACGGCATGCCTCAGCGCCGACGCCGAGTGTTCATACTTGGCTATCTCAAAGGCACTCCGCTACACACCAGGATATCCAAGTTAAAGGACCCTTTCGATTGGCTATTGCACCACGGTACCATAGCCAAGGCCTTCCCTGTTAAGACAAACGACGAGTTCATGCTGCCACCGGAACGCCATTTCACCATAAGCGGAGACTTGGCCGATATTTCTGAAAGATTCCGCGGCACGGGCAATGAGTCTCCTTTTGAGAACACCGGCATCATAGTGAACGGCAAGATCTATACCGCAAAGACCTATCCGGCCTATTCCGGCAAGCGGACGACCTTAGGCGATATTGTTTTAAAAGAAAGCGAGATTCCTGCCGAGTACTTCATAGCTGCAAAGGACATGCCCAGGTGGAAGTACCTCAAAGGTGCTAAAAAGGAACCCCGGCAATCCAAGTTGGGGCACACCTACAATTATTCCGAAGGCCCCATTGCCTTCCCCGACCCGCTGAACAAACCAGCTCGCACTATAATAACAGGCGAAGGAGGAAGATCCCCCTCCCGCTTCAAGCATGTCATAGTGACCAAGAGCGGCCGCTACCGCCGTCTAACCCCCATAGAGTTGGAGCGCGCGAACATGTTCCCCGACAAGCACACCGAAGGCGCCACGGACGCACGCCGCGCGTTCTTCATGGGCAATGCCTTAGTGGTTGGGGTTGTCGAGAGACTAGGGAAGGAACTCAAGCGGCAGATTATCCAGAAGCCTTCTTCCGCGAAGAAAGAACTTTGCCCAGCCTAGCCACCAGCTTCGGCGCGTTCTTCTTTATCTGACATTCCCAGAAAACAACCGATTTGATGCCGAGCTTCTTAAGTTCGGCCCGCTTCCGCTTGTCCCTGGCCACATTGGCCGCGAACTTATTTGACCAGAACGCCTTGTGCGTTTTAGGAATACTTGGCTTACAGTAAGGGCAACGATGCCAGAAACATCCGTTTATGAATACCGCGAGCTTTTGCAAAGAGAAATACACATCTGGACGCCCCGGGAGAGCTCTTGAATACCGTCTATACTCACCCACCCTTTGTGCCCGAAGTTCACTGCAAAACAGGCGCTCCGGCTTTGTATTTCTACACTTCACACGACTCATTATCCATGAGCGCGATTCTTGTTTAGGAACAGGAGAACGCCCATCACGTTTATAGGTGACCATGAGTTACACAACCATCACAAGTCAAAACTTAAAACCCAGAAAGGATTTACCCTCCTGTAAATCTAACCACCGCTTTTCAGAAGATATCGCTCTATGCAACATTTTATGACAATTCGCGCAAATCAACATCATATCACTAAGACGCGTTTTCCCAGCGACTGCCATTGAAATCGGAATAATGTGATGTGCCTCGAATATGGCCTCTTTGAATTTTAAATTTGTTGATGTCCCAGTGGTCCCGCACATCTCGCACTCAACCTTACCAAGACTTCTTCTTTGCTCAATAAGTTTTGCGCGCACCTTCTTGTTTCTTTCCCGTCTCTTATGAATTCCAGTCAACGTGCGCCCTTCCTCAAACTCCTCATCCACTTCTGGATCATCGTATTCCCCATTTTCCGCAACCTTCACCCCCTCCCTTATAAGCTTCGAAAGCTCTTTAACTTTCCCCGGATATTCCCCAAGCTCATCCCACACTCTTCTATCCATTCCTGAAACATTACCAAGCCCTTTCCCTGTCGCAAGTTTTCGCAAATTCTGCAACTTGAAGCCCACCCCATCTGGATTTCGGAATGATTGCTTTCGGGAAGCAACGCTATGATACGGAAGCCTTCTAAGATACCTGGAGAGTTCCTGAACTCGAGCGTCCCGAGGATCCGGGGTCGCTCCATTAAGCTCAAAATACAATTCCAATGCCAGCACAGTTTCTTCGCGCGTCCAATTCGGGTTTCCATGCCCATGCGTTATAGCCATTCATCCCCCTCATTTTTACCGGTCAATCTCAATGCGCCATAAAAATATCCCTAGAAGAAATCCCTAGGGCTAATCCGTAGCGCCTTCGCTAAACGGATTAAGTTTCTTAAAGCGACATTTCTCACACCAGCCTCGATTTGACTAATATATGTCCGATGTAGGCCGGCCTGAAAAGCCAACTCCTCTTGTGAGAATCCCCTCTTGCCACGGTAATACTTGACTCTTTTACCAAAAGCCTTTAATGCATCCATGATTCAATCTCCTAACGTTTTCTCTACTAAAATTTACCGAAATGACTACTATGTATCTACAGAATCCGAGTAACACTTATGGCAAAACAAGAGCCGGAGGCGTTAGCCTCCGGCTCCAAGTGCCATATCCCCCGACTTCAATGCTTACCGCATAAAACTAGATTCTTTGCGGGTCGGGAGTTAAAACGTCCATCACTCTACTTATCCCCTCTTGCCAATACCCCCTTAAACTGTCGAACCCGATTTCTAGTTATTAATGTGTTATACGCCTTGTTCCAGCAACTGGCATCCCTAAAAATGTCGTTCTGGGTCATTTCACCCGACTTGATCTTATCTTTGAATAGGTCATATAGTTCTTTGGTAATCGACCCCATTTCTCGCACCAACCCGGCAGAAAGCGACCTGGGGGTATAGTGTTTAAGCAATGGTCTGAATGGATGCCGCATTTTTGCCCGGCATAAAAGGTCCCATGAAAGCGCAAAAACAAAGTTCAATGCCGCCCCGCGGAAGCTTTTGTAGTCATCACTGATTCCGCTAGCAGTTTTAATCCCCTTTTTTGCCAAAAAGTATACTCGGATCCGGGACTCTGTGGCATCCATATCCCTTTCTGCGATTCCAAATATTTCTTTATAGTAATCCCCGTTCTTTGTTCGGGTGAACAACGGACGCGCGCCGATTTTTTTCAGCTTTGCTGGGCTGTGCTTTGTTATGAAGATAAGTTTTGCTAAATCTTCAGATGTGATATGACCCAGTAAGTTAAAATCAGCGTCCAACTTTTTCCATTCCCCAGTCTTGCGCTCGTAAAAGAACTTGCGAGAATGTAGGGCTTTGGCGATTCGGACTTGTTCAAGATTATTCGAGCGCAAGTCAGAAGCCTTCATTTCATTATTGCTATTCGACCTAAAGATGATATCGTTAACAAACTTGTGAGTCGTAGGGTCGATTTGCTTTTCTTTTGAAACCTTGGTGATGCGGGCAAGTATGAGACCCTTCTTCTTTGTATCAGAATCAAGCAGCGTTCTTATTGTTTGCCCGCCATTTATGATCGATGGACTGCCAAGCGTAATCCTATCGTCCTCAACACTGGCCTTCGTGGTTAGTATATGTATCCCATTATTACCATAAAAGAAGCCATGTGGATCAGTATTGTACGTCTCAAGGATATCCTTGTTGACCTCACTCTCGCTAACCTCAAGTCTCACATTACGCGAAAAGAATATCTCCGGGTTCTCCTCTCTGCGCATTTCCTTTAGCAACTCATCCACCTTGAGTATCACAATCCGGGTCGCGACACCCGACCCTGGCTCTTCCCAACTTAAACTGTGGCCATTAACAATAGTTAGCTCTAAATCATCCGTAAACCTTGCGCCAACGGAGTCGAGCATATAATAGTAAAGCAGGTCATCCTTCCCGATAACCTGTGAAGTAAAATCCTTGCCGACCTCACACCTGTTCTCCAAAAGCCTATCCCAAGACTCATTCGAATCAGAAAGCGAGATGAATTCCCAATGCAAGGGCATTTCCGCGGAAAGCTTAAAGGCCTGTCTGTAGTGTTTGTGCGCCTTTTGATTCGCAACATCTTTAAGCCAGGAATCAAAACTCTTTTTATCACCCCACGCCTCAATAACTTTTCCAAAATTCTTAATGTGCTCTCGAGTCCCTCGCTGATACTTGCCTTGAACAAGTGTGATTTTGTCCTTTCCGAACAAGACCATATCTATTCCACCGTCTTGAGGGTCAGTATAGGCGATTTGAGGCTCCTTCATCCCTCGAACTTCCTTCGCATACCACAATAAAAACGCTTTATCCTCGGCGCACTCGTGTTTTTCGGCGAATTCAGAAATATGCTTGTAGAGGTGTTGAAGTTTCATGATTTCAGTGGTTCCCTTTGCCATTAAGATATTTATTTGTTAGCAAGTTTTTTAAGGATATTCGAGTAACCCGAAATAAGCCAATCCGTAGCTGTTTCTAGGTTATAAAATGCTTGCGAATCGACACCATGATCTTCCGTTAAGCCACATTGTCTGCGTATCATCTTGATTGTAGAGGGCTCCACGGTCATCCCATCCCCTCGGTAAACAATTTGTGTAATCTTTGATTTACGTTTAACCTCTTTTTTTCTAAAACCAAGAAATCCGCTCTCAATAACTGTCGTATCCTTGTTGATATCCACAAATCCACCGGTGAAATTATCAAAATAAAAGCCATGGACCGTAAGAATCTGCTTTAACTTGCGAAAAGTGATAGGGTGGTTTACGGATGTTGCCCGACGGGTAATAGATGCCGCCCATTTCAATAGTTCAGATAGTTCTTCCTCCACTTGATGCCGCCCATGATCTATTTTAATCGATATTCTATGCGCGGCAAGCTCAAGTATTTTGTGATATAAATCTTTGTGATGAACCCCACTCTTAAACACATATCCGTTCGCATTGAGATGCGCCAAAAACGCAACCAATGCCGTCCGCTTATTTCCATTATGGAACGGGTGATTCATACAAAGTCCATACATCAATGAAACGGCATTATAGCGAGGCTCCGCATACTTTAACCAATCACTCGTCCCTACGGTTTGTCGCGAAACTGCAGAAGCCAAGATATTTATATCCCGTGCTCCAGGAGGACATATCGGATTCCCGACCTCGTCAAAATGTCGAACAAGTGCCTCATGTATTTTCAGGACATCCTCAAGAGTCAACACATTTATATTGGAAACGCGCTCTGGCATAACCTCTCCTCAACCTCTAACCACAACTCGCACTTCCGCCACGACCATGAATTCTTCATCTTCCGCGTTCGGGATCACAATGTCGTCGTACTCCGGGTTCAGGGGCTTCAGCACTATCTCCTCGTGCTGCCAGGTACCGTCGGGGGCGTACTTCTTCTTGCTGGTGTACTTCTTGACGGTGTAGCTGCCGCCGGTGTCCGGGTCGGAGATAGAGCTGTGCTGGACCAGGACTATCTTGCCCTGCCGGGTGCCGGCCACGTTGGCGCGGAAGACGCAGTAGTCGCCATCGTGCAATTTGGGCTCCATGGAGCGGCCGCTGACGCGGGCTATGAACATGTTGCGGTCGGGCTTTAGGCCGGGCGGGCACTTGGCCCAGCCCTGCGGCTCCACGGCCATGCCGCGGCCGAAGGCGCCGCAGGCGGCCTCCAGGCTGTAGACGGGTAGGTGGTCGGCCCACTTACGGGCGGCGGGGATATCGGTGAGTATCTCAAGGACCTTCTTTAGTTGCTCGGCGAGGGGCGCCGGCTGGGCGGCGGGGCGCAGCAGCGACTTAAAATAGTCGGCGGTCTCTTTGTCGGTGAAATAGACGTAGCAGCCCTTCTGGCCGCGGGTCATCAGGGTGCGATAGGTGTTCTTTATCAGCAGGTCCAGGCGCTTCGTGGCGGCGGCGGGGTCGTGCTTATGAAGCGCGCGCCAACCGTGCAGGCTCCTGTCGGTGCCGGCCCTGGCCGCGGGCGAGGTTATCACCTCGCCGTCGCGCACTACCAGGTCGGGGCCCACTATCACGCCCACATAGTCGAGCTCCAGGCCCTGGCAGGTGTGTATGCAGCCCACCTCGCCGACGGAACCCGGCTGTATTATCCAGGTCTGGCCGTCCTTGTCCAGGTTCCAGGTCGCCTTATAATCGCCAATGACTATATCCTTGAGCTTCGGGTCGCGCTTGCTTATCCATTTCCAGCAGTAGCCGGCCACCATGCGGGCCTTGTTGCCGCCGTTGCGGTCGCGGATAAGGGCGTGCAGCCGGGCGGGGTCGTCGATCACCTGGAAATCGTAGTCGCGGGTATCGAGCGTCTCATTGGCGGTACGGCCCACCTGCAGCGCGTTATCGAGCCAGGCAAGATAACCATCGGAGCCGTTGCAGCGGAACTGGGATTCGAGTTTAAGTTCGGTCACCCGGGCCGCGTGCTTCTTGGCCCAGCGGCGGATCTCGTCCTTTTCGCCTATGTCCTTGAGCGTCACCTTCTGGTCCTCGTCTATGAAGAAGACCGAGAGCCTGGCGGCGTTTATGAGTTCCTTGACCTGGTTCTCGCCGAGGTGGTCGAA
Organism: Elusimicrobiales bacterium; assembly: GCA_031082205.1. Taxonomy (GTDB): domain Bacteria; phylum Elusimicrobiota; class Elusimicrobia; order Elusimicrobiales; family UBA9959; genus UBA2231. The sequence continues at coordinate 7,088 of JAVHLJ010000072.1, forward strand.
CATGCCGGACTTTTCCTTGAGCCGGTGCGCTTCGTCCACCAGGAGGCAGTCGTACTCGTTGGCCGGGGCGGCGTGGAAGGTCTCGGAGCTGCGGAACATGTTGTCGATGCGGTTGCGCCGCAGCGTGCCGGCGAGTCTGGCGGCATAGACCAGCCGCGGCGCCGAATTGCGCGTGACGTACTGCGCCACCAGGTCCTTGCGCGTGAGCTCGACCAGCAGGTTGACGGCCACCACGCTCTTGCCGGTGCCGGGGCCGCCTTCGACTATGAGCACCTGCTTTGTGCCGGTCGCGGCCGTGGCGGCCAGCGCGAGGGCGGTCTCATAGACTATCTTCTGGTCGTCCACCATCACGAATTCCCGGTTGCCTTTGAGCATGGAGGCCAGGCTGTCGGCCAGGCTCTTGGACGGCTTTATCTTGCCGTGGTCGATGCGGTAGAGGAGCTTGTTACGGTCGCCTTGCTTTATATTGCGCTTGATGAAATCGCGCAGCTTGACGGCGTCGGGCTTTAGGAAGACCGGGGCTTCCTTGGTGTAGCGGTCGTAGAAAGGGCTGGTGATAACATCGTCCGGCTCATAATTGTGAAGGTAGGCGCAGGGGACGAGCGCGACGCGCTCCTCCTGCACGGTGCGGTTGTAGTCCTGGAGCAGGCATTTGTAGGTCCAGGCCTGGTAGGAGGGGTGGGCGGTCTCCTGGGGGGCGCCGCCCAGCACGGTGGTGACCACGGCGTCCTTGGTGGTGAGCCCGGCCTGCTGCCACTGCTTGAGCTCTATGAGGACGGCGGTCTCGGCGCCGGCGGCGTCGGTGCCGGTGAGGATGAAGTCTATGCGCTTGCTGGAGCGCGGGATATGGTATTCGATGGCCACGCCGGCGTCGTTTGGGATAGCGTCGTCGCCCAGGACGCGGTCCATGTACTGCAGGGAGTTGGTCCAGGCGGTTATCTGGTTGCGGGGTGTGCTGTGGCCGGTGGCGCCTTTGAAGGCGTTATCGATGATGTTGCCGATGTCGTTGGACATTACGTCCCGCTGGAAGCGCTCTTTGGTGCCGGAGTAGACGATCATCGGAGTTTGTCGTACTTGGTGTGGCGGCCTTTGGCTTTTCTGACGGGGTATTTGCGGGCGTTTTTCTTTAGTTTTTTGTCGAGGGCTTTAAGGGGGTCGATGCCGAGGTCGTGCGAGAGGAGCAGGACCCAGTAGAGGACGTCGGCGAGTTCTTCGGAGACGGCGGTTTTGTGGGTCTTTATGTGCCGGGCGGTCTCTTTATAATAGGCGGGAAAAACTGGACCACTTTTTAGGCCGACCTAAGGTGTAAAAAA
>JAVHLJ010000073.1 GCA_031082205.1 Elusimicrobiales bacterium
GGCCTGCGCGGCGGGCCGCGGCGCGGGGGCCTCGGGCGCGGCTGGCGCCTGTCCGGCGGTGGCGGCCAGCCATTTCTGCACCTCGGCCATCAGCACGTCGGGATTGGTCGGTTTCCGGAGAGCGGAGACATTGGTCATCGTCTTTAGGTCGCCCAGCGTCTCGGGCTTGCCGGTGGAGAAGATTATCGGCACCATGTCGCCCTCGGCTCGCAGCGTTTCATAGACGTGCAGGCCGCCGCCGCCGGGGACATTGAGGTCCTGGAGGATCACCTCGGCCCTGAACTCGCGCTGCGTCGCGATGGCGCCGGTGGCGGTGTCGGCGACGCGCACCTCGTGGCCGAAGTCCTCGAAGAACTCCTTGGAAAAATCGGTTATCGCCGGTATATCGTCTACGACCAGGATCCTGGACATGTTTTTCTCCTTACGGAGATAACTTTAATAAATTAACCGGGGAAAATAAAGAGGGCGGGACTCGCGTCCCGCCCTCTCGCGTAAGGGTCTAAGACTTCTTAGACCAGGCCCTGGGCCATCATGGCCTCGGCGACCTTCTTGAAGCCCGCGCAGTTGGCGCCGAGCACGTAGTTGCCGGGCTGGCCGGCTTCCTTGGCGGCGGTCACGCAGGCGTTGTGGATGCTGACCATGATGCTGTGGAGGTGCTTGTCCACTTCCTCGCGGCTCCAGCTCATGCGCAGGCTGTTCTGGCTCATCTCGAGGCCGGAGGTGGCCACGCCGCCGGCGTTGGACGCCTTGCCCGGGGCGAACAGTATGCCCGCTTTCTGGAAGGCCGTGACGGCCTCCGGGACGCAGGGCATATTGGCGCCTTCGGTCACGCACATCACGCCGTTCTTGAGCAGGTTCTGCGCGTCCTGTTCATTGAGCTCGTTCTGGGTGGCGCAGGGCAGCGCCACATCCACCTTTACCTCCCACGGCCGCTTGCCGGCGTGGAACGTGGAGCCCTTGAACTTGTCCGCGTAGGGGGCCACTATGTCCTGGCCGCTGGCGCGCAGCTGGAGCATGTACTCCCACTTCTCGCCGGAGATACCCTCGGGATCGTGGATATAGCCGTCGGGGCCGGAGATGGTGACCACCTTGCCGCCCAGGTCGTTGACCTTCTGCACGGCGCCCCAGGCCACGTTGCCGAAGCCGGAGACCGCCACGGTCTTGCCCTTGAAGTCGGTGCCCTTGGTCTTGAGCTGCTCCTCGGCGAAGTAGACCACGCCGAAGCCGGTGGCCTCGGGGCGTATCAGCGAGCCGCCCCAGGTGATGCCCTTGCCGGTCAGCACGCCGGTGAACTCGTTCTTGAGGCGCTTGTACTGGCCGAACATGTAGCCGATCTCGCGGCCGCCCACGCCGATGTCGCCGGCCGGCACGTCGGTGTCGGGGCCGATGTGGCGGAACAGCTCGGTCATGAAGCTCTGGCAGAAGCGCATCACTTCGGAGTCGCTCTTGCCCTTGGGGTCGAAGTCGGAGCCGCCCTTGCCGCCGCCCATGGGCAGCGTGGTCAGGGCGTTCTTGAAGATCTGCTCGAAGCCCAGGAACTTGAGGATGCTGGCGTTCACCGAGGGGTGGAAGCGCAGGCCGCCCTTGTACGGGCCGATGGCGCTGTTGTATTCCACGCGGAAGCCGCGGTTGACGTGGAATTCGCCCTTGTCGTCCTGCCACGGCACGCGGAAAGTCACCACGCGCTCGGGCTCTACGATCCGCTCCAGGATCTTGGCCTTCATGTACTGGGGGTTCTTCTCCAGCACGGGGGCGAGGGTCTCGAGGACTTCCTTGACCGCCTGGTGGAATTCCTTCTCGCCGGGGTTCTTGGCGATGACGCCATGCATGACGTCTTCAATGTACTTATGTACTGAGGTACCGCTTTTCTCAGCCACAGCTGTTTTGGACATGATTTCTTTCCTTTTTTTATTGTAGGGGGGACCTGGCCCCGTCTGAAACGAAACCGTTAAAAGACCGCGAATTTATATTACAAACCTAAATTTTAATTGTCAACTTGCCCTCCGTTAATAAAAAACGGGTCGCTCCCCGCCGGCTCCGGGCCGCGGGCCGGGCCTTGGCGGTAAAGGTAAAATTGTTATAATATCGCTACTCTGACCGATATGACGAAAGCCCTCATCACGCTCCTGCTCGCCTGCTGCTTTCCGGCCGGCCTCGCCGCCGAGGTTTTCAGGGATTCCGCGTCCAATTTCGAGATCGATTTCCCCGCCGGGTGGGCGGTGGAGAAGAGCAACGACCCGGCCGTCATCCTGCGGCTGGGCCAGAAGGATTCGTTCGCCGAGTTCACCAAGCTCGACTCCGAACTGAGCGATTACTACCTCAAGGCCCGCGTGAAGGAGCAGGTGGATTCGCTCCGCGCGAAGGGGAACACCATCTCGGGCGAGGTGAAGCCCGTCCCCATACGCGGCGTCACCACGGCCTATTACGTCCGCTACGACGCCATGGGCTCGCCGGCCTATATCTCTTTCCTTACCTACGACGAGAAGTCCTACGCCGTTTCCGCCCGGGGCGTGGACGAGGCCGCGTTCCGCAACATGCTGGGCCGTTTCCGCAAGCCGGGCGAGGTCATAAAGGCCCCCGCGCCGCCTCCGCGCAAGCCCCGCCCGGTGGCCGCGAAAGTGCCGGCCGTTAAGACCGAGGACGATATAACCGTTCAGGTCTTCCGCGACGGGGCGCAGGATTCCACCGGCACCGCCGTTCTGGTCGACAGCGCGCCCGCCGTCTCGGTGGACGACGTTTTCAGGACGGAGGGGTCCACCGGCGCCGCCGCCGCCGGACCGGCCCAGCCCGCCGGCCCCAACATGGCCGAGGCCGCCGCCGGCCTGCTGTCGAGGATATCCGAATCCGCCGGCTCCAAGGAGCCCCCTTACATAAAGCGTTCCCCGATGCCTGTCTGGCTGGCCGGGCTCATAATCGGTCTCTGGCTTATAGGCGCGGCCCTGGCCCGTTCCTCCGCGGCGAAGTACCAGAACCCCAGGATAGCCCTGCCGCCGACCGACGTGCCGCCGGACTTTTTCTTCCCGTTCCTGATCTCGAGGCACGCCTCCGCCAAAGAAGTGGAATACCGCATACTTACCAGGCAGAAGCAGAGCCTGGGCGCCTATTATGATTTCCCCCACGATATCTGGCTGGCCGCGGGTTTCTACGGTTTCGTCGCCTTCCACCTGCTATGGGCCTTCGCCGGACTGGTCCCGGGCGGCAATCCGCTCACGGACCTGATGCTGGGCCTGCCGGGCGGGCGCCTCATCGCCTCCGTGCCCGACCTGGTCTTCCTGGCGCCGCTGCTCTTCGGCCTCTACAAGCGCTCCGTCCGCAAGGAGGCCCTCGAGATATTCGATCACCAGTCCAACAAGGTCTTCACCGTGAGGCCCGAGAACGCCTACGGCCTGCTGCGCGACGGCAATGGCAAGGAGGTCGCCAGGCTGGTGGAGAAGGCGGACAATGCCGGCCGCTACTGGGAGTTCGTCGATACCGACAACCTGGTGGTCTTCGCCGTGCGCGACGACGCGCCCGGCATAAGCAAAGCATGCCGGTTCTTCGGGGTCCAGGGCGGGCGCCTGCGCAGGCATTACGGCATTTTCGCGCAGGACCGCCGCGCCGGCTACGTCTTCCTGGACCCGACTTCCCCGGACCGTTTCCAGATACACCTGGAATACAACTACGCCAGGCTGGCCCATCCCGCACACATACTGGCTGTCCTGCTCTATATAATCTCGCGGGAGCGCGAGCACGCTTACCCGACCATATTCTGACGGGGGTTTCCCGATGAAAATAGGCATACTTACCGGCGGCGGGGACTGCCCCGGCCTCAACGCCGTGATCCGCGCGGTGACCAAGTCCGCGCTTCGCCGCGGCTGGGAGGTGTACGGATACCTCGACGGTTTCAAGGGTTTCGTGGAGGACAAGCGCCGGCGGCTGACCGACAAGGACGTTTCCGGCATCATAATACGCGGCGGCACCATACTGGGCACCAGCAATATCGCCAACCCTTTCGCCTATACGCTGCCGCCTTACGGCTCCCCCTCGGCGCCGGCCGACGTCACGGAGCGGTCTATACGCAATTTCAAGAGGCTGGGACTGGGCGCCCTGGTCGCCATCGGCGGCGACGGCACGCAGAGCATGTCGCTGCGCTTCCACAGGCTGGGCCTGCCGGTGGTGGGCGTCCCCAAAACGATAGACAACGACCTCTCGGCGACCGATTTCACTTTCGGTTTCGACACGGCGCTAAAGGTGGCTACCGAGGCCGTGGACAGGCTTCACACCACGGCCGACGCGCATGACCGCGTGCTGATAGTGGAGACGATGGGCCGTTACGCCGGCTGGATCGCGCTGCGCGCCGGGATAGCCGGCGGCGGCGACGTGATACTGCTGCCGGAGATTAAGTACCGCGCGGCCGACGTCGTGGCGGCCATAAAGGACCGGCAGCGCCGCGGCAAGAATTTCAGCATAGTCGTGGTCAGCGAAGGCGCCGCCCCCGAGGGCGGGGGGATGACCGTCATGAAGACCGTCGCCGGCTCCACCGACCCGGTGAGGCTGGGCGGCGTCTCCTACCGGGTGGCGGAGATGATAGAGAGGGGCACTGGCATCGAGAGCAGGGTCGTGGTCCTGGGCCACCTGCAGCGCGGCGGGGAGCCGACGCCCTTCGACAGGTGGCTGGCGACCGGCTTCGGCGCCGGCGCGGCCGAGCTGATCGCGGCCCGCCGCTTCGGCCGCATGGTATCCATCCGCGGCCCCGAGTTCACCAGCGTGCCGCTGTCGGCCGCGGTCGGGAAGCTCAAGAGGGTGTCGCCGGAATCCTGCGAGGTCAGGGCCGCTCTGGGCGTGGGCACCTCTTTCGGCCGGGCCGATATCGCGGCCCGGCTGCTGAGGAAGGTGTGCTCATGAGCGAGTATCTTTACGGGGCCAACACGGCCGAAGAGGTCATAAACGGCGGCCGCCGCAGGATCTTCAGGGTCATGGCCGCGCGGGGCCAGGGCAAGGGAGCGGCCGCCGCCGACCTGGCCAGGCGCAAGGGTATCCGGGTGGAGTTCGTAGACAACAAGGTGCTGGAGAAATACGCGCCTGGCGCCAACCACCAGGGGATAGTCCTGGAGGTGGAACCGCTGCGCCATTATTCGGCGGTAGAGGCGCTGGGGATGGAGAGGGACCCTAAAAAATTCCTCTGGGCCGGGGTGGACGGGATCACCGACCCGATGAACCTGGGCGCCATACTGCGCAGCGCCGCCTGCTTCGGCGTCTCCTCCGTTCTTCTGCCGGAGCGGCGCACGGCGGGCATAACCCCGACGGTGCAGAAGACCTCCTCCGGCGCGCTGGAGAAGCTCAATATCGTGCCGGTTGGCAACCTTAATTCGACTATAATAGACCTCAAGGAACGCGGCGTCTGGGTCTACGGCCTGGACATGGAGGGGGAGCCGCTGGACAAGGTGGATTACGCATTCCCGGGGCTTATACTGGTCGGCTCGGAGGGCGAGGGCCTGCACCTCAAGACAAAGGAGCATTGCGACCGGCTGATCTCCATTCCGCAGCTCGGCGGCGTGGAGAGCCTCAACGCCTCGGCCGCCGCCGCCGTGGCCTTCTACGAGGTCTCCAAAAAGCTCAGGGCCGCCAGGGGGAAATAGGCCTTTTTCGGGCCTTGACACTCCCGGGCCGTTTGCTATACTATTCCTGGAGCGGGGCGCCTATATTGACAGGTCTGGCCCCGCTCCTTATTTTATACCGCCCTCCCCGGGCGGTTTTTATATATATAAGGAAGCAACCGGGGGCGGCGGCGCGCCAGCTAAGCAAGACCGCCTCGGAGGCGCGAGCATCGTAAGCGCGAGCGCCGAGAGCCGAGGTGAGGACCTGCGGTGCAGGTCCGCAAGGCCGCAGGCGATTCCCTGCGTAAGCGGAATCGCCGAGGTGGGGTCGCGCAAGCCCGCTATGCGGGCTATGCGTGACCGACGCGCCATGCGCGCGAGTCCGTGTCTTGCGTGCTGGCACGCCGACATGCCCCCGGCATGGGTTTCCTTGTTTACTTGGGAAGGATGAGGTAGAGCTCGCCGGGGGCCTTCATGGAACTGGCCTCCCGCTCGGCCACCGGGCCGGCGCCCCAGAAGATGTCCACCCGGCCGGGCCCGCGTATCGCCGATCCCGTGTCATGCGTGGCGGCCATGCGCGTGAAATCCCTGAACTGCAGCCCGCCGCCCGGCTGGGCGACCGGCCGCCGCGTCTTCATGACGACGGCCAGGCCGTAGGGTACCGGCTTCGGGTCGACCGCTATGGAGCGGCCCGGCACCAGCGCGGTCCCGATGGCGCCCTGCGGCTGCGCGTCATCGTCCTTGACGCGGAAGAATATGTAGCGCGGGTTCAGCGACACCAGCCGCTCCTCGCGGCCGTTCTCCTGGCGGGTCAGGTAGGCGATGAAATCCTGGAAGTTCATCGACGGTATCTCCCCGCAGTCCATCAGCAGGCGCTGCACGCTCTTGAAGGGGTGGCCGTTGGCGCCGTCGAAGCCTATCTTCATGTGTCCGCCGTCCGGGAATCGCAGGACGCCGGAGCCCTGTATCTGGGCCAGCATTATATGCGCCGGGTGCGCGGACCAGGCCGTTTCCAGCCCCTGGCCCGACAGCCCCCCGGCGTATATCTCGCCGGAGGCTAGGTGACGGGTCATAACGCCGTTAACATAGCGGCCGTAGTCGAAATCCACTCCCATCGCCGGAGTGGTCTTGACCAGGTCGGACGGGCGCAGGTTGAGGGGATAGCGGGACTCCGCCGTGGGGGCCCGCGTCGCGGGGATCTCGGCTTCGTAATAGCCGGTGAAAACCACGTTGCCGGAACCGTCGTCCGCCACGGCCCGGTAGGCGCGGAACTCCGCGGCCAGCCTGGCGCGTTCCTGCGCCGGGGTCAGTCCCGAGGAGAATATTTCCAGCAGCCTGGCCGAGGCGGCGCGCATCGCGGGGGCGGCGAAAGAGTCCTTCCCGACGGTTATGCGGTAGGAATCGGGCTTGATCTTCCAGTAGGCGAGGTTCGTCTCCAGCGCTTTCAGCAGGCCGGGACGGTCCAGGTCGTCGGCGAAGGCGGGCAGCTCCGCCGCGGGGAAGGGGGATACGTCCTTTATCGACGGCTCCTCGTCGGGGTAGGACTCGCTATCCGAGAAAAGACGGAACTTGGGGCAGGCGTCCAGCGGTTCCGCGGCCAGCGCGGCGGGGGGTACCGCGGAGGCGGGATCAAGGGAGAGGGCCGGCGGCCAGGCCGGAGAAACGGCTCCGGAGGGAGAGGCTAAAACCAGGAGAAGATAAGCGAGGGCCGGCCTCATAGGGGCAATCCTACTACAAAAAACGGCCCCGTTCAACACCTTTTTACCCCCTGCCCAGTTCGCGCACCACCTCCAGCAGGTCCTGCTCGGATACCCGCGCTCCTTTGTAGAGCAGCCAGCTGGCCCGGCCGGGCCGCCCCGGGGAGAAGCAGAGTATCTCCCCGGCGGACCTGCCGCGCCACCTGACTATGTATCCCTCCGGCGGTCCCAGCCGCCGGTACAGGTAGAACCTCTCACCGTCCTCGCGCTCGGCCAGCAGGCCGCCGCATTCCCAGGCCGCCAGTTTCCACCCCATGGAGCCCCCTTTCTAGAACTCGAACGAGAAAAGCAGGCAGAGATCGCCCCCGGCCGTCTCCGCCAGCAGCGCCCTGGCGGAGAAAAGCCCGCCCAGACCTATCTTCCAGCAGCCGCGCAACCTGTTCCTTTTCACGCTCCCTCCTTATATTACCGCGTCCCCATATGGTAAAATAGGTGTGCGACAACGTAGTGTCGGCCCCGCCGCCGTTGACTAACAAGCCCTTAATAAATATAATTATCCTACTGCGGGCGTAGTTCAATGGTAGAACGTCTGCCTTCCAAGCAGATCACGTGGGTTCGATTCCCATCGCCCGCTTTCGGTTCTTTGCGTATTTTTGCAGTCGCTGGGGTAGCTCAGCTAGTAGAGCACTCCCTTGGTAAGGGAAAGGTCGTGGGTGCAATTCCCATCCCCAGCTTAGAATTTGACAGCAGCGCGGTCAGCGCGCGGACCGGAAGGTCCTGCAGTATGTACAGCTGGGGATGGGAACATCCCGATAAGAGAGTTCGCTGACGCTCACGGTCCCCAGCTTTCGATTTCTGCCGCGGTTCAGCGGGGAAAGAAAGAAAAGCAGAAAGGAGATAGAAAATGGCTAAAGCGAAATTTGACAGGACCAAGCCCCACGTGAACGTGGGCACGATCG
>JAVHLJ010000074.1 GCA_031082205.1 Elusimicrobiales bacterium
GAATACGACGTGAGAGCGGAATGCGCCTCCTGCGACCCGGAGGCGGGCTCCGTCACGTTCACCTGCTGCGGGAAGCTGCCGAACGATCGTTTCTCGCAGAGCGGACAGGCATGGAGCCCCACCTGTTACGCCAACAATGACTGCCGGATCGATCCGAACGCCACCATCGGCTGGCGCGGCTGCGCTTTAACTTCGTTAGCCACGCTGATAAACTATTACAGCGACAGCGTCCATTCCGTCATGCCGAGGACGGATCCGGGAGACCTGAATACGTACCTGCGTGGATTACCCGGCTCGCACGGGTATACCCAGGAAAATGACGTTAACTTCGCGGCCATTGGAAGGTATTCGAGTGGCTTGGTATCCTTTGTTGACAGATACGATGTTGGCAGGCACAGCGAAGAATCACTGCTTGATATGGCGGATGGGCTAATTCGGTCAGGTGTCCCCTTGATTTTCCGTGTAGGGGGGGCATTTTGTTCTGGTGATTGGCAAGTGCGGAGATAGCTTCATCGTCGCGGATCCTGCCGGTGGGCAGGAACGCTTATATGATCCCGCCAATCCGCAAGGAAGACCTTTTAGAGGTCTAAGGATATTCTCCAGGCACTGAGGTTAAAGAAACCATGAATACATTAATCGGAATTTTGCTGCTTTCGAGCGTGAGCCACCTATATGCCGGGGATTTAAAGCAAGAGTTGATGGATCGCATTAATTACATCCGCGAACACAATGACCATAGTCACTTCTATTTAAGCGCGAGCAGCGACGAACAGCCGCCCAGCGACAGGCGCACAAAAGTCCATTTCATCGTAACCGATTCGCAAGGCCGGAAAACAGGATTCGAGTCGTTTTTTACATTTCCGGAAGGAGATCTGGGCGTAAATACATATAGAGAAATCCCTAATGCGGCATATGGCGTGAACCAAGCCTTTAGTCTTGATCCCGCCAGCGTCCCACATGGGCCGGAGTCAGCCACATTGAATATTTTTCCACCGGTGGTAAAAGACACTTATACTGTGCAATTTATTGGGCTTGAAAATTGCAAGTATTCCGTTGGCATGTATCTTGACGACGTTAATGGAGCCGCTGGAAATACCGAAAAATTCGAGGCCTACATAACTTCTGGGACCACTCAGGAGTACGTTATAAATCTTGACCCAGCCCCCGGCGCTCCCGCGCCGGTCATAACCAAGGCCGTCACCTTCGACGTTTTACGCGGCGATGTTTCTACAGCTCACAAGCTTGACCAGATCGGCGACGACAAATTCGCCCGCAACCTCATCAGCAATATCGACCTGGCCGAAAAGCTCACTGGCGTCTGCGACAAGCGTAAAGCGAAGAAAGCTGACTGCGAACCGGCCATCGCCGTCCTGGAACTGTTCATCAGGCGCCTGGAACTGGCCAACCGCAAATGCGGCGACCCCGCCGACTGCGACGAAGAGCGCGAATGGGACGCCTTCCGCAAAGAGCACGGCAAGGATGATGATTTCAAGGAGTTCTTCCGCGGCTGGGACCGCGACGACTGGCATAAACACAAAAAAAGCAGCAAGCGTTCCGTTACTGACGAGGCCCTTAAGATAATCAGCGAAGACGCCGGCTGGCTGATAAAGTCGCTCGGCGGCTTCATCGATAAATAGCATGAGCGCGGCGATGGCCAAGATATCCCTCCCGGGGGTATTTCAATCCGTCTGAACTTCCCGGGTTCCTTTAAAAAAAAGGGGGCTCGGGTATGATCGCTCCATCGAGCGGGGATGATGCAAATCTACAATGAAGTTTGTAAATCTCGTACTTTCCATCTAGCCATTTCCGCCGATTGTCCCGCCTCGCCCCCGTTTCTTGATATGGGGGCCGGGGGGACAGCGATGTCCCGAAAATCATAAAGTAAGGCAACGGGTACCGTGCCTGACTGCGCGGAGGCCTCGTCGCCTTCATCGGGGGGGGATAAACAAGAACATGAGGGTCGGCAACCTGGCCAGGCGCGCCTATACGCAGGCCTCCGCGGATTACCTGCGCGCGGTACTGCACGCAGGGCGCGACCGTCTGCCGGTCAAGGAGTGCGCCGAGTTCGCCTCGCAGCTGCCGGTGATGATAGCCGGCATGTATTACACGGGCTGGACGCCCAAGAACAAGCCGGCCAGAACCCGTAGCCTCGCCGAGTTCATGAACACCGTGGCCGGGGAACTGCCCAGGGGTATGGACCCGGCGCGCGTTACACGCGGAGTTATGAAGGTGCTGGAACGGCATATCTCGACCGGCGAGATAGAGGATGTCCGGCGCAATTTTCCCGAGCCGCTGCGCGAGCTCTGGGGCGAACTGCCTCAGCGCCGGCGCTGAGAACCGTCAGCGCGATCAAAAAGGCCCTTTATGGGGGGGCTTTTTTTTATTTTGTAACATGTAGGCATGAAGATCCGGCTGGACGTCGCCTGCGTGGAGCAGGGGCTTTTCGAGACCCGCGAGAAGGCCCTGCGCGCCATCATGGCCGGCCTGGTCACGCTCAACGGCCGCCCCGCCGACAAGGCCGGCCAGCCCGTGCGGGACGGCGATGTCATCGACCTCGTCCAGCCCGGCTGCCCGTACGTCTCCCGCGGCGGCCTCAAGCTCAGGGGCGCGCTGGACCACTTTAAAATAGACCCCAAGGACAGGACCTGCCTCGACATAGGCGTGGCCACCGGCGGCTTCACCGACTGCTTCCTGCAGGCCGGCGCGCGCAAGGTGTACGCCGTGGACGTGGGCGACGGGCAGATACACGAGCGCGTAAAGGCCGACCCCAGGGTGGTCTTCATGCCCAAGACCAACGCCCGCTTCCTCAAGCCGGAACTCTTCCCGGAGAAGCCGGACCTCTGCGCCATCGACGTCTCGTTCATCTCCCTTAAACTCGTTCTCGGCCCGGTCGTCTCCGTCATGGCCCCGGGCGGGGAGATCGTCGCGCTGGTCAAGCCGCAGTTCGAGCTGCAGCCCGCCGACCTGCGCAAAGGCATAGTGAAGGACGGGGAGAGGCGGCAGAAGGCCATGGACGGCATGCGCGCCTGGCTGAAGGAGTCGCTGCCCGCCGTAGCCGAGGCCGGCCTCACCGATTCGCCGATAAAGGGCGCCAAGGGCAATCTCGAGTTCCTCTGGCTGCTGCGTACGGGGGCGGCCTCGTGAGTTTTCCCTACACGCTCTCCTGCGCCGTCTGGGAGTTCACGCTCGCCTGCAACCTGGACTGCATCCATTGCGGTTCCAGCGCCGGCTCGAAGCGCGAGCGGGAGCTCGATACGGCCGAGGCGCTGAAACTTTGCGACGACCTCAAGGCCGCCGGCTGCCTGGGCGTGGCGCTGATGGGAGGCGAGCCTTTCCTGCGCAAGGATTTCTGGGAAGTGGCGTCGAAGATACGGGCGCTCGGCATGGAGATCTCGGTCATCACGAACGGCACCGTGCGCCCGGCCGATGTTTTCAACCGCCTCAAGGCCCTCTCGCCGCGGGCCGTGGCCGTCAGCCTGGACGCGGCCGAGCCGGCGCTGCACGACCGCATACGCGGCCGCGAGGGCGCTTTCGCCGACGCCTGGTCGTTCATGGAGGACGCGCTGGCGGCGGGCCTGCCGGTCAGCGTCATAACGACAGTCCACAAGCTCAATCTCGGCCAGCTGGCCGCCATGCGGGAAAAGCTCAAAGGAAAAGGCCTGGCCTGGCAGGTGCAGACCGCCGGCGCGGAGGGCCGCAGGTTCCCGAAGAAGCTCCTGCTCGACCGCGACGAGTTCTACGCCGTGGGAATGTTCATAGAGTCCACGCGGCGGCGGCATAAGCCGGAAGACCTGGCCGTCATAGGCGCGCACGACCTCGGCTATAATTCCGCGCGGCTGATAAACGTTTCGCTCTACGAGAAATGGGAGGGCTGCCAGGCAGGGACCTCCATACTGGGCATCCGCAGCGACGGCGGGCTTATCGGCTGCCTGGCCATAAACGACGACAGGTTCGTGGAGGGCAATGTGCGGACCACGCCGGTGAAGAAGCTCTGGCGCAGCCAGTCGACCTTCCCGTACACCCGCGGTTTCCGCAGGGACGACGCGGGCCCGGAATGCGCCCGCTGCCGGCACCTGGACTCCTGCAAGGGCGGCTGCTCCGAGATGTCGCTGATGAAGACCGGCCGCCTGCACAACGACCCCTATTGTTTCTACGCCATCGAGAGGGCGGACGGATCGGGCCCCAGCAAGATGGAGCGCCTGAGGGATTTCTTCGACCAGTGCAGCCGCCCCGGCTCGCTGCGGCGGCTCTCGCGCGTATTCTCCGGCAGGAGGCGTCGGCGTGAAACTTAATATCGGCTGCGGGAACGATTGGCGGGCAGGCTGGCTGAATGTGGATTCGTCGCCGGGGTCGGCGGCCGACAAGGTCATGCCGGCGGAGAACCTGGACCTGCCCGACGGCTGCGCGCGGGAGATAGAGGCCCTTCACCTGGTCGAGCATCTCGGCTATTTCAGGACGCGATATTTTCTTTCGGAATGCTTCCGGACGCTGCGGCCAGGCGGCAGGCTGGTCATTGAGACGCCCGACATAATACAGACCTGCGCCGCTTTCGCCGGCGCCAGGGGTCCGGAGGAGCGCGAGGCGCAGCTGGGCTGGATATACGGCGCGGAGTCCTCCGGCATGGAGCACCGCTACGCTTTCCCGGAGGAACTGCTCAAAGAACTGGCGCGCAGGGCCGGTTTCGATATAATTTCCACGGAGAACCGCGCTTATCATCCCGGCCGGGCGGCGCTGCGTTTCGAGCTGCGCCGCCACGAGGAGGACAGGGCGGCCGCCTGCCAGGCCTCCCTGCGCAAGGCAGTGATGAAGGCCGGGCTGGAGGATTTTTCGCGCGAGGAACTCTCTTCGGCGCGCGACGAGGCCGTTGACCGGTGCTGCTCCCTGGCGCTGAAAGGGGAGGCCGGGGGCGTATTGACCATGGCGGCCGCCCCGGCCGTCTCAAAACTGGCGATCGGACTCATGGGAGAGGGCGCTAAAAAGGAATCCGTCGCGGCCTCGCTGCTGGCCCATTGCGGCGGAGCGGCGCTGGCCTGGCGCGCGCTCCTGGGCGTGCGGCCCAAAGGCGGCGCTCAGGGCTCCGCTTTCGCCTCGGCGGAGCTTGAATACGAGAAGGCCGCGCTGCGCGCGCTTGAGACGGACAAACTGGAGCCGGCGCCCGGCGCGGCCGGGCTGCCGCCGGTATTTTCGCGGGCGGCGGCGCGGGCGGAGGGGGAGAAGTATCTGGGCCGGGCGATGAAAGCGGCGGACGCGGGCGGGGACGACGCTGAAGCACTTTTCGACATGGCGCTGGCCTTCGAGCGGGACGAGCCGCGCCTCTGGCTGGAGGCGGGGAGGTATTTCAAGGCGGCGAAAGGAAAGGCCGAGGCCGCGGACTATTTCATGAACGGGCTGCTTGCCCTCGAAGGACTGCCGGGCGTGGAGACGCGCGACGCCATGCGCCGCGAGCTCATGAAAGAACTCGGCTGAGCTTTTGTACAATAGGTGGAAAGGGGAAAAATATGGACAAGAAACTTAAAGAGACGGCTTTGAAGACGGGGATGAGCGAGAGGGAAGTCTCGGGTTTCGCCCGCGCGGGGATGTTCGGCGCTTTCGCCGCCGCCGTGCTGGGCCTGTTCGGCTGCGCGCGTACCAACGGCAATGTCCAGACCCAGGCCGCGCCGGAACCCGCCAGGCCGCCCATAAGCGCGAAGACGCAGGAGAAGGTCAGCAGCGTCCTCGACGAGGTAAAAAAGAGCACACCGCCGGCCGACGGGGACGTCATAAACCCCGACGAAAGCTGCGGGCCCTTCCCGGGCTACCCCTGCGGCAGCCGGTACTTCACCGTAAGCATAGCCGATTTCCGGAGGTCCGCCTGATATGAAGCGCTCGCTGCTTTTAGTCCCGCTGCTCTTTATCTCCTCCGCCCTGCGCGCCTGGCAGTGCCCGGCCCCGGCCAAACCGGGCGACCCCGCCGCCGAGGACGCGCTGGACTGCCCCTGGGCCGGGATGGCCCGCCTCATGGAGGAGAACGCCGCTAAGGGCCTGCCCCTGTCGCCGGTACTGGCCGACTACGCCCCGGGGCTGGCCATGCAGCTGGCCTCCGACAAGCTCAATACGGGGCTCAAGGAACTCTGGGGCGAGAGCGTTAATTTCGACGAGATGGCGAAGGCCGTTATCGTGCACGACTCCATCCTGTCCTTCCTCGCCGGCGAGCTGGCCCTGCCCGGCCCGCGGGGTAAAATAGTTCACGCCGGAATGGAGCACGCCTACGGCTACCTGTTCAGCCTGCTGCCCACCAAGTTCGGCTTCAAGCGCGCCCGCTGGGTACGCGACGACATAGAGGCGGGACTGGGTTTCGCGCGCGGCGCGCTGGGCCCCTCGCCGGCCGAAGGCACCCTGCTGGCCAATATAACCTGCGTGTCCGGCGCCGCGGCCTTCGCCGACGACGCCGCGGCCGCCGCCAAGCTGGCCAAGGCGTCCTACGCCTGCGGCGCGGCCGCGCGCGCCTGGAAGGCCCCGGGCCGTTTCAGGCTTACCGAGACCGTCTCCCTCTCCCGCAGGCGGTCCGTCTCGCTGCGCACGGATTTCCTGCCTTTCGGGTCCGTGACTTCCGGCGGCAACGCCTACCTGCTGGTCTATTCCGTAAAGGACTCGTCCAGGCCGCACGCGGTGCTCGTTACGTCTTTCCCCGTCGGGGAGGGTTTCGTGAAGAACGCCCTCAACCCCGAATACCTCGGCGACGGAAAGCAGGTGCAGGCCCGCTATAACGCCTGGGTGGAAGGGTTCAACGGCAAGTTGAAGGGGACGCGGTCAGCCGCGTGGGTCGCCGGGGAGTGATCTGCGCCTGAGGCCGTCGAGCTTCTCCAGGTTCTTTTTCAGCGAAACATCGCCCGGGTCCAGCTCCAGCGCCCTGCGCCAGAGTTCTTCGGCCCGGGCGTAGTTTTCATCGCCGGCCTCGACCGCGCCGAGCTTCCCCAGCGTCTCCGCGTCGTAAGGGTCCAGCGCCAGCGCCTTTTCAAGCGACGAGCGCGCCTCCTTCCCGTCCCCGGCCTTCATCCTCGTATCGGCCAGCCGCTTCCAGCCGGACGGATAGTCCGCGAATTCCGACGTCAGCCGCCGGGCGGCGGCCTCGGCGGCCCGAGGGTCGCCGGCCTTCTCCAGGGCCAGTGAAAGATTAAGCAGCGTCTCCGGCGCGTAACCGCCCGCCGCTGCGGCGCCGGCCAGCATGCCGGCAGCTTCCGCCGCGCGACCCGTGTTCATGCGGGCTATGGCCAGGCCTTCGCGGTACATGGCGTTGGCGGGGTCGCGCCGCAGTATTTCCTCCAGCAGGCCTTCGGCCCGGGCGAAGTCCCCGCGGAGGAAGTACTCGCGGGCCAGGTTGTAGCGCAGCGGCGCGGAAAAGGTCCTGGGGAGCGCGTGCTCGTATATTTTCAGGTCGTCGCCGCGCCGGGATATGTTCAGCCAGCCGACGGCGGCCAGGAGCAGCGCCGCGCCGGCCAGCGCCGCTTTCCCGGCGCGCGGGGAAAACGAAGCGTTAAGCCACGACGAGAACCAGAGGAATAGCGCCAGGTTGGCGCCGTAGACCCAATGGTCCAGCATCAGGTCGTTGCCCAGCAGCAGCGGTACCTTGGGCGCGAGATTTACCAGGTACCAGCCGGCCAGGAACAGGGCCGTCCTGCCCCCGCGCCTGGCCAGGGCGAACAGGCCGCCGGCTAAAGCAAGACCGAAAAGCGCCGCCGGCCAGGCCCCCGGCTCCGGCCTGGCGCGGTGCGAGTGCAGGTCCAGCGGCGCGACGGCCGCGGCGAGATAATGAAAGATGTCGGCCGGAAGACGCGCCGCGGCGCGCAAGGCCAGTTCGGCCGCGCCAAGTTCGGTCAGCGGCATGCCGCCCAGGGCCTGCCGGCGCAGTAACAGGTACAAAGGTATGAGAAGAAAGAAGGGCAGCGTCCTCCTCCACTCCCGCCGCAGCGTGCCGCGGTGATAGAAGAGCAGCAGGGCCAGCAGCGGCGCGATGATCCCGGTCTCCTTCGACATCATGGCCAGGATGAACGAGGCCAGCGCCCCGGCGAAAGACGCGGGCCCGGGACGGGCCAGCAGCCATACCGTCAGCACGGTGAAGAAATAAGCCATCACTTCGGCCCGCCCCGCTATTATTATGAGCTGCTCTACGACCGTCGGGTGGCAGGCCAGCAGCAGTGCCGCGCCGCCGGCGGCCGCCGGCGGGAAGC
>JAVHLJ010000075.1 GCA_031082205.1 Elusimicrobiales bacterium
GGCGGAGCGGCCTGCGCGGCGGGCCGCTCCGCCGCCTCCCCCTCCTCCTCCGCCGCCACCGCAGGCGGCGCCCAAGCCGGAGCAGGACGAGCGCCCCATGAACCCCCCGCCGCCTCCGCCCAAGTTCCCGAGGTAATACCGTGCTGAAAAAGATACTGCTAGCCCTGGGAGCGGCGCTGGCGCTGCTCCTGGCGATGGCGTTCTACATGGTCAACCGCAAGGTGCGCCACGAGGCCTTCGTCACCGAATACATCTCGGCGCCGATACCGGCGGGCTTCCTGCCGATAAGCGAGAACAAGCCGTACTTCAGGGCGTTCATGACGCGCGCCAAGGCGCCGCCGGAGGCCATGGAAATGATCCTGGCCAGCCCGCCCGGCACCTACTTCAACCCCGGCACGATGGTCATGCTGAATTTCTCGGCCGTGCCGTCCAAGGTCCCGTGCGAACAGCTCTACACCCTCTTGTCCGCCCCGGCCCCGGAGAAGGTCTCCGCTCGCGTCGAGATCGCCGGCCGCTCCTGGCTGCGCAATTACCACGGCAGCCAGAACACCCTTGAATACTTCGACTGCTCCGGCGGCGTCGCCCGCACCCTGGTCTACTCCAACCCCGCCCGCAGCATCCCCGACCTCCCCGCCTTCTCCTCCGCCCACCTCTCCACCGTCACCTTCCCCTGATCCTGCCCATCCGGCTTCCCGGGCTGGGACGAGACGAGGAACATAAGGAGACAGCCGGGGGGATGGCGGGGCGGCACTTAAGCAAAGCCGTCCGAAGCCGCGAGCTTACGGAGTATGAGACATCAGGAGACAACCGGGGAGGCGGCGTGTAAGCTAAGCAGGACCGCCTCGGAGCTCCGAGCATCGTAAGCGCGAGGAGCGAGAGCCGAGGACCGACGCGCTATGCGCGCGAGTCCGTGTCCTGCGTGCTGGCGCGCCGACATCCCCCGTCATAGCTATTCCTATTTCAGAACTTTGGAGACGAGGGCGGACCAGTAGGCGGCGCCGACGGGCAGCAAATTATCGTTGAAGTCGAACCTGGGGTTGTGCAGCGGGGCGGGGTCGCCCTCGCCGGAACCGGCGAAGACATAGCAGCCGGGTCTGGCGCGGAGCATGAACGAGAAATCCTCGGCGCCCATGACCGGCTTCACCGCTATTACGGCGTCCTTGCCGGCCATTTTTTCGGCGACCTCCGCGCAAAGCGCCGCCTGAGCCTCGTCGTTGACCGTGGGCGGATAATTGCGCGTGTATTTCACTTCGGCCCTGGCGCCGTGCGCGGCGGTTATGCCGGCGCAGATCTCGCGTATGCGCCGCTCGACGATGTCCTGCACCTCCGTCGAGAAGGCGCGGGCCGTGCCGCGCAGCAGGACGGAACCGGGCATGACGTTATAGACGCCGTCGCCGGCTTTGACATGCGCCACGCTGACCACGGCCGGCTCCAGCGGGTCCACGCTGCGGCTGACTATGGTATGCAGTTCCTGTATTATCGAGGCCGCCACCAGCACCAGGTCCGTGCCGGTATGCGGCATGGCGGCGTGACAGCCCTTGCCGCCGAGCTCTATCTCGAACTTGTCGGAGCTGGCCATCATCGGGCCGGGGCGCAGGCCGAACTGCCCCAGCGGCAGCGCCGGCCAGTTGTGCAGGCCGTAAACCGCGTCGCAGGGGAACTTTTCGAACAGCCCTTCGTCCACCATCTTCCCCGCCCCTCCCCCTCCCTCCTCGGCGGGCTGGAAGATGAAATGGACCGTGCCGTCGAAGTCTTTTTTGGAGGCAAGATATTTTGCCGCGCCCAGCAGCATGGCCACATGGCCGTCATGGCCGCAGCCGTGCATCCGGCCCTCGTTCACGGAGCGGTGGGCGAAATCGTTGGTTTCTTTGAGAGGCAGCGCGTCCATGTCGGCGCGCAGGGCTACGGCCTTTTTGGAGGCGCCCGCTTTCAGCGTGGCGACGACCCCGGTGCCGGCCAGGCCGGTATGCGGCTCCAGGCCGAAAGATTTAAGCTTCTCCGCGATGAAGGCGGAGGTCCATTTCTCCTCGAAGGCGGTCTCGGGACGGGCGTGCAGTTCATGCCGCCAGGCCTTCATCTCGGGGACGAGTTTCTTTATCTCTTCGGGGATGTTCATGGGAGGCTCCTTTCTCAGGGAGAAATATTAGCACTCCCCGGGGCGGGGCGGCAAACGGGTTCAATGCGAGAGACTGTTGACGAAAATGGCCGCGAGGAAGCCGAGCACCGTCATCATGCCGACCGCCGGGCCGCCCTGCTCGGTGGCTTCGGGCAGCATGGTCTCGGCTATCATCGCCAGCATGGCGCCGGCGGCCAGGCCCTCTACGAAAACGAAGGTGCCGGGCCGCAGGGCGCCGAAAGCCAGGTTCCCCAGCGCGGCTCCGAGCGCGGTCATCACCATCAGCGAGGTCCACATCCAGACCACCTTGCGCCGGCTGGAACCCTGCTTGAGCATGCCTACGGAGGAGGAGAGCGCCTCGGGGAAATTGGCAAGGAAGACGCCGGCGATAAGCGTCAGGCTGACGCCGTTGCCGTGCAGCATGCTGGCGCCGATTACAAGGGACTCGGGAATGCCGTCGAGCAGTATGCCCAGCCAGATGGCGAAGGCCGCGCCCCCGTGCTTCCTGTGCTCGTCGCGCAGCTCACGGTCGGTGGGCAGCAGCGAGCCCACCTTGATATGGCCACGCGCCAGTTTGGCCCATTTGGCGGCCTCGGCCTCGCCGCCGCGGCCGAAGAGGCCGTCGAGCCGGCTGGCGAAAAGGCGCGACACCTCCAGCTTGAGCGCGGGACTGCCGTCCATAAGGCGGCCGAAATCGTTCTTCTCTATGGTCCAGCCGGAGATATCCCCCTCCGCGCTGACGGTGGCCGAACGCGGATCGCCGGAGACCAGCGCCATCTCGCCGAAAGCGTCGCCGGCGCCCAGCCGGGCGACCTGCCGCCGCTCCGCGCCGCTGGTGACCGAGACCGTGCCGGCCTCTATGAGGTAGAGCCTGTCGCCCGGGTCGCCCTCGCTGAACATGACGTCGCCGCCCCGCGCGGAGAAAGGCCGGGCCAGCTCCACCACCGCCCAGACCTCCTCGGGCGGCAGCGAGCGGAACAGCCCCACGCCGGAGAGGCGGCGGAGCATGTCGTCGTAATGCTTCCTTTTGCGCACCGAGAGGTGCTTGGCGGCGGTGGCGCGCTTGCGCAGGAACCCGCCGCCCTTGTTGAGCAGGCGGTCGAGCCCCATGAACAGGGCCGCGCCGAGGACGCAGCCGGCGCCCAGCGGCCGGAAGCCGGCCAGCGCCAGGCCGCCGGCCACCAGTTCCAGCGTCAGCGCGGCCAGCAACGCCCCCGCGCCGAAGGCCATGAGGGACGAGGTCCATTTGGGTGAAGGCCGGAGCCACAGGCCGAAGAGCGCGCCCAGCGGCAGCGAGACGGCGCTCAGCGCGCCGTACCAGAAAGCGTATACCGGCTGTTCCATCGTCCCCCCGGACAATGTTAGCACCATCGGCCCGCCGGGCGCAACTTATTTTTTGAAGGCTTTCAGCGAGAAAAGCAGCGGCAGGGATTTGCGCGAAGCGGGCAGGCGGTAGAAGCCGTCACGGCCCTTCTTCATGCCCTTGAAGCGCTCCCAGGCGCAGTACGGGAACTCGTGCAGGAAATCCAGCCTCAGGCCGGCGGCCTTCACGGCCCCGAGGATGTCGGACATCGGGTGGCACCACTCGTAAGTGGGCGGCATGGCCTTCCTGGGCCCGTCCGTGTAAGTGTATTCCGGCGGGAAATAGGCGGGGCCCTCGTTGAAATAGGGCAGTTCCTGCGTGCGGCCGTCCATGGCCAGGATATTCGTGAAAGGATGCGACTCGGCCAGGTAGAGGAAGCCGCCCGGCCTGAGGAAATGGGAGGCCACGCGCATCCAGCGCCGCATGTCGGCTATCCAGCAGAGCACGCCGTACGAGGCGAAAACTATGTCGAATTTCCCCTTCGCCGGCAGCGCGCGCGGCAGTCGCATGACGTCGGAGAGAACGAAATCGGCTTTCAGGCCGGTCCCGGCCGCCAGATCGCGCGCCCTCGCTATGGCCTTGTCCGAGAAATCGGCGCCCGTCACCCTGGCGCCCAGGCGCGCCCAGGACAGCGTATCCATGCCGAAATGGCATTGCAGGTGCAGCAGCCGCTTCCCCTTAACCCGGCCGACCTCCCGCCGCTCTATCGGCAGCAGCGCGTTGCGGCCGCGCAGGAATCCCTTCAAGTCGTAAAAGCGGGAAGCCGCGTGCACGGGCACGCGGGCGTTCCAGCTCCTCAGGTTGGCCAGGCGGTACTTATCCACGGCTCACATGCCCCAGAAGGTTTTGTTGCGCCGCATAAGGATGACGGGGAAAGCCACGGCGGTAACCGCGAAGACGGCGGGAAAAACGAAAGGCTCGTATTCCGGCGGCCATTCCACAAGGACGGCCGCGGCGACGCTGACGGCCGCCGCGGCCAGTATGCCGGCGAAGGCGGTGTAGCCCCTCCTGATCTTCCTGTTGGAGGTCATCTCGCGCCGGCCGGGATCACTTCAGGTTCTTGTCTATCAGCGCCCAGGCGTTGCGCAGTTCCACGGTCATGTGGCGCAGCTCCTCGGCGGTGATGTTCTCGCGGCCGCCGTAGCGCGCGGCGACCTTGTCCACCATGTCCAGGTAGGTGTCGCGGTCTATGCGCCTCATGTTCTCGAGTTTCTCCAGCACTTCGCCTTTCATCTTCAGCGCCCAGCCGCGGACCTTGGTCCTGGCCTTCGCCCCCTTCTCTCCCCTCAGGAAGTAGGCCCCCGCCGCGGCCAGCGCGGCCAGCCCTATACCCGCCCCTATAAGTCCTTTGGTTTTGCTCATATCCCTCTCCTTGAACGGCCGCTCCCCGGCGGCGCTACGCGGATATTATGCGACAAATTACCGGCCGGCGCAAATCGGGCGTGAAAAAGCCGCGCCCCGCGGCGCGGCCCAGTTACGACCGGACTAGAAATCGCTGTTCGAGATCCCCGCGTATATGAGGGCGCCGCCGCGCAGCGAGGCCAGCACATTGGCTATCTGGCTGTTGGCCACGGCGAGGCAGCCGAACGAGCGGCCCGCCTTATAATTGCCCTCGCGGACATAGTCGGAATCGTGCAGCACGACGGCCCGTGAAAGGGCGTTGGAGTTGGTGCCGGAGAGGCCGTGCAGGCGCATCGACCTGCCGTGCTTTCCGTTGTAGAGCGCCCCGGTCAGGTAGAAGCCCAGGGACGACGCCCTGGAATTGGGGACATTGCTGAACCTGGTGGCGTATCCGTCGTTGTCGGGGTCCGAGCCGGTACCGTGAGCCACCCGGATGGCGTGGGAAGAACCGCTCTGCAGGTCCAGTATCCAGAACCTCTGCCTGCTGGAATGGGCGGCGAAGTCGACTATGCCGATATAGCGCTTGTTGGCGAAACGTCCGGAATTGGCGTGGAAGTAGTCCAGCGCTTTCCGCTTGAGGTCCTCGGGCACCGCGGGGCCGCCGGCGTCGGAGCTGGGCTGGCCCTGCTGGAAAGAAGGGGTCTGGGCCTGGGGTTGGGGCAGCAGGCCGAACTGCTGCGGCTGCTGCTGGAAGGGCTCGGAAGGCAGCGTAGATTCGTCCAGGGGCTCGTAGGTCTGCCCCTCGTCGTAGGTCTCCTCCTCGGCGTCGTCCTCGAGCTCGCCGTCCACCTGCGGGACCTCGGAGGAGGGGTTCTCGATCTCAACGTCGCCGTTGGCGCCGAAGAGCAGCCGGAAGAACTGCGCTATGGCCGCGATAAGGGGGCTGGTCGAGGGCCTGACCTCGTGATCCGCGTTCCGCTGGCGGCTGTCGGCGGCCACGGGCCTGGCTGCAGCGTCGGGAACGGAGGAGTTCTTCTTGGCGAGGGAGGACGTGTCGATATTTATGTTCTCCGCCCTGGCGCGCATGCGCTCCATGCTTTTAGCCTGGAGAACGCCGGTGAAGGCCAGGGTCAGCGCGAAAGCGAGGTTGAGCGTTTTCATAAGTTCTCCCGCTCATAGTATACGCCGCGCCCTCCCCCGGCGACAGAGAAATAGGGCCCAGCTTGCGCTGGGCCCTATGGTCCGGACGGCGACGGCGAAGATTTTCAGAAGCCGCTGTTGGCCAGGCCGCCGTATATGAGGGCCCCGCCCCTGAGCGAAGATATGACATCGGCTATCTCGCTGGCCGCCACGGCCGGACAGCCGAACGAACGGCCCTGCTTCACGTTGGCCTCCTGGACATAGGAGGCCTCATGGATCACGACGGCGCGCGAGAGGGCGTTCGAATTGGTGGAAGAGAGCCCGTGCAGCCTCATCGACTTGCCGTGCTTGCCGATATAGGTCTCGCCGGTCAGGTAGAAGCCCAGCGAAGAGGCGTTGGAATTCGGGGTATTGCTGAAGACCGTGGCGAACCCGTCATGGTCCGGATCCGAGCCCCGGCCGTGGGCTACGCGTATGGCCTTGACCGAACCGTCGCGCATGCCGAGAATGTAGAAACGGGGCCTGCTGGAATGCTGGGAAAAGTCGATGATCCCCATGAAGTCCTTGTTGGTTATGCGGCCCGAGTTGGCCAGGAAATAATCCTGCGCCTTTCGCATGAGGTCCTGGGGGACCTGGGAAGCCTGAACGCTGACGGCTTTGAGATCGCCGCCGCGGGAAGCCTCCAGGGAAGCCGCGTCCAGCGGCTCATAGACCTGGTCCGCGGCCGGGTCGCCCGCGGCCTCGTCCTCCAGCTCGCCGTCCACGCGGGGGGCGTCGGTCACGGGATTGGCTATTTCCACCCCGCCGTCGGGGGTGAAGAGGAGGCGGAAAAAGTCGGATATGGCCTCCAGGACCGGAACGGGCTCGCCGGCCGGCGCGGGAACGGATACCGCGGAGCGGGCGTCGGGACCCGCGTCTACGCCGAAGGAGGAGGAGCGCAGGGATTCCATTTCGCCCGCGGCGAGGGCCGCGGGAAGCGTCAGCGCGATCGAGAAGGCGAGCATAGCGGTTTTCATATTTTCTCCCGCTGATAGTTTAGCGCGCGGGCCTTGACGAGCAAAGGGCAGCAAGGCCCAGACGGGCCTGGGACCAAAGGCCCCGGGGCCCTCCTCCCGGGGACAAAAAAACCGCCCGCGCGGTGGCGGGCGGCGGCCGGGGAAGGGGGCGCTTTACTGCAGCGCGGCTTCGAAGTCCAGGAAGTAGGCCGAGACTTTCTTCACGTAGTCTTTGGTCTCTTTGAAAGGCGGAACATCGTTGTATTTTTTGACATTTCCTGGACCCGCGTTATAGGCCGCTATGGCCATCCGGGTGCTCTTGAGGGCGATGGTCTCGGCGCTCAGGTCGGCCTGCGAACCCTGGCCGAACTCGCCCCAGAGATACTTGAGATACTTGGTGCCGAACTTGATATTCAGGGCCGGGTCGAAGATCTTGGAGGTGTCCTTCATCCCCATCCACTTGGCGGTGGAGGGCATGAGCTGCATCAGGCCGCAGGCGCCGACGGGGCTCTTCGCCCTGGGGTTAAAGGTGGATTCCTTCTTTATAACGGCCAGTATGAGCGCCAGGTCCACTCCCTGCGCGTTGGACTCGGCGGTGGCCAGCATGAGGTAGGGGATGGAGGACCTGTCGGAGCGGGCGGCGGGCTCTTCAGCCGCGGACTTGGAGAACTCCTCCGTCTCCGCGAAAGGAGCGCGCACGCGGAAATATTCCTCTTCGGGCATGGGCTCGGTGGGCATGGCGTACGCGTCGGCTTCCTCAGCGGGTGGTACGGCCCTGAGCGAATCTTCCGATATAGCGGGGATGGAGGCGATCCCTTCTCCGTCGGCTTCGAGAGAAAGCTGGTCGAAGGCCCCGGCGCGCAGGTCGGCGGCGTTCATCAGGAAAGCGGCGGTCAGAAGAGCGATG
>JAVHLJ010000076.1 GCA_031082205.1 Elusimicrobiales bacterium
GAAGGGGAAAAATCGAGGGGGACTGTCGATAATCAGGCTTATGTTTCCTACAGATTATTTAAGCAAGTACTTTGTGTTCTTATGCGCCCCTTCCGTGGAGATTATTCCGGCATTCAGCAGAGGCCTCAACGCATAATGAGCGCCGGGGGCGGTTAGGCGCAGGGCGCGGGCTATTTCCCTGATGCCAAGCGGGCCGCGCTCGCGAAGTGTGCGCAGGAGTTTTTCCTGGCGCAAAGTCAGGGATGCCGGCAGCCCTTTGTCCTTTAATCCGAGAGAGGCGATGCGTCCCTGTACTCGCTCGAGGGTTTCAAGCACGGCTTCGGATATGAACTCCAGCCAGGATCCCAGGTCCTCCCCCTCCACCTGTACGCGCTGGAGGGCTTTGATATACAGGGCGCGATTCTCCAGCAGTATTTCGTCCAGGGCAAAGACATGGAGCGTATCAAAACCCGCTCTATAGAGTTGCCAGGTGGCTAACGCCCGGGCCACGCGCCCGTTGCCATCACGGAAAGGATGGATTTCTACAAATCGCAGGTGCAGTATGGCCGAAGAGAATACGGCGGGGAATTCTTTGGCTCCGGTATCGAGCCAACGCAGTAAATCTTTCATAAGGCCGGGAACTTGCTTCCAGGGCGCTCCCACATGCAGACCTGCTCGCACATCCAGCCGCCGGTAAGCGCCTATAGGGCCCTCGTCGCAGGCGCCTTCCCCCATCAGCTTATGCAGGAATAAGACGTCTTTCTCCGTAATATGCGCGGCCCTCTCCCGCTTTTGCAGCCATTCCAGCGCCGCAAGGTAGTTCTGGGCCATGCGCACGTCTTTATTTGGATAGCCAAGCGCCTTTTTGCCCTCCATCAGGCCCTTTACCGCCTCAAGGGAAAGCGTGCACCCTTCTATCGCTGTTGAGCCCCAGGCGGCGCGCGCCATGGCGTCCTTTACCAGGGAGGGCACCCATGGGACCTTTACGGCGGAAGCGCGGATCCGCTCTTTGATCTCCGCTATGCTTTCCAGGAGGCGATAGACCCGGGCCGGGACTTTAAAATCAGGCTTATACATGCATAAAGTTTACATAAAGTTATTCGTAAAGTCAAAAGAGGACGGCGCGGCGTAATAAGGGGAGGCCCCGGCGGTTCTCACGAGAAAAATTCAGAAAGCAGCGCCCCCGTCAGCACTCCTTAAGTCCTATCTTCCTGAAGAACCATATCGCCGGACACCAGCGCGTGAACGCCGACTGCAGCAGGTTGACGCCGACGAAGGCGGTCAGCCACAGCCAGCGTATGTCGACGTAGACGGCCAGGGTCAGGCTCAATAGGACCATGAATCCCGCCAGCAGCCGCAAAGCTTCTCCCATTTTCATACAGAGTCTCCTTTATTCCCCGGCGGCCCCGAGCGGGTCTACGCCGGCCGCGGCGCCGTGGCCGTGGGCCGCCAGTTCCTTTTCCCTGCCCTTGAAAGCCATGTGGTAGAGCACCGGCACCGCCACGCGGCTTAGCAGCGTAGCCGCGATCTGGCCGGCTATCAGCGAGATGGCCAGGCCCTGGAAGATCGGGTCGAAGAGTATCACGCCCGCGCCCACTATGACGGCCAGCGCCGTCAGCAGCATCGGGCGGAAGCGCACCACGCCGGCGTCGATGACCGCCCTGTCGAGCGGCACGCCCTCGCGCAGCTTCAGCTTGATGAAGTCCACCAGGATTATCGAGTTGCGCACGACTATGCCCGCCGAGGCGATGAAGCCTATGGCCGAGGTGGCCGTGAAGAAGGCGCCCATGCCCCAGTGAGCGGGGATGATGCCGATGAGCGCCAGCGGTATGGCGGCCATGATGATGAGCGGCGTCAGGAAGTCCTCGAACCAGGCCACGACCAGTATGTAGATGAGTATCAGCACCAGCGCGAAGGCCAGGCCCAGGTCGCGGAACACCTCGTAGGTGATATGCCATTCGCCGTCCCATTTGATGGCGGTCTCCGATGAGGAGACGGGCTGCCGGGTGAAGTACTGGTTTATAGCTCCGCCCCGCGCCTTGGCCAGCGCGTCTATCTCCTTGCGCAGGTCCAGCACGGCGTAGACGGGGCTCTCGGTGCCGCCGGCTATGTCGGCCGTCACATAGGCCACGCGCTGGAGGTTCTTGTGGTATATCGGCTTGTTCTCCAGCCCGGTCTCGGCCCGCACGAAGCTGGCCATGGGTATGGCCGTTCCGTTGGGCGAGAAGAACTTGATGTCCTTGAGCGTGGCCAGTTCCCTGCGCTTGGCCGGGGGCAGGCGCAGGCGTATGTCCACCACCTCGCTCTCGTCCTCGACGTGGGCCGAGTCTATGTCCGCGCCGTATAGCGACAGCGCGGCGGTCTGGGCTATGTCGGCCGCCGCCACGCCGTTGAGGGTGGCCTTCTGCCTGTCCACCACCAGCCGGGTTATCGGCTGCGGGCCCGGTATGTACGAGTCCACGTCCACTATGCCGGGCGTCCTCTCCAGCAGCGCCTTTATGTCGCCGGCCAGCGCCAGCTGGTTCTTCGGGTCCGGGTCGAAGACCTCCACCACTATGGTCGAGAGCACCGGGGGGCCGGGGGGGACTTCCGCCACTTGCACGCGGGCGCCGTACTTGTCGGCTATGGCCTTGAGCGGCGCGCGCACGGCCAGCGCTATGTCGTGGCTCTGCCGCCGGCGGTCTCCCTTGTCGGCCAGGTTGACCTGTATGTCCGCCTGGTGCGACTGGGTCCGCATGAAGTAATGCCGCACGAGGCCGTTGAAGTTGTAGGGCGCCGAGGTGCCGGCGTATATCTGGAGGTCGCGCACTTCCGGCACGCCGGCCAGGTATCCGGCCATCTCGCGCGCGGCCTTCTCCGTGCGCTCCAGCGACGAGCTCTCGGGCATGTTGATGACCACCTGGAACTCGTTCTTATTGTCGAACGGCAGCGTCTTGAAGACGACCATCCTGGCGCCGACCATGGCCAGCGCGCCGGCCAGCAGCAGGGCGGTGAAGCCGATGAAGGCCTTGCCGGCCGCCGGCTTGTAGATCAGTTTCTCCATCAGCCGGCGGTAGAGCCGGTCAAGCAGTCCTTCCCTGTCGTGCTCGCAGTGCTTGAGCGGCCAGCGCTTCACTATGACCGCGTAGAGCCAGGGCGTGAAGGCGAAGGCCACGCCAAGCGAGAAAAGCATCGCGACCGAGGCCCCTATCGGTATCGGCCGCATGTAGGGCCCCATCAGGCCGCTGACGAAGGCCATGGGCAGTATCGAGGCGATGACGGTCCAGGTGGCGAGTATGGTCGGGTTGCCCACCTCGTCCACGGCGTCTATGATGTTGCGGAACAGGGACTTGTCCCTGTTCATCGCGCAGTGGCGGTTTATGTTCTCCACAACCACGATGGCGTCGTCCACCAGTATGCCGATGGAGAAGATCAGCGCGAAGAGCGTGATGCGGTTGAGCGTGTAGCCGTAGAGGAAATAGACCAGCATGGTCAGCGCCAGCGTGACGGGTATGGCCACCAGCACGACCAGCGCCTCGCGCAGGCCCAGCGTGAAGGCGATGAGCAGCGTGACCGAGACGGTGGCCAGCAGCATGTGGAAGATGAGCTCGTCCGACTTGGCCTTGGCCGTCTCGCCGTAGTTGCGCGTGACGGTCACGTTCACCCCGCCGGGTATCTCGCGGCCTTTCATGCCGTCGACCTTGGCCAGTATTTCGCGCGCCACCGCGGTGGCGTTGGCCCCGCGGCGCTTGGCCACGCTCAGCGTCACCGCGTCGCGCAGCGCCCCGTCCTTCACGGGCGAGGCCGGGCCCTGCTTTATGGAGACCGACCGCTCGTCCTCGTCCGGGCCGTCGACTATCCTGGCGACCTGGGACAGTTTGACGGGCTTGCCGTCGTACACGCCTATGATTATGCCTCCCAGGTCGTCGGCGGAGCGGATGAAGGCGTCGGTCTCGGCCAGCAGCTTCTCGCCGCCCATGTTGTAATGGCCGGCCGGCAGCTTGGCGTTGGACATCTTGATTATTCCGGCCAGCTGCGGCGGCGTGAGGCGGTGGCGGGCCAGTGCCGCCGGGTCGAAATGGACTATGAACTGCCGCTTGTGCCCGCCTATGATGCGGGTCTCGGAGACGTTGTTGACCGAGTTTATCTCGGTCTGTATCTTCGCCGCCGTCCGGCGCAGCGCGTAGCCGTCCCTCCCATCGCCCCAGAGGGTGAGCGCCAGCACCGGCACGTCGTCTATGCTGCGGTACTTTATCAGCGGCTGGGAGGCGCCGCGCGGCACCAGGTCGCTGTTGTCGAAGGTCTTGGAATAGATGAGGCTGGAGGCCTTCTCCGGGTCGGTTCCCACCTGGAAGCGCACCGTGAACATGGCGAAGTTGGGGAAGGCGGTGGAGTAGACGTATTCCACGCCGGGTATCTCCCAGAGCTTGCGCTCGCCGGTCTCCACCAGCTGCTTCTCTATCTCGGCCGGCGTGGCGCCGTGGAACGGCACCATGACGTCGAACATCGGGACGTTTATCTGCGGCTCCTCCTCGCGCGGCAGCTTGAGCGTGGAGAACACGCCCAGCAGCATGAAGGTGAGTATCAGTATGGGCGTCAGGCGCGAGTTTATGAAAGAGAGGGCCGTGTTGCCGGCCATGCCGTATTTGATGTTTTCCTGCATGGTGTTCCCCTTTGGTTCAGCGCGCGGCCGTGGCGGAGGCTATCTCGGCCACGGCCGAGCCGTCGAGAGTTTCGGAGGCCAGCCGGAGCTGGGCGTAGAAAAGGTTTATCTTGAAGAGGTTCTCGTACCAGGCGGCCCTGGCCTCCAGCACGGCCCGCTCGGCGCGCAGCACCTCCATCACGCTCTGGCGGCCCTGCCGGTAAAGCGGCCGGAAAAGTTCCAGCGACTGGCGGGCTTTTTCGTGGGTCAGCGCCGCGTCGCGGGCGGATTCCACCGCCCCCATGTAGTTCTGCCAGGCGGCGGCGACCTCGCCGGCCGCCTGCCTGCGCAGGCCGCCGGCCTCGGCCCGCTGCTGGCCGATACGGGCTTCGGCCGCCTTGCGGCGGGAAGAGCGGCCGGGGTCCCCCAGCGGCAGCGCGAGGCGCACGCCGTAAAGATTGGAGGAGGAGAAATCCGAAAGCCTTTCGGAATTGGTCTCCAGCACCCCGAAGGCCTCCACGGTCGGGAGTATCGAGTTCTTCTGCAGCGAGGCCCAGGCCGCGGCGGCCTTCTCCGCCTCGCCGGCGGCTTTGAGGTCCGCCCGCCGTTCCAGCGCGCCAGCGAGATAATCGCCCTGCGGCCCCACCTTGAAATCGGCCTCGTCCAGCCTGCCCGCGGGTTCGAAGGCGGCGTCCTTGGGGCGTCCCAGCATGATATTGAGGCGTTCGCGCTCCAGGTCGTAGGCCCGCCGCCACTGGCTGCGGTAGGCCTTGAGGCCGGCCAGTATGGCCTCGGCCGCGTAGTAATCCGAGCCGAGCACCATGCCCTTCTCCCGCAGGCTGTCGGCGGACTTCATTTCCTTTTCGGAGTCGGCCACGGCCTCCTCCACCGTCGCCAGCAGGTGCCGCCGGAGCAGGGCGGTCAGCCACTGGTGGACGACGGAGAAGCGGACGCCGGCCTCGGCCCGCGCCGAGGCGGCGTCCAGCGCCCGCGCGCCGGCCTCCCTCATCTCTATCCCTCTCGAGATCGCGAAACCCGTGAAAAGAGGTATCCCGGCCTCCAGGGAGGCCTGGTAATTGGACGCGGGTTCGGGGTCGTTGATCGTGGCCATGGAGGCCATGCTGAAAGTGCCCTGCTTCATGGCCGAGGCGAAGGCGTAAACCGGCTCGTCGCCCCTGGTATAGGCCGATCTTACCGCCAGCCGGGGCAGGCGGTTGTTCTTCGCTTCCTGGAGCAGGGCCCCGGCCTCCGCCTTTTTGGCCCGCATGAGTTCCA
Organism: Elusimicrobiales bacterium; assembly: GCA_031082205.1. Lineage (GTDB taxonomy): Bacteria > Elusimicrobiota > Elusimicrobia > Elusimicrobiales > UBA9959 > UBA2231. The sequence goes on from JAVHLJ010000076.1 coordinate 5,876, forward strand.
GGTCGCTGCTGGCCCGCAGGCCTTCCCTGACGGCCTCTTCCAGGCCCAGGGCCGCCGCGTGGCCGGACAGGCCGGCCGTAAGGAGCAGCGTCGAAATGGTCGTTTTGAACATGGTTCCCTCCGCCGGGACCCGTTCCCGGCCGCAATTGAGATGCGGAAAAGCCTGAAAAGTTTCATCCCCGCCCCGCCACATTGTAACAATTAGGCGGGGGGACCGGGCTCCCTCTTTTTGCCCGCCCGGCCCTTGACAAGTCAAGGAAAATCCATGAAACTATTTTCATGAAAGCCCTGACCGCCATGTTCATCGTCCTGTCGCTGCCGCTCTGCGCGGCCGCCGGCGACAAGACCATTTACGGCGACGACAGCCGGCTGGATTTCTTCGAAGTGACGAACGCCCTGGAGCGCTCCGCGATGATGAAGGCCGTTTCGATATTCCGGGCCACGGCGCTGGAAGCGGACGGCGACGGCTTCAGGGTCAGGGGCAGCGTGTTCGGCTCGGAAGCCAGGCGGCTCTGCCCGGGACAGCGCTTCATGGAGCAGCGCGGCGGCGCCTACTGCTCCGGCACGCTCATCGGCCCGGACCTGGTGCTGACCGCCGGCCACTGCATGGGCGAGAAGAATAAGCCGGCCGACCGCTGCGGTACGGCGCGCTTCGTCTTCGGCTTCGCCGTGGAGAGCCGGGGGGAAGTCCCTTCCCGGGTGCCCGCCGCCGACGTTTATTCCTGCGACAAAGTGGAGATATACAAGTATGACGGCTCGGGGGATTTCGCGGTGGTCAGGCTGGACAGGCCGGTAAGCGGCAGGACCCCGGCCTCCATCTATACCCGGGAGCTTCCCGCCGTCGGGAGGCGGGTTTTCACGGTGGGCGGGCCCTATGGCCTGCCCCTTAAAGTCCTCAACGACGCCAATGTGCGCTCGGTGGACGCCGAAAAGAAGTTTTTCAGGACCAACCTGGACACCTCCGGCGGCAATTCCGGCGGCGGCGTCTTCAGCTCCCTGACCGGCCTGCTGCTGGGCGTTCATACGGCCAGCTTCGACCCGGACCTGGTAGAGGTCCCGCTGCCCCCGAACCACGGCCTGCCCGATGACCCTACCCCAATACTTAGCCCAAGGGCAATTGCCGTTCCGGGCCTCTAGTTT
>JAVHLJ010000077.1 GCA_031082205.1 Elusimicrobiales bacterium
CGCTCTTCTGCCTGGTCTGGGGCATGGGCGGGGCCTTCATCTCGCTGGCCGTCTCACGCGTCACGGCGAAAATGATGATGGGCGTGAAGGTGATAGACCCGGCGCTGGCCCAGGGCGAAATGGGCGACCTGGTGCGTACTGTGCACCGGCTGGCCGCGGCGGCCGGCATCGACAGGATGCCGGAGGTCGGTTACTACGAAAGCCCCGAGGTCAACGCCTTCGCCACCGGACCCACCCGCAACAGGGCGCTGGTGGCGGTCTCTACGGGCCTGCTGGAGCGCATGGACAGGTCGGAGGTGGAAGGGGTGCTGGCGCACGAGGTGGCCCACGTGGCCAACGGCGACATGGTCACCATGACGCTGGTGCAGGGCGTGATAAACGCCGTGGTGATGTTCATAGCCCGGGTGGCCGCGTTCTTCATCAGCCAGCGCTTCAGGGAAGAGTCCCGCCGCATGGTCAGCCTGGTCACCGTGCTGGTGCTGGAGATCGCGCTGAGCCTGCTGGGCGCCATGGCGGCGTCCTGGTTCTCGCGCCGCCGGGAATTCAGGGCCGACGCCGGAGGCGCCGCGCTGGCGGGCCGGGGGACCATGCTCTCCGCGCTCAAGGCGCTCAGGCGCAACTCCAGGCTGGCGGAGCTGGAGTCCCAGCCTTCCCTGGCCGCGCTCAAGATCTCCGGCCGCGGCGGCTTCATGGCGCTGCTCTCCACTCACCCCCCCCTCGAGGACAGGATAGCGGCGCTTACCCGGCCGGATAACGGATAAAGGACTGACTTTGAGCAACGAAGCCATTCTCTGGACAGTATTCAACCTGGCCGTCGCCGGGCTGCTGTATTTCGACCTTAAGGTCGTCAGCCGCCACGCGCACGTGGTCTCCTTCCGCGAGGCCGCCTTGTGGAGCGTGGTCTGGATCGGCCTGGCCCTTCTTTTCAACCTGGGGATATACCATTTCATGGGCGAGCAAAAAGCCCTTGAATTCCTCACGGCCTATGTCATCGAGAAAAGCCTTTCGGTGGACAACCTCTTCGTTTTCATCATGATCTTCACCCACTTCGGCATCGAGGCCAAGTACCAGCCGCGCATCCTGCACTGGGGGATACTCGGCGCGCTGGTGATGCGCTTCGTGCTGATCCTGGCGGGGGTGCAGCTCATCAACGCGTTCCACTGGATCATCTACGTGTTCGGCGCTTTCCTGATCTATACGGGCGTCAGGATGGGGCTGGCCGGGGACCAGAAGATAGACCCGGGGCGCAACCCCATACTCGTTTTCTTCAGGAAGTTCCTCCCGTTCACCAAGGAGATACAGGGCCAGGAATTCTTCGTGAAGAGCGGGGGCGTCTGGCGCGCGACGCCGCTCTTCGCGGCGCTCATAGTGGTGGAGGCGTCGGACCTGGTCTTCGCCGTGGATTCCATCCCCGCCGTGCTGGCCATCAGCACCGACACGTTCATCGTTTATACTTCCAACGTCTTCGCCATACTGGGGCTGCGGGCGCTTTACTTCCTGCTGGCCGGCGTCATGGGGATGTTCCGGTATCTTAAGACCGGCCTTTCGGTGGTCCTCTGTTACGTCGGGTTCAAAATGCTGCTGATGGGCGTTTACAAGATCCACACCGGCGTTTCGCTGGGGATAGTGCTCGGGATACTGGCGGTGTCGGTCCTGGCGTCGGTCCTGATCAAAGAGAAGAAAAAAGAAGAGGCCTTCGGCGACGGTGAGCGAGCCGCCGGCGGGGGCGGGAGGAATTAATGGCGCGGTCTTTTAAAGCGGCCCCGCTCCCCATGGACGAACTGCTCCCGGTGTCCGCTCCCGGCGATATCCCCAGGGCTTTGCGCGGCACCCCTTTTGCGCGCCTGCTGGAATACCATAACCTCGGCGCCCGCCCGGGGCAGCATAAAGGCGCGGAACTCCTGGTCTGCATGTGCATGGACAACCGCGAGCGGCTGCGGCTGCCTGATAATTTCGCCTATGTCCTGCGCGCCGGAGGCGGCAATGTCCGTCATAACGAATTCAATGTCTCCTGCGCCGTCGCTATCGGCGGGGTCCGCCATATCGCGCTGATCGCCAACGACGGGTCCTGCATGGTCAACCTCTCCGCCCGCCGCAGGGCCTTCATCTCCGGGCTGGTGGAGGGGGCCGGCTGGTCCCCCGTGGAGGCGATGGCCCATTTCAACGACAACGAGCATCGTTTCGAGATAGGCAACGAGATAAATTTTGTCGTCTCGGAATCCAGGCGTCTGGGCCTGAAATACCCCGGGATCAAAGTGGTCCCGCTGTTCTACCGCATCGCGGACGGGAAGTTGTACCTGCTCAGGGGCGGACGCCCGCGTACCGCCGGCCCGGCAAACAGGCGGGCGCCCCGCTGACTTGTGACGCCCCGCCGGCGCCCCGCGCCGGGAAGGCTCCCCCCGCGATCAGTCATCCGAACCCTCCCGTCCTTCCTTGAGCATGGCCGCGCTTTTGACCGTCTCCATGTGGAAGCCCAGCCACAGCATGCTGCCGCCGGTCAGCAGCAGGTGGATGAACCAGGCTTCGCCGCTGTTGGCGACTATGAACTGGAAGTAGAAAGTGTAGAGGTTTATGATCAGGAAGGTCAGCCCGTAGCCCCGCAGCAGTTTGAGGCCCGTCTTGGCCCCGGCCATCAGCGACGAGACCGAGACCACGGCCCACAGCGCGCTGAAGATCAGCCGCTCGCCGGCAGTTCCATCCCAGCGCACTTTGGCGTTCTCGAAATAGCCGAACAGCGAGAGGAACCAGAGCGACAGGTTTATGAGCAGCAGTCCGTAATGGGCGTAGACCCTGCTGAAATCGGCCAGCCGTCCCCGCACGAGCATCCCGTGCGCCCAGGCGGCCGCCAGCGTCAGCAGGCCGATCCCGAGGAAGCGCACCGGGTAGGTCATGCCCAGGTAGTAGGCTCCCCAGCCTGAGACGTAGCCGGTCTCGGCGCCGAAGAAGAAAAAGAAATTGGCCAGCGCGTACCACAGGACGAGCCTGTTGCCCAGGGCGTAGGCCAGCGCCAGCAGCAGGGCCGCGTCCACGCCGAGCAGGGCCGGCCAGTTGTCGCTGCCGGCGGAATAGTGCTTCGCCATGACTATCGTAAGGCCCTGCAGGGCGAAGGCCCCGGCCAGTTCGAAGACCTCCCCCAGTACCGGGCGCGGGCGGCGGGCTTTGAGCCGGCTCCCCTGCAGCAGCAGCGCGACGAAGGCCAGCAGCAGCGAGAGCTCGGCCGCCAGCCACCAGTTCACCCGCTCCCTGAGGAAGTTCCAGAGCGTTGCCAGGTGTTCCCGCGCGAGGACGGCGGCGCCGGCCAGGGCCGAGGCCGCGCCCATGGCGGCGAAGACGGTCACGAGGAAGCCCAGGCCGCGCGGCTCCACCGGGTAGCGGCTTTTCAGCTTTGCGGCCTGGTCCCAGGTGAGTATGCCGCGGGCGGCCAGTTCGTCGAGCTCAGCGCGGACTTTCGTGTGGAGGCGTATGCCGGCGCTCATGACGGCCTCCGCGCGGAGACGTACCTGAGGTAGTAGTGCAGGCCCCCGCTGAAGGCCAGCAGCCCGGCGCCGCCGGCCAGCAGGAAGGTGCCGACATCCATCGCTTTCCAGAAGAGCTCGTGGTAGCGGGTGAAGATGTTGATGCACAGGAAGGTGACGCCGAAGCCGCGTATGAGGCCGTTCTGCAGGTGGTCGGCGGCGACTATCTGCGCTATGCAGGCCAGCGTGAAGAGGGCCACCCAGCCCATGGTCATCCCGTCCCCGCCTGAAAAGGACGACAGGATGAGCAGCGACATGTTGAAATAGATCAGCCCCACGGCCTGCCAGACCTTGTAGAAGCGTCCGGTCTCCGGGTAAAGGTCGGTTTCGTGATAGACGCCCACGCCCACCGCCGCCAGCGCCGCCGGCCACATCAGGCGCGGGTCCTGCACGCCGAAAGCGTAAGTCGAGCGTCCCAGCATGCCGTCCCACGAGCCGATCCAGTGGAAGAGCGTGAGGACGGACAGCAGCAGCAGGTAGGCGTTGCGGCTCTTATAAGCGAGGTAGAAGGCGGCGGGCAGGCAGACGGCGAAGGTGGCGTGCATGGCGGCGCTGCCCTTGACTCCCATGGAGTCGAGCAGGATGGCCACGCCGCCGCCGCAGAGGTAGACGCCCAGCGTCACTACTATTTTGGAGGAGGTGGAATAACGCTCCTGCAGGTCTTCGGCCAGGCGCAGTCCCCATTTGACGGCGGCATAGCCGATGCCGCCGGTCACGAGCGCGCCGATAAAAGCCGAGCCGGTCATGGCGGCTATGCCGCCGACTATGCCGAAGAACGCCAGCAGGCCGCCTATGATGCCGATATAGCGCAGCGCCCCGGCGAAACCGAACTCGGTGAAAGCGTATCTTTCGCTGAGCGTTTCGTGGGTCCGCTTTTCGATAACGCCGTCGGCCAGCCAGGCCGCCGCTTCGGTCTGCAGAAATTCCTTTGTCCGCCTGCTCGCCATTTTCTCCCCTCCTGTCCACGGTCACGGGACCGGATTCATTGTATCAAAAGCCCCGGGGGCGCGGATCTGGGGTTATAATATAAGCATGACCGGAGTGCTGGCCGTATTGCTGACCCTGTTTTTGCCGGCCGCCGCGCCCTGCCTGGCCGCGGCCGGCGGCGTCAAGGTGCTGCTGCTGGGCGACTCGCTGACCGAGGGCTACGGCGTGGCCGAGGACGCGACCTACGCCGCCAACATGGAGCGGGCGCTGGAGGCGATGGGCCGCACGGACGTCACGCTGCGCAACGCCGGCATAGGCGGCTCCACTTCGGCCAGCGGCCTGGCGCGGCTGCGCTGGCACCTGCGCGAGAAGCCGCCGCCGTCGGTGCTGGTGCTGGCGCTGGGCGCCAACGACGGGCTGCGCGGCGGCGACACGGAAGAATTGAAGAATAACCTGCGCGCCGTCATAAGGCTGGCCAAGGAGAACCGGATGCGGGTCCTCCTGGCCGGCATGAAGGTGCCGCCCAACTACGGCCGCGATTACGCGGCGCGCTTCGGGGCGGTGTACACGGACCTGGCGCGCGAGGAGAAAGTCCCGCTGATACCTTTCCTGCTCGAGGGCGTGGCCGCCGACCCGGCGCTGAACCTGCCCGACGGCATACATCCCAACGAGAAGGGCTACCGCATAGTGGCGCGCACGGTGCTGCGGCACCTGCTGCCGCTGCTCGGCCCCGCCCCGGAGAAGAAGAAATGAACGAAGCCGCCCCCGCCGTGCTGCTGCGCGGCCTCAGGAAGACCTATCCGCACGCCGAGAACCCGGTCGAGGTGCTCAAGGGCGTGGACCTGCGGCTGGCGCGGGGCGAGACCGCGGCGGTGCTGGGCCCGTCGGGCAGCGGCAAGTCCACGCTGCTGGCGCTGCTGGGCGGCCTGGACCGGCCCACTGCCGGCGAGATCTCGCTTTTCGGCGAGCCGCTGGGCGGCCTGAGCGAGCCCGCCCTGGCGCGGTTCCGCGCGGCCAACATGGGCATAGTCTTCCAGCAGTTCCACCTGATGCCGCACATGACGGCGCTGGAGAACGCTTCGCTGCCGCTCGAGATAGCCCGCGACCCGGGCGCGGAGGACAAGGCCCGCGGGGCGCTGGCCTCCGTCGGACTCTCGCACCGTGAGGACCACCTGCCGGGCGAACTTTCCGGCGGCGAATGCCAGCGCGTTGCCATAGCCAGGGCGCTGGTCACTTCCCCCCGCCTGCTGCTGGCCGACGAGCCCAGCGGCAACCTGGACGTGCGCACCGGCCGGCAGGTGATGGACCTGCTCTTCTCCCTGGTCGCGGAGCGCCGCGCCACCCTGCTGCTGGTCACGCATAACCCGGAGTTCGCCGAGAAATGCTCGCGCCGCTTCGTCCTCGCCGAGGGAAGGCTGGCCGATGCGTGAGGGCGGGCTCTTCCTGCGCCTGGCGCTCCGGGAGATCTCCGGCGACAGGGGCTTCGCCCTTTCCTTCGCGCTGACGCTGGCGGTGGGCCTGTCCGGCCTTTTCGGCCTGGAGATGCTCAAGGCTTCGCTCGAGACCGCGCTGGCCGGCCGCTCGCGCGAGGTCCTAGGCGCGGATGTCCTGCTGCGCTCGCGCCGCCAGCTGTCCGAGGCGGAGCTGGCCGCGGCGGCCGGCCTGCTGCCGGCGGGCTCCGAGCTCAGGCGCGAGGTCTCGCTGCTCTCGATGGCGCTGACGCCGGGCGGCGCGCGGCTGGTGGAGCTGCGCGCGGTGGACGGGGCTTTCCCTTTCTACGCCGAGGCGGGCCTGCGCGGCCGGGGGCGGGTATCGGGCGCCGACGAGAAGGACATAGTTTCCTCCCCCTCCGTGTGGGTGGCCCCCGAACTGGCCTCGCAGCTGGGCGCCGCGCCCGGCTCGAAGATCAAGATAGGCGACGTATCCTACACGGTCGCCGACATAATCGACGACGATCCGGCCGCCTCGGCCATGGGCTTCAATATCGCGCCGCGTGTTTACGCCGGCCTTCAGACGCTGCCCTCCACAAATCTGCTGGCTGTCGGCAGCAGGGTCTCCTGGCGTTATCTCTACAAGCTGCCCCCCGGGGCCGACGCGGACGCGGCGGCGCGCGCCGTCAGCGGCGGCCTGCGCGGGGCGGGCGTCAGGGCCGTCTCGCACCGCGACGCGCTGGAGAGCCTCACCCGCGGGGCGCTCTATGTCGGTGATTATCTCGGCCTGGTGGCGCTCAGCGGGCTTTTCCTCAGCGCTGTGGGCTGCGTGTACCTGGCGCGCAGTTTCCTGGCCTCGCGCATGAAGGCTGCGGCCGTCCTGGTCAGCCTGGGAGCCTCTCACGCCACGGCTTTCCTTACCTATCTCTCGCAGTTCCTGCTGCTGGCGCTCGCGGCCGCGGCGCTGGCCGGCCTGGCCGCGCTGGCGCTGGTGCGCGCCGCCGCCG
>JAVHLJ010000078.1 GCA_031082205.1 Elusimicrobiales bacterium
AAGGGGAAAAATCGAGGGGGACTGTCGATAATCAGGCTTATGTTTCCTACAGATTGATATTAATGAACACCTCTTTCAAGCGGGAACTGGCCCAGGTGTGTGTTGATGTCGCGAAAGTTGCGGCCAAAGCAGGCAGGGATGAGGAAAAGCTCCCCGGCCATCCCCTGAAATTAATGTCGGGGCTGTCCCCGGTCCCTGTGGGCGTATCCTCTAAAACGGTTTCAATGGCGGGGGAGACAAAAATTATCTTTACGAACACTATGCCCTGCATCAATGCGGCCGCCAGGGCGCTGCATTCGGCCACACTGGAGCAGTTCCCGAAAACAGCGGCGGACCCGGCCGCAAAAGAGGGGTACTCGCACCAGTTCGGCAATGTTCTGACGGGCAACCGCTTGTACAACCATGACCTGGCGGAAGTGTGCTCCAAACTGGTCGACTTCGCCGAGAGGTCCTCAATGCGGGGTTGGTGAAATTTCCCCGGACGATAGTCAGGGGTCAGCTGTTAACTGATCGCTGCGAGACTTGCCGCCTCCGGTTATAATTCAGGGGGATTAAGCTTAAATCCATGATCGGTGCAGATCGCCGCGTAAACCAGCACGTTCCGCCATGCTTTTCGGGTGAAGAGTTTTTTTCGCGCCAAGCCTTCTTTTTTGAACCCGCTGGCTTCGGCGGCCCGGAGGGAAGCCGTGTTAACGGGCTCCACATAGGCCTCTATCCGGTTAAGTTTAAGTTTTGTGAAGGCCAGCCTGAGGCATGCTCCGATAGCTTCCCGCGCATAGCCATGGCCCCAGAAATGATTAAAAATCCTGTAAGTGATCTCGGCGCTTTGGTAGGCGTCCCTGGTGATATTCATAAGGCCCACCCTCCCTATAAGCCGGGTGTTATTCAGAAAAATGCCCCAAAAACAATCCGTGCCTTTACGCATCATGGCTTTGTTCGCCTTCAGGATGCCTCTGAACGTTTTTATGGTGCGTTCGTCCGGTCTTCTCGCCGGAGGGATATCGAATCTGGTTCGCGGAGCGGACATCGTCTCCTGGGATTCTTTCCAGGAATTAAAATCGGACAGCCGCAAAGGGCGGATACAGATCCCTTTGCCTTTCTGTTCAAGTTCGCCGGCATCTGGTAGTTTCATGGCCTGTTCATCCACTTTATCAAAAATGGTAGCTTTGGGTTGAGAACGAGAATTATACAATGTCTTGGAGGGGAGAGGTTTTATGATGATCAGGATATTCTTTTCGTCGCTGGCGCTGTTCTGGCTGCCCGCCTCGGCGGTGTCCGCGGCCGGCAAGCCGCCGGCGGTCTCTAAATGGACCAGGTCCGCTCCCGGTCCCATCCCCTGGAAATGGTCGTTCGGCGCGGCCCCATGCGACCTGCGCTCGCTGGACCTTTCCGGAGCGGATCTGTCCGACCGCAGGCTGAAGGATTGCGACTTCGATACCGATACGGTCTGGCCGGACAGGGAGCGGATGCCGGAGAATTTCGACCCGCGCGCGATCCTGGAACTGGCCCTGGACCCGGGGCTCGGGGTCAGGGCGCTGCATAAGAAGGGGATAACCGGCAAGGGGGTGGCGATAGCCGTCATAGACCAGCCTCCGGACCTGGCCCACGCCGAATACGCCGGAAGATTGGCTGTTTACGAGGATATGCACGCCTTTCCGGCGCCGCAGGCCGAGATGCACGGTCCGGCCGTGGCCGGCCTGGCGGCGGGGAAAAGGGGCGGGGTGGCGCCGGAAGCGGTACTGTATTACTTCACCGCATACGCTTTTGACGCAGGGAAGGACGATCTCCGCAAGGACATGCGGTTTTACGCGCGCGCGCTGCGGCGCGTCCTGGCGATTAACGGGTCACTGCCCCCAGGGGGCAAGATACGGGCCGTGACCATGCAGATAGGCTGGGACGCGGCGGACCCCGGCGCCGCGGAACTGGAAGAGGCCGTGAGCCGGGCGAAGGCGGCTGGGATCTTCGTCATCTCGTCCAACCTGGAGAAGACTTACGGGTTCAGGTACGGCGGGCTGGGGCGCGATCCGTCCGCCGACCCGAACGACCACTCTTCCTACGGCATCGGGCGGTTCTGGGCCGCCGGGATCTCCGGGCGGATGGCGGCGGCCGCGCTGATGTTCCCCATGGACTCCAGGGGGGCGGCCGGTTTCACAGGGAAGGATTCCCTGGTCTTTTACCGCAACGGGGGTTCGAGCTGGGTGACCCCGTATATAGCGGGACTCTACGCGCTCGCCGCGCAGGCGGACCCGGGTATAGAGCCGGAGAAATTCTGGCGCCTGGCCGCGCGGATGGCCCGCAAAAGGAAGGTCTTCCGGGCGGGCCGGTTCTATACGCTCAATATCGTGGACCCGCCCGCCCTCATCGCGGCTTTGTCAGGCGCTAGATAGGGCGTTGTTCGCGCCGGCGTAATCTGTTCCGGACGGATAGCCAGAGACATTGGCTACCTTCTCCTCCCGGGCGCTGCGGAGCGGGTGCAGGAATGGGCGGCCGCTTTCAACCGCAACGGGAGCGTGTTTTTTGAGCTAAGTCGGGCACTGGCGAACGGCTATAACGGCCCGCGTGAAGCGGGCAATGCCTTAAAACAAAAACGCCGGGGAGACCCTCCGGCGGTCTTGTTTTGTAGAATGAACCCATGAAGAAAGCGGCGCGGTTCTTCGTCCTCGCGATGTCGGCGTTGCTGCTGTTCTATGTGTACGAGAACAGGGCCCCGGGCTATCACCGCCTGACCGCGGCCGAAAAAGAGAACTATGCCGCCATCCTGAGGGATAAGGCTTTTCCCCCGGAGAAATATCTGGCGGAGGCCGTCCGGGCTCATGACGTGGTGATACTTGGCGAGCCGCACCGGATAAGCGAGCATTACAGGTTCCTGGCGGGGGCGCTGGCGGAGGCCAGGAAGGCCGGCGCGGACTGCCTGGCGATGGAACTTTTCAGCCTGCCGTCCCAGGGGGACATAGACGAACTGATGCGCCTGCCCCGTTTCGATCCAGCCCTGGCGCGGAGTATAGTTTTGCGTGCTTTCCCCGGTTTTTTTTACAAGGAGCTGGCGCTTGTCCTGGAGAAAGCCTGGGAGGTCAACAGGAAGTCGGGGCGGTTCGATGTTCTGGCACTGGGCGGCGGCCGGGACGCGGGAATGGCGGCGCTGGTGGCGGCCAGGGCCGGTAAGGGGGAGAAGGTCCTGGTCTATTCCGGTATGCATCACGCTTTTTCCGGCTACTATCAGCCGGGCCCCGCGCAGCTGCTGGGGAAGAGGTATTATTCCCGGGATTCGCGGATGGGGCAGTATCTGCGGAACGCGCATAGGCTGGACACGTTCACAGTCGCTCTCCACACCGCCGTTCCCAAGAAATGGTTCCTGTCCGGAGGCTTCTTTCTCTACAGGAAACCCTACGTTTTTCCGTTCTCGGGTGTGCTGGACCAGGTCCTGCCCGTTCACGGCGCCGGGGCCGGCTTTGATACTTCTATGGCGGGGTTAGCCGGCCTCGCCGACGATTTTTCTTATTACAGCGCGGGGTATTCTCCGCTTAAACTTAAGGACTATGCCGACGGTTATATCTGGCTCGGACCGCTGGAGTCGTATTCCGCCCCTGTGCCGCTGGACGCACTGGGCGGGGAAAAGGACCTGAGGCTAATTATGGGGTCGATCGACCATTATTTCCCTCCGGACCGCCGGCCGGAGAAGAACGATAAATTGAAGAAAATCTATTCCCGGGTCGATCTGCCGGCTTTCGTGGCGCGGGAGGGCCTGTCCGCCGTCGATTTTTCCGGGATGCTGGACCGCCGCGGGCTGGAGGATATGCGGTGAGCGCTGAGCCGCCGGGGAGGCCCGGCGGTTTTGTTTTGGCAGGATCACGGGATATGGCCGGGACGGAATTAATCGCGTATTGCGGGTGCCGGTGCGGGGCGCGGCTTTCGTGGTACCTGTCGGCCTGTTCTGAATGCGGGGAAGCGTGCCCGCCTTCTTCGCCGCCGGCCGCGCCGTAAAGCTCCGCGCCGGCCGGAGATGACGGAGCGGCGTTCCGTGTTTTTGCTACAATAGATACATTCCTCGGTAAAGGAGGCGCATTATGACCAAAATAACCGCTTGCACCAGCATAACATCCGCGGATGCCGCCTCCTTTTTCACGCTTTAATTAAAGACTGACGGCTCCGCCGCGATGGCCGCCGCGCTTTGCAGCGCGGGGGCCCGCCTACAACATAACGGAGCCTGAATGAATAATATCGAAGGGTCGTACCCCGGCGGCGTCAGAGCCTGTCCGGCGGCGTTGCGGCAGTATTTCGACGACGGTACTATAGACGGCTATGAATGCGTCCTTAGCGAGGGCAAGGAGGCGGTGGTCCATGTCGTTTCAAAAAGAGAGGGCGGCGGCAAGCGGTATTACGCCGCCAAGGTCTACAAGAAAAGGGAGGAGCGCGGTTTTAAGAACAGGGCGGACTATTTCGTGGAGCAGAACGTCCTCCAGCGCAGGGCGCTGCTGGCCATCCGCAAGAAGAGCCGCTTCGGCAGGGCGGTGGAGGAGGCGGCATGGCAGAACCGCGAGATAGCCTGCCTGAAGGCGCTTCTCGCCGCCGGCGCGGACGTGCCGATGGTGGTGAAGGGCGGGGAGGATTCGTTCATAATGGAGTACATAGGGGACGGTGACGGCCGCGCCCCGCAACTAATAGAGGCGAAGAGGGAGATAGCGGACCCGGGCGGTGTTTTCGCGCGCGTGATGCGCAACGTGGAGCTGTTCCTGCGCTGCAATATAGTGCACGGAGACCTGTCGCCGTATAATGTGCTGTATTACAAGGGCAGGGTGGTGGTGATAGACTTCCCGCAGGCCTCCGACCCCGTGCGCAATCGCAACGCCCCGGAGCTCCTGCTGAGGGATATCCGCAATATCTGCGCCTTCTTCGCCAGGTGGGGCGTTCCCGCCGATCCCGAAGCCCTCTTCGACGATATGTGGCGCAGATACGAGGTGAATGAGCTGTAGCCGGCAGCCGGGGGGTAGCCGGGCCGCCGGGGAAGCCCGTCGGTATCTTTCAGCAGATCTTTGCGCCGGACTGGCTGCGGTAGTTGCGCGTCATCATGCCGGCGGCCGGGAACATCCCGAGGCGTTTATAGAATTTCTGCAGCGGGACGTCGCAGATGAGGTCCACCATGTAGGCCTTGCTCAGCCGCCGCAGCATGCGTTTCACCAGCTTCCCGCCTATGCCGCGGCCCTGGTATCCGGGCAGCACCTCGAGAAAGGGGATATACGCCGACAGCACCTTGTCGGTGATGGCGGTTATGAAACCGATGACCTTGCCGGACTTGTCGTCCACCGCCAGCATTACAAGACCGCTGTTCTTCAGCAGCCGCAGGTGCGAGACAGAGGATGGCGGGTTGGGCCAGTCCACGAAGAATCCGCGCAGCTTGTCGGGCGTAACCCCTTTGAGGGAATCCTGGTATTTGATGGCCATGGAAAGATTTTATCTTATCGGGAACCGGAGGCGCGGCGGCGGCAGGCTTCCAGGCGGAGTTTTAGTTCTCCGGAGGTTTCCGGTGTGGAGTCTTTTTTTTCGGCCGCTTCATAGACCTTGAGAGCCAGTTCGTATTCTCCCATCTCTTCCAGACGGATACCGATCTCCAGCATGGCCTTCTGGCCGTCCGGCAGGAAAGCCTTTACTATCGCCTCGTCCGGGTATTTCTTCGCCGCTTCGGCGTATATCTCCCGGGCTTTCTTCTCATCCCCGGCCAGGGCATGGCATTGTCCGGTCCTGACCATTGCCTGGGCTTTCACCCAGGGCCTGTAGGTGCCCTTCATGGCCAGATCATAGTATCTTATGGCCTTCTTGCAGTCTATTTTTTCGGGCGCCAGGCCGGCGTTGCCGGAATGGATATTGCCGAGGTAAAGATAGGCGTCCCCGAGGCGCGTGCTTGACGGGTAGGCCTTTATCAGTTTCAGGAGCGTCTCTTCCTCGGATCTCAGCGCCTTGGCGGAACCGTCCCGGCCGGCCAGCCAGTCGTAGGAGACCGCGCTCATCAGCAGGGCGTAATCCGCCATGTCGGAACCGGGGTGCGCGGCGGCCAGGTCCGCGTAGATGGCGGCGGACTTTTGGTATTCTTTGTCGTTGAAGGCGCGCTCGGCGTCGGAGAAGCGGTCGGCGGAAGCGCCGGCCTTGCGGACCAGGAAGATGTTGGAGTCGGCGACGCGCGAATATTCGAAGCCGCGGCTCCTGAGGAACTGCAGGATATCCGCCGCGGTAGCGCGCGTGAGGGACACGCTGATCCGGGTGTCGGCGGCGTTCTGCAGGACCATGAAATTGAGCTTCGCCTTCTCCGAGACTATATCCAGCAGCGTGGGCAGCGGGGCGTCCTTGAGGCGTATCGACATCTCCGTCCGCAGCCGCTCGTCGGCGGCCAGCTCCCGCTGGCTTAAAGGCAGCCAGGGCGCGGGTTTAGCCGCCCGGCGGACCGCGTAAGCGCCGGGCGCGCCGGACTGCGGGGCGAATTCCAGGTCCTTGAACTTTGTGAGCATTTCCATTAGCTCCGCGGCGTTTGTCTGCTTCGCGTAAACGGTGACTTTCATGTCGGCGATGTCGCCGTCCTCTATCCTGAAAGAGAGCCCCGTTGTCTTTGAGAGGAACCCGAGGAGATCGGGGATTTTGATATTGCGGAAGCGCAGTGTGAGCTTCTTGTCGGTCTGGGCCCGGGCTGCGTCGGCGGCGGCCGGCGACCGGCCCGCGGCC
>JAVHLJ010000079.1 GCA_031082205.1 Elusimicrobiales bacterium
GCGGCGCGCTTCCGGCGCCGCGGCGCGGGCCTCCCCCGCCTCTCCCCCGGACTGTCCCCAAGAGAAATTCAGCCGGCGGTAAAGTCCCCGACAAGGGAACGGACTATCTTCTCCAGTTCCCTGAAAGAAAAGGGCTTTGTCAGGTAGGCGTCGGCGCCGGAGCCCAGCATCCGCCGCTTCACGTTGTCGGCGTCGTAACCGGTGACGGCGACGACCTTGGTGTCCCGGTTCAGGCTCTTTATTATCTCGCAGACCTTGAAGCCGTCGATCCCGGGCAGCATGATGTCCAGTATCACAAGCTCCGGGAGCTGCGACTCCATTATCCGCCCGGCCTCGAAGCCGTTGGCTACCGTGAAGACCTCGAAGCCCCCGAGCTTGCGGAAAAAAGCGGCGGCGATCTTGAGGAACTTGGTGTCGTCCTCCACGATCAGGACCTTCAGCTTCGCTCCGCCGGAGAAACCGGACGGCATGGGCATCCTGTTGGCCTTGAGGAATTCGGCCAGGTCCTCCCTGGCGACGCGGCGATGCCCTCCGACCGTGACGAAGGCCTTCAGCTTGCCGCTGTCTATCCAGTTCGCGACCGTGGTCGGGAAGAGGTCCAGGATCTTGGCGATGTCGAAAGTGGTGTAGGTTTTGTTTTTGTTCATTGTTGTGATTTTTGTGATTTTGAGGTTATTTAAAATTGTAGAAAAGAAAACTGACCGCCGTCAATCCCGGGGCGGGACGGCGGGATGCGCCGCCGGGAGGGGTTGCGCCGCGCGCCTTGATTTAATATATAATTACTGAACAGGACCGGCGCCCGGGCTTTCCGGGCGGGCGGAATGAAGAAATTACGGGGGTACGGCCTTGCCGCAGCGCAAGAAAATTTTCGTCGTGGACGACGATCCCAACGTCGGGCTGCTCGTTTCCGCCGTACTCAAGAAATACGACTATTCCGTGACGCCGCTCAGCTCCGGGGAACAGGCCATGGAGCTGCTGCGGACGCTCAAGCCGGACCTGATACTCCTCGACCTGCGGATGCCCGGCATGGACGGTTACGCCCTCTGCCGGAAGATACGCGACAACAGGGCCACGGCCGACATCCCGATCATAATACTCAGCGGCGTCTCCGAGGTGGACGCGAGGGTTAACACGATAGAGCTGGGCGCCGACGACTTCATAACCAAGCCCTTCGACATGCGGGAGCTCAGGGCCCGGGTCAACAGGATCATAAAGCGCAAGGTCAGCGACACCGCCCTGGCCCCGCTGACAGGCCTGCCCGGGGGGCCGCTGATAGAGGAAGAGGCGCAGAAGCGGCTGTCGGCGGGCGAGGATTTCACGTTCGCCTACGTGGACATAGACAATTTCAAGGCTTACAACGACGTCTACGGCTACGCCAAGGGCGACGAGGTGATAAAGAAGCTCGCGGCCGTGATACAGGACAAGATCCGCGAGATATCCGACCCCCAGCGCTGCTTCATCGGCCACATAGGCGGCGACGACTTCGTATTCATCTCGCCCCAGGAGGAGGGGGAGCCGCTGGCCGGGGCCGTGGCCGCCGAATTCGACAGGCAGATACCCTATTTCTACACGCCAGAGCACAGGACGCAGGGATACATCTCCACCACGGACCGCAAGAACCGCCAGAGGAGATTCCCGATCATGTCCATCTCCATAGCCCTGGTAACGCCGCGCTCCACCAGGCATTACGCCAAACTGGTGGAAAAAGCCGCGGAGATAAAACGCTATCTCAAGGAGCTGCCGGAAAGAAAGGGCAGCGCCTTCCACAAGGACCGCCGCGAATGAACATCGAAGAAGAACTCAAGGAAGGCTCGGTTTTCGCCGGGTGCCGCATAGCCGGCAAGATAGGCCAGGGCGGAATGGGCACCGTTTACAAAGCCTATTACGAGGCGCTCGGCAAGGACATCTGCATAAAGTTCCTCTCGCCCGCCCTGGCGCAGGACGCCCGCAACATAGAGTTCTTCATGCGCGAGGCCCGCTCGGCCGCGCGGCTTGACCATCCCAATATAGTCCACATCTACAATTTCGGACAGGAGAACGGGGTTTATTTCATCATCATGTCCTATGTCGACGGGCAGAGCCTCTCCGATCTGATAGTCGAGAAGGGCCCGCTGCCCGTGGACAAGGCCTCGGAGATAATCATTGAAGTGCTGGAAGGCCTGGGCCACGCCCATTCCAAGACCATCATACACCGCGACATAAAGCCGTCCAACATACTCATCACATCCGACGGGCGCCCGCGGATAGTCGACTTCGGCCTGGCCAGGAGCATAAACGAGGAGAAGCAGCTCACGATGGCGGGGGAGATGGTGGGCACCGCCTACTTCATGTCGCCCGAACAGGGCCTGGCCGGCACGGTGGACCACAGGGCCGACCTCTACGCCGCCGGGGCGACCCTTTTCTACATACTCACCGGGCGCCACCCTTTCGAAGGGAAAAGTTCCATCGAGGTCATACACAAGCACATAGGCGACCCGCCGCCGAACATCGTTCTGATCAAGCCGGACATCCCGCTCTGGGTCTCGGCCGTGATAGACCGCTCCATGCGGAAGAAGCCGGCCGACCGCTACCAGACGGCGGAAGAAATGGCCGGCGTGATACGCAAATATCTCAAGGAGGGGATGTCGGCCTCCAACGAGATGAGCCTGGACATCCCGGAACTGACGCAGCGGATAAAGGACAACTCCGCCAGGCAGGAGGCCTCGATGGACGGTCAGGCCGCGCTGGCGAAGTCCGACCGCGCCGCCGCGGCCCCTCCGCCGCCGCCCCCGCCGCCTCCCGGACCGCAGCCGCGCCCCGCAAAGCCCTCGGCGGCGGTGCAGCACGCGGGATTTCACCGCTCCGCTAAGTTCCTGCTTCACCTGGCCCTGTCGATGGCCGCCCCGGCCCTGGCCCTCCTGGCCGGTTCCGCCGGGGCGGGCTACCCCGGCCAGGCGCATCCGCTGCTGGCCCCGCTCGTCCACAAACCCTTTCTCTCCCTTTTCTGCCTGGCGGCCGCCGGCGGCCTTTTCGCCTGGGCGCAGTTCACCAGGCATTACAGGTTCGCCTTCTGGCAGGCGGCCGTCTCCGCGGCCGCGCTGCTCGCGGCCTACTCCGCCGGAGCGCTGATACACGGCGGCGCCGGTTTCGACTCCGTCTCGCGCGCCTTCCTGGCGGCCTCGATGTCCGCCATGGGCGCTTCGATGATAGGGGCCCTGCCCGTTTACACGGTCTTCCTGGTCATAGCCGGGTCATTCCTCATGGCCTCGTCCCGCCTGGCCGCGAAATCGGCCGGCGCCCTGCTCTACCTGCTGGCCTACGGCGCGCTCTACATGTACCTCCGCCCCGGCCCCCAGGCTTCGATGGACCAGATCTCTTTCTACGTCTCCGTCATCCTGGTCCTTTCCGCGATAGCCGCCGGCGCGGCCCAGAAAAACTTCGGCCTCCTGCTGAACCCGCCGGTACTGATGGCCGCCGCCCTGTCGATACTCTTCGTCGGACTGATGAAGCCCGCCCTGGAATCGGCGGTGGTGTCCGCCGCCGCCAGGGACGCGGAGCGGGTCAAGATACTCCGGCGCCAGGAGATAGTCCGGAGACAGCGGCTCGCCGCCGAGGAGATAACCGAATACGACCTTGACGGACGCCCCATGCAGCGCCCCGCGCTTCCCGACATAGACCAGGTCGTGCCGTACAAGAGCCCGGCCGAACTGCGGGCCATGGCCAAGTCGGACTTCTTCAGGACCATGAAGGAGCGGATCGCCGCCGACACCGCCTCTTCCGGAGCGCTGCTCCTCCTCGCCGCCCTGCTCACCCTGCTCGCGAACGGGCTTTACCTGTACGAGGCGGCGCGATATCACCGACAGGAGTCAGAACTATGAAAAAATTCTTCTTCTCGGACATTCTCTGGGGCTCCCTGCTGACCCTGACCGCGCTGTTCTTCTATTTCACCGGCAGCGGGATCGAGACGATGGAGCTCAAGTTCTACGACCTGCGGGCCAATATGAGGGCGGAGGCCGTTTCCAGCCAGGACATCGCCATCATCGAGATAAACGACGAGAGCATATCCAGGATCGGCCGCTGGCCCTGGCCGCGCTCCAAGATGGCCGAAATGCTGGTTTTCCTCTCCACGCCTGCCGCGCGGCCTTCGGCCATCGGGCTGAACGTGCTCTTCTCGGAACCGGAGAAGAACGCCGACCTGGACCTGGCCGCCCGCGTTGCCTCCAAGTATTCCGAACTGCGCGAAGCCAAGAAGATAAAGGAGAACACGAAAGAGTCCGAGTTCCTGGATTTCCTGGCCCAGGCCCGCAGCGAAGCGGACAACGACGCGAAACTCGGCCTGGCCCTCAGCGCGGCCGCCAACGTAGTCCTGCCGCTCTATTTCGACGTGGGCGAAGTCCTCTCCAAGCCGGCCCCGGAGCCCGAATGGCTCGCGGCCTTCGCCGCCCCGGTCTCCCAGGCCGAAGGCGGACTGGACATCCCCTACGAGGGAGCCGCGTTCACGGCCCCCGTCGAGACGCTGGGTTCCGCCGCCGCCGGCACGGGCCACGTCAACGTTTTCAGCGACCTCGACGGCGCCGTCCGCAAGGAATCCCCTTTCATACCCTACAACAACCGCTTCTATCCTTCTTTCGCCGTGGAACTGGTCAGGACGCACCTGGGCCTGCCCACCGCCGACACGCTCCTCAAGCCCGGGGTCTCCTTCTCCGTGGGCAAGCGGACCGTGCAGATGGACTCGTCCTCCTCCCTGCTGATCTCGTTCAACGAGAGCCGTTCCTACAAGTATTACTCCTTCTACGACGTCCTCAACGGCAAGGTCGTGCCGGACGCCTTCAAGGACAAGATAGTCCTCATCGGCCCCACGGCCCAGGGCGTCGGCAGCCTCTACGTCACTCCCGTCGGCAAGAACCTCCCGGCCGTCGAGTTCACCGCGAACGTCATCGACAGCATACTGCACTCCAATTTCATAACCAGGCCTCCGTGGGGTTTCAACGCCGAACTGGGACTGCTGCTGCTGACCGGCCTATTCATAACCTTCGCGCTGCCGCGCCTCAAGGCCCTGCTGGGCGCCATAGTCACGGCCGTGCTCCTGGCGGGCTTCGTCGGGGCGGGCGTATTCCTCTTCACTTCCAACGCCCTCTGGCTCAAGACGATGTACCCTTCGCTCCTCCTCGTGACCGGCTATATCCTCGTCATCTCCAAGCGCTTCTTCACGACCGAGAAGCGCAAGGAGCTCATCGAGGTCTCGCAGATAGAGACCAACAAGATGCTCGGCCTCTCTTTCCAGGGCCAGGGCATGCTGGACCTGGCCTTCGAGAAGTTCAGGCTCTGCCCGCTCGACGACAACATGAAGGACACTCTATACAACCTGGCGCTCGACTTCGAGCGCAAGCGCCAGTACAACAAGGCCGTGGCTGTCTACGAGCATATCTCCGGCAGGGACCCGGAGTTCAAGGACATAAAGACCAAGATAGACATGCTCAAGAAGGCGGCCGACGGCGCCGTGTTCGGCGGAGTGGGCGGAAAGGGCGGCGGCGGCGACGCCACCATGATGGTCGCCGGCTCCAGCACCACCCCTACCCTGGGCCGCTACGAGATCAAGAAGGAGCTCGGCAAGGGCGCGATGGGCATAGTCTACCTGGGCGTCGACCCCAAGATCAACCGCTCGGTGGCCATCAAGACCATGCGCTTCGAGGAAGGTCTCGACGAGAAGGCGATGAAGGAACTCAAGGACCGCTTCTTCCGCGAGGCCCAGGCCGCCGGCAACCTGACGCACCCCAACATCGTCAAGATCTACGACGCCGGAGAGGAGCAGGACATCGCCTACATAGCCATGGAACTGCTCAAAGGCGACGACCTGAAGAAATGGGCTTCCAAGGACAACCTGCTTCCCGTCGAGAAGGTTCTGGAATACATCGCCCACGCCGCCGACGCGCTGGCTTACGCCCACAAGAGCGGGATAGTTCACCGCGACATCAAGCCGGCCAACATCATGCTGCTGGAGGACGGCACCATACGCGTCGCCGACTTCGGCATAGCGCGCATAACCGAATCCTCCAAGACGGCCACCGGGACAGTGCTCGGCACCCCCTATTACATGAGTCCTGAGCAGATAGCCGGCAAGAAAGTGGACGGGCGGGCGGACCTCTTCTCGCTCGGCGTCACGCTCTACGAGATGCTGACCGGCGAACGCCCCTGGAAGGGGGGCGAATCCATCGGCACGCTGCTCTTCCAGATAACCAGCGACCCCTACCCGGACCCGATAGCGGTAAGGCCCGACCTGCCCTCCGACATAGTCGCGGTGATAGACAAGGCCCTCAAGAAGAAGCCCGAGGAGCGCTTCCAGACCGGCGCGGAGATGGCCCAGGCCCTCCGGGATGTGATGGCCGGGAAGAAACCCTCCATCCCGGCCGGCCCCGCGCCCGAACCGGCGCCGCCGGCGCCTTCGATACAGCAGGCCATGCAGGCCGAAACGCCGAAGCCGGCTCCGGCGGCGCCCAAGCCGCAGGCCGCAGCCCCGGCCCCCG
>JAVHLJ010000007.1:0-51240 GCA_031082205.1 Elusimicrobiales bacterium
AGATGGACGGTTTTACAATGCAATCGAAATTCGGCATCGCCGTAAGCTCCGAACTGATGGCCATCCTTTCCATTGTCAGGGATTTGAAAGATCTTCGAGAAAGATTGGGCAATATTGTCGTCGCCTATGATAAGAAGGGCAATCTTACCAGCGTCACCGACGCCAAAGGCCAGACCATAACCTTCGAATACGACGTGAACGACCGGCTGACGGTCAAGCACCTGCCCGAGGGCGATGTGAGCTATACTTATGACCCTGTCGGCAACCTGCTTTCAGTAACCAGCCCCGACGGCCAGGTCAGTATGACCTACGGCATATTAAACCGCGTGGACCGGGTACAACAGACCGTAGCCGGCCAGACCTACACCATCAACTACGGCTACGACGTCAACGGCAACCGTACCAGTATGACCAGCCCCTGGGGTACTACGAACTACACGTATGACGCGCTCAACAGGCTGACCGGCCTGACCAACCCCGACGGCAAGCTGATAACCTTCACCTATGACGCTTTAGGCCGGCGCACCAGGCTGACCTACCCCAACGGCACTGAAACGGCCTACGCCTATGATGCCGCCAGCCAGCTGACGCAGATACTGCACCGCAGGACACAAGATAACACAGCCCTGGCGTTCAACAATTACGCCTACGATACTGCGGGGAACCGCACTTCAATGCAGGACCTGACCGGCAGCCATGGGTACGGCTATGACGATCTTCACAGGCTGACCAGCGCCAGCCACCCGAATCTGCCCAACGAAACCTTCGCCTATGACGCCGTGGGCAATCGCACCAGCGACGCCGTGATGACCAATTACCAGCATAACGCCGCCAACCGGTTACTGGAGAACTCTGCTTACACCTACACCTACGACAACAACGGCAACCAGACCGGCCAGACCCATAAAACCACCAGCGAGCACACCGCCTACGCCTACACCAGCGAAAACCAGCTAAAGCAGGTTACGTTGCCCGAAAGCGAAGGTATAGTAACCTTCAAATATGACCCGCTCGGCCGCCGCATAGAGAAAGCGACCCCAGAAGGCACCTTCCGCTACGTCTACGACAACGAAGACATAATAGCCGTCCTGGACGGCAACAACACGCTGACCAGCAACATCACCCATGGCCCCGGCATAGACGAACCGCTGATAATAAAGAAAGCGGACACGCAGGCCAACTACTTCTATCACGCCGATGGATTAGGCTCAATAATCGCCCTATCCGACGACACCGGCGTTATAGCCGAAACTTACGAATATCAGGCCTACGGCAAGCCCGTCATCAAAGACCACGCCGGCGCGGTCTTCGACGCTTCCCCCGTCGGCAATCCTTATCTGTACACAGCCCGGGAATACGACCACGAAACCGGGCTCTTCTATTACCGCGCCCGCTACTACAGCCCGGAAACCGGAAGATTCTTGCAGGAAGACCCGATTGGATTTGCTGGTGGTGATGTTAACTTATATGCGTATGTTGGAAATAGCCCATATAATCGAATCGACCCGACGGGGTTATCCCCAGTTATTGGGCCGACTTTGCGGCTATTTTTATATTGGAGGGATTTGTATAACTATGCGTTTTTGACTCGTATCTGGGGGCAAGATCAATTCCGGAATGATGACGCTATGCGGCATTGTGTTGTTAGCTGCATGACCGCAAAAAAGTTCGGCGTTGTGGGAGGATTTGTTGCCGGGACAGGAAATGAGATACAAGGGCTGGTGCGCTGGGACATTCCGACCATTCTTGCTGCGATTACAGGGCTGGGGGCAGAAGGCTACCAAAGCGCTGGTTGGGGACGTTTGGCCGGGACGCAAGATTTTGCATTTCAATTGAAGGATTTTCAGAATAATCAGCGTGGCTTTAAATGTGCAACGAAGGATAGGTGTGTAAGTGGAGGGAGTTCTAATGAATCTGCGTGTATCAGTTGCTGTAAGGGCAATTAGTAAATATTGGGTGACTGTAGTGTTTCTTTGTCTTTTTGGTTGCTCAAGCCCTTCGGTTGAGGACAAAGAGAGACTGGAGAAGGTGGAGCAACAATTTGGGGATCGGTATGTCTTTATGTTTAAAGACCACTCTTATCTCCATGCGGTGCTAAAAGAAAATGCGGTTTTTTTGCAGCAAGATGCGGTGGCCATATATATGTTATTTAGATTTAATGATTTTGAGGAAAGAAAACTACGCCAGACTGCTTACGTTAATCTAAATATGTATGATTCAAAAGGAAATTTTTTGTTCCAACTCGGGTATGATGCTCAAACGGGTAAATTAGCAAGAGGGACAACTGAGCACTATTAAAGATGAGGGGATAAGAGTCGAGAGGCAAAGAGGACGCTGATTCCTAATTTTGAAGTAGATAGAAAAATCGAGGTCGAGAACAACCAGTGAGCAGATCAAGCAGTCTGAAGCATCAGTACCAGCCCGTAATTGCCGGGCTTGTCTTTGACAAACTGGAAGGCGCGCCATCCACGCGGCGGCAATGGCCGTGTGACACGATGGCGAACCTAATCCTCCCTAAAACATGGGGGAGGTGCCCGGATGGGCGGCGTCAGGCCGGTAGTGCTGGCGCCGCCCATCACGGGTGTTTTCCGGTGAAGCGAATATTCGTGGTGTTATGTGCCGTTCTGCTGGCCGGGTGCGCGGGCATTCCTGCGCGGAAAGCCGCGGCACCGGCCCTGGAATATCGCGCCGCCAAGGTCCTGTTCCTTCCGAATATGTGCGGCGCGGGCGGCGATCCCGCGACGGGGAATTTCAACCTGCCCTATCCCGGGCTCAGGCTGCCGCCGGGCTCGCCGGCGCCAAGCTACACGCCGGGTTATAATTCGCTGGGCGGGTTCGCGGCGGGCGGTGCCGCGCTTGAGCCCCAGTCCGACGGTTCCGTCATACTGACGCTGTCCGACGGGACGCGGATATTGTTCGTGCCGGCGGGCGCGCTGGACCCCGAGCTTACGGGCGACCTGGACCAGTTCAACTACCCGCCCGGCTACAATAGCGTTCTGACCTACATTGGCGGCGGTTACACGCTCAAAGACAAGGACGGCACGGTCACCCATTTTGAAAGCGTGCCTTACGCCGGTTTCAGCTGCGAGGGGCCCGTCTGCCCGTCGTTCCACCGCGTGTCGCGGCAGGTGGATCGCAACGGGGAGGGCGGGTGGGGAAATTTTCGGATGAGTGACGGAAGGAGGCCATATGCATAGCAGAATGATGGCGGTGGCGGTGCTGTTCGCGGGGGCTTATGCTACTGCTATGCCCTGCCGCGCCGAAATAACGCAGATCACTGCCGCCGACCTTGATGCGGCCGTCTCCGCCGGCGCGGACTCCGTCGCCGTCGTGGACGTGCGCGGCGCGAAGGATTTCGCCGGGAAGCATATCGTCGGGGCTGTCAACGCGCCGTATCACGCTATTGCCGGCGCCGGTCTGCCCAAGGACCGGACTATCGTATTGTATTGCGGGGAGAAATGCCCTCTCAGCCACCTGGCGGCCAAAGATCTGGAGAAGGCCGGTTATACGAACGTAAAAGTGCTGGCCGGCGGGCTGGACGAATGGGAGCGCGGGGGCTTCGCGGTGGAAGCCGGGGGTCTGGTGAGGCCGGCCAAACGTGCGGCGAAGTCCGGCTCTGTCACCGCGTCCGCGCTGAAGAAGAAGCTGTCCGTCGGCGGTATCGTCGTGATAGATACCCGGCCGGAGCAGGAATTCCTGGCGGGCCGCGTCCCCGGCGCGCGGAACATGCCGCTGGAAAAGTTGAAGGATTCGATGGGGAAACTGCCTGCGGGGAGCGAACTGGTTGTCTATGACCGGAACAATGCCCGGGCCGTGCGGGCCGTCCGGCTGCTGGCGGAGGAAGGGTTCGCCGTTTCGGAGCTGTCGGGCGGGCTGCAGGTCTGGACGGCCGGCAAATATCCGCTGGAGACGGGGGCGGTCAAATGACCCTCCGGCGCGGCGGATACTTGGGCCTGCTGCTGGCCGCCGTTTGCGCCTGGCACGGCGCGTCGCCGGCCGGGGCGTCGGCGGCCGTCTGCGCCGAGGTCCGCCTTGAGATAAAGCAGGAGGCCGCGCTGGAGCGCGAGGCGTTCGACGCGCGGCTGGAGATAAACAACAATTTCCCCGCTTACGGCCTGGAGAACTTCCGGGTGAACGTGCTAGTGAAGGACGCGTCCGGCCGGACGGCCGACGGGCTCTTCTTCGTGAAGGTCAGTTCCCGGCAGGGGATAAATGCCGTGGACGGGACGGGGCTGGTGCAGCCCGCCAGCACGGCCACCGTGAACTGGCTCATCATCCCGTCCGCCGGCGCGGGCGGGACCAATCCGCTCGGCCTTAAGTATTCCGTGCGGGCGGATATCTCCTACCTGCTTAACGGTGCGGCGCAGTCGCTCTCCACTTTCGAGGATTTCATCACGGTAAAGCCGCAGCCGGAACTGCGGCTGCAATATCTCCTTCCCTTCGAGGTCTTCGCCGACGAACCCCTGACGGAGGACGTGATAGAGCCGGTGGAGCCGTTCGCGCTGGGCATCAGGGTGGTGAACGCCGGCTACGGCCCGGCCGCTGATTTCCGGATAAATTCGGGCCAGCCCGAGATAGTGGAGAACAAGCAGGGGCTGGTCGTGGATTTTAAGCTGCTGGGGACCTATGTCGGGCGAGTGAGGACGGCCGATACGCTGCTCGTCCCGTTCGGCACTATCCCCGCCGGCGGCGTCGGGCAGGCCTCCTGGATAATGGCCACTTCGCTTTCCGGACGTTTCACGCAGTTCAAGGCGACTTTCACCCATTCGGCGGAACTGGGAGGGGCGCTCACTTCGCTCGTCCGCGACGTCACCACCTACACGCTGGTGAAGGACGTGCTGGTGGACCTGCCGGGCCGGGACGGGCACTTCGACTTCCTGGTCAACACCACCACGCCGCGCGGCGCCATCGAGGCGCTGCTCGACGCCGGCGGCGACGTTGTCCCCGATTTGATATTCGAATCAGACCAGCCGGAGCCGATAGCGGTCCTGCGCGCGTCGGCGGAACTTTCCGGCGCGCCCTCCGCGTCGGATCCCGCGCGGACGCTGCGGTTGACTGGGGGCGCGGCCCCGGGACTGTGGGTATACGCGTCGGCGCCGGTCCCCGACGGGACGCCGCTGGCGTCGGTCAGGCGGTCGGACGGGCGTACGCTGGCCCCGGCCAACGCGTGGATCTCCCGCCATTTCAACAGGTCGTCGAAGACCTACTCCTACAGGCTCAATATCCTGGATTACGACGTGCCGGAGTCCGCGGAGTACCGGGCCGGGCTGGCGCTGGCCGCCGTGGACCTGCCTCCCTCGGCGGTCGGGAACCTTTCGGCCGCGCCGGGCGGAGGCGGCGCGGTAGCTCTTTCCTGGAGCGCGCCGGGCGAGGACGGCTATGTCGGCGACATGATCGGCGCCGGATACCTGATACAGGCGGAGCACGACGCCGGGGCCGTTTTCGGGCCGGCGAACGCGCAGGTAAAGATAACCACTAATACCAGCCCGGGCGCCGCCCAGACCTATATCGTGCGGGGGTTGGCCGGCAACGGCGAATACCACCTGCGGCTCTGGACCCAGGATACCGCCGGTAACATCTCCGCGGTTTCCAATCCCGCGCAGGCCTGGGCCGCGCTTAATTCCCCCGCTGGCGGGTCGGCGGCGGCGCTCTCCAGCGACAGCGTCCGGACTGACTGGACGATAGGGAACAACTGGCTGCCCGTCGGCTACCAGGTAGTCGCCGCCACCGCCCCCGGCGCGCCGCACGCTTTCGCCTCGCCCGTTTACGATCTCGTCGTGACTTCCCACATCTTTTCCGGACTCGCCCCCGACACCACTTATTTTTTCGCCGGGCGGGCCGTCAATACGGACACCCTGGCGGTCTCTACGGACGCGGCCTTAGGAAGCGCCGTCACGCTGGCCGCCGCGCCGGCGGCGCCGGTATTTATCGTCCATTACACCAGTTTCACCGTCGCCTGGTCCGGAGAAGGGAACCCTCCCTGGACTCAGTACCTGGTAGAGATTTCCACCGCCGCGGAAGGCCTGCCGGTCCTGGCCTCCGGCGGCTGGGCCGCCGGGGTTGAGCGCTACTTCGACGGGTTGAGCGGGGATACAACCTATCATGTCCGGGCCAAAGCCCGCAACGGCGCGGGCGTGGAGACCGCGTCCGTTAATTTAGGTTCGCTGAAGACCAGGCTCGCCGACATCCTGCCGCCGGTCACCACGATAGCGTTCTCCGGGCCGGTCTTCGGGACCGACCCGGTGTTCATTTCCGGCCTCACCGGGATAACCTTATCAGCCCTGGATGACGCCGCGGCGCCCGGCGACGACCTGGGCTCCGTGGCTGAGGTCTATTACGCCGTCGATGCGGACACTTTCACGGTATACGCCGGTACCTTCACCTTATCTGGCGACGGCGTCCGGACGGTGAGCTATTACGCCGTGGACGCCGCGGGCAACGCGGAGGCGGTGAAGACTTCCACCGTCACGGTGGACAACACCGCGCCGTCCGCGGGGCTGGAGATAGCCGGGACGGTGTTCAGCTCCGCGTCGGTCTCCTATGTCGTTCCGGCGGCCACCGTGACCCTGGCGGCCTACGACGTCGCCTCCGGCGTGCGGGAACTTTATTACGAAGTCTCCGGCTCCACCTATTCCGCCGCCGCTTCCTCCGTGACGCTGGCCCTGCCCGAAGGGATGCACACTCTCTCCTACAGCGCGGCGGACAATCTCGGCAACCTTTCGCAGGTCCTGGTCAGCTCGCTCGCCGTGGACGGCACCCCGCCGGTGAGCACCGCGACACTGGCCGGGCTTTATTCCGGAGGGATCTATACTTCTTCGGTCGTAGTTACGCTCTCCGCCGACGACGCCCTCTCCGGGGTTCTGGAGACGCGCTACTCCCTGAACGGCGGGGCGGAGCTCGTCTATTCCGGGCCTTTCGCGGTGGAGGAGGACGGCGAGTACGTCCTGGCATTCCGCTCCACGGACAGGACGGGCAACACCGAGACGACGCGCACGCTCCGGTTCTCCATCTTAAAGGCGCCGTCCGACGCGGATCCGCCGGAGACGGTGCTGGCGTTCGGCGGCGTGCACTATAACGACGGCTCCGCCGATTTCGTTTCCCCGTCGGCGGGTTACCTGAGCCTGAGCTCAACGGACAGCGCCTCGGGGGTCGCCGGGATATACTACCTGATCGACCCCTCCGAAGAGATCCTGCTGGCCGGCCTTGGTCCGGCGACGACCCCGCTTTTCAATATCTATGTTTCGACCTTCTCCCTGCCCGAGGGGGTGCGCGTGGTCGCCTACGGCGCCGCGGACCTGGCGGGAAACTTCGAGGCCCTGAAGACCACGACGGTCTACTCGGACGGCACGCCGCCGGAAAGCTGGTTCGAGGTCGACGGTTCCAGCGGCAGCGACGACCTGGGGAATATTGTCATCGCGGCTGGAAGCGCCATCCGCCTGGAGGCGGAAGATCCCGTTGCTGGCGGAGTTTCTTCCGGAATAAGCCTTATAATGTACGAGATAGTGGAACACAGGGCCGGCGCCGCCATTTTACTTTCCTCTGGGGCGTACAGTGCTGGGTTCATTCTCTCAACTGGGACATATTCTCTTTCGTTCCATGCCAGGGACCACCTGGGGAATGTTGAGAGCGGTCCCTCGCTCGGCATTCTGGTGCCTCTCGCCGTTCAAGGCCCGGGATTTTCCGGCGTTCCCCTTTCCACATCCGCGATATTATGGGCATGGGTCGAGCTCGTGGACGCAGAAGGGTATCAGGTGGTTACATCGACCGGAGGGATATTGAGCCCTGTCCTTCCTGCGGGAACGACATCATATGTGCAGGAGGCTTTGTCC
Organism: Elusimicrobiales bacterium; assembly: GCA_031082205.1. GTDB lineage: Bacteria > Elusimicrobiota > Elusimicrobia > Elusimicrobiales > UBA9959 > UBA2231. Next base: position 7,830 of record JAVHLJ010000007.1, read on the forward strand.
GCGAACACCAGGGTTGATTGTTTCCTGCGGGCATATACTTCCTCCGGAGACGTTGATTCCCCGCTAGTGGCTGCGGCGACATTGGCGGTACTCCCCGGCACGGTTGAAGTTTTCGATAATGGCCAAAACGCCGACTTCGTTCTGGGTCAACCCGACTTATTTTCTTCCTCCCCCGGTCTTGCCGCGAATCGTTTACGAATGCCGCGAGGCGTGACCGTGGACCCGGAAGGAAACGTGTGGGTGTCCGATTACGCGAATAATCGCGTTCTGCGCTTTTCGAATCTGTCTGCCAATGGGGCCGCCGCGGACTTGGTAATCGGACAACCGGACTTTGTAAGCGATTATGGAACTTCATCGGCCGATCGGCTGTCACATCCGGCGGGGATCGCGTTTGATCAAAGCGGAAATTTGTGGGTGGCGGATGAATATTGTCGTATTGTGCGCTTCTCGAGGCCCTTTTCGAACGGGATGTCGGCAGACCTCATTCTGGGAGCCGCTGATTTTACAAGTTACAGACAGTGTACCGCTGCCGCGAATAGGATACAGCAGTTGATACTCGGAATGAGATTCGACGCCGGGGGGAGGCTATGGGTGGCGGACGCCTGGAATCACCGTGTTATAGCTTTCTCTCCGCCCTTTACCAACGGAATGAACGCTTCTATTGTCTTGGGGCAATCCGATTTTGTTTCTTCGGGTTACTCCTATTACCTCCCCCAGCCAAATAAGCTGTATTCGCCGATGGATATCGATTTCGACTCCTCAGGTAATGCCGTAATCGCCGATACTCTAAACGGAAGGGTCTTGGTTTTCAAGGAGCCGTTTGGCAATGGTATGCCGGCCGATATCGTTATCGGACAAGCCGACATGTTTTCCAGCCCCGCTACTACCGGCGACCGCACTCCCTCCCAGAGCAGGCTTGTCACCCCAGCTGCTCTGGAACTGGATGACTTTGATGGCCTTTACGTGGCAGATACTTTGAACAACAGGATAGTCAAGTTTTCACCACCGTTCTCCGATGGTATGGCCGCTGCCCTGGTGTTGGGCCAGTATGATTTTAATAGCGGATTCAATGTCAACCTAAGTGGAAGCCTATCGTATCCTTATGACACGGCTTTATCGGGACTGGTGTTTTCCGACGAGCAGAACCGTTTGTGGGTCTCCGACGCTGGTAATAACAGGGTGCTGATGTTTAAGCCGGTCCGGAGCGGGGTATTCCGCGATATAGGGAGGTCTTCGTTCACCGTGCGGTGGTTGACGGAGGGGAACAGCCCCGGCACGGATTACGAGGTGCAAATCGCGTCGGACAAGGAGTTCGCTTCGGGCCCGGTGTTGAGTTCAATTGTCAGGGTGAGCGATCATGGGTTCACCGGGCTGCGTGGAGGGAGCAGATATTATGCGCGCGTGAGGGCGATAAATTCCCTCGGAAACCCTACCGAGTGGGTATCTCTGCATTATACGATGACGACCCCAGACCCGTCCACGGATTTCCGTGGAGTGCCCCTCTCAGCGGATTCGATACGGTGGGAATGGGGTGCTTTGCCTCCTGGTGAGAAGCTGCAAATATTCAGTTCCACCGGGGGGGTCGTTTCCGGAGTGCTGCCCCCTGGAACGACATATTTTGTCCAGCACGGTCTGGCGGCGAACACATCCTATTCAAATTACCTGCGCAATATTAATATAGTCGGGTCCGCGAATTCTCTTTCCGCGAATGCCGTTACTTTCGCAAATCCTCCCCGCTCCGTGGAACCATTCCAGAATGGCCAGGGGTCGGAGGTGGTCATCGGAGAGGCCGATTTTAATTCCGTGACATGGGAGACTTCGCAGTCACAACTGGGTGGCGGAAGTACAGCGTTGGATCGCGACGGCAATTTATGGGTGGTCGACAAATCGGCCTGCCGTATTCTGCGTTTTAGTCCCCCCTTTTTTGTAGGTATGGCCGCAAATGTGGTCATTGGCCAGGAGGATTACTCTTCCTCGTCTTGCGGAATCTCAGACAGAAAACTGTATCTTCCGGAAGGGATAGTTTTCGACAAGGAAAACGCATTGTGGGTTTCCGACTTCGCTAACCGGATTCTAAGGTTCCCAGCCCCGGTGACGAGCGGAAAAGCGGCCGATCTGGTGATAGGACAGACGGATTTCGCCTCGTCTTCGTATGGGACAACCGCATTTAAGTTGAAGGGGCCCAAAGGTATTGCTTTCGGTCCTGATGATGATCTCTGGGTCGCGGATAACAATAATAACCGGGTTCTCAGGTATTCCAGGCCGTTTGCCAGCGGTATGTCCGCGGACCTTGTGTTGGGACAAACGAACTTTACTTCCGCGGCCAGACCCTTCCCCGGAACGGAAAAAACGCTGGCTTATCCTGCGGACGTGGATTTTGACGTGGACGGCAACCTGTGGGTTACGGACAATTATAACAACCGCATCCTGATGTTTAGTTTGCCTTTCAGCACCGGGATGTCCGCTTCACTCGCTGTTGGCGGGAGTCTCACTTCCGGGACACACTACTGTTTGCCTACGGAGCAGGGAGTTTGTTCTCCGGCTGCCGCGGCTTTCGACCGGGATGGTGATATGTATGTGGCGGACCCCGGGAATCAGCGCGTCTTGAAATACAATAGACCATTTCATGCTGATATGCTTCCCAGCGCGGTTCTGGGGCAGCCTGAGTTTAACACAAAAGGCGCCGGGTTGGGGCGAGATCGGGTGGGATACGTCAATGGCGTCACCGCAGGCGGGTCGGAGCACGAGTTGATGTTGTGGGTTTCCGATGGCAACAATAGCCGCGTGCTTGGATTTAAGCAAAGCGGCTTTTCTGCCGTTCCGCTGACGGGATCAGATGTTATGCTCGCATGGCGGCAAAACGGCAATCCGGAGGGGACCGAATATATCGCAGAGGCATCAACTTCTTCTGACTTTGCTGATGTCGTCTGGATTGGGGGGTGGTCGCCGGCTACGACCGCCGTCGCCGAAAGCCTGACGGCAGATACGACGGTTTATTTCTCTGTGAAGGCGCGGAACAGCGTTCTAACGGAAACATCTCGGAAATATCTTGGGCGCGTCGCGCCTCCGGTTGCTGCGGACATTGTGACGGCCAGTACGGTCGCGATCGACGGAATCCCTGAAATCGTTATATCAGCGAAAACCGAAATGTCAGTTCTTTTATCCGACCCCGGCGAAAGCAGTTATAACATTGCGCTGGCCTCTGCCGCCGCGGACAGGCTAATTCTCGCAAGCAATCTGTATGAAATAGGCCCGGAGGGGGACTATAATCCGCCGGCGACGCTCACTTTTGTTTACTCCACTTCCACGTTGGCCGCATTGGGCCTGGCTGAGGAAGATATCGCTGTATACGAGTATTTCGCCGGGACCGGTTGGGTTCGGCTCGAGGGGCAGGTGCTGGATGCCGCGACTCGGAGAATAACAGTCCCGATAACCCGCATCGCTTCACTGTTCGGGATATTCGGGGTGGTAAGCGACCGCACGCCGCCAGTAACCAGTTTCACTGTAACCGGGAGTTCATGGGCTGTAGGATGGGGGCTGTATGTATCTGCCGGGTCCAGCGTGGCTTTGTCCGCGTCAGACCCGGTCGTTTACGCCACGTCCAGCGGTGTGGCTTTCACGGAATTCCGGGTGGATGCGGCGACCCCGACCGCGCCTTTCCAGCCTTATTCCCAGCCCTTCGCGTTGGACGGAGACGGGTTGCGGACGATAGAGTTCCGCAGTCGGGACAATGCCGGCAACCTGGAAGAGATCAGGACGGCCTTTGTCTACGTGGACGGCACGCTGCCGCTGACGGAGGCGCTGCTCGCGGGAACGACGGGGCAGAACGGCTGGCACGTCTCGCCCGTGACCGTGATGCTGGTCTCGACGGACGCCCTGAGCGGAGTGGTGACAATCTATTATTCGCTCGATGGCGGCGAGACCGCAGTCTACACTTCCTCCTTCGCCGTGGCGGCGGAAGGGCCCCGTTCGCTGGCCTTCCACGCCGTGGACAATGTCGGCAATATCGAGCCTGAAAGGACGGCGCTGTTCAGGATAGACATGAGCACGCCGGAAATAGCCGCCGTCATTTCCCCGGTCCCGAACGCGGCCGGCTGGAACAATACGCCGGTCGCGGTGGTGTTCAGCGGCACTGACGCGGTGTCGGGCATAGCCTATTGCAGTTCTTCGTTCACCATGACCGCGGAAGGACGGGATATCCCGGTCTCCGGTTATTGTGCCGACTACGCCGGCTGGACCTCTACGGCCTCCTTCGCGCTCAACATCGATACCGTTGCCCCCGTGTCGTCGGCAGGACTTTCGGGGACGAACGGAAAGAACGATTGGTATATTTCGCCGGTCCTCCTGACGCTGACGTCTACCGACTCTCTAGCGGGCGTGGCGGCTCTTTATTACAGTACCAGTCCCGAGAGCGCCGCCCTTTATTCCTCTCCGCTGTCCGTCGCGAGCGAGGGCCTGCATACTTACCGGTATCGCACCGAAGACCTGGCGGGCAATCTAGAAGAGTGGCGGTTCATCGCTTTCGCCATAGACGTCAGTTCTCCGCTGGTGACGGCCGCGATCACGCCGCAGGCGAATCCGGCTGGCTGGCATAATCTTCCGCCCACGGTCGTGTTTAGCGGCACCGACAGCGTCTCCGGCGTGGCTTATTGCAGTCCGGACATGACAATCGGGGCCGAGGGCGCCGGGATAACACTTTCCGGCTATTGCGAGGACTATGCGGGGCTGGTGTCTTCCGCTTCCTACACGGTGAGCGTTGATACTACTCCGCCGCAGGTCGGATATGTTCTGGCTCCGCAGCCTAATGCCGCAGGCTGGCACAATACTATAGTGACGGCTGTTTTCAGCGGCACCGACGTGCTTTCGGGTATAGGGGACTGCTTTTCCGGAGAGATAGACGTGGAGGGGAAAGGTTTAACTCTCCCCGGCTGGTGCCGGGATATGGCCGGCAATGTGGGCTATTCTACCGCGACGGCCGATATAGACATGACGCCGCCCGGGATAGTTATCTCTTCGCCGTCGGCGGGGCAGGTGTTCATCGCCACGCGCGGGAAGATAGAGATCGGCTTCGCCGTTTCGGACAATCTCGACCCGGCGCCGGTCTTCGGGGCTTTCCTGGTGCAGACGGAGGACCGCGGGAGCCCGCGCGGCGACAGGCCGGCGATCATAGCCGTGAGCACCGGCCAGGCGATAGAGCCGCTCGATATAGACGACGGGCTCTGGCGGCTGATGGTGAGCGCCACGGATTTCGCCGACAATACCGCTTACCTGGAAGGCGGCGTGTTCGAGGTTATACACGACGTGCTGCCGCCGGTGAGCGCGCTGGCGGTGACGGGCGCGCCGCGCTATGAGGCCGGCGGGCTGACCTATCTCACGGACATCACGTCCATGACGCTGACCAGCCTTGACGACCTGGTAGAGCCGCTCGACGGCGCAGGTCTGGGTGTGCGCGGGCAGACGGTCATGGTAAAGTCCGGTGATACGGCGGTGAAGGAGCTGGCTTTCGTGAATTCCTCGCCCGCGCAGGGGGAGGTGTTAGTCTCCACCTTCGCTTTTGCGGGCTGGTCATTGCCCGACGGGTTCTACCACCTGGACTACTTCGCCGCGGACGTGCTGGACAATATCGAAGCCGTCAGGCGCTCCACCGTCGCGCTGGACAATACCCCGCCGGAGGCTTCCGCCGTCCTGGCCGGAACCCCCGGCGAGAACGGCTGGCATATCTCCACCGTGACGGTGAGCCTGTCGGCGGAGGACGGCCTCTCCGGCGTGGCCGGGACCTTCTACCGGCTCGACGGGAAGCCGGAGAGCGGTTTCGCGGCATATACCGCCGCCTTCGACGTGGCCGGCGAGGGCGAGCACTCGCTGCTCTTCTACGCCGCGGACAACCTGGGCAATGCCGGCTCCCCGTCGGAGCGGGCTTTCAGGCTGGACCTCACCCCGCCGCTGGTGTCGGAGAGCGTGAGCCCCGCGGCCAACGAGGCCGGCTGGCATAACAGTACGGTGAGCGTGGTATTCAGCGGCACCGACGCGGTGTCAGGTGTTTCCTACTGCGAGCCGGAGAAAACGGCCTTCTCCGAGGGCCGCGATATAAAGGTGTCCGGGTACTGCCGCGACTTCGCCGGGCTTTCCAGCACCGCGACCGCCAGGCTGAACATAGACCCGACCAGCCCGACTATAACGGCGGACCGGCTGCCGGCTGCCAATAAATACGGGTGGAACAACTCCGACGTGACGGCGCGATTCTACTGTTCCGACGCGCTGTCGGGGATAAAGTCCTGCCCGGATGAGGTGTTGTTATTCAATGAGGGCGCGGACCAGGGAACGGGCGGCGTGGCCTATGACCATGCCGGCAATTCGTCGAGCGCGGCAGTGAGCGGGATAAATATCGATAGGGCCGCACCGAAGAGTTCCCTGTCCGTTTCCGGGGACGTGCTGCAGGACGCGGATAAGAGGTACATCAGCCTTAGGACAGGGATAACGCTGGCGGCATCCGATCCGGTCTCGGGCGGGACCGCCAGCGGCGTGGAAACCATCGAATATCGCATCGATGCCGAGCCGTTCCTCGTCTATACCTCGTCGTTCAGCCTGGCCGAAGGCGTCCGGGTCGTGGCGCATCGCGCCCATGATAAGGCGTGGAACACGGAGGCTCCAAAATCGGCCGTATTCCACGTGGACGCCACGCCGCCTGTGACCTCCTTCTCGGTTGACGGGGCGCGGTACGACGCGAACAGGTTTGTCTATATAACGAAAGATTCCGCCCTATTGCTCTCGCCCGACGACCCGGTGTCGAACGAGGTTGCCGGCGGGGTGCTGCTGACGAAATACCGGCTCGACGGCGGGGCGTGGGCGGTCTATACGGGCAGTTTCACGATAGTGGCCGAGGGCCGGCATACGCTGGAATATCTCAGCTTGGACCGGGTCAATAACACCGAAGCGGTGAAGACGACTGAACTGGTCGTGGACAATACCCCGCCGGAGGCTTCCGCCGTCCTGGCCGGAACCCCCGGCGAGAACGGCTGGCATATCTCCACCGTGACGGTGAGCCTGTCGGCGGAGGACGGCCTCTCCGGCGTGGCCGGGACCTTCTACCGGCTCGACGGGAAGCCGGAGAGCGGTTTCGCGGCATATACCGCCGCCTTCGACACGGCCGGCGAGGGCGAGCATTCGCTGCTGTTCTACGCCGCGGACAACCTGGGCAATGCCGGCTCCCCGTCGGAGCGGGCTTTCAGGCTGGACCTCACCCCGCCGCTGGTGTCGGAGCGCGTGAGCCCCGCGGCCAACGAGGCCGGCTGGCATAACAGTACGGTGAGCGTGGTGTTCAGCGGCACCGACGCGGTGTCGGGTGTTTCCTACTGCGAGCCGGAGAAGACGGCCTCTGCCGAAGGGCGCGATATGGAGGTGTCAGGGTACTGCCGCGACTTCGCCGGTCTTTCCAGCACCGCGACCGCCAGGCTGAACATAGACCTGACAAGCCCGACGGTGCGGATAGAGCGGGCCCCATCGGCGAATGCGCACGGTTGGAATAATAGCGATGTTGCGGCTTCCTTTATCTGCGGCGACGCCCTTTCAGGCGTTAAGGCATGTCCGCCTGATGTCATCTTCGCCTCCGAAGGCGCCGATCAGGGTGCAAGCGGTGCGGCGTTCGACTATGCTGATAACCGCTCCAGTGCCGCGATAAGCGGGATAAATCTGGATAAGACGCCGCCTGTAAGCACATTGTCGGCCTCCGGGGATGTATGGTCGACTGCCGGCAATACTTATTTGAGCCTGAGGTCCGTGATTACGCTATCAGCCGTCGACCCGGTTTCCGGCGGCACGGCAAGCGGTGTTGAAGGCGTGGATTATTACGTTGATCCCGGCGCGTTCGATATTTACAGCTCCACGTTCGGGCTTTCCGAGGGGGTGCGTACGGTGCATTACCGCGCGCGTGACAATGCCGGCAATATTGAAACCGCCAGAGCCACGGAGTTCCTGGTGGACAATACCGCGCCGGTGACGACGCATAATATCGGCAGCCCGTATTATGCCGATGGCGGCGTGAACTATATCACGCCCGCCACGCCGGTCGGTTTTACGGCGGCGGACCTGGTCGTCGGCGAAGTGGCCTCGGGTGTAAGCCGGATCGAGGTGTCCATCGACGGAGGTTCATTCGCCGTCTATAGCGCCGCGCTTAAGTTCGCTGAAGGCAGGCACACGATAAAGTACCGCGCCATGGACAACGTTGGGAATGTGGAGGCCGAGAAAACGCTTGCCGTGCAGAGCGACAACACGCCGCCGGTCAGCCGCTGGGTGGTAAGTTCCGGCGCGAATATCGAACTGGACGGGAGGTTTTACCTCAACGCGGCGGGCAAGATCGCCCTGGAAAGCGCGGATCCCGCCGTTAACGGTGTGGCCTCCGGCGTGGAGGGTATATATTACGGCGTGGACGCCGCTCCAGGCGTCCAGTACTCGGCGCCGTTCGGCCTCGCCGAAGGCGTGCGCACTCTGAACTACGGCGGCCGGGACAATGTGGCCAACGCCGAAGTGGTCCGGTCCACCGTGATATACGCGGATGGGTCGGCCCCGGTCAGTGAATTGTCGGTTTCCGGCGATCAGTACCGCGGCGCCGGGCTTTACGTCAGCAGTCGGTCGCTGGTAGTGATAGCCGCCGCGGACCCGGTGATCGGTGGCGTGGCCTCGGGCGTGCGGGATACGCTCTACGCCGTGGACGGAGGTGTGTTCGCGGTTTATTCGCCGTTCAGCCTGACGGGCGAGGGGCGGCGGACGGTCGCGTTCTATTCGTCCGACCGGGTGGACAATGTCGAGAAGGCCAGGACCTCCGGATTGTTGGTGGACGGCACCCCGCCTGCGACCGCCTTCTCGGTCGCGGGAGCGCGCTACGATGCGGACGGGCTGATATATATCACGAAGGATTCCGGTCTGCTGTTGTCCGTTGACGACCCTGTGTCGAACGAAGTGGCCAGCGGGGTCTTGATGACACGCTACCGTATCGACGGCGGGGTGTGGACGGTCTATACGGGCAGTTTCACGATAACGGCCGAGGGGCGGCATACGCTGGAATACCTGAGTCTCGACCGGGTCAATAATACCGAAGCGGTGAAACTGGTCGAACTGGCCGTCGATAATACGCCGCCCGTTTCTTCGATAAGCCTGGGCGAGCCTAAATTCACGGCCTTCGGGCTGAGCGTGCTGACGCCGGCCACGCCGGTTGCGCTGTCGGCTTATGACCCGGTCGCCGGCGAGGTCGCCTCAGGGCTCGGGGGTATCTCGTATGAACTGGTCCCCTATGGCGCTTCTTCCGGCGAACGGCGGAGCTACCTGGAGCCGTTCACCCTGCCGCAGGGCGCCTGGGAAGTGCGGTTCTGGTCGGACGACAAGGTCGGCAATACGGAGCCCATGAAGTCCGTAGTCCTGGCCGTGAGCACATTGCAGCGCGACGCGCTGGCCTCCGTGACCGGGCTGGCCGCTACCGGCAATTCCGACATAGCGGGCGCGGTGCGCTCCAACGGCGAAGTGTCCGTGGCGGGCAGCGCGCGGATACTGGGCGATGTGACGGCGGCCGCGATAACCCTTACCGGCAAAAAGGCGGAGATAACCGGCGTGCGGACCGAATCCTCCGGGACATTGTCGCCCGAACCTATACCGCTGACGCTCATAGAGAACTTCGTGACCGCCGCCGGCGATGAAGTTAACGCCGGCGTGCCGGAGCGCTATCTTGTGGATGGCAGGCTGGTGGTCGGCGAGCAGGCCGAGCTGGTGCTGGCCACTGGGACTTACCGCTTCGCGGGCATAGAACTGGCCGGCGGCTGCGCGGTAAGGGCCGGCGGGCCGGTGGATATACTGGTGGAGGGAGATATAGTCATAAGCGGCGGCAGCGGGCTCAACGCCGAAGGGCCGGCTTCGCGTATGAAAATCTTCCTTAATAAAGCCTCCACCGTGACTTTCGCCGGCGGCGGCAAGGTGGCGGCTTATTTCTACGCGCCTTACGCGCATCTGGAATTGTCCGGTAACGCGCTGCTCGGCGGCCACTACTTCGCGGGGTCCTCGTCGGTCAGCGGCAACGGGAATATCGTGCAGGCCGGCGAATCTTTGCCCGAGCCCGCGCCGCTCACCGCGGGTGATAAGTCCAGGACCTCCGGCTTCACCACGGCCGACGCCTCTTACGGAGTGCTGGCCGGGCCGGACGCCGCGTTCCGGCTGGGCGAGGTGTACGTCTTCCCCAATCCGGCGCTGCGCGGGGCAGCGCCGACGTTCCACTTCGAATGCGGCGTGGCCGACAGCGTGAACATAAAGATATACACCACGTCGGGCAGGTTCGCGCATGAAACGACGCTGACGGGGATGCCGGTGGCGCTCGACGACGGCAACGGGCTGGCCTACGCCTATGAATACGCCTGGCGGGAGCATATACCGAGCGGCGTGTATTATTACCTCATAGAGGCGTCAAAGGCCGGGCAGAAGATGAAAAAGACCGGCAAATTCGCGGTGGTCCGATAGGAGGCCTTATGAAGAACGACCATAGCCTCCACGCTGCTCTCAATGACCTTCTCCGCGCCCTGTCGCGGCCCTGGTGCTTCGTTCCGATGGTATTGTTCGTACTGATCCCGTCGGCCAAGGTCAGTTCCGCCCTTGAAAGCGGCGCCGAGTTCCTGCGCATAGGCTCCGACGCCCGGGCCTCGTCTATGGGCGGGGCTTATACCGCGGCGGCCAATGATGTGAGCGCGATCCACTACAATCCCGCCGGCCTGGCCGCGGTGGGCGGGACGGAGCTGGGGCTTAGCCACGCCAAGTGGCTGCTCGACGGCAGCTATGACTTCGTGGGGCTGGCGATGCCCGTGCGGATGAAAGGCGGCCCGCAGGGACTGGTGATGGGGCTGGGCATAACCCGCCTTTCGTCCGGCGATATAGAGGGCCGGAGCGCGGACAGAAGCGCGTCGGGCGGTTTCGGCGCCTATGACCAGTCGGTGAGCCTGTCGCTGGCAAAGAAAGCCGGGCGCAACGGCTTCGGCCTGACGGCCAAGTACATCGAAAGTTCCATAGCGGGGATAAAGGCGCGTTCCGTGGCCGCGGACCTGGGCTACACAAGAGCTTTTGCCGGCTCGCCGGTATCATTGGCGCTGGCGGTGCATAACCTGGGCGCGCCGATGAAGTACATAGACCAGGAGGACCCGTTGCCGCTGACTTTATCGGCGGGTCTGATGATAAGCGTGCTGCCGGGCGTTAACCTGGCGCTGGACGCCAGCCGGCTGGTGCACGACGGCCAGACCAGCTTCAGCATCGGCAGCGAATACATCGCCCTGCCGGGCCTGTCGCTGCGCTCTGGCTACTTAGCGGAGACGGGAGCCGGGGGGCTGGGCAACGGGGCGGGGTTCAACGCGGGCGTCGGCATAATGCTCATGGACGCGCGGCTGGACTACGCGGTCACGCCGTTCGGGGAGCTGGGCGCCGCCCAGCGGATAAGCCTGAAGAAAAAATTCTAATGGTTCATACCGATCGGCCTGTGCGGACAGCGCTGTTTTTTTCTTCCGTCTAAAAAACTAAACAACCTCCCCGTATTATTGTAAACTTTACCAAAGCCGCCAAGGAGGTTCCGGTGCTGCAGGACAATATCCGTTTGGGCCTTACCTTCGACGACGTCCTTCTGATCCCCTCAAAGTCTTCCGTCATGCCGAAAGGCACGGACATCTCCACCCGGCTGACCGCCGCCATAAAGCTCAATATCCCGCTGGTCTCGGCCGCGATGGACACCGTGACCGAGGCGCCGCTGGCCATAGCGATGGCGCGCGAGGGCGGCCTGGGCATCATACACCGGGCGATGAGCCCGCGGGAGCAGGCGCAGGAAGTCGCCAGGGTAAAGAAGCACGAGAGCGGCGTCATCACCGACCCCCTCACCATTTCCCCCGACGAGCGGCTCTCCGACGCCGTCGCGCTGCTGGCCAAACACGGGGTCTCCAGCGCGGTGGTGGTATCGCGCGGCCGGCTGGTGGGCCTGCTGACCAACCGGGACCTTCGCTTCCTGCGCGACCTGGGAAAGAAAGTCTCCTCGGCGATGACGACCAGGCTGGTCACCGCGCGGCCCGGGACCACGCTGGAGCAGGCGGAAAGGCTTCTCCAGCAGCACCGCATAGAGAAGCTGCCGCTGGTCGGCCGCGACGGCGGGCTCAAAGGCCTTATCACCGTACGCGACATACTCAACCGCAAGCAGTACCCGAACGCCTGCAAGGACAAGGCCGGGCGGCTGCGCGTGGGCGCGGCCATAGGCGCCGGCGAAGAGGCCGTCGAACGCGCCGCCGAGCTGGTAAAGGCCGGCGCCGACGTTATTTCGCTCGATTCCGCCCACGGCCACTCGGCCAATGTCCTCCGGACCCTCAAAGAGGTCAAGCGCCGCTTCGGCGTGGAAGTGATAGCGGGCAATGTCGCTACTTTCGAGGGCGCGCGCGACCTGATACGCGCCGGCGCGGACGCCATAAAGGTCGGTATAGGGCCCGGTTCCATCTGCACTACCCGTATCGTCTCGGGCGTCGGCGTGCCGCAGCTCACCGCCGTGCGCGATTGCGTGCGCGCGGCGAAGGGGCGGGTCCCCGTCATAGCCGACGGCGGAGTGAAGTTCTCCGGCGACATCACCAAGGCGCTGGCCGCCGGCGCGGACTGCGTCATGCTGGGCACGCTGCTGGCCGGCACCGAAGAGGCTCCCGGCGACATCATCCTTTATCACGGCCGCAGCTACAAGGCCTACCGGGGCATGGGCTCCGTCGGCGCCATGGAGGCCGGCTCCAAGGACCGCTACGGCCAGGCCGGAGTGGAGAAGGACAAGCTGGTGCCCGAGGGCATAGAGGGGCAGGTCCCGTACAAGGGGCCGGTCTCGGCTATAGTTCATCAGCTGACCGGCGGTCTGCGCGCGGGGCTGGGCTATTGCGGCTGCCGGAACCTGTCCGAGCTGCGCCGCAAGGCGCGCTTCGTCCGCATCTCGGGCGCGGGCCTCAAGGAAAGCCACGTGCACGACGTGCGCGTCACCAAGGAAACGCCGAATTACGCGCTCAACGGCTGAGCGCCCGGGGGAGGGGTATGAAAGTTCTGATAGTCGACGACAGCGAGCTTACGCGGGCGATGATACGAGACCTGCTGACCGAAATGGGCCACCAGGTGGTGGGCGAGGGCTGCGACGGGGAGGAGGCGGCGAAGCTCTACTCGGAAACTTCGCCCGAGCTGGTGCTGATGGACATGATAATGCCCGGCAAGAACGGCCTGGAGGCCCTGGCCGAGATAAAGGCGATAGATCCGGCCGCCAGGGTGGTGATGGTCACCGCCGTGCAGCAGGAGCCGCTCAGGGAGCAGCTGATCGGCAAAGGCGCCGCCGGGGTGCTCAGCAAGCCGTTCATGTACGACGAGCTGGAGGCCGTGCTGAAGTCTTTCTCCTGATCCGGGTTGTTTGCGGGCGTGAAAAAGGCCGGGCGCGCAGCCCGGCCTTTTCATTCGGAAGCCGCGCGCCTTACTGCGCCCGCTTCTTCCATTCGGCCACGGTCCTGAGCGCCTCCAGCGGCGTCATCCGGTCCGGGTCGCAGAGCTTTATCTCGTCCACGAGCGGGTGGGTGGAGAACATCGGCAGCAGCGGCGGCAGGCTGTCGCCGGCGGGAGCGGCCTCTATCCGGTTGCGCGACTCCAGCTCGCGCAGTATCTCCCTGGCGCGCGCCACGCAGGATTCGGGCAGGCCGGCCAGCTGCGCCACGTGTATGCCGTAGGACTTGTCGGCCGGGCCGGCGGTTATCTTGTGGAGGAATACCACCTCGGTCTTGCCGGCGGTATTGGTCCATTCCTTGACCGCCACGTTGAAGTTCTTTATGCCGGCGTATTTCTCGGCCAGCTCGGTCAGCTCGAAATAATGCGTCGCGAAAAGCACGCGCGGCCCGCCTTCGGCCTTGTGGAGGTATTCCACGACGGCCCAGGCTATGGAGATGCCGTCGAAGGTGGAGGTGCCGCGGCCTACCTCGTCGAGCAGCAGCAGGCTGCGCGGGCCGGCCAGGTTGAGTATGGAGGCCGTCTCGCGCATCTCCACCATGAAAGTGGACTCGCCGCGCGAGAGCCGGTCCTGCGCGCCGATGCGCGTCATGATGCGGTCGGTGACGCCGATAACGGCCGACTTCGCCGGAACGAAAGAGCCCGCCTGCGCCATCAGCACTATCAGCGCGTTCTGCCTCAGGTAGACGCTCTTGCCGCTCATGTTGGGTCCGGTCAGGACCACCAGCTGCGGGCCCTCGCCTCCCAGCTCTATGTCGTTGGGAACGAAGGCGCCGGCCGGCAGCAGCCTTTCGACGACGAGGTGGCGGCCTTCTTCGATGCGCAGCTCGCCGCCGCCGGTCATCTCGGGGCGGACCAGGTCGTATTTCACCGCGCTCTCGGCCAGCGCCAGGAAAGCGTCCAGCTCGGCCGCGGCCATGGCGAAGGAGCGCAGCGCGGAGAGGCGCGAGAGCAGTTCCGCGCGCAGCTCGCCGAACAGGTGCGTCTCCAGCCGGTTCATGCGCTCCTCGGCGCCGAGTATCTTCCCCTCGAGGACCTTGAGCTCCTCGGTTATGAATCGCTCGGCGTTGACCAGCGTCTGCTTGCGCACGAAATAGTGGGGGACCTTGGAGAGGTGGGTGCGGGTGACTTCCAGGTAATAGCCGAACACCGAGTTGAAGCCGACTTTCAGCGACGGGATCTGGGTCTTCTCTTTCTCCTTAAGTTCTATGTCCACGAGCAGCTTCTGGCTGTTCTTGCGGACGGAGCGCAGCTCGTCGAGTTCGGCGTTGAACCCGTCCTTTATGACGCCTCCGTCGGAGAGTTTGGCGGGGGGCGTCTCCGCGAGGGACTTCTCCAGCAGCTCGCGCAGGGCGTTGAGCGGTTTGGACACCTCCTCCAGCGCTCCGGCCAGGCCGGGGGCTTTCTCGAAGAAGGCGGGGGAGGAGAGCAGCATCTTAAGCCGCGGCAGCTGGGACAGCGAGCGCCGCACGGCGGCGGCGTCGCGCGGCGAGGCGCTGGCGTTGGCCACGCGGCCCAGTACGCGCTCTATATCGGGAACCTGCGAGAGCAGCGCCGCCAGCGATTCGCGGGCCTCGCGGTCCCCGGCGAGGAAGCCGGTGAAATCGTGGCGGGCCTTGATGGCCGGCAGGTCGCAGAGCGGCTCGAGCAGCCATTTCTTGAGCAGGCGCGAGCCCATCGAGGTGCGGCCCAGGTCCAGCGCGCCCCAGAGCGTGTTGGCGTCGTCGCCGCCCTCGGAGCTGACTATGTCCAGCGTCTTTATGGCCGACTCGTCGAGCTGCAGGCGGCCGCCCGGCTCGAAGAAGGAGGGGGAGAACGTTTCCTTCAGTCCCGGCTGGGTCTCGCGCAGGTAGTTCACCGCGCTGACGGCGGTCCGCGCCGCCAGGTTGTTGTTGCGCCAGACCGCGCCGCGCTGCCAGGGCAGTTCCGCGCCGTCCGGGCTGAAATAGGGGGTGAGCATCGCGCCCGGCGGGACCAGCCCCGCCGATTCGAGCTTCGCGGCCGTCTCGGCGGAAGAGACTATCTCCGCGGGGGAGATCTTGGAGAGCAGCGACTGCAGCGCGTAGAGGCGGGGGTCGTTGACGTTCTGCGCGGCGTAAAACTCGCCGGTGGAGGCGTCTATCCAGGCCAGGCCCCAGCCGACTATGTCGATGTGCAGCGAGGCCAGGTAGGAGGCCGTCTTCGAGTGCAGCAGCTCGTCCTCGACTATGGTGCCGGGCGTCATGACCCGGACGATCTCGCGCCGGAAAAGCTTGGACTTCTTCGCCTCCTCGCCGGAGGGGGCGACCTGCTCGCAGATGGCCACGCGCTTTCCCGCCTTGAGCAGCCTGGAGATATAGGACGCGGAGGAGTGATAGGGCACGCCGCACATGGGAACGCCGTGGCGCGAGGTCAGCACGACCCCCAGCAGCTGGCTGGCCGCCTTGGCGTCGGCGTCGAACATCTCGTAGAAATCTCCCAGCCGGAAAAAAAGTATCGAGCCGGGGTGCTCGCGCTTGAGCGCCTGGTACTGCTGCATCAGGGGGGTGTCGGCTGTTTCGGTCTGTGCCATAAAAATGTCCTTACCGGCGGGAGGAATGGAGATATTCTACCAAAAGGGCTTTGGCGTCATTAAGGTTTTTCTTCTCCATGAAGGCCCCGCGCAGCGCGGCGGCGCCCTGCAGGCCTTTAAGGCAGTAGCCTATGAGCTTGCGCGCCCGTACCACTCCGTTCTCCGGACCGTAGACGCCGCAGTTGAGTTCCAGGAACTCGAGGAAAAGGTTTATCGCGTCCTCCGGGCCCCGCTCCCGCGCGGGCCGTCCGGCCAGGCCGGACTCTATCTCCGAGAAAACGAAAGGGTTGCCCACCGCCGCGCGGCCTACGGCCGCCCCGGCGCAGCCCGCTTCGAGCATGGCCCCGGCGGTGGCCGCGTCCTTCACGCCGCCGTTCCCTATCACCGGGATCTTGACCGCCGCGGCGGTGGCGGCCACGGCGTCCAGGTCCACGGGGCCGGTATGGAAGGCCTCGGCGTAACGGCCGTGTATGACTACCGCGGCCGCGCCTTCGCCCTCGGCCAGCCGGGCCAGTTCCGGCCCGAGCACGGTCCCCGTTTTGAGGCCGACGCGGGTCTTTACGGTGACGGGAACCTTCACGGCGCCGACCACCGCGGCTACGATGTCGGCCAGGAGCCCCGGCCGTTTCATGAGGGCCGAACCCGCTCCGGACCGGAGCACCTTTTTCACCGGGCAGCCGGCGTTTATGTCGATGACATCCGCGCCGGCCTCCTCGGCCAGCTTGGCCGCCAGGGCCATGGCCTGCGGGTCGGCGCCGAAGATCTGTACGGCGACCGGACGCTCGCCGGGCGTGATGTCGAGCATCCGCATGGATTTGCGGTTTCCGTAGCGCAGGCTGTCCGCCGAGACCATCTCGGTCACGACCAGGCCCGCGCCGCCGCGGGAGCAGAGCAGGCGGAACGGGCCGTTGGTGATGCCGGCCATCGGCGCCAGCCAGAGACCGTTCTTCAGCTTGAGCCGGCCGAGGCTTATATGCGGCAGGGCTTCGTGTTTCACGGTTTGGAGGAATAACTGCCGTCGTGGCTGACCGAGAGGTCGCGGGGGTCGCGCCGCCTGACGCGGTTTATCTCGGCGCGGGAGGCTCCCACGGCTTCGAGCACCCTGAGCTGGAACTCGTCGGCTTTTGCCTCCTGCGCGGTTATGTCGCGCAGCGTGGTGATATCGAATTCCAGCGGGTTGGGGACCTTGCTCTCTATCCACTCCGCCCTTTCGCCCGGAGGCGGCGGCGCGGCGCGGCGCCTGCCGGCGGCCCGCGAGGCCGCGCGGTAGTACGAATGCCAGGCGTGATGGGCTATGATGCCCGCGCACCAGGCGTCCGACTTGTAGGTGTTGGCCTCGGAAATGAAGACGGTCGGCACGCCGGCGTGCATGCCGAAAGCCGTCTTGTCCGCGCTGCGCACCGCGTAGACGTACTTGCGTATGAAGTTGAAGGCTTCCTTGTCGTAGTTCCAGATCAGCCGCAGCGAACGGGTGACCTGGCGCCTGAAATATACCGACCCCTCTATGGCGAGCCCGCTGCCCGGGGCGGGTCCGTCGGAGGGGACGGCGGATGGATCGACCGGGAGCGCAGGGGGAAGGGCGACCTCGTCGGAAGCTATGCCGGCGGGCTCGGACGGGCGGCCCAGGGAAAGGAGGTACCAGGCCGCCCCGCCCAGCGCGGCGAAGAACGCCAGCGCAAAGAGGGCGAAGCGCAGCCTGGAGCGGGCGTGTGCTGATTCCAACCGCGCTACCTCACTTGAAGGATTTCACGTAGGACTTGTAGAAGGCCTGCAGCTCGTTGTTGGGGTCCTGGAATTCCAGGATATGCTTCTTGCAGCCCCTGCGGGAGCAGATCTGGACCTGGCCGCCCTGCTTGAGGTCGAAGGCCACCATCTGCGCCGAGCAGATGTCGCACTTGCGGGTGCTCTTGAGGTCGGCCTTGCAGTGGGGGCAGCGGAAGCCGGCGATCTTGGACAGGGGGATGGGGAGGCCTACTTCCACGTCGTAGCTGCCGTAGAGGGAGCTGAGGTAGAGCGGGGCGTTCTTGCCCGCGTAGGTGAGGCGCACGGCTATGGCCGGCTTGCCGTTAAGCTTCTTGGACGGGTCCATCAGGGATTTGCCGCAATGCGGGCACTTTACCGATACGCTCATCATGTCGCCTCCGTACCGCTGTTAATAGGGAGAAATGATACCAAATTCGGCCCGCTCAGGCCGATTTAACGGCGCCCTGCTCTATCTTGGCCCGGTAGGAGGAGTGGAACCTGCGCATTTTCTCGACCAGGGCGGTGATCTCCTCTTTCGGCGGCAGGAAGGTGGTCCGGAAATGCAGCGTGCCGGGCCGCTGGCCGAAGCCGGAGCCGGGAACGACGCAGATGCCAGTCTCCTCCAGCAGGCGCAGGCAGTACTTCGAATCGCGGGCGGATTCGTACTTGTGCCGCTCGGACGGGGTCATCTTCTCCGGGTCCGTGCCGTCGGGATGCGGCAGGTCGAACCTCACGAAAGCGTACATGGCGCCGTGCGGCACGGCCACGCTCATCCCCTCTATGGAATTGAGCCCTTCTCCCAGTATGCGGGCCTTTTCCTTGAGGTCGCCGAGGATGGCGTTCTTTTCTTTCTCGTAGAGGGCGAAGCTCTCGTCGCCGGTCCCGGGCGGGTCTATCATCAGGTAGGTCACGACCTGGCCGGTGGTGTTGGAGCACAGGCCGATGGATTGGAGTTTTATGAGCTCGGCCCAGACGTCGTCGGGCATGTTGCGCACTTCCATGTAGCCGCCGCGGTGGCCGCATTCGCCCAGGAAGCCCTTGGAGACCGAGTGGAAGCTGAAAAGGGTGACGTCCTTCTCGTTGAGTTCGTGCATCACTTTGGCGAAGGAGTGGAACTTGAGCCCTTCGCCGTAGATGTTCTCCTGGTAGACCTCGTCGGCGAGTATGGCCAGGCCGTTCTCCCTGGCGAAGCGTATGACCATGATGATGTTCTCGCGCGAGAGCACGGCCCCCGTCGGGTTGCCGGGGTTGATGACGGCTATCGCGACCGGGTTGACTCCCTGCTCCCTGGCTTCGGCCACGGAGCGCTTGAGCTCCTCCTCGCTGAGCTGCCAGCCATTGGCTTCGTCGAGGAAGTAGTTCGCCTGCCGGGCGCCGTAGAGATCTATCGTGGCGCTGTAGAGCGGGTACTGCGGTATCGGTATCATGAACCCGTCGTCCGGGCCGCTGGTCAGCATGGTCATGGCCGACTGCACTCCCTTGCTGGCCCCGTCGGTCAGCAGTATCCGGTCCGGGTCGGCGGGGATGCCGTCGCGCTTCGATATGAAGTCCGCCACCGCCTGCCTTATGAAAGGCATGCCGGCGCTCTGCGTGTAGGCGCCCATGCCGGTGGGGTTCTTTTCCAGTATCAGGCGGGCGCGGCGCACCGCGTCGGCGGGGAAGAGGGAGGCCGTCTCCGGCCTGTCGAGCAGTTCCGGGTACTCGACGAGCGCCAGTACCTGCCGGACGAAGGTGAGAGGCTTTTGTTTGAGGGCCTGGGGATTGCCGATATTGCAATAGGTTATATGGCGGCCCTGCTTTTCCAGTTCCTGGGCGCGGATGACGATCTTGCCGCGCACGGCGTAATGGGCTTTTAGAAGGTTGGCGTTGAGGCGGGATAGTTTGACCATGCTGAAATTATAACAAAAGGCCCGAGGCCGCGACGGGCGGTCTCCGGTCCCGCGGGCGCCGGGCCGCGGGGGGGTCAGCGGCCCAGCCAGGAGCCGTCGTCGTCGAGGATTATATCGAAAGGGTCGGACAAGGGGGCCGCGGGGGCTGATTTGGCGCCCGCCGGCGCGGCCGGGGGGGCCAGTTCGGCCGTTATCTCGGCCGGTATGGCCAGGGAAATGAAATACTGCGTCGGGTCGAGATCGTCCACCGCCGGCAGCAGCGGCCTTATGTCGGAGACGCGGCCGTCCGCTCCCCGTATTATCCGTATCCACGGGGTTTTCATCCACTGCCGCCTGAACCCCCGCTCCAGGTAATAGCGGGAGACCATGTGCTCCTTCCAGGTCCCGCCTTCGTTCTCGGGCCGGTACCAGTTGTTGTGATAGAGGTAGACGGTGCCGTCGGGGCCCGTGTCGGCCACCACGGCGGAATGGCGCTGGCCGGTCTCTCCGCGGAAGCAGTCGGAATAGAGGCAGCCCCCCACCACGGCTCCCGCCGGCAGCCGGCCGCCGTAGACCGAGTTCAGTTTCTCCGCGAAGCCCCGCCTGTCCTTGGGAAACCTGACGAACCGCCCGCCGCCGTCGTTTATCTTTTTGAGCAGCATGGCCACGCTCTGGGCGGAATAACCGGTCAGGCCGCTCATGCGGTAGACGCGCGAAACGTTGGCGGCGCATTTGGCCGGCTGCGGGTATTCGGGATGGTCTATCTGTTCGCTGTACCAGAGCACGGAATTCCGGAAGATCTTTTCGCCCGTCGGGCTAAGCAGCTCGAACCTGTATTCCCGGGACAGGTCCGCCGGGAGTTCGACGCGCGGGAGGCCGGCCCGGGCGCCGGAGGCGATCAGCAGCGCCGCGAGAGAGGGAAGAAGCGTTTTAAGCACGATTACAGGATAGAAATAAAAAGCCCGGCCGGAGATGAGCCGAAAGTCCCGCCCGGCCGGTGTTTTTGGACCCAGCCGCTATTCGTAGCGCAGCGCGTCTATGGGCGAGAGGTCGGAGGCTTTCTTGGCGGGCCAGAAGCCGAAGACCACTCCGACGCCGGCCGAGAAGCCGAAGGCGAGCGCGACCGAGGCGGGGGAGATGTAGACGGCCCAGCCCGAGATCCCGGCCAGGATGAGGGCCCCGCCGGCCCCGGCCGCGATGCCGAGCATGCCGCCGATGACCGAGACGATGACGGCCTCGATGAGGAACTGAAGCAGGACCGCCCTTTTGGTGGCCCCGATGGCCTTGCGCAGGCCTATCTCCTTGGTGCGCTCGCTGACGCTGACCAGCATGATGTTCATGATGCCTATGCCGCCGACTATCAGCGAGATGCCCGCTATGAAACCCAGCAGCGTGCTGAAGGTCTTGATGGTGCCCGTGAGCATGGACTGGAACTCGGCCATGTTCATGATCATGAAATTGTCTTCCTTGTGGTCGGCCAGGCCCTTGCGCTGGCGCATCATGGCCTTTATCCGCTCCTGAGCTTCCTCCATCAGTTTGAAGTCGGACATCTCGACCCAGATGGAGTCCACGTACTGCTTGCCCAGCACGGTCTTCATGGCCGTCTGGAGGGGGATGATGATCGTGTCGTCCTGGTCGCGCGGGCCCTGCGCGCCTTTAAAGGGCAGAACGCCTATTACGGAGAAGTTTTTCCGGTTTATCTTTATGGTCCTGCCGACGGGGTCCTCCTCCCCGAAGAGCTCGTTGGCGACGGTCTGGCCTATGACGGCCACCTTGCGCATCTGCCTCGCCTCCTGGTCTGAAAAGAAGCGGCCGAAAGCCGGCTGCGCCGCGCGCATGGAGGCGTAGACGGCGCCGGCCCCCACTACGGAGGTGCGGTGGTTCTTGGCGCCGTAGACGACCTGCGCGTTGCCGGAGACCAGCGAGTCGGTCCTGACGACATTGGGCACGCGGGCCAGGGCCGCGGCGTCCTCGATGGTGAGCCGGCTGGTCCCGCCGAAGCCCTGGGACGGGCCGCGGGCGCTCATCCGGGCCGGCATGACGGAGAGCAGGTTGGTGCCCAGCGAAGACATCTGCTTCTCGATGGCCTTCTGCGCGCCGGTGCCCACGGCCAGCATGGCTATCAGGGCGCCCACGCCTATGATGATGCCCAGCATGGTCAGCAGCGAGCGGGTCTTGTTGCTGAGTATCGACCGCACCGACGAGGCCATGTTCTCGGCTACCTCGCGCCAGGTCAGGAAGAAGCTGGCCGGCACCCGGACCGGCCGGCCCTCGCCTTCCGGCGCGGGCTTTTTGGAAGAATCCTCGACTATCAGGCCGTCCTTCAGGCGGATCACACGGTCGGCCCAGGCGGCTATGTCGGGCTCGTGCGTGACCAGGACCACGGTGATGCCCTGCTCGTTGAGCCGCTTGAAAATATTCATTATCTCGTCGGCCTGGGCGGAGGCCAGGTTGCCGGTGGGCTCGTCGGCGAAGACTATCCGTGGATTGTTCACCATCGACCGGGCGATGGCGACGCGCTGCTGCTGGCCGCCGGAGAGCTGGTTGGGACGGTGGCCGGCCCGGTCGGCCAGGCCCACGGCCGCCAGGTGCTTGAGCGCCTCCTCGGGCCTGGTCCTTTCGCCCAGGTAGATCTGCGGCAGCGAGGTGTTCTCCGCCGCGGTCATGCGCGGAAGGAGGTTGAACTGCTGGAAGACGAAGCCTATTATGCGGGCGCGCAGGTAGGACAGTTCCCCGTCGTCGAGGTCGCTTATCTCGCGGCCGTATAGCCTGAAAGAGCCCGCGCTGGGCCTGTCGAGCAGGCCCAGTATGTGCATCAGCGTGGATTTGCCGGAGCCCGACGGCCCCATGATGGCGACGAACTCGCCCTCCCGGACCGTCAGGTCGACGCCCTTGAGGACCTCCAGGTCCTCGCCGCCCATCCGGTATATTTTCCTGATGCCTTTAAGCTCGATCATGATATGTTCCGCGCGCCGCGGCGGCCGCCGTTCAGCGGCCCTGCATGGCCCTGCGCTGCTGCTGGTTCATCTTCGAGCCGGGCCTCTGCGGCATCAGGGGATTGTTGCCGCCGGAGGCCTTCTGCGGCCGGTAGGTCCTGCCGCGGTAGAAGACCTCGTCGCCTTCCTCCAGGCCCCGGACTATCTGCACCAGTTCCCCGTCGTCGAGGCCGGTGACGACCCGCTTGCTCACCGGTTTCCCTTTTTCCAGGGCGGTTATGACCGAGGTGGCGCCGGAGGCGTCCAGCGTTACCGCGCGGGAGGGGACGAAGAGGGCCGGCCGGGGTTCCGTGACGCGTATCTTTATGTTGGCCGTCATCTGCGACTTGAAGAATTCCGGGACGCGGTCGGGGCGTATCTTCACGGTGTAGGTGATGACATTGCTCTGGTTCTTGCCTTCGTCGAGTATCTGGAAGACGACGCCTTTTACGGGCCGGTCGGGATAGGCGTCCAGCGTGATCTCGGCCCTCTGGCCGGTCTTCACGCGGCCTATGTCGGACTCGTCCACGCCTACGGCCACGATGAGGCGGTCGGAGATGGCGAACAGCACCGTGTTGGCGCCGACGGTCTGGCCCTCCACCACGTTCTTGAGTATGACGGTGCCTTCTATCGGGGAGATGATCTTGATGGGTTTGTAGGCCTCCTGCCAGTAATTGAACTGTTCCTCTCCCATCGCGCGGGCGGAGTCCAGTATGGCGACGCGGTCGGCCGAGCTCATCAGCGCCAGCGTCTCGCCCAGGGCGACCCTGCGGCCCTCCTCCACCAGTATCTTCTCGATGCGGCCGCCGGAGGAGGGCTGTATCTCTATGCGGTTTAGCGGTTCCACCCCGCCGGTGGTCTCCACGTATTCGGCCAGCTCCTTGACGAAGGCCGCCGTGGAGGCGTAGCGCACTTCCTCGCCGCCGTTCTTCTTCTTGGAGAAGTACCACCATCCTCCGCCCGCGGCGGCCGCCGCGACTACGAGGATGAGCGTCTTTTTCATGTTATTTTTCCGCATAGGTCCTTATCCCTTGTCAGTTCCCGAGGCCGACGCCGAGCAGGTTCTCCACGGCCAGTTTGCGCGTGTTGGCGTTCTTGAGGTATTCGAGCTGGTTGAGGCGCGCGCTCACCAGGTTCTGCTCTATGGTCTCCAGGTCGAGGAAGCTCATCTTCCCGGCCATGTATTTTATCTGCGATTCCTTGTAGCGCTCCTCGCTGGCTTCCAGGATCTTGACGTGCGCCGCCGCCGTCTGGACGGCGTTGAGGAACTCGTCGTAATAGCCGAGGATGTTCTTCTCCAGGTCCAGCACCGCGCCGCGAAGGCCTTCCTCGGCGGCCTTTAGCGCAGCCCTGGCCGAGGCGGTATTGTGAACGTAGTAAGTGGGCCCGTTGGAGAATATCGGCACGCTGAGGGAGAGGCCCAGCGACCAGCTTCTCCGGTCGGGGAACTCGTAGGGTCCGCTCCAGCTCATCGACTGGCTGGCGCTCAGGCTCGGGGCGGCGTCGTATTTGGCCGACAGCAGCCGCTCCTCCTGCGCTCCGAGGCTCTTGCGCTGCGAGACTATCCGCGGCGAGGCCTCTATCAGGGCGCGCAGGTCCCGCGTGTCCAGCTCGTACTCCGGGGAGGACAGTTCCCCGCGTACCGTCAGGGGGCGGTAAGAGGAGGTCCCCATCGCGGACAGCAGGTCGCGCCGCGCCGTTTCCAGCGAGCGCCGGGCCTTGGCCGTGTCGGCCATGGCTACCTCGTGCAGCGCGTCGGCGTGCAGCATGTTCCCGCGCGACTCCATGCCGCTCTCGTACTTGAGCTTTATGAGCCGCGCGTTCTGGCCGCGCAGCTCCGTCACTTTCTCCTGCGCCGCCAGCCGCTCCTGCGCGAAGAGCAGGTTAACGAAGGCCGAGTACAGCTCCAGCCGCAGCGAGGCGGATTCCGCCCTGTAATCGGCCTCGGCCTTCTCGTAGTTCAGTTTTGACGACCTTATGGAGGAGAAGGTCTTGAGGCTGAAGAGGGTTTCGGAGGCCGAGACGCCCGCCCGCCAGCTGGTGGAGGCGGCCGAGCCGTCCCCGCCGCTGCGGCTTACCGAATGGGAGAGGCTGATATTGGGCATGAAGGCGTTGTAGCCGGAGAGGTAGGTATGCCTGTTCTGCTCTATCGCCAGCCTGCGGGCGCTCAGGGAAGGGTTATTGGCCAGGGCTTCCCTGACGCACTGCTCCCAGGTTATCTCTTCCGAACGGGCCGGAACGGCGGCCAGGGCCGCCAGTAGCACGAGAAGGGATGTTTTTTTCATAAGCAATGTGCCGCAGCCGCATTACTGTAACGCGGCCGGGGCCGTTTTTATTGCGCGGCCCGGAAAAGACCGGTATTACTTGAGCTTTTCCATGCCCGCGAACTGCCGGTCCAGCCGGAAGCCGTGGAGTATCTCCCGGTCCTCTTCCGTGGGGGCGCCGTCCATGGCCCGCGCCAGGGTGGGGGCCAGGCCCGGGCCCAGCATGAAGCCCTGGCCGCACATGCCGACCGCCAGGACGAAGCCCTCCGGTCCCGCGCCGGCGTCCACTATCGGGAAGCCGTCCGGCGTCATGGGGTAGAGGCCGCGCCAGGTGCGGCGCACTTTCACGCCCGAGAGCTGCGGCATCAGGTTTATCATGCGGCGCGAGACCTCGGGCAGGAATTCGGAGGTGGAGCGGCAGTCGTCGCCCCAGATCGGCGGGTTGGGGGTCAGGCAGAACACCAGCTGGCCTTCGGAATTCTGGTAGAAATAATAGTTCTTGGACTTGTCGCCGGGGCGGATGTCCACTATCATCGGCTTCAGGAAAGGCTTGAGCGGCTCGGTGATGCCTGCCTCGTGGCAGTCGGGCCTGACGGGGACCTTGACGCCGGCCATTTCCGCTATTTCCGCGGCCTTGGCGCCCGCGGCGTTGACCACTTTCGTCGCGCCGTAGGACCACTTGTCCGTCATGACCCCCCTCACGGCGCCGCCGGAAATATCCAGTCCGGTAACGCGCTCATGGAACCGGAATTCGGCGCCGGCCCTGACGGCCGCGCGGTAGAAAGCCTGGCCGCTGAGCAGCGGCGAGGCGCTGCCGTCGTCGGGAGAGAAGGTGCCGCCGCGCAGGTCGCGCGGGCTGATGCCGGGGGCGAGCTTCTTTATCTCCTCCGGGCCGAGCCAGGAGATGTTGAGGCCGAAGCCCTGCTGCACCTTAAGCATCTCTTTGAGGAGACGCTCGTCGCTCTCGGTATAGACCGGGAAGCAGTAGCCGCCCTTGAGCCAGCCGATATCGTCGCCGCGTTTGGCGTGCCAGGTGGCGAAGATCTCCAGGCTGCGCAGGCAGGTCTTTATCTTGGCGCCGTCCGAATGCGTCGCGCGCACGCCGCCGATGGCCTCCTTGTTCTGCCCCTGGCCGGCCGAGGCCAGCTCGTCGAGGACCAGCGTCTTGCGTCCGCGTTCGGCCAGCTCCAGCGCCAGCGGCGTCCCCACGCTGCCCGCGCCTATTATGATGACGTCGTATTTTTTTTCGGTCATGGTCTTAGAAGCCGCTCCAGCCGGCCTTCTCCTCCATCGCGGTGCGGCACTTTATGTTGGCGAAAGTCCCGAGCTCGGTCTCCATCAGCAGCGGGCGCTGCGTCATGGGCGTCAGCTCCTCGGGCTTTACGCCCTCGGCGCGGCAGACGGAGAGTATCAGCGAATTGCAGGTCTTGGAGCCGCAGGCGCCCATGCCGGCGCGCGTGACGGCCTTGAGCTGGTTGAGGTCGCGCATCCCCGAGCGCAGCGCGCGGCGTATCTCGCCCAGCGTGACCCGCTCGCAGCGGCAGATCACCGTGTCGTCCGGAGAGTCCTTCGTCACGGCGTGCTTGCCGGGTTTCTCTTCCGCGTAGAGCCGCACGCCGGCCACCTTGTCGGCTATCGCGCCGTCGACGGCCAGCTGGAGGATGAGCGTGCTGTCGGCCTTGAAATCGCGGATATCGACGATCCCGGCCTTGCCGAGCGGGCAGCCTTCCCAGTCGGTCAGTTCCAGCTCGTCGCCCTTCTTCACCGCGCCGCGGCCTATCTCGAAGGGCACGGCCACCGTCGGGACCTTCTCGTCCTTGCGGCGGTCCACTATGGTTATGGCCAGGCCGGGGCAGATCACCAGGCATTTGAAGCAGCCGATGCACTCGCCCTCGAACTTCGGGGCGGCCATGATGTTCCCGACGGGTATCTTTATCGACTTCTTGGGACAGGAGGTGGCGCAGGGATTGCAGGGTATCTCCTGGCGGCAGTGCAGGACGGGGTATACCTTGCGGTCGTGGTCCCGCTCCTTCACGGCGCCGGTTGGGCCGGGGCGGGACTTGAGCGTCTCGAGCTTCTCGTACCAGAAGGCGGGCACCGGGCCGGCCATGACGCCCAGGCTCTTGAGCACCTTGTGCGCGGTTATCTTGCCGCTGAACATGGCGGCCGAGGCCTCGGCTATCTCCTCGGCGTCGCCGCAGACGAAGGCGTTCATGCCGAAGGCCAGCGCCTGCTGGTGGAACTCGTTTATCGAATTGAGCCCGACGGCTATGAGCAGCGTGTCGGCCTCGAAGGTCTTCTCGGTGCCGGGCAGCGGCCGGAACCTGTCGTCCACCTGCGCTATGGTCACGCGCTCCAGCTCCTCTTTGCCTTCCGCCCGCAGTATGGTGTGGCGGGTGTATACGGGCACGCCGAGGCGCCGGATCTTGTCCTCGTGCACCTTGTAGCCGCCGCAGCGCTCCTGCGCCTCGATCAGGCCGACCACCTTTATGCCGGCCTGCATGGCGTGGTAGGCCGCTATGAGGCCGACGTTCCCGCCGCCGACGATGAAAAGCTTTTTGGAGGGGCGGACCAGGTCGCGGTTGACCAGCGTCTGGAAGGCGCCGGCGCCGTAGACGCCGGGCAGCGTATTGCCGGGGAACGGCAGGGATTTTTCCCTGGCCCCGGCCGCGGTCACGATGGCCTTGGGCTTTACCAGGCAGTAGGTGCCGTCGCGCACCACGCCCGCCTTCTTGTCGGAGAACACGGCCACGCAGGAGGAATTGAGCCATACCTTGACCGACGGGTATTCCTTGAGCTGGTCCGTCAGCTTGTCGGCTATGTCTATGCCGCGCGTGCCGGCGTAGCAGTCCTCCACGGAACCGAAGAACTTATGGGTCTGCAGCACCAGCTTGCCGCCCAGCTTGTGCTTATCGTCGACTATTATGGTGGGGACATTGAGCTTGCCGAGTTCTATGGCCGCGGCCAGGCCCGAGGGCCCGCCGCCTATTATCAGCGCGTCGGTCTCCAGTTCCTCTATGCGGCCGGCGTCCTGCACGCAGACGGCGGGCGGAAGCCCGGGTACGCCCCGGAGCTCCTCCACCTTCATGCCCGCGCGCACGGGCGTCACGCATGATTTCACCGATATCCCGTCGGCCAGCACCGAGCACTGGGCGCACTGGCCGTTGGCGCAGAAGATGCCCTGCGGGCTGCCGTCGCGGTGGTGGCGGCTGAATATTTTCACGCCGTTGGCGAAGAGCGCCGTGGAGATCATCTCGCCGTCGAGGGCCTCCAGCTCGCGTCCGCCGAAAGTGAATTTGACCCGCGCTCCCGCCGGCGGGGTCAGTATCATGTGGTCTTCTATGCGCTCGCTCATCCGTCCTCCGTGTGGTCAAAGGGCCGGAATCAATGTTACAAAAATTTATATATACTCTTCTCAATGCCGATGAAGGTCCTGCTCGCCAACCTCTGCGACTCGCCGGAGAACCTGCATCTCGAGCGGGCCCTGGTCTCCGCCGCCGGCCGGCGCCGGGGCCTGTCGCTGGACATAGTTCACGATTTCGATTTCGACTATTCTTTCATCCCCCGTGAGAAGACGGGGCCGGGCTTCCGGCTGAAATACGGGGGCGACGCGGACGCCAGGCGCGCCCTCTCCGGAGCGTACGACGCGCTCCTGGCGCTGGATTTCCCCAAGAACAGGCGCTGCGCTCCGGTTTTCGCCTGGCTTTTCTCCGGCCTCAAGGCCCGCCGGCGCTATTTCCTGGCCAATCACCTGGCCCCGCTGAAAGGCCACAACTTCACCGCCGACATATTCAGGCGCGCGAAGCTCCTGCGCGGCGCCAGGCTGGCCTGGGCCCTTGAGTACGACGACCCCGGCCCCTGGACCGGGTTCGGGCTGGAGCCCGCGCGGTTCTTCAGGCGGCCCTACTGCATAGACACGGGCTATTATTCGCCGGGCCGCGGCGACGGCGCTGGGGGATATATCCTTTCCGCGGGCAGCGCCGGCCGGGATTTTCCGGCCCTGGCCAGGGCCGCGTCGAAGATGGGCGCCAGGCTGCGCGTCAGGTCCGATTCCCCCTGCCCGGAAGGCTTCGGCTTAAACGGCGAAGCCTGGATCCCCTTCTCGCCCAACCTGCACACGCTGCTGGAGGAGATAAGGAGGGCCCGCCTGGTGGCTTTGCCGGTGGGCGGCGACTTCCTGAACGAGGCCGCCGGCAATTCGATAGCCTTCATGGCCATGGCCTGCGGCCGGCCGGTGCTTGCCAGGGACACGGCCTATATGAGGGGCTACATAAAGGACGGGGAGAACGGCTTCCTCTACGACGGCCGCTCGCGCGCGGCACTGGCCGCCGGCCTGAAGCGCGCCTTTTCTTTGCGGCCCGCGGCCACGGCGGCCCTTTGCCGCCGGGCGAGGGCGACGATGCTGGAGAGGGCTTCCATGTCGTCCCTGGCTGCCTCGGTCCTTGAGGCCATACGGCTGGACGCCCCCGCTTCCCCGTCGGGCGGGTTTTAAAAGGTCTCTTACTTTGTTAGAATTTCCGCGTAAGGTTCCCCGCTCTTTGACCCCGCCTTTCCAGCAAGATCAAACTGACCCTTGACGCGTTCCCGTTGATCGTTAGCTTGCAGGTATTATGGACCAGATACTCATTTTGGATTTCGGCAGCCAGTACACACAGCTCATCGCCCGCCGGCTTCGCGGCCTGCGGGTCTATTGCGAAATACTCCCCTTCGGCGCCAGCGCGGAAGAGATACTCTCCCGCTCGCCGAGGGGGATAATTCTTTCCGGGGGGCCGTCGAGCGTCTACGACCCCAAGGCGCCGCGCCCCGGGCTGGACATATTCAACCTCGGCGTCCCGGTGCTGGGCATCTGCTACGGCATGCAGCTGATGGCCAGGGAACTGGGCGGCGGGGTTCACAAGGCGCATAAGCGCGAATACGGCTTCAGCAGGATAAAGATAAAGCCCGGCTCCCGCCTCTTCAAGGGAATATCCGGCTCGCCGCAGGTCTGGATGAGCCACGGCGACGAGGTCAAGCAGGCCCCGCCCGGCTTCAGGGTCACCGCGACCAGCGCCGACATGGGCCTTTCCGCCATGGAGGACCCCGCCCGCGGCCTCTACGCCCTGCAGTTCCACCCCGAGGTCCATCACACCGAGAAAGGAGTGAAGGTCATAGAGAACTTCGCCCGCGGCGTCTGCGGCTACAAGGGCCGCTGGTCGCCCGCTTCGCTGGTCAAAGAGACCATAAAAGAGATCAGAGAAAAGGCCGGCTCCGGCTCGGCCATCTGCGCGCTGTCCGGCGGTGTGGATTCCTCCGTGGCCGCGGTACTGGCGCACAGGGCGCTGGGCAAAAAACTCCACTGCATCTTCGTCGATACCGGCCTCATACGCGAGGGCGACCGCGAGCGGATGGAGAGGGTCTTCAGGAAGAAGTTCCATTTCAACCTGCGCATAGCCGACGCCTCCAAGGTGTTCCTGAAAAAGCTCGCCGGCGTCACCGACCCCGAGCGCAAGCGCAAGATCATCGGCCACACCTTCATAGAGGTCTTCGATAGGGAAGCGAAGAAGATAAAGGGGGCCCGCTGGCTGGTGCAGGGCACTCTTTACCCCGACGTCATCGAGTCCGTCTCGGTCAAAGGCCCCTCCGTCGTCATCAAGAGCCATCACAATGTCGGCGGCCTGCCGGAGAAGATGAAGATGGGCCTGCTGGAGCCGCTCAAGTTCCTTTTCAAGGACGAGGTGCGCGAGCTCGGCCGCGGCCTGGGCATCCCCGAAAGCATACTCATGCAGCACCCTTTCCCCGGCCCGGGGCTGGCCATACGCATAATAGGAGACGTCACCCCGGAGCGCCTGGCAGTCCTGAAAAAGGCCGACCTCGTCATGCGCGAGGAGATAATCAAGGCCGGCTGGTACGGCAAAATATGGCAGGCCTTCTGCGTCCTGCTGCCGGTCAAGTCCGTCGGCGTCATGGGCGACGAGCGCTCCTACGAGAACACGCTGGCGCTGAGGTGCGTGGAATCCGTCGACGGCATGACCGCCGACTGGTCCAAGCTCCCGCACGACCTGCTCCGCAGGATCTCGTCCCGGGTGGTCAGCGAGGTGCGCGGCATCAACCGCGTCGTCTACGACGTCACCTCCAAACCCCCGGCCACGATCGAATGGGAATGAGGGCGCCAAAAGGCGGGCTTTCCGGTCCCCCTTCCGGCGAGGAACATGCGGAGGTTTTTCCCTCGAGCGAGCGAGGGGACCGGCACTGCCGGACGGGCATGATTGTCTGAGGCCCGAGGCGCTATGCGGCCGGGCCGAGTTCGTGCCCGGCCGAGCGAGAGAAGAGTGGGCCCGGAAAAACCGTACCGTGACGAGCGGAAGGGGGGCCGGGAAGCCTAACAGAGGACCAGGAATAAGGAGGACGATGACTCAACTGAAGCCGTTCCATAAGGGTAAAGTAAGGGATCTCTACGCGATAGGGGACGACAAGCTCCTCATAATCGCCTCGGACCGCGTCTCCGCCTTCGACTTCGTACTGCCCACGCCCATACCGGGCAAAGGCGAAATGCTCAACAGGATAAGCCTCTTCTGGTTCGCCAGGACCGGCCACATCATAAAGAACCACCTCATAACCGCCGACCCCGCCGAAATAGAGAAACGCCTCCCCGCCGGCCACGGCATACCGCTCACCGGCGGCGCCGTCCTCGTAAAAAGAACCAAACGCGTGGACTTCGAATGCATAGTCCGCGGCTACATAACCGGCTCCGGCTGGAAAGAATACCTCAAGAGCGGCACCATCTGCGGCATAAAACTGCCCGCGGGCCTCAAGGAAGCGCAGAAGCTCCCCGAGCCCATCTTCACCCCCACCAGCAAGGCCGACCAGGGCCACGACGAGAACGTCACGCTGGACGACATGATCGCCGCGCTGGGCCGGGAGAAGGCGGAATTCATAAAGAACAAGAGCCTCGAACTCTACAAGTACGGCTCGGCCCACGCCGAGTCGCGCGGCATAATACTGGCCGACACCAAGTTCGAGTTCGGCGAGCTGGACGGGGAGATCATCCTCATAGACGAGGCGCTGACCCCGGACTCGTCGCGCTTCTGGGACGCCGCCCATTACAGGGTAGGCAGCAGCCCGGAGAGCTTCGACAAGCAGTTCGTCCGCGACTGGCTGGAGAAAGAATCCGGCTGGGACAAGAAGTCGGCCCCTCCCGCTTTGCCGGAAAAAGTCGTCGCGGGCACCGTCGCCCGCTACCGCGAGGCCCTCGATAAACTGGCCAAAGGATGATATGGTCATAGAGATAAAGACGAAGCCGAAGTACGCCGCCTCGGAGGACGCCGCGCTCCTGGCGCGCATGCGCGCCGCGGGCCTGCCGCTCAAGGCCGCCTCGACGGCCCGGCTTTACCGGATAGAAGCGGAGTGGGCGGCGGGCGATTATAAGAAAGCCGCCGCCGGCCTGCTGGCCGATCCGCTGACGGACGACTGGTCCGTCGGCGGCCGCCGGCCGCCGGCCGGGTGCTGGCGCGCCGAGGTCTGGCTCAAGAATTCCGTCACCGACGTGATAGGCGAAAGCGTCTCGGAGGCCGCCGCCGGTTTCCTGGGCGTGGAGGCGCCGAAGGTCCGCTTCGGCCACGCCTTCTATTTCAAGGGCCCCGCCGGGCCCGCGGCCGAAAAAGCCGCGGCCAGGGCCCTTTCCAACCCCCTCATACATTCTTTCAAGGTCGTGAAACGATGAACGACAGGATAGAGAACTTCAACAGCCTCAGGCCGGCCGAGCTGGCGGCGCTGGACAAGGCCGCCGGCTGGTCGCTCAACGCGGCGGAACTGGCCGCCGCCCAGAGGCATTTCAGGAAGCTGGGCCGCCCGCCGACGCGGGGAGAGCTGGAGACCATAGCCCAGACCTGGTCCGAGCACTGCAAGCACAAGACCTTCTCCGGCCCGGTGCGCTTCGAGCGCAACGGGAAAGTCAAACGGTATAAGAACCTCTTCAAGGAGACCATAGTCGCCGCGACTAAAACGCTCAACAGGCCCTGGTGTCTTTCGGTGTTCAAGGACAACGCCGGCGTGGTCGAATTCGGCCGCGGTAAAAAATGGGGCCTTGCCTTCAAGGCCGAGACGCACAATCATCCCTGCGCGCTGGAGCCCTACGGCGGCGCCGAGACCGGCGTCGGCGGCGTGGTGCGCGACATACTCGGCGTGGGCCTGGGCGCCAAGCCGGTGCTAAATACCGATTTCTTCTGCTTCGGCCGGCAGGATTCCGGGATGAAGCTGCCGCCCGGCGCCCTCGGCGCGCGACGGATCATGGAAGGCGTGGTCGAGGGCGTGCGCGACTACGGCAACCGGATGGGCATACCGACGGCCGCCGGCGGCGTCGTTTTCGACGACGGCTACGCGCTCAACCCGCTGGTCTTCGTAGGCTGCGCCGGACTGATACCGCGCGACAAGATAGACAAGAAAGTGCGCCCCGGCGACCTGATAGTGGCCGTGGGCGGCCGCACCGGGCGCGACGGCATACACGGCGCGACCTTCTCCTCGGCCGATATCGGCGAGGACTCGCCGTCGTCGGCGGTGCAGATAGGCCACGCGATAAACGAGAAGAAGATACTCGACGCCCTGCTGCGCGCCCGCGACAAGGGCCTTTACTCCGCCGTGACCGACTGCGGCGCGGGCGGCTTCTCGTCGGCCATAGGCGAGCTGGCCTCCGACTGCGGCGCGGTGGTGGACCTGGAGAAAGCGCCGCTCAAGGACGTCTCGCTCGAGCCCTGGGAGATCTGGGTGTCCGAGTCGCAGGAGCGGATGGTCCTCTCCGTGCCGGAGCGGAACCTGCCGGCGCTCAGGAAGATATTCGCCCGCGAGGAATGCGAGCTGGCCGTGCTGGGCCGCTTCAATAAAAGCGGCAGGCTGCTGGTGCGGTTCATGGGCGAGCCGGTGGTGGACCTGCGCAACGATTTCCTGCACGGCGGCGTGCCGAACTTCGAGAAGCGCGCCGTGCATAAGCCGGTCCCGGTCAGCTCCCGGCCCCCGGCGAAACCCCGCCGGCCGCTCGGCCGGCTGCTGCGGGAGATCCTCGCCCACCCCAATGTGCGTTCGCGCGCGCCGATAGTGCGGCAGTACGACCACGAGGTGCAGGGCGGCACGGTGGTGAAACCTTTCACGGGACCGGCCGGCTACGGTCCGTCCGACGGCGCGGTCATCTGGCCGCAGTCCGCCACGCGCGACCTGGGCGATTTCTCCGGCTTCGCCGCCGCGCACGGCATCTGCCCTTCGGTGGGGCGCATAGACCCCTGCCAGATGGCGCTCTACGCCTGCGACGAAGCGATGCGCAACCTGCTCTGCTGCGGCGCGGACATCACGAAGGCCGCCTTCCTGGACAACTTCTGCGCCGCCTCGCCGGCCGATCCGAAAGTGCTGGGCGACCTGGTCCTGGCGGCCGAAGGCTGCAGGGAGGCCGCGCTGGGCTTCGGCGCGCCTTTCATCTCGGGCAAGGACAGCTTCTATAACCAGTCGGCCGACGCGAAGGGGAAGCCTTACCCCATACCGCTGACGCTGCTCATCTCCGCCGTCGCGCCGGTTGACGATGTCCGCTCGGCGGTGACCACGAACTTCAAGCGCGCGGGCAACCCGGTCTACCTGGCCGGCGTCGCCTGGCGGGGGCTGGGCGGCTCGATCTACAACGAACTCGAGAGGTCCGGCAATAACGCGCTGGGCGTCATCTCCATAGAGGAGAGCGCGCGGCTTTACCGCGGCCTGCTGCCGGCCTTCAGGGCCGGGCTGGTAATGGCGGCTCACGACATCTCCGACGGCGGCTTCGCGGCCGCGGCGGCCGAGATGGCCTTCGGCGGCGGCCTCGGAGCCGATCTCTGCCCGGAGACCGGCTACGCGCAGGACGGCATCAGCCAGGCCGAGCTGCTTTTCGGGGAGTCCCCGTCGCGCCTGCTGATAGAGGTGGACAGGGAGCGGGAGCTGGCCTTCCGCTCGATGGTGGCCGGCCTGCCGGTGGAGCGGGTGGGCTTCGTCAGCGCCGGGCACGACCTGACGCTGCTCGACGGCGCCGGCCGCGAGCTGCTGCGGGAGGACATCGCCGTGCTCCTCGAGTGCTGGTCCGGGGAGGGAATATGAGCCGCAAACCTAAAGTGCTGGTCTTGCGCGGGGCCGGGACCAACTGCGACATAGAGACCTGCAACGCTTTCGCAGCGGCCGGCGGCGAGCCCGAGCTGGTGCACGCCGGGGAACTCGTCGAAGGCGTGAAAAAGTTCGCCGACTACGCCATACTGGCGCTGCCGGGCGGCTTTTCCTACGGCGACGACATCTCGGCCGGCAAGATCATGGCCGTGAAGCTGCGCTCGCTCAAGGCAGACCTGGGCAGGTTCATATCTTCCAGGCGGCCGGTCATAGGCATCTGCAACGGCTTCCAGGTGCTGGTCAAGACCGGCTTCCTGCCGCATGAAAAGAGCGGCCGCCAGCTGGCGACGCTGGCCGCCAACGACTGCGGCCACTTCATAGCCAAGTGGGAGCGGCTGAGGGTCAACAAGCTCAGCCCCTGTCTCTTCACCAAGGGCCTGCCCGACGAGATAGAGCTGCCGATAGCGCACGGCGAGGGCAAGTTCATCTCCTCCCCGCCGGAGATGGCGAAGATAAAGCGCGGCGAACTCTGCGCGCTGTCTTATGTCGCCAATCCTAACGGCTCGATGGCCGACCTGGCCGGGCTGACGAACCCGGAGGGGACGGTGCTGGGGCTGATGCCCCACCCCGAGCGGTTCTTCTTCCCCTGGCAGGCGCAGAACCGGCGCCCCGGCGCCGATTTCCTGCCGCCGGGCTACCTCTTCTTCAAGAACGCCGTGGACTATGCGAGGTAGTGTAAGGAGAACCTTGCCGGGTGCTGCCGGGGGCTCACCACGAAAAACACGCTCGCACACCGTGCTCGCGCTCCGACCTCGCCGCTCGCGCTCGTATGCGCCTCCGCATCCTCGGGATGTGATTCCACCGGCTAGCTCCGGCGCATACTCCGTAAGCTCGCGGCTTCGGACGGTTTTCTTAGGTGAGCCCCCGACATCACCCGGCTGTTTCCCGATGGAACGGGGTAGGTTTTGATAGGGGGTTGGTCGCAATTAGTGGGTAAGTTTTATGGAACGTAAACAATATTTAAATAAGTATAAAGTGATATTTTTTACTACGTTTTCCATATTATTTCTGTGGGATTCAAAGATTTTAACTAAGGAACCTCTTAGCGGGCTTACCTTTGCCGGGGTTTTATCTTTGCTTGGCATATACACCATAATTGTTTTAGTAAAGAGTGTCGTTCTTGGGACCTTCTTTTGGGTTTTATGGTATTTATCAATGAAAAGCCAGGCAGCTAAAAACCATGAAAAAAAAGATTATATGCACGACGTTTCCATAAAAAGGAAGCAGAATGACGGTAATGAACAAGAAAAAAATAAATATCCAAGCCCCCGAATAAACCCCGAGGCAATGCTTGAAATTAGTAAGAAGATATCGGCTAGCGCATTCTCTCGTTTGGGGAGTGCGCGAAATAGCTTAACCGCTCCAATGGAATGCGAGTTGTTCGCGTTATATGCAGTAACAGCTGCTGCAGCATTAATTGATAAGGGATATCTTTCGGGTGGTGCGACGAGGAGGCTCATTGATTTGTTTTTAAAACCAAGCGCAGACTCCCCGTCACCTATTGTGATGCACGCGTTATTGTCACCAAAAAATCTTTTTGTGGAAGGAAGCTTGGTTGAAAATGCAGCGAATGATGTTGTGAGCCTTTATAAAAAAATTCCACTAGCTGCAGAATACTTTGTAGAAAATTACGAGAAGGATCCGGCAGCTGCGGCAGTTAGATTGGTTGAATCCACTCCGCTTTTGCAGCAACTCGGATTAGATGTGCCGCCCGCCATGAATTTGCCTGAAATGGTGCATGAAAGTGTCCAAATGGCCCGAAGTTTGATGCAAAATAAAACATCAGCTTAAGTGCCCGGTTTTAGGCGGTCGATGTGGTTTTGACTGAAATTAGTGAGGTGTTATGTTCTGGTTCGCAAAAAAGAAAACAGAGATGGAGCTGTGCCTAGCGGAAATGGCTGAAATAGGGGAGGAGTTGTATTCAAAGGAGAACGTTTTTAAAAAACAAATATTGCCTCATCTGATTAAAAAAATTGAAAAAAATGTTAAAGAGATTCCTAAAAAATGGAATTATAACAAGTTCACTCGCAAGTCGTATTTAAAAAACGAAATCTCTCACATTGCTTTTAAGCTTATTGATAATGGAGATTGTTATAAAGATACGGGGGTTTTAAATGAAGATGGGGAGGCTATAGTCCAAATATTCATCCAAATGTTGGGAGATTTAGAAAAAGTCAAATTCATGGATTCTAATGCAGTAATAGAATCAAAAGCAGAGTTGGAAAAAGCCATATCGCATTCAACCTCTCCTGAAAATAAAAAAAAGGTTGTTGCGGCATGCCTTTCTGAGTTGAAAAAAATCGAGAAAGATTTTATGGATAGGGGATGGATTTTCTTTGAGTTAATTAAAGAAAGTGCAATTAAGAGTGCTAAAGATCAAAATAAAACTTTTTGGTCAACCTTGGAGGGGTATCCTATTAAGACTATAGCGCTCCTTCTTGTTTCTAACGCTATAATGGATTCCCTGGTTTCAGGGGAATATCATATTTATAGAGGTAAATTAAGCATGGCGGGCGAAGGGTTAAAGAATGGCTATGTGTACATAAATTCAGAGCTAATTAAATTGGGGTATCAAACTAAAGAGTCGGCACAGAAAGACTTGCATTCTCTTGAATCGCAGATACGGCAGATGGGTTAAATCTTGTAGGAAAAATCATGCGTCTTATCGGGTGAAGCGATTATGGTGTTAAGTTGCCACTATGCAAGGGTATTGATTTTAATAGATTAAGGCTGCGGAGAAAACATGTGCGGAATATTCGGGATAACGGACAATAAGGAAGCGGCGAGGCTGTCCTATATCGGCCTGTTCACGCTGCAGCACCGCGGCCAGGAAAGCGCGGGTCTGGCGGTGGACGACGGGCGCGGCATAAACTGCCGGGCCGGCATGGGCCTGGTCGGCGACGTCTTCGCCGGCGGCACGCTGGAAGACCTGCCCGGCCGCGCGGCCATCGGCCATGTCCGCTATTCCACGGCCGGGGGTTCGTCGATCGGCAACGCGCAGCCGCTCTGCTTCAACACCGCGCTGGGTCCCGTCGCCGTCGCGCATAACGGCAACCTCACCAATACCGCGGAACTCAAAAAGAACCTCCAGTCCCGCGGGGCCATCTTCCGGAGCACCTCGGACAGCGAGACCATAATACACCTGATGGCCTTCTCCGGTAAGCGGGACCCGCTGGCCGCGCTCGAGAAAAGCCTGCCTAAGCTGGCCGGGGCCTACTCTTTCCTGTTCATGACGCCCGGCCGCGTCATAGCGGCCCGGGACCCGCTCGGCATCCGGCCCCTCGTGATCGGCCGCCTCGGCCGCTCCTGGCTTTTCGCATCCGAGACCTGCGCCATAGAGGTGGTCGGCGCCAGGGTCGTGCGCGAGGTGGAGCCCGGCGAGCTGGTCTGGGTCGAGAGGGGCCGCCTGCGGTCGAAGCGCTTCGCGCCGCGCCGGCGCCCGGCCCGCTGCGTCTTCGAGCAGGTCTATTTCGCGCGGCCAGATTCATTCGTCATGGGCAAGAGCGTGCAGGGCGCGCGCTACGAGATGGGCCGCCTGCTGGCCGCGGAGCTCAGGGCCGCCGGCGTGAAAGCGGACCTGGTCTCCGGCGTGCCGGACTCGGGCAATTCCGCCGCGCTCGGCTGCGCCAAGGGGCTGCGGCTGCCTTACCGCCCCGTCTTCATGCGCAACCACTATACCGGCCGCTCTTTCATACAGCCGGACCAGAAGATACGCGAGTTCACGGCCAGGCTCAAGCTGGCTCCCATCCGCGACGTGATAGCCGGCAGGACCGTGCTGATAATAGACGACTCGCTGGTGCGCGGCACCACCTCGCGCAAGATAGTCCGCAGCCTGAAAAAGGCCGGTGCCCGAAAGGTTATAATGGCCCTGGCTTCGCCCCCGGTGCTCTCGCCCTGCTATTACGGCATCGATATCGCCAGCCGGAAGGAACTGGCCGCCCGGCGGATGAGCCGCGAGGCCCTGCGGCGGCATATCGGCGCCGACGGGCTGCACTACCTGTCCGTGCCGGGCCTGATGCTGGCCTGCTCGGGCAAGGAACTTCCGGAGCATCTCCAGGAGGGGATGAGGCCCGGGCTGAACGGCCTCGAAAAGGATTTCTGCACGGCCTGCTTCGGAGGAAAATACCCGGTTAAGCCGTCTAAAGGGGAATGAGGTGTCGGAAAAGATAAATGTCCTTATAATCGGTTCCGGCGGGCGGGAGCACGCCCTGGCCTGGAAGCTGAATCAAAGTCCGCTTGCCGGCCGGATATACGCCGCGCCCGGTTCCGAAGGGATGCGGGACTGCGCCCGCCCCGTACCGATGGGCGCGCTGGAGTTCGACAAGATAACCGATTTCTGCGCCGGCAGCGACATAGGCCTCTGCGTGATAGGGCCCGAGGAGCCGCTGGCCAAAGGGCTTGCCGACCACCTGGCGGCCCGGGGCGTTAAGGTTTTCGGACCGCGGCGTCAGGCGGCCATGCTGGAGGCTTCCAAGCAGCTGGCCAAGGAGTTCATGCGGCGCAACTATATCCCCACCGCCGCCTTCCAGTCATTCTACGATCCCCAGCCGGCCAAAGAGGCCGTTCGCTCCAATAAAAAATGGCCGCTGGTGGTGAAGGCCGACGGCCTGGCGGCCGGCAAGGGCGTGCGCGTCTGCGCCGAAGAGGCGTCGGCGCTCTCCGCCGTGGAAGATTTCATGGAGAAGCGCATTTTCGGCTCGTCCGGCGCGCGGGTGGTGCTCGAGGAATTCCTCGAGGGGCGGGAGGCCTCGGTCATGGCGCTCTGCGACGGCAGGGACTTCGTCATGCTGCCGGTCGCGCGCGACCACAAGCGCCTGCGCGACGGCGACGAGGGCCCCAATACCGGCGGCATGGGCGCGGTGGCGCCGGTGGAACTGGACGCGGAGACGCTCGAAAAGGTCCGCGTGGACGTGCTCGGCCGCTTCGTGGAGGGCCTTAAAAAAGAAAGGATCCCTTATTGCGGCGTGGTATTCGCCGGGCTCATGCTTACAAAAGACGGGCCTAAGGCGCTGGAATTCAACGTGCGCTTCGGCGACCCGGAGACGCAGACGGTGCTGCCGCTGCTGAGCTCCGACCTGCTGGCCCATATGCTGGCCTGCGCGGAGGGGCGGCTGGCCGGAGAGCGGCCGGAGTTCCACGGCGGCGCCTGCGCCACCGTAGTGATGGCCGCGGCGGGCTACCCGGAAAACCCCGAGAAAGGGGCCGGGATACGCGGCCTGGACAAGGTACCCGCGGGGGCCGAGGTCTTCCACGCCGGCACCTCGGCGCAGGACGGCAGGTTCAAGGTCGCCGGCGGGCGCGTGCTGGGCGTCGCCGCGCGGGGCGGGGACCTGGCGGAGGCGCTGCGGCGCGCCTACGCCGCGGCCGGCGCCATATCCTTCGAAGGCATGCAGTACAGGCGGGATATCGGGGCATGAGCGCCCTTGGCAAACCCGACATGGATAGCACCATTATAGCGGAGGCATCTTGACCATACTTCTTATCGTGATGGGCGCGGCCCTCTCCATCTCTTTCATGTGCTCGATAATGGAAGCCTGCGTGCTGAGCGTGGGCAACGCGGACGTGGCTGTCATCGAGCAGCGGCGGCCGGCCGTCGGACGGATCTGGAGGGCTTTCAAGGAGAACCTGCAGAAGCCGCTGGCGGTGATACTCATAATGAACACCTTCGCCAACACCTTCGGCGCCGTGCTGGGCGGCGCGTACTTCGAGATGCTGTACGGCGATAAATGGCTGATCGTATTCTCGCTCTGCGTCTCTTTCGTGATGATACAGTGGACCGAGATACTTCCCAAGACTCTTGGAGCGAAGTTCAACCGCAGCATAGCCCCTCTGATCGCCTACCCGCTGCGCTTTCTCATAACCGCCCTGACGCCGCTCGTTAAACTGGTTCTTTTCCTCAACAGGCCTTTCGAGCGGCTCAAGGCGTCCGGCGGCGCGTCGCCGGAGGAGGAGATAAACGCGATAGCGCGCAGCGCCTTCCTGGCCAGGCAGATGGGATCCGAGCAGGCCGGGATAATATCGGCCGGCGCGCGGCTGGGCAGCCGCAAGGCCCTGGAGATAATGGTCCCCGCGGAGGAGATCTCCTGGCTCGACGCCGGCATGCCGCTGCCCGAGGCTTTCATCAAGGCCCATCTCGACGCCCACACCAGGTACCCGCTCTGCGAGGGCAACTCCCCCGACAGGATAATAGGCTACGTCAACTTCAAGGAACTGGTGGCCATAATGCGCACGAATCCCGACAACGCCACGCTGCGCGGGATCATGCGGCCGATACTTTTCGTCTCGCCGGAGCAGACCGCCCCGGAACTGCTCAAGCAGCTGATGGGCGGGCGCTGGCATATCGCCGTCGTCAGGGAGGCCGGGGGCAGGACCGTCGGGCTGGTCACGGTGGAGGACGTCATAGAGGACCTGGTCGGCGACATAGAGGACGAGTTCGACCACCTGCCGCGCACCTTCCACGACCTGGGCGGCACCCGCTACGCCGTCGGCGGCGGCTTCCCCGCCGCGGACCTTGCGGCCAGGCTGGGGATGGCCCTGCCTGACGCCGCTGGTTCCCTGGCCGACTGGATGGCCGCCAGGCTGGGCCGCGTGCCGCGGCCGAACGAATCGTTTTCAGCCGGCGGCGCCGTGTTCACCGTGCGCCGCGTGCGGCGCAGCCGGGTGTTCGAGGCCATAGTGGCGCCGGAGAAGTCACCGCAGGGCAGGGACGAGCCGGCCGGTCAGGCGCAGTAAGGGGCGGCCTTAGAGCCGCGAGGAGAAGGTCATGAAAAAAACATCGATATCGCGCGCAGTTCCCGCCGGCGGCCCCGCGGCGCTGGCCAGGGTCATAGACCTGGTGGAGGAGCGCACCGCGCAGCGGCGCTCGACGCTGGCCATCTTCGACCTCGACGGCACGCTGTTCGACAACCGCACGCGCACGATGTTCATACTGCGCGAGATCTCCGAGAAGTTCGACTCGCGGCTGCCTCAGCTCTCTCGGGCCTTCTCGTCTTTCCGGGACCTTTCCGAAGTCGACTACAGTCTCGATGTGACGCTGCGCCGGCTGAAGGTGACGGCTCCCGCGGAGATAAAGTTCATAAAACAGGAATGGGCCCGGCGGTTCTTCTCCGACGAGTACCAGAAGTACGACATGCCGCTGGCCGGGGCGAAGGCCTATGTCGAAAAGATACACGCCGCCGGCGCCACCGTCATCTACCTGACCGGCCGGGACGTGGGCCGGATGCTGGTCGGCATGACCGAGGTGCTGCGCCTTTACGGCTTCCCCGTAGGGGTGGCCGGCACGATGACGATAGTGAAGAAAGAGTTCGAGCAGGACGACGAGATCTTCAAGAAAGAGGTCAGCGAGTACATAGACCGCCTGGGCGAGGTCGTGGCCGTCTTCGAGAACGAACCGGCCAATTCCAATATCCTGCGGGCCAGGTTCCCCGGCGCGGCGTCCTTCTTCGTGGAGACCCAGCACCGCCCCGGCGCGCCGCGGCTCGACCTCGGCATAATCCGCATAAAGGATTTCCGCCTGCCCGTTCCCCTGTCGAAAAAACGCCCTTAAGGGCCCCGGCTGGCATATAAATTGCTTCGCTGGAATGCGCGGGAGCCGGCGTAGGGCGGCTTCCGGATAGTCCGCGCAAAAAAGGAAAAAAGATGAAGACGACCGCGATATTTGTTTTGTTGTCCATTTGCTCCCATGCGGCTTTCGCGACCGGGAACGACGGCGCCGCCAGGAGATTTTCGCTGGTAACGCCGGAAGGAAAGACCGAGGGAAAGCCCGCTCTGGACCTGGCCGACGGTCCCAGGATAGTGGTCTGGTCGAACCCCTCGGACCCGGCCGCCAGGACGGCGCTGGAGGCCCTGGGCCGCGACGACGCCGCAAAAGCCGCGCTCATGGTGCGTTCGCTTTTTCTCGCCCCGCCCGCGGCGGCCGCGTCGCTGCCGTCCCTTAACGCGGCCGGGCCCTATGAATATTCGGTGCCTTATTCCGCGGCTGACTGGCCGGAGATAAAAGGCGCCGGTCCCCGGGCTTTTTTCTACACAGCCGCCGGGTTGGTATGCGAGGCGGATCCCGCCGGGACCGACCCAGCGGCCGGATTCCGCTCCTGCATGGAGCGCAGCGGCCTGCTCTCCGCGGAAACGCGGCTGGACACTGCCGTGCGGCTGACCTGGCTGAACCGCGGCGACGATGGCGAGAGAGAGGAGGCCAAAAGACTGGTCGGTTCCCTGGCGGCTTCCCTGCTGGAGTCGGGCGGATTCTCCGCGGAAGCCGCCGCCGCGATGGCCGCCCCTGTCCTGAAAGACGCTTACCGCGTAGTATCCCATTACAATTTTTACGGCCCCGAAAAAGGGATGGTCGAGGCC
>JAVHLJ010000007.1:51338-86305 GCA_031082205.1 Elusimicrobiales bacterium
CCAGTCCGCTCTTCTGGCCGAACTGGAGAAGCGCGGCCTGGCCGATAGTGACATGATAGACGATATGCACGGCGTGCTGCTCAAAGTCCGGCGGTTCGCCGACGCCGAAGCGTTCAGGCTGGCGCGTCCCGGCGAAAAACTGCAGGCGGTGCCCGGGATAAAGGGAAAAGCCCCCCGCGGCGAACACGCCCTGGCCGTTTACTTCCTGGAAAAACAGGGAGCCCCGATGCGCCTGCGCGGAGAGGATATGCGCGGCGAAAAGATCGTCATAGCGGCCTTCCCTGGCTGCAGCGCCGCCGACCGGGCGCTGGAAGAGATAGGGGCGGCCCCGGGGACGCTGGAGGTCTTTAAAAAGCACGGGGTCCCTCTGACTGAAAAAGTCGATTTCGCCCGCATTGGCAAATGGAACGGCTCTCATGACCTGAAATACCGGCTTGCGGCGTCCCGGGAGGATTGGCCGGATATAGATTTCAGT
Organism: Elusimicrobiales bacterium; assembly: GCA_031082205.1. Classification (GTDB taxonomy): domain Bacteria; phylum Elusimicrobiota; class Elusimicrobia; order Elusimicrobiales; family UBA9959; genus UBA2231. Next base: position 51,814 of record JAVHLJ010000007.1, read on the forward strand.
CTTTCGCCGACCTTTTACTTCATGCGCGACGGCAAAATAGCCTACCGATTCAACGGCTGGGGCCCAGGCGCGATGGATAATGTGTACCGGGGGCTCGGTTATCTTTTTTACGGCGGGACCTGGAAGGGGGACGAGGACAAGGAGGACGCGGCTCCGGCCGCGGCCCCCGCGCGCTCCGGAGGTCCGCTGGGTAATTTTTTGCGGGGGCTGACTTTGGATCAGAAGCACCGGTTCTGTTACGGCCTGAGCTACGCGGGAGGGGTCTTCGCCGGCGCGCCGCTGGAGGAGATAAAGGAGACCCTGGGGGAGGGCGCTGCGGAACGCCTCAGGGCCTATATCGCCGGCCCCTCGGCCGCTGAGCCGCCGGCCGGGGATGAGCCGCGGACTTTCGGCGAACTTCTGCCCGGCATGGGTAAAAAAGAACTGGCGCGAACCTGTGAAACCATCATGTTCTTCGGCGGCAATTTCGGCGGATTGAATTTCGGAGATATCTGGGGCCGTTATGATGAAAAAAAGACCCGCGAGGTTTTCTCCTTCTTCTCTCCTCCGAGCCCGAAGAGAGCCGAATAGTCCGCCTTTCCAGAATTGATATCATGGGATATGGCCGGGCCGCGCGCCCGGCGTATCCCCGATCATCTGGAGGCGACATGACCGGTCCCGGAAAATCCGAACTGAAACGACGCGAGGGCATGCTGCTGGAGTTCGCCTCGGCGCCGGCCGCTGCCGGTCACGAACGGGCCGTCGAAGTCCTGGTCGAAAAATGGGCCGCGCGCAGGGCCGGCCTGACGCTGGAGCGCGACAGCCACGGCAATCTCATCGTCCGGCGCCGCGATTTCAAAAAGGCCTGCCGTAAGACGGCGCCCCTTTTCATCACGGCGCACATGGACCATCCCGCTTTCGTCGTCCTGTCGGTCTCCGGAAAAGAAGCGAAGCTGGAGTTCCGCGGCGGCGTCCATGATCAGTATTTCAAGGGCGCGCGGGTGGAGATATTCGACGCCGGCCTGCGCCGCTCGTATCCCGCGAGGATAGTTTCGCTCGACGCGCCGGCAAAACCTTTCAAGACCGTCGTCGCCAGGCTGGAACGGCCCGCCCCGGTCGGGCCGGGCTGCCTGGGCCGCTGGCTTTTCCCGAAGTCCTCCGTGAAGAAGGGCCTCGCCCGGGCCAATGGCTGCGACGACGCGGCCTGCGTGGCCGCGGCGCTCATCGCCTACGAGGGGATATCCCGGGACAAAAAACTCGGACATGTCGCGCTGCTGTTCACCCGCGCGGAAGAGACCGGTTTCGTCGGGGCTATAGGCGCGGCCCGCGGCGGCACTCTGCCTAAGAACGCCCGCCTGGTCTGCCTGGAATGCTCGCGCAGCTTCCCTCACGATTCGCCGATAGGCGCGGGGCCGATAGTCCGGGTCGGGGATAAGATGAGCGTCTTCACGCCGGGGCTGACCAACGCCGTGTCCGATATCGCCGCCGCGTATCAGAAGTCGCGCCCGGACTTTAAATTCCAGCGCAAGCTGATGCCGGGAGGTACCTGCGAGGCTTCCGCTTTCTCGTTCTACGGGCTTAAGGCTACCTGCCTCTGCCTGCCGCTGGGCAATTATCACAATATGGCCGATATCGAAGGCGTCCTGGCAGGCGGGAAGGCCCGCGTCGGGCAGGAGCATGTCGCCGTGTCTGATTTCCACGGCCTTGTCGATCTCATCCGCGAGACGGCCTCGCGCCTGGACGCGCCGGGGCGGCCGGCGCCGCGCCAGGGCATGGAGAAGATCTGGAAGGAAAGGGCTTTCGTGCTGGGCCCGGCCGTCAGGCCGCGGCGCTGAACAGCCGGCCGCGCAGGCCCAGCCGGGCCAGGAAGAAGCGGAGCATCGTCCAAAGCGTCAGCAAGCCGTAAACTGTGCTGCGCCTGAAATTTATCGAAGAAGCCTCTTTGAAATACCTGGTCTCCACCGGGACGTCGCCCATGCGCAGCCCGAAGAAGGAAGCCTGGGCCAGGAACTGCATGTCGAAGACGAAATCGTCCGAATTGGTTTCCCAGGGTATGGCGCTCAGCGCTTTCGCCGAATAGGCGCGCAGGCCGCTGTGCCATTCGCCAAGGTTCTCGCCGGTCACCACGTTGCATAGCAGGGAAAGAAAACGGTTGGCGGCGTACTTGTAGAGAGGCATGTCGCCGGCCAGCGCCTCCCGGCGCGTACGGACCCGGTTGCCCAGGACCACATCGCAGATCCCCTCCTCGATAAGCCAGACCATGTGAGGCACTATCTTCGGGTTGTACTGGTAGTCCGGGTGCAGCATGACCACGATGTCCGCGCCGGCCTCGAGAGCCAGGCGGTAGCAGGTCTTCTGGTTGGCGCCGTAGCCGCCGTTGCGGTCCCGGCGCACGACGCGCAGCCCCAGTTCCTCCGCGACCTTGACCGTGTCGTCGGAGGACGCGTCGTCCACTAAAATAGCGTCGGCGAAGTACTCGCGCGGCAGGTCCCTTAATGTGTTCTTCAGGGTCGCGGCCGCGTTATAGGCCGGCATAACTATTACGGTCTTGGGCATATTCTCCACGGAACGTCCCGGCTGCGCGGCTCTGTCAGATATTACCCCCGAAGATCTTCCGGTCCAGGCTGAACCGGCCGGCGCCGGCCAGGACCAGCCCCGAGAGGACGAAGAACAGCTCGATGGCGTGGGCGGCGCCCTTGAGCCCGTCGCCGGCTGCCAGGTGCATGGGTGGCCGCCACCAGCATCGTGAAGGCGATGGCCGCGGCCGCCGGGCGGGCCAGCAGCCCTATGGCAAGGAAGAGACCACCGAAACATTCGGACGAGGCGGCCATGAAGCCCCAGAAGGCGGGCGCGAAGCCTATGCCCAGGTTGCCCATCGCGCCGCCGAGCTTCGCCCACAGCTCCGGCCCCGCCTGTATCTTGGGCAGGCCGTGCACGAAGAAGAACATCAGCCCTACGCCCAGGCGTACGACCAGCAGGCCGTAGTCCCTGCCGGTATCGAAAATATCTTTCCAGTTTTTCCCGGTTCCCATATTCAATTCCCCTTGAATTCGGGCCTGCGCTTCTCCATGAAGGCCTTTATCCCTTCGGCGTAATCGTGGCTGTTGTAGACCTTGCGGCGCAGGGCCTGTATCCGCTCGAAAGCCTCGGGGCTTATCGAATGTCCCTCGCTGAGTATGCGGAACTGCTCCTTGATGACGGCTATGGCCATCGGCGAGTTGGCGGCCATGGTCTCGGCCAGGCCGGCCGTGAACGACTCTATCTCCCTGGAGCTGACCAGGTAGTTGAGCAGGCCGGAGTGGTAGGCCCTGTCGGCCTTCATCGGCTGGGCTGTGAAGAACATTTCCTTGGCGATATTGAGGCCCAGGCGGTTTATGAAGTGCATTATGCCGGCCGCGTTGTAGGGCAGCCCGATCTTGACCGGCGTTATGGCGAAGGTGGAGGTCTCGTCGCCGATGGCCAGGTCGCAGGTTACGGCCAGGTCGCAGGCCCCGCCCCAGACCCCGCCCTGAACCATCGCGATGACCGGGCCGGGGTATTCCTGCACCGCGCGCAGCGCCCGCTCCATGGGGCTGTCGAAAGCCAGCGGCTCGTGATGCACCTTGGGGAGCTGGGTTATGTCGTGGCCGGAGGACCAGGTCCGGGCGTCCTTTTCGGCGCGTATCACCACGACGGGGATATGCCGTTTTTTGAACTCTCCGAGCTCTTTCACCAGTTCCTTGCAGAGTTCCAGGCTCAGCGCGTTCTTCCTCTCCGGGTTGTTGATCTGCAGCCAGCCGGTCTTGCCGGTCACGGAGCTTATAACGAAGGGCATATCGTTTTTCCTTTTTTGTTAAAATCTTCGAGAGGATAATTCTACAAAATGACGCGCCCGATGAAATGTCCCAATTGCGGGCAGGTGATAAGGGGCCCCGCGGCCAACTGCCCCCGCTGCGGCGGGGTCTTCGCGCGGCTGGGGCCGGACGAAGACCGCCGGGGCGGACGGGGCGGGGGCAAAGGAGGCTGGCCGCCGGAGCTGCTGCCCCTGCTCGTCGCCGCGCTGGCGGCGGCGGTCTGGCTCCTCCTGCGCTGAAACTTAACTTTGTATAATTCCTATAAGTAGTCCCACCATATTCCCGGTCCCGGAGCCTTATGACGACATACAGGAAAGCGGGCGTAGATATCAGGCTGGCCGACAGGTTCACTGAGTTCCTCCAGAAAAAGTCCAAGGCTATCGGCGGTTTCGCCGGCGTGTTCCCGCTGAGGGAGACGGGCGGAGAGTTCAGCGTGGTGGCCTCCACCGACGGGGTGGGCACCAAGCTCAAGCTGGCCTTCCTCCTCGACCGCCACGACACGGTCGGCGTGGACCTGGTCGCGATGTGCGTCAACGACCTGCTCTGCTGCGGGGCGAAGCCGCTTTTCTTCCTCGATTATTACGCGACGCCGAAGCTGGACCTGCGGCGTTCGAAAAAGGTGATAGACGGCATCCTGGAAGGCTGCCGCCAGTCCGGCTGCGCCCTGCTGGGCGGCGAAACGGCCGAACTTCCCGGTTTCTATAAGCCCGGCGAATACGACCTGGCCGGCTTCTCGGTCGGTCTGCTCAGGCGCGGAGAGGAGATAGACGGCCGCGGGGTGCGTCCCGGCGACGCGCTGGTCGGTCTGCCTTCGACCGGCTTCCATTCGAACGGTTACTCTCTCATACGCGCCGTCATGAAGGGCGCCCCGCTGAAAAAGCACGCGCGCGCCCTGCTGACGCCCACGAAGATATATGTCCGCGACATAGCCGCCATGCGCGCGGCCCTGCGCCGCTCCGGCCACGACATACTGGGCCTCTCCCACATAACCGGCTCCGGTATCCCCGGCAACCTTCCGCGATTCTTCCCGAAGGGAGTCTCGGCAGTCATGCGGAAAGGATCCTGGAAGATCCCCGCCGTCATGCGCCTGGTACAGGAGAAGGGCAGGATAAGCGACTCCGAAATGTTCGACACTTTCAACATGGGCCTGGGTATGATCGCCGCCGTCAGGCCCGGGGCCCTGAAGACGGCTCTGCGCTCCGTCCCCGGCGCGCTGCATGTCGGCGAGGTCGTCCGCGGCCGAGGCGAAGTCCTGTTCAGTTGAGGTGATAAGATGAGGCTTTTAAAACTCGCGCTGGTTCTGATACTGGCTCTGCCCCTGGCTGCGGCGGACGCCAAGCGCCCGTCCAAGCGGCCGGCTAAGAAGACGCCTGCCGCGTCCGCTGAGACCGTCACTCCCGACGTCAGGCGGAAGCTAGTCCGGGCGGCCTGGAGCGTGGCCTCCAAGATATCGCCGGACCCCAAAAAAGTGGAAACCGTCTTCTCTCCCGCCTTCTTCAAGCTGGTGGAGCAGGAAAAAGTGACGGCTATGTTCAAGTCGCTGCGCGAGAAGCACGGCGCGGTGAAGCGCGTCAGCCTTTCCGCCACCGAGGGCTCCAATGTCGCCCACTTCATATTCCACACCGACCGGGAGTACATGCTGCCGGCCTCGGTCACGGTGGACCCGGCCAGCGGCCTTATAACCGGGCTTTTCTTCAGGCCGGCCTACCAGCACGTCGCCGGCATGGCGGACATAAAGGAACGGCTGACCGCGCTGCCCGGGACCAAGTCGCTGCTGCTGACCAGGCTCGACGGCCGGGACGGGCCGGTGGAGTCACTTGAGCCCGACGAGCCGCTCAACATCGGCTCGGCCTTCAAACTCTATGTGCTGGCCCAGCTCCAGGAATCCAAAGCGCAATGGAAGAAGACCGTCGAGATACCTTCGGCGGCCCGGTCGCTGCCTTCGGGCCGGCTGCACGCCTGGCCCGAGGGCGCCCCTTTCACCGTCTACACTCTCGCCGCCCAGATGATATCTGAGAGCGACAATACGGCCACCGACGCCCTTATAGACCTGGCCGGCCGGCGGAACATCGAACGCAACCTCGGCAAGTTCGGCCATTACAGCCCCGACAGGATGAAGCCGTTCCTCAAGACCTCCGAGTATTTCCGGATAAAGGGCTCGACCGCCGCCGCCGCCGGCTGGACGGCCGCCCGGCAGGACGACAGGTACGACCTGTTGGAGAAGAAGGTCCCCGCGCTGCCGCTTTCGGCCGCCGCCCTGCCCGCCTCGCCTTTCGAGATATCCCGGATCGGCTGGTTCGCCTCGGCCTCGGACCTCTGCCGCGTCATGGACCGCTTCCGCCGCAGCGGCGACCCTGCCGTGCTCGACATGCTGGCCATAAACCCCGGCCTGCAGATCGACAAGGCCGCCGTGCCATACGCCGGCTATAAAGGCGGTTCCGACAAGGGCGTCATCAGCATGACCTGGCTGCTCAGGACCAGGGCCTCGGCCTGGTACTGCCTGTCGGCCGCCTGGAACGACGAGAAGTCCCCGCTGGACGATAAGGAATTTATCGGGATAATGCAGGGCGCGCTGAAGCTGGTGGAGGCGGATAATTTCTAGCTTCGGCCGCGCCGGGAGGCGGGCTTGAAAGAGATCAAACCGGTCAGGATAGCGGTGCTGGCTTCCGGCGGCGGGAGCAACCTGCAGGCGATAATGGACGCCTGCGCCTCGGGACGGGTCGGCGGCGAGGTCTCGCTCGTCGTCTCCAGCCTCAAAAAAGCCGGCTCCCTGGAGCGCGCGGCCAGGGCCGGGATCAGGGCCGAGACCCTGCCGCTAAAGGATTCTCCTTCTCCCGAAGCGCACGACGAGGCGCTGACCGAGCTCTGCCGCGGGGCCGACCTGGTCTGCCTGGCGGGCTGGACGCTCAAGCTCGGCCCTAAATTCCTTTCGGCCTTCAAGGGCCGCATCCTCAATATCCATCCAGCCCTGCTGCCGGCCTTCGGAGGCAAGGGATTCTACGGGATGAAAGTGCACGAGGCCGTGACAGCCGCCGGCGTCCGGCTGAGCGGCTGCACGGTCCATTTCGTCACGGAGGATTACGATTCCGGGCCGATAATAATGCAGCGTTCGGTGCCGGTCTTTTCCGACGACACGCCGGCCTCGCTGGCAGCCAGGGTCAACGCCGCCGAGCTCGAGGCCTATCCCGCCGCCGTCTCGCTGTTCTGCGACGGCCTGCTGGAACTCAAAGGAGGCCGCGTCCTGGTAAAGCGGGCCCCCGCCGACGGCCGCGCGCGGCGCGCGCTGGTCTCTCTCTCGGACAAGACGGGCGCCGTCGATTTCGCGCGCGCCCTCTCCGCCAGGGGAGTGGAGGTCGTTTCCACCTCGGGCACGTACAAGCTGCTCAAAGAGGCCGGCCTGCCGGTGAGGCCGCTGGAATCGCTGACCGGCTTCCCGGAGATACTCGACGGCCGCGTGAAGACGCTGCAGCCGGCGGTGCACGGCGGCATACTCTACCGCCGCGACCGGGAAGCCCACGCCGAGCAGCTTTTCCGCCACGGCATAGAGCCGATAGACATCGTGGCGGTAAATCTTTACCCGTTCGAGAAGACCGCCGCCAAGGCCCGGGCCTGGTCGGAGGAGCTTATAGAGGATATAGACATAGGCGGCGTGGCGCTGCTGCGGGCTTCGGCCAAGAACTGCGCCTCGGTCACCGTGCTCACCGATCCGGCCGATTATCCGCGCGTCCTGGACGCGCTCGACGCCAACAAGGGCAGGGTTCCCGAGGCGCTCAACCGCGAGCTGGCGGTGAAGGCTTTCGAGCTTACCTCGTCCTACGACGCGGCCATAGCCGGCAAGCTGGGCGAGGAGCCTCTCTCCTGCGAGTTCTTTCCGTCCCGGCTGAAAGCTCCGCTCAACAAGATCTGCGACCTGCGCTACGGCGAGAACCCTCATCAGCGCGCGGCGCTTTATTCCAGGAACCCGGGGCTGCCCTTCGAGAAACTCGCTGGCAAGGACCTCTCGTACAATAACATCCTCGACGCCTACGGCACCTGGCAGGCGGTCAGCGAGTTCGAGGCCCCGGCCTGCGTCATATTCAAGCACGTCACTCCGTGCGGCCTGGGCACCGGCTCCAATATCCGAGAGGCTTTCGAGCGGGCCTGGAACACCGACCCGCTTTCCGCCTTCGGGGGCATAATAGCGGTGAACCGCACCTTCGACCGGAGCATGGCCGAGTTCCTGGCCAAGCGTTTCGTCGAGGTGATATGCGCGCCGGACTTCGACGGGGAATCTGTCCGCCTCTTCTCCAAGAAGCCGAACCTGCGCCTGCTCAAGTGGGAGGCGCTGCCCAAGGGCCGTCTTATGTTCCGCTCGCTGGGCGACGAGGTCCTGGTCAGCGAGGACGACGAGCGTCTGCTGGGCGACAAGTGGGAAGTCCCCACCGTAAAAAAGCCCTCGAAGGCCGAGGAGGAGGCGCTGCGCCTGGCCTGGGCGGCCTGCAAGTACGTGCGCTCCAACGCCATAGTCCTGTCGGACCGGCATCAGACCGTCGCGATAGGCGCGGGCCAGATGTCGCGGGTGGATTCCGTCTTCATGGCGGGACGAAAACTGGGTCTTTATTTGAAGGACAATCCGAAGCCGGAGGTCATGGTCATGGCCTCCGACGCGTTCTTCCCTTTCCCCGACGCGCTGGAAGAGGGGGTCAGGCTGGGCGCCACGGCCGTGATACAGCCCGGCGGCTCGGTCAAGGACGCCGAGGTGATAGCGGCCGCCGACCGGCTGGGCGTCTCAATGGTGCTGACCGGGCTCCGTCACTTCCGCCACTGAAATGAACTTCGGCGATTTCGGGGCGGTGACGCCCGCCAAGACAGAGGAACTGCGGCGCAGGATAGCCAGGCTGGGCCTGGACCTCCGCCTGGTCGAAGAGAAGTCGGTGAAGGGCGGGGGGAAGGGCGGCCAGAAGATCAACAAGACCGCCAGCTCCGTTCAGCTCAAATACCCGCCGCTGGGCCTTTTCGTCCGGTGTCAGCGCGAGCGCAGCCGCGCCGTCAACCGCTTCCTGGCCCTGCGCGAGCTGGTCGACCGGGCCGAGATGGTCCTGGCCCCCGCGACCTCGGCGCGGCTGGCGGAATACGAGCGCCTGCGCCGAAAAAAACACCGCTGAGAAAGCGATGGGGCGCCGGCAAAGTGCTATCATTGGAGCCGGCGGGATCACCGATATGGAAAGGATCGTTTTCTTCGGCAAAGGCGGGATAGGAAAGAGCACTATCGCCGCGAACCTGAGCGCGGCGCTCGCCGCCCGCGGCGGCCGCGTGCTTCATATCGGCTGCGATCCCAAATCCGATTCCACGGTGTCCCTGGCCGGCCGCCAGGTGCCGCCTTTTTCACCGGCCGCCGGGGGCGGGCCCGGCTCCGTTATCTCCTGCGTGCATCCTTCCAGGGTAAAAGGCGTAGACTGCATGGAGGCCGGCGGTCCGAAACCCGGAATGGGCTGCGCCGGCGCCGGAATAGGCGCTATGCTGGACGCCATCGGGGATAGCGGCCTCCTCGAAAAAGGGGGATATTCCGCGGCCGTATTCGACGTGCTGGGCGACGTGGTCTGCGGTGGTTTCGCGGCCCCGCTGCGGGCCGGTTTCGCCGGCAAGGCCGTAATAGTCACTTCCGAGGAATCCCTTTCCCTCTACGCCGCAAATAAGCTCATGGCGATGGTGAAGAACTACTCCCGCAACGGAGTCCGCCTGGCCGGTCTGGCCGCCAACCTGAAGGACCCGGCGGGCGAGAAGAGGGTCAGGGAGTTCGCCGCGGCGGCCGGGACCCGGGTGCTGGGAGTGCTGCTGCGCGACCCCGCCGTCACTTCGGCCGAGAGGCTGGGGCGCCCCGCCGCGCTGCTCTTTCCGCGCAGCGATTTCGCCCGCCGGCTGGTGAAGCTGGCCGCCGCCATAAAGGCGCCGGCCCCCGCGGGAGGCTTCGCTCCGCTCACCGACCACGCCTTCGCGGAGTTCGCGGCCGGCCGGCCTTTTTCCGGAGGCAGGCCGCCCGGCGGGGGCAGGTCCGTCCGCTCACGGCCCCCCGCCGCGGCCGAAGCCCTGAAAGCCGCCGGCTTCGAGCCCGCCGGCGTGATCAAAGGCCAGCTCGTCTACGACTGGCGCCGCGGCAGGTCGCGCTACCGGGTCATCGTCGCCGAGGGGATGGCGGCGCGCCCCGGCATGAACCACGTCTCCGACTGGGCCGTCTGTTTCCATCCCGACATGCGCGGTCTGCCGGCGCTGGACGGAGGGGAGCTGGCGGCGGCCGCGGGAGGTCTATCCCATCTCTCCTTCGCCGACCTTCTGGCCTGCCACGGCTTGAGCGGTACGCGGCCCGCGCCGCCGGCCCACCTGCCGCAGTCGGACGATATCATCGATTCGCCCCCGGGTTCTGGGCAATGGAGGGGTTTCCTGCTGGGCCGTTCGAGGCGGGAATGCGCCGTCCCGCCCGGGTCAGTCATGGTGGAGCACGGCGACTCCGACTGCCTCTTTTCCTCGTGCATAGGCGGCAGGCTCAACATGTTCAGGGGCGAGCAGGCCGCCTCCGGCCCCGGGCCGGTCTTCCCGAAGGGAGAGCCGGGCACTGCCAACACCGGTTTTTCGGACGGCGACGCCGCCGGCGGGGACGAGGACAGGATACTCGGAGCCATGACAGCGGCCGGCCGGGCCGCGGGCCCCGGCGCTCTGGTGGAATTCTACACCGGCTGCTCGCCGATGCTGCTGGCCTCCGACAGCGCCGCTCTGGCGGCCGAAGCCCGGAGGCTGACCGGGGCCGCCGTGCGGCTGGAACCATACAACAATTTCACCGCCCCTGCGGAGGAGAAGGTCAAGGCCAGGGCGGCTTTCATGGCCTCCAGGTTCAAGGCGGCCGCCAGGCGCCCGAAGGCCGACGTCAATATCGCGGGGGGCGGCGCCGCGCCGGCCCCGCTGCTCCGCCTGCTGGACAGGCTCGGAGTATCCGTGGTTCCCGCCGGCGCGGATTTTTACGAAGCCGCCGCCTCCGCAAGGCTGCAGGTGCTGGAGCGGCCGGACCCGGCGCTTTGCCCGGCGCTGGACCGCGCGGGGCTTAAATGGACCGTCCCGCCCGCTCCCTACGGTTTCGCGGGGACTTCGGCCTGGGCGGCCGACATACTAAAGGGACTGGGCCGCCCGGGGAGGGCCGCCCCTTCGCCCGCTGAAAAAAAGGCCGCCGCCGCGCTGCGCGCGGCAGCCGCCGGAACGGGGGCCTGCTTCATCTGCGAGGCGGAACAGGTGGAGGGGCTGCTCTCCGGCGCCGCTTTCGGCGGTCCGCGCCTGCCTGCCGCGCTGGAGGAGGCGGGTTTCGGGGTCAGCGTATTCGTCAGGGGCGAAGGGCCGCTGCCGCCCCGTTCCCGGGAGCGGTCCTGGCGCGTCGTCCGCTTTTCCTCCGACGGGGAATTGAGCGGGCTTCTGAAGAAAACCGGGGGGCTGCGCCTTGTCTATTCCGACATAGAGATGGACCGCCGTGTCCTGGAGGCGGGCAAGATCCCTTTCTCGCTTTCCGTTCTCCTGCCCGGCTACGAGGGGGCGCTGGAAACCTGCCGCAGGCTGCTGCGCCTGGCCCGCTGGGATTACCATGGAACATACCTTTAAGAAAGCCGAAAGCCCCCTGTCGATGCCGGCCCAGCTGGGGATCTTCCTCGCCGCCAACGCCGTGAGCGACGCGGTGCTGGCCGTGGACGGCCTGCACTGCGCCATACACAAGGCCGATTACATAGCCGGCAATCACGACCTGCGCTCCACGCTGCTTTCTGACGACGGGAGGCACCGGGTTCTTTACTCCATGGCGGCGCCCCTGCCGCAGGAGAGGGACCCGGAGGGCCGGCTCGCCGGTTTCCTGCGCGCCTCCGCCGGCTCGCCCGGCGCGGGGGTGGTACTTCTGACCGCCCTGCCTTTCCTGAAACTGACGGGAGCGGATTACTCCGGCCTGGCGGCCGCCGCCGGGGAACGGGTCCCCGTGGCGGACGCGGTGCCATCCTCGATGGAGGCGGACTGGCTGGACGGCTACGCCCTGGCGCTCGACGCTCTCGTCAGGGCGCTGGGCCCGCGGAAGACGAAAAAGAACCGGCGCGACGTGGCCCTGGTCGGGTACATGTACGATCGTGGCGAAGGGGATCACGCCGGAAATATCGCCGAACTGGGGCGGCTGCTGGGCGCCTGCGGGCTGCGGCTGCGCTGCGTGCTGCCTTCCGGCGCCGCCTTCCGGGACCTGTCGGCGGCGCTGGAGGCCGGGGTGGTGGTCTCGCTGCCTTACGGCCGGGAAGCCGCGGCCAGGCTGGCCTCCGCCTCCGGCGCGCGGCTGGTCGAAACCGGGCTGCCGATGGGTTTCGCGGGAACGGCGCGCTGGCTCGAGTCCGTCTGCGCCGCGGCGGGAGTGAAGCCCCCGTCATCCGCCGCGCGCCTGAGGCGGGAGGCGGCTCTCTCCGCCGCCCCCGCGCTGCGCGCCCTGGCGAACCGGAAGGCCGCCTTCTTCGGGGATCCCTGGCTATTCGGGGCTTTCGCCGGTTTCGCGGAAGAGCTCTGCATGACGGCGCCCTTCGCCGTCCTCGCCTGCCGGCCGCGCGGGCTTTCGCTGCGGGAGGTCCCGGAGCTGCTTCTTTTCTCTCCGCGCGCGGGGGAGGCCAGGGAGGCCCTGGCCTCGTTTCCCGGCTGCGGCGGCCCCGACCTGGCGGTCGGCAACTCTTTCTGGAGGTCGGAAGGCCTGGCGCCGGGCCTTCCTTTCATGGAATTCGGTTTTCCTTCCTACGGGCGCCACGCCTTGTCGGCGGAGCCTTTCCTCGGTTATGAAGGGGCCGTGCGGCTGGTTTCGCGCCTGCTGAACACGCTGCAGTCCGGCGCCGGCTGAGGTTCACTCGTCGAGCATCTTGTGCTCGCGCAGGTAGTGCCGTATCTTGGACCGGGCGCTGGCCGTCTTCACTATCGTCAGCCAGTCCTTGCGCGGGAAGGAGTTCTTGCGGGTGATGATCTCGCAGATGTCGCCGCTCTTGAGGGCGTGGTCGAGCTTGACCATCTTTCCGTTGACCTTGGCCCCGACGCAGGTGTCGCCTACGTCGGTGTGCACGTAATAGGCGAAATCCAGCGGCGTTCCGTCCACGGGCAGCGTCTTCACCTCGCCCTTGGGCGTGAAGACGAAGATCTGGTCCAGCTCCAGGTCGGTCTTGAAGCTCTCGATGAACTCGCGCGGGCTCGAGAGGTCCTGCAGCCACTCTATCCACTGCCGCAGCCAGTTGAGCTTCTCGTCGAGGTGCCGGTCGGCGCCCTTCTCCCCCAGCTTGTAGCGCCAGTGCGCGGCGATGCCGTACTCCGAGGTGCGGTGCATCTCCTCGGTGCGGATCTGTATCTCCACCTGCTCGCCGGACGAGGCGACGACGGTGGTGTGAAGGCTCTGGTAGAGGTTGCGCTTGGGCACGGCGATGTAATCGGTGAAGGAATTGGTGACGGGCTTGAAGGCCGCGTGCACCACGCCCAGCAGCGCGTAGCAGTTGACGACGGAGTCGGTTATGATGCGCACGCCGAGCGCGTCCTGTATCTCCTCGAACGGCTTGTCCTGCTTGAGCATCTTGCGGTAGATGGAGTAGAGGTTCTTGGCCCGCGAGACCAGGCGGTAGGGGACCTTGGAGGACAGCAGATGCTTGTCCAGCGCGTCCTGGAACTCGGCGAGCAGCTTCTCGCGCTTGGCGAAGCGGATCTGCACCTTGGCGTGAAGTTCCTGGTACTCGTCGGGATGCAGGTACCTGAAAGAGAGGTCCTCGAGTTCCGATTTTATCTGGAACATCCCCAGCCGCTGCGCCAGCGGCGCGTAGAGGGAGATGGTCTCGTGGCTGATCTCGAGCTGCTTGGCGGGGCTGAGCCAGCCCAGCGTGCGCATGTTGTGCATGCGGTCGGCCAGCTTGATGACTATGACGCGGATATCCTTGGCCGTGGCCAGTATCATGCGGCGCCAGTTCTCGGCCTGGGCCTCGTCGCGAGAGGAGAACTTGAGCGTCTCTATCTTGGTAACGCCGGCGACCAGGTTGTTGATCTCGTCGCCGAACTCCTTCTTGAGCGTGTCCGGCGGGATCGCGGTGTCCTCGAGCACGTCGTGCAGCAGGCCGGCGCAGATCGTCTCCTGGTCCATGCGGAAGTCGGCCAGGATGTCGGCCACGGCGCGGCAGTGAACGACGAACTCCTCCCCCGAGGCGCGCTTCTGGTCAGCGTGGGCCTCGGCGGAGAAATTCCAGGCCAGCTCGAGGAGCGTGGTGTCCTGGGAGGAATATTCCCGGAATTTCTTCAGAAGGTCCTGGAGTTCCATCTCAATGTCCGGCCAGCATGTGTATTAGTATCACGGTCGCGTAGCCCAGCGGGAAGAAGACCGCCGTCAGGCGGTCGCAGGCCGTGTGCAGCCGAGGCAGTATGTCGGCCATGGCTATATAGATGAGCGAGCCCCCGCTGGCGCCCAGCGCGAAAGAAAGCCCGGCGGGGGACATGCCGGCCAGGAGGGAGTCCACCGCGAACGCGCCCAACGGGGTGGCCGCGGCCAGCAGCGCGCTCATGGCCAGTATCCTGAGCGGCGACGCGCCGGCGTGAGCCAGCAGCGAGGCCAGGGCCACGCCGTCGGCCAGCTTGTGGAGGATGACGCCCAGCGAGGCGTTGAGGCCGGCCGCGTGGCCGGCGCTGAAGCCGGCGGCCATGTTGAAGCCGTCGAGCAGCGAGTGGAGGCCCATGGCCAGCAGCGCGAGAGTCCCCATCGAGTGGACGTGGCAGTCGCCGACATATTCGCTGCAGCTGCTGTGGGCGGCGAAGTTCTCGAGCAGGAAAAGGGCGAAGAGCGCCGCCAGGCAGCCGGCCGCCGCCGGTTCCGGCGCCAGCTCCCAGGCCTCGGGGAAGATGCCCAGGAAGGCCACCGAGATCATTATGCCGGAGGAATAGGCCAGCAGGCGCGACATCGCGTTCTTGCCGAGCGCGCCCAGCCGCGCCGCCGACCAGGCGCCGGCTACGGTTATCAGGGCCGCGATGAGGGTAAGAGCCGCCAGTTTCAAGACTGGGCCTCCCAGAGCTTCTTATAGACCCCGCCGCGCGACATCAGCTCCTCGTGGCTGCCGCTCTCGGCCAGGGCCCCCTTGTCAAGCACGAAAATCTTATCGGCGTTGCGCACGGTGGAGAGCCGGTGCGCGACCATGAGGACCGTGCGGCCCTTGAGTATCCGCTCTATGGAGGCCTGCACGGCCTGTTCGCTGGCGGTGTCGAGGTTGGAGGTCGCCTCGTCGAGCAGCAGTATCTTGGGCTTCTTGATGATGGCGCGGGCGATGGCCAGGCGCTGGCGCTGGCCGCCGGAGAGCTTCACGCCGCGTTCGCCGAGCTGGGTGGCGTAGCCCTGGGGCATGGCGGTTATGAACGGATGGGCGTCGGCCGCCTCCGCGGCCTCGCGTATCTCGGCCTCGGTCGCGCCCGGCCGGCCTATCGTCAGGTTGCCGGTCACGTCGTTGTCGAACAGTATGGTGTCCTGCGTCACCAGGCCGGTGGCGGCGCGCAGCTCGGCGGGGTCCAGTTCGCGCAGGTCCTTGCCGTCTATGAGCACCGCGCCCGAGAGGGGATCGAAGAAGCGCAGCAGCAGCTGTATGATGGTGGTCTTGCCCGAGCCGGAGGGGCCGACGAAGGCGGCCACCTCGCCCTCTTTCACCGAGAAGCTGAGGTCGCGCAGCACTACCGTGTCGCGCGAGGGGTACTTGTAGGTGACGCCGCGGAACTCGACCGTGCCGCGCACGTCGCCCAGCCGCGCCGGGCTGGCCGGGGCCGGGACGTCGGGGCGCTCGTCGAGCACCTGCCTGACGCGGTCCCACGAGGCCAGGCCCAGCTGCACCCTGGTGTTGAGGCCGGCTATGTTCTTGAGCGGCATGTAGGCCGTGAAGAAGGCCGCGATGAAGGAGAAGAAGTCTCCCGGCGTCATCCTGTCCGCCATGATCTCGCGCCCGCCCAGGAAGATCATCCCCACCAGCATGATATTGCCGAGCAGCTCCATCAGCGGGCTGGAGATGGCCGAGGCGCGCAGGAAGCGCATGGTCTCGGAGAAGAAGTCGTCGTTGGAGCGGCGGAACCGGGAGATGGCCTGCTCCTCGTAGTTGAAGGCCTTCACCACCGTCATGCCCTGCAGGCTCTCCTGGAACTTGTGCGAGATGTCGCCCATCGTCGCCTGCGCCTTGGAGCTGGAGCGGCGCATCTTGCGGCTGAGCACCTTGAGCATCCAAGCTGCGGTCGGCAGGATGAACAGCGAGACCGCGGCGAAGCGCCAGTTGAGGTAGAACAGCACGCCGACCAGCGCGACGACGGTGAAGAGGTCGCGTATCAGGTAGAGCGGCACCGACTGCACCGCCGACTGCACGTTGCCCAGGTCGTTGATGACCCGGCTCATCACGTCGGAGGAGCGCTTGCGCCAGTGGAACTCCATCGAGAGCTGGTGGACGCGGGTGAAGAGGTCGTCGCGCATCCGCTGCACGGTCTTCTGGCCGACGTAGTTTATGAGGTAGGAGGTGGCGTAGTCCGCGGCGGCCTTTATGACGAAGACGGCCGGCAGCCCGATCATGATCAGGCGCAGCATCTCGGTGTTGCGGTCTATGAATACCGTCTGTATGACGGGGCCTATCAGGTAGGCCACGGCCGCGCGCATGGCGGCCAGGACGGTCATGGCCAGGGCGGCCTGCAGCAGGCGGGCCTTGTGCGGCCGGATATAGCCCAGGAGGGCTTCTACGTCCGGGGTTATCTTCATCTAAGGACGGCGGCTATGCGCTCGGCGGCGCGGGCTGCCACGCCTTTCTCGCCCAGCATGGCGCGCACGGCCTTGTAGTCGCGGCGCATCGCCTCGGCCTTGGACGGGTTGTTGAGCACCGAGAAGGCCTCCTGGGAGAGGAGCTCCACGGTGGCCTTGTCCTGGATGAATTCCTTGACGGCCGGCTTCTTGAGCAGGACGTTGACCAGCGAGATGTAGGGGACGGTGATGACGCGTTTGGCTATCTCGTAGGTGAAGCGGGGCATGCGGTAGGCGACCAGCATGGGCACGCCCAGCAGCGCGTTCTCAAGCGTGGCGGTGCCGGAGGCGGTGAAGGCGAAGTCGAGCGTGCCGCGCACGGCGTAGTCGCTCTCGCGGACTATCTCTATCTCCTCCTCGGCGCCGGGCCAGGCGTCGGCCAGCATGGGCAACAGCTTCTCGTCCGGAAATTCCGGCACGGCGAAAACATAGCCCTTCGCGTCGGCGTGCACCGACTTTATCTTGTAGAAAGCTTTCACGAAAAGCGGCAGGTGCCGCTCCAGCTCGGAGCGGCGCGAGCCGGGCAGCAGGCCTATGCGCAGAGGCTCGCCGGCCGGCTTCCTGGCCGGCTCCTCCGGGATGATGTCCAGCAGCGGGTGGCCGAGGAACTTCGCCCGGCCGCCGGCCTTGGCGTAGATGTTCTCCTCGAAGGGGAAGATGACGAAGATCTCTTTGGTCAGCCGGGCTATGGCCTTCGCGCGGCCCGGGCGGGAGGCCCAGACCTGGGGGCTGATATAGTAGTAGGCGGGGATCTTGCGGTGCGCGGCGAGCCCAAGTATCTGGTGGTTGAAGCCGTAGAAATCCACGGCGATCACGCAGGCGGGCTTCTTCTCCTCCAGGTAGCGGCGCACCAGCCGGATGAGCTTGAGCCAGAGGAAGAAGTTCTTGAAGGGCTCGGCGAAGCCTACCGCGCCGACCGAGACCAGGTTGTAGATGAAATGGGTCGAGACCTCGCGCATGCGCACGCCGCCTATCGAGGTGACGGAGATCTCGGGGTCCTTCTCCTCCAGGGCCTTTATCAGGCGCGCCGCGTGGAGGTCGCCGGATGGGTCCCCGGCCACTACGAGAACGTTCTTTGTGGTTGAAGCTATCTGTGCCATAAATCGTAAGGGCGCGGTCCGGCCGCGCTCCGCTCCGCCGCCGGCTCAGGACTTGTCGATGCCGATGTTCCTGAGGGCCTCTTCGGCCAGGACCTTGGTCGCCTTGCCTATGTCCCCGATGGAGCGGGCCAGCGAGTCGTCCGTGTCGGCGCCCTCCGGCTCCGAGACCTCGAAGCGGCGCATCTTGTCGGTTATGTCCAGGGCCAGGCGCAGCGCCTTGAGCCCCTTCTCGCCGCTGGGCGTGGGCGTCTTGGAGGTGCGTATGCAGTCTATGAAATGGTTGAGCTCCTCGCGTATGGGCTGCTTGGGCTCGAGCTTGGGGTAGGTTATCTCGATATCCTTCAGCGTTTTTATCGTGGGGACCTTCTTGCGGTAGATCTTGAGACGGGCGCTGACATAGTCCACCGAGATGTAGGCGTCCTGCTGGTAGACGCGCATGCGGCGGGAGGCCTCCATCGTGGCCCGGCTGGCCGTGACGTCGGCGACGCAGCCGTTGCGGAACTTTATGCGGACATTGGAGATGTCCTCGTGGGCCGAGAGCATGCTGGCGCCTATCGCCTCGAAGGACTCGACCTCTGAGTCCATCATCGTAAGCAGGATGTCGAGGTCGTGTATCATCAGGTCCAGGGTCACGCCGGTGGCCGCGACGCGCGGGTCGAAGGGGCCGAGGCGCTCTATCGTTATGTAGCGGGGGTTCTTTATGTGCTTGAGGGTCTCTACCACCGCGGGGTTGAAACGCTCGGAGTGGCCCACCTGCAGGACCGCCTTCTTCTTCTCGGACATCTCGAGCAGCTTGCGGGCGCCTTCCTCGGAATTGGTGATCGGCTTCTCCATCAGGACGTGCACGCCGGCGCCCAGCGCCTTGAGGCCTATCTCGGCGTGGTACTCGGTGGGGGCGGCCACCACCAGGGCGTCCACCTGGGGGAGCAGGTCGGCGTAGTCCTTGTACGCGATGCAGTTGTACTGCCAGGCCAGGACCTGGGAGCGGCGGAGGTTGGGGTCGGCCACGCCGACCAGCTCTACCTCCGGCATCATGGAAAGGGTGCGGGTATGGAAGCCGCCCAGCTTGCCGGCGCCGACTACGCCGAACTTGAGTTTCTTGGGTTTGTTCTCCGACATTTCAGCTCCTGGAGCCCCGTAACGGGGATAAAAGGGATAGGGCCACTATGCGGGCCGGGTCGACCTTATTTTACAATAATAAGGAGCGGGACGGCGAGGCGCCCTATTTTGTAGCATTGAGCTCCGGATGCCTGAAGCGACATGAGATCCGCCCGATACACAGAAAAAGCCGCCGCCTGGCTGCTTTTATCCGCGGCCGCAGCGCTGGCGCTGCGCGTCTTCGTCCTGGACCCGGTTTACGCGCCTCACTGCCTGTCCTGCTTCACCGACAGGGGGGAGCTGCTTTTCCACGCGCTGCGGGACAAGGCGGTGAGTTTCGCCATGCCGCTGCCGGGCCTGCTCTTCGCCTGGTTCAGGTTCCACATGGGAGGAGATCCCTACCTGCCCGTGAAGGCTGCGGGGCTGCTGTCCTGTCTGGCGGCCTATTCCGTCGGCCGGGCCGGCGGCCCGCCGGCGAGGGGGGCTTTCTTCGCCCTGGCGGCCGCGCTGGCCGGGTACTCCATCCCCGCTCACGACCCCGAACAGGTCCTCTACTCTTTCGCCCTGCTCGTATTCCTGCGCCTGGAGCTTCTCCGGCAATCCTCCGCCGGCGTCATGCCGGCCGCCGCCGCGGGGTTGTCCGCCGGATTCTCCATGCTGGTACGTTCGCCCCTTTTCGCCTTCCCGCCGCTGGCCGCGGCCTGGGGGCTGCTGCGCGGCGGTCGCGCCGGCCGGACCGGGCGGGGGCTGGCCGCGGCCGGGCTGTTCATCGTCTGCGCCTACCTGCCCCTGGCGCCCTGGGCCGGGCTGAACTATTCACTGTTCGATTCCTTCATCCCTCTGGAGGAGTCCCGTCCCGCCAGCAATGTGATAGCCGGCGCCAAAGGGCTGGTCTTCACGATGGAGGGCGACGCCAGGGCTTTCGCCGGCATATCGCGCGACGAGAGCGTCTACGCCTGGGCGGCCAGGACCGTTCTGGCCGATCCCGGAGCCTATGCCGGCGCGGTGCTGCGCAGGCTGGCGGCGGCGTTCATGATGTCCCCCTGGCTCTTCCTGCTCGCCGGCGCGGGGCTGGCCCTGTGCCGTTCCCCGGGCAATCTTTTCACCGCTTTCATGGCCGGGTATTTCATTCTCGTCCACTGCCTGCTGGCGATAGAGCCCAGGTACTTCCAGCCGCTGAAATACCTGCTGGCCATGATGGCGGCAGCCGGGGCCTGGCGGGTGATCGCCGGCCGGAAAAAGATGCCGTCGGCTTCACCGGAGCCGGCGGCCGTCCCGGCGCTGCTTTTCGCCGCCCTGGCGCTGCCGTCCGCGGCGGCGCTGGCGAAGGTCCTGGCCTATCCCTCGTCGGCCGGCACCGGCCTGCCCGCCGTGACCGCCGAGGCGGCGAAGTATCCCTCGGACGAATGGCTGCTGCGCCGGGAGGGGGAGACCCTGCTCGCCGTCGGTATGACGGCGGCCGGGCTCGACCGGCTGGGTCGGGCCTGCGGCCCGGCTTTCCCGGGGCTTTGTTACCTCGCCTCGCTGATGGAGTCTCCGGCGCCGGCCGCTCCGTCGCGAGGCCTGGGGGACTGGTACGAGCTGGCGCTGGTAAAGGCCCTGCGCGAACTTCAGCTGGGGCGCTTCCGGGAGGCGGAGGAGTCCCTCGCCGAGGCCAGGCTCCACTGGCTCGGCGAGCGCAACGCCGTGCGCGGCGCGGCCGACCGGGAGCACCTGGACAGGATAAGGGAGACGAATCCCACTTTCCTCGACCATGACCTGCGCCGCGCGCTGATATACTGGACCCCCGCCGAGCGTTCGCTGATACTCTCGCGCCTTTCCCGGCTGGAACCCCTGACTCTCCGCCTGAAGGCAATAATGCTCCGCGGCAAAAAGGCTCCGGCCGCCGCGGAGGCCAGGGAGCTGTCGGCCCTCGACGGGGAATTCCCCGACGACGCTTCCGGCGCGGAATACGACTGGCCCGGCAATCTCCGCGCCCTGTCCGCAGCTTTGCTGGCCGCCGCGCCGCCCCCGCCGGCGGACGCCGGCGGCCCGGCGGGGCTGCTGCTGTCGCTGCGCCTGCCGCCGGAAAGGACGCTCGAACGCTTCGCCCCGCCATCGGCAAGACCGGTGGGTCCCGCGCTGAGGGCGGCGGCCGCCGCCTTCATACTGGCGCCGGGTTCGGAGTCGCGCCGCGAAGCCGCGCGCCTGCTGCGCGGGACGGACAAAGATGACCTGGCCTACGCCCTGATATGGCTGGGCGAGGAGAGATACTCCGCCGCGGCCATGGAGGAATTCCGCCGGGGGCTGGACGAGAGGCCTTATCCGCTGGCCGCCGGCGCCCTCGCCTACGCCTTAAGGGGCGAGCGGGAAAAAGCGCTGGAACTGGCGCGCGCCGCCGCGGCGCGGCCCCTGACGGAGGCGGGCTGGCAGCTGGCGCTGCAGGTATTCCAGTCCGCGGGCGAGTACGTCGAAGGCGCGGCCGCCGCCGGCCGGGCGCTGTCCGCGAGCCCCGGCTCGCCTTCGTTGCTCAATTCACGGGGAGTTCTGAGGTCTCTGGCCGGCGACGCGGCCGGGGCGAGGGCGGATTTCGAAGCGGCCCTGCGCGCGAGGCCCGGCTATTTCCCGGCGCTGATGGGGCTGGGGCTCCTCATGGAGCGGGCGGGTGAGAAGGAGCGGGCGGCCGGGCTCTACCGCGACGCTGTCGAAAAAGCCGGGCCGGACGCCGCCGGAGCGGCCGAAGCCCGCCGGGCGCTGCGGCGGCTGTAAGCGTCCGGCGGGAGCGGTCCGTGCCTGCGGCCGCGGCTATTTAAGTTTTCCGGCATCGTCCCCGAGCGCCTCGAATCCGGCGCGAACGACGGGATCTTTCAGGTGGCCGCCGCTGTTGAGCGCCGCGGTCAGCGCGCCTTTGGAGTCCAGTCCGTCGTGCGAGCGGTCGCGCAGGTACGCCCAGGCCGAGTCCAGCGCCTCGTCCAGTTCCGGGCCGTAGAGCCGCCTGGCCTTGAGCAGCGCCAGCACGGCCAGCGCCTGGTCGGCCGGCGTCACCGCGCCGCCGTCGTCGCCGGTCATGACCCCGTCCCGCTTCTGCGTCGCAACCAGGAGCCGGGCGAGCCTGCGCGAAGGGCGGGACAGGAATTCCAGCGCCAGCGCGGCCACGCGGCTCCGGGCCGGAGCGGCGGGCCGGTAGGCGGCAGGGTCCGCCAGGGAACCGCCGGAGCGGGAGCCGAAACCCCCGGAGTACGCCGTTTCCCCCGGAGAGAAGAGCCCCGAGACGCTTTTCCGCGCGGCGGCCAGCATCCCGCTCCCGCCTCCGGCCGCGGCCCCGCTCCCCGCCGCCGCCGCGCCGGCGTCGCCGAAGAAACCCTCGTATTGCGTTCCCTCCGGCAGCTCGTTCTCCACGGGGACCAGCAGAGGCTGACCTGTCGTCGAGGTGCTCTCTTCCACCGCCACGAAAGAAGTGTACTGCGTCACCAGCGAATGCTCCAGCGCCAGCGCCGTTATCTCCTTCTCCGCCCCGCCGCCGCCGCGGAAATGGGCCTGCCTCGACAGTTCGGCTATGCGCGAGCGCGCCCAGAGCGGGCCCAGCGCGGGATTGCCTGTTTCCTTTTCCGGCAGCACTACGCGGAAGGTCATGGACCAGGGCTTGCCGCGCATTTTGCCTTTCAGCACGGCCTCGGCCTCGCCGGCCCTGCCGTAGCGGGCGTGCAGGAACAGCGGCTGGCCGGCGAACAGGTCGTTCAGGGCGCCGGGCGACTGCCGTTTCACGTCCAGTCCCTTCCAGTCCACCGAGAGGTCGCTGAGCACCGGCCGGGATATCCTCTCGTAGAACAGCTCGACGCTCTTCTCCGGCGCGACGGTCAGCGCCCCGAGGGTTACGTACTGCGCCGCGCCCTTGCCCATCGCCGCCAGCTCCTCCAGCAGGTAGCGGTTGGGAGCCGAGCCTATGCCGAGTGGGAAGACGCGGCTGCCGTTGAGATGCCTGCCGACGAAGCCCAGTACCTGGGCTTCGTTCCCGATGTAGCCGTCGGTGACGAAAAGGACTATCCGCATTCGCCCGGGGTCCCGCGGGAATTCCAGCGCCGCGCGCAGGGCGTCGAGCATTCCCGTCCCGCCTTCGCTGGTCAGACCGTTTAACAGCCGCCGCGCCCTGGCGACGTTCTCCGGGCTGTTCCTCAGCGGTCTTTCGAAGTGGAGCCTGCTCTCCGTGGAGAAGGTGAGTATCTGGAAGGTGTCGTCGGGATTCATGCCCTCCAGGCATTTCAGGACGGTCTTCCTGGCGAGCTCCAGGGGGAAGCCCTTCATCGAGCCGGAGACGTCCAGCGCGAAGACCAGTTCCTTGGGCGTCACCTGCGACAGGGGGAAGTCGGCGGACGGCTGTATCGTCAGCGTCAGGTAGCCGTCGCCGCCGTCCCTGTGCGCCAGGACCGCGGCGTCCACCGGCTTGCCGGCGGCCTCGTAGGTCAGCAGGAAATCCCTGTTGGGGATCTCGTCCTCCCTTTCGAGTCTCACCGAATGAGTCCCGTCGCCCAGGTCGGCCGTCTCTATGTCGTGCGAGGCGCTGCGTATCCGCTTCACGGCTATGCCGGGGTTCAATTTCACCTCCAGGCTTATGTTCCGGCCGGAGCGGCTCCCCGGGCGGACCACGGGCGGCGTTATGCGCGAGGCGTCGGGCACGGCGCCGGTGTCCGGCGACCAGCCCGTGCCGGTCTTTCCGGATGGGGCGCCCGGTATATACCGCGGGCCGATCGTCATGGGGAAGACGAAAGTGTAGACGCCCTTGTCGTAGTAGAGGTCCTGGCTGTATTTAAGGGAGACCTTTATCTCGCGGCCGGGGGGGATATTGGCCACGGACTGGGTGAAGATATCCGGCCTTTCCTGTTCCAGCAGCGCCGCGGTGTGGCCGGCCGCGCGGGCCTTATCGTAAACCTCCCGGGCCTCCTGCCGCTTCTTTATCGTTCCCCTTATCTTCCTGCCGCCGGCTTCCAGCGTCATTTCCGTCACGGCGGCGTTCTGCGGCAGAGGGAATACATATACCGCCTCTATCGGTCCCGTCGAAAGGTTGACGAAGAGCTGCGTGACGCTCACCTCGGATACGAATCCGGAGACGGCGGCCCGCACCGCGGTATGCTTGAGCGGCAGCAGGCGCGCCTCGCCGCCGCGTACCTGCAGCGAGCCCTCGCCGAGGTCATGCGCGCCGGCCGCGGCGGCCGGAGCCAGTATCAGGGTCAGCAGCGAAACTTTCCTTATCAGAGCCAGGGGTTTCATACGGCCTCCTTTCATCGCCTTCGCCCTATAGACACCGGCCGCGCGCAAAAGTTCCGCGCCGCCGCCCGTTTTGCTAAACTTTCAAGGGGACGGAATAAAAATGCCGCTTAAGAACGGAACTTTTTTCTCCGGCCGGTGTCCTTACACCGGGCGCCGCGGAGGACCTTACGGACGCTGAAGAGCTCTTCGGGCGGTTCTCGCCGATGGTCTATAACCTGGCGCTGCGCCTGGCGGGCAACGCCAGCGACGCGCAGGACATAGCGCAGGACGCTTTTCTTAAAGCGGTGCGCGGCCTGGAGAACCTTCGCGACGATAAGGCCGCCGGCGGCTGGCTCTACAGCATCACGATGAACGTCTGGAAGAACCGCGTGCGCGGCGAGAAGCGGCGCTCCTTCTGGAAGACGCTTTCGCTGGACCGGGAGGGTGACGACGGCGCGCCGGCTATACAGCCGGAATCGCCCGAGCCGGCGGCCGGGGCGGAACTGGAGCGGCTGGAGGAGAAGGCGGCGCTGGAGCGGGCTATGGCCGCGCTGGACCCGGAGGACAGGGCGCTGCTGCTGCTGCGGGAGATAGAGGGCCTGTCCTACCAGGAGATAAGCGCGATAACGGGCAAGCCGCTGGGCACGGTGAAGTCTGGAATATCGAGGGCACGCGAGGCGCTCAGGCAGAAGCTGGCCCCGCGTCCGGAAAACGATGAAACATAGCACCTGCAGGAAGAACCTTTCGGCCTATTACGACGGCGAGCTGCTCGAGGACGAGCGGCACGCGCTCGAAGACCATCTCGCCGCCTGCCCGGAGTGCCGCGCCGAGCTGGCGCAGCTCAGGGCGCTCTCCGGCGTCATTAAGAAGCACGCCATGGAGCCGGTGCCCGATTCGCTGAAGAGGTCGGTGTTCGCTCCGCCCCGCTCCGCGCCGCGGTGGCTAAGGCCCGCGCTCGCCTTCGCGGCCGTCGCGTCCGTGGTCGTCCTGGTTCTTAATCTGACCGGTCCCGGCGAAGACGGATACATGTCCGTCGGCTTCGGTTCGCGCTCCGGGGAGTTCCATGATCCTGAGCCGCTCCCCGCGGCCGATACCGGCGCCGCGGCCGAGCCCGCCGCCGGCCCGGCTCCGGCCGGAGAGGTCCGGCCTCCCCATATGCCGGAGCCCTCCGCCCTCCAGGCCGGAAGCGGGATGCCCGGAAGCGCGGCGGGGCCGCGCTCGGCCGGCGCGGTCATTTCGGCCGGGCCCGCCCCCGAATTCAGCGCGCCGGTCTGCGTGCTGGTACGCGGCCCGGCTTCGCTGGACGAGGCCGACGCCGAAATAGGCGAGGCCCTGGAATTCCTCAAGGGGGCCGGCGCGCGGCTGGCCCAGGTGGAACCCGGCCGCATGCTGTTCGTCAGGACCGACGGCTCACGGACGGAACTGTCAGGCGACGACTGCTCCCGCTGCTTCATACTTTTCGACGGCGTCCAGACCCCGCTGGTGGTCGGCGACATCTCCTCCCTGCGGGCCGCCTACGCCGTTTATTTCAGCTCCGCCGCCCGTTGAGGCCGACACTGTAATGAAAAAAAGCCGCCAGCGGGCGGCTTTTTTCATTCTTGCCTTGAGTTCAGCGGGAGGCCGGGTCTATGGCGGTCACGGCGATGCCCAGCTCGGCGGCCCGGGCGAGGAACTTGTCCATCTCCAGTATCAGCGTGGTGCCGGCTTCCAGGGCCAGGGTGTCGGCGCCGGCGGCGGCCATGACCTCCAGCGTGGGGACGCCGACTACCGGCAGGTCGAAGCGCATGTCCTGGCCCGGCCTGGCCACTTTCACCACCACCATATCCTTCGGCGGTTCGTCGTCCGGCAGCAGCCTGCGGAAGATCTCTCCCGCCCGCTTCACGCATTCGTCGGTGCCCTCCATGCCTTCGACGGCCACTATGGCGCCGCCGCGGGCCACCACGGTCAGGCCTATGTCCAGGTCCGCTATGGTCCTGGCGGCCTTCCAGCCGGCGGCTATGCTGGCCTCGCGGTCCTTATGCGGCTTCTTCTCCGTCAGGGGGCCGGGCTTGGGCAGCGACGATTCGAGGAAGGTGGCCGAGCTGATGACCTCTATGCCGTCCTTCGCCAGTTCGCCGGCTATGGCGGCGAAGATGGAATTGGGGCGGCGGTCCTTCAGCGTCAGCAGGAGTTTGGCGGCGCGCAGGTCGGGCAGGAAGCCGCCGAAAATGGAGACATGCTCTATCTTGCCGGCCATCAGCACGCGGGTCACTCCGTTCTTTTTGAAAAAATCTATCGGGGCGGAGAGCTGGCCGAGGCGGAAATAGGCCGTCTCCGCGGAAAGACCCTCGACTTCGGGTGAGGTCATGCCGGACAGGCCGGCCGTGAACACCTCGCGGCCGCGCGCGCGGGCCTCGCGGGCGAAGAGCAGCGGGAAGGTCCCGGCCCCCGCGATGAGGCCTATGCGCTCAGACATCGGCCACGTCCGCCGCGGCCGAGCGGCGCGGGCGCGCTATGCCGCGCTTTGAGGATTCGACGAAGTCGAGGATGAGGGAAGCTTCGGGCGGCAGGTTCTCCCCGCGCAGCCGCGCGACGGCGTCCTTGAGCAGGAGTCCTCGGAAGAAGAGGGTCTTGAAGACGTGCTTGACGGCCTTTATCTGCTCGCGGGTATAGCCGTTGCGCTTCATGCCGACCAGGTTGAGGGTCACCGGGCGGGCGCGGTCGCCCTGCGCGGTGACGTAGGGGATGATGTCCTGGTTGACCATGCCGCCTCCGGAGATCATCGCGAACTTGCCGATGCGGGTGAACTGGTGTATGCCGGCCAGGCCGCTGATGAGCGCGCGGTCGCCTATCTCCACGTGGCCGGCGGCGGCGGCGCAGTTGACCATGACGACATTGTCGCCTACGCGGCAGTCGTGGCCGAGGTGGGAATTGGCCATCAGCATGCAGCCGGAGCCCATCGTGGTCACGTCGGTGTGGGCGCCGCGGTGCAGCGTGACGTTCTCGCGTATCACGTTGCGGTCGCCCATGATGAAGCGCTTGTGTTCGCCCTTGTAGGACCAGTCCTGCGGGGGCATGCCGACGTAAGCGGCGCCGGTGAAAAGGTTGTCCTTGCCGACGGTGCAGAACTCGAAGATGCACTGCGCGCCGATCTTAGTTCCGGCGCCTATCTGCACGTCCTCTCCGATGACGGTGTAGGGCCCTATCTCGACGTTCTCGTCTATCCGCGCCTTCTTGTCGATGAGGGCGGTGGGGTGTATCCTGGTTGCCATTCTTCCTCCGGGTGTCTTAAAAAGCCGCGTCAGTCCACGGCGAATATCATCTCGGCCTCGGCCGCCGGCTCGCCTTCCACGAAGCCCCGGCCGCTCACCTTTGCCAGGTGGCTCTTGAACCGCAGTATCTCCACGTGGAGCTTGAGCACGTCGCCGGGCACCACCTGCCTGCGGAACCTGGCCTTGTTGATGCCGGCGAAATAGGCGAACTTTCCCTTTATCCCCGGCAGGCCCATCAGCATGGCCGCCGAGGTCTGCGCCATGGCCTCGACTATCAGGACGCCGGGCATGACGGGCTTGGCCGGGAAATGGCCGTGGAAGAACAGTTCGTTGGCCGTGACGCATTTCACGCCTACGGCGCGCTTGTTCTCCTCTATCACCTCCACCCGGTCTATCAGCAGGAAGGGGTAGCGGTGGGGGATGGTGCGGATTATTTCCTCGCAGCCTATCACCCGGCAGGCCTTGTATGGGGGGGCTTTCTTGTCTTCCATTTTTTACCTCGGTCCGCTTAGCAGTTTGGCGAAATTGACGTTATTGCGGTGGCCGGTGCGCCCGGCGCGCACGGCGGCGCGCAGGGGGGCGCCCAGGAGCGCCAGGTCTCCCAGCAGGTCGAGCGCCTTGTGGCGGACGGGTTCGTCGGCGAAGCGCGGGCCGCCGGAGCAGAGTATGCGGTCCCGCTCCACCAGCATCGCGTTGTCGAGGGAGCCGCCTTTCGCCAGGCCGGCGGCCTTGAGGCCGTCGAGCTCCTCGCGGAGGCCGAAGGTGCGGGCCGGGGCTATCTCCCTGAGGAAGGAGTCCGGTCTTATCTCAAGCGCGATCTCGGTACGGCCGAGCATCGGGTGCGGATGGTCGAATACCACGGACAGGAAAAGTCCGCCGGCGGGCTCAGCCCGGTAAAAAGCCTCCCCGTCGTTCAGTTCGACGGGGCCGGGGAGGGGAAGCGCGGATATTTCCTGGCCGGTCTTTTCGGCCAGGCCCGCCCGCATCATGGCCTGGGCGAAAGGCAGGGCGGACCCGTCGGCGGCCGGCGGCTCGGGCCCGTCCATCAGTATGTCCAGGTCGTGCACGCCGAGGCCCGCGCAGCAGGCCAGGATGTGTTCTACGGTGTGCACGGTGCGGCCGCCCAGCGTAAGGTTGGTGCCGCGTACGGTAGAGGAAACGTTCTCCAGCAGGGCGGGGATGGGAGAGGAGCCGTCGGGAAGAAGGAAGCGCAGGCCCGTGGGCCCTGCGGCCGGCCGGAAAACCGCGCGGCAGGGCAGGCCGGTATGCAGGCCGGCGCCCTCCACGGAGGCTTCGGCACTAAGGGTTGTTCTTGTCATCCCCGGCGGCGCCTTTTTTAAGCCGCTTGAATTCCGCGTACATCTCCGGAAGTTTGGAAAGCGTCGCCTCTATCCGCATGAATTCGCGGCGGGGCCGGCCCAGGGGCCCCAGCACTATGGAGCCCTCTTTCAGGTCCGCTATGACGCCCGTGCGGCCCATTACTATGGAATTGGAACCGATCTTCAGATGGTCGCTGAGGCCGGACTGGCCGGCGATCACGACATTGTCCCCTATCTCGGTCGACCCGGCTATGCCGGCCTGGCCGAGTATGAGGCAGTTGGCGCCGGTCTTTACGTTATGGGCGATATGCACCAGGTTGTCTATCTTGGTGCCCGGGCCTATGACGGTGCGGTCCAGCGCGGCGCGGTCTATCGTGCAGTTGGCGCCTATTTCCACGTCGTCGCCGATATCGACTATGCCGAGCTGGGGGATCTTCTCGTGGCGGCCGCCGGCCCGCACATAGCCGTAGCCGTCGGAGCCGATGACGGTGCCGGCGTGCACGACGCAGCGCGCGCCCACCCTGCAGCGCTCCAGGAGCGAGACACGCGGGTGCAGGCGCGTGAGAGCGCCTACCGAGGCCCCGCGTCCGACATAAGAGCCCGCTTCCACCACGGCGCCCTCCCCTACGGACGCGCCGTCCTCCACCACGCAGCCGGGGCCTATCCAGGCGTCGGGCGCCACCGAGGCGGAGTCGGCCACGACGGCCGAGGGATGCCTGCCGGAGCGCCGGGGCGCGGAGATCTCCTTCTCCAGTTCCCGCAGGATGAGGGCGAAGGCGTAGCGGGGATTCTTGACGAAAATGTGGGCCCTGTCAGCGGAGGGCGCTGTCCTGGCGGCGGCTTCGGCCGGCAGCAGGACGGCGGCGGCGCGGCAGGAATCCAGCAGCGCCAGCTTGTCCGGCGAGTCGATGAAGCAGAGGTCGCCGGGTCCGGCCGACTCCGCCGGATTGACCCCGGTCACGGGACGCGCCGCCGCCCCGCCCTCCAGGCGGCCTTCCGTTATCCTGGCTATCTCTCCGTGTGTCAGGTTCATCGGTCCTCGCCGTTCCCGTTGTTCTCGAGTTTTTCTATCAGCTTGCCGGTCAGGTCCACCGCGGCGTGGCCGAAGAGTATCGAGCGCTTGTCTATGACCACGCTGACCCCCTCGCTTACCGCCAGTTCGCGCAGCAGGAAATATATCCGGCCGAGTATGGCCTCGGTCTTCCTGGATTCCTTGGCCAGGAGTTCCTTCTCGGCGTTGCGCTGGTCGGTCCTGAGCGTCCCCTCCAGCTTCTCCAGCTCCTTTTCCTTGACGGCGATGGCGGCCTCTATGTCGGCCACCGAGGTGGAGACGGACATCCTGAACTTCTCCAGCGACATCGCGCCCACGCCCGGCATGTGTATCAGCGGCTGCCTGGGCGCCGCTGGGGCGGCGGCCCCGGCCGGGGCGGCGGGCGTCTCCCCGCCGGGCGAGGACAAGCCGGGCAGGCCCGCGGCCGCGGAGGTGGAGGCCTCCGGAGCGGCGGCGGCCGCGGTGGATATCTCCGTCGCGGGCGCGGCGGCGGCGTCTTCCCCGAAGAAAAGCGGCAGGGCGGCGGCGAACTCGCGCTCCTGGCGCAGACGGGAGATCTCGGCCTTGAGGGCGAATATCCGCTTCTTCGAGGCGTCCAGCTCCCCTTCCTTCTTCTTCACCTCGGCCAGGAATTCGTCCCGCGCGCCGGTGGTGCCGGAGTATTCGCGGAACACCCGGTCCATGTCGACGTATCCTATCGTGCCGGATTCCCCCCGGTTCTCCTCCAGCGAGAGCTCCAGCGCGCCCGCGCCCGCGGTCAGCAGCAGCAGCGGGATGAACAGAAGTTTTTTCATCGTTCCTTACCGTCCCTTGCCGGTCCCGGCCGGCCCGCTCAGAACAGGTTGCCCAGCGTGAAGTAGATGTCCGAACGCTGCGCGCCGTCCTTGTGGTTGAAGCCGTATCCCCAGTCGAGCCTTATCGGGAAGGCCGGGGTGGTGAAGCGTATGCCGAAACCGGCGCCCAGCTTGAGCTGCTTCTCCCCCTTGCCGGAGCGCAGGCTCACGTCGTCGAAGCGGTCCCAGGAGTTGCCCGCGTCGAAGAAGAAGGCCCACTGCACTATCGTGCGGCGGCGCTCCCTGGCCAGCGGGAACTTGAACTCGACGTTGAGGACGTCGTAGAGCCTGCCGCCCTCCGGCGGGCCGACCTGGCCGTTCGAATTGTATCCCCGTATCGTCTCGGAGCCGCCCAGGAAGTATTTCTCGTAGAAAGGCACCCGGTCCGTTTCGCCGAAGCGCGCCACGTAACCCATGCGGTTGGCTATGGAGAGGACGAACGGGTAGTCGTCTATGGAGAACAGTTTGAAGTTGTGGCTGTAGGAGAGGCTGGGCTTGTAGAAGTTGACGTCGCCCATCAGCGGGCCGCCCGTGAACTCCAGGCCGACGGCGCCGCGGCCGCCGCGCGTGGGGTCCCAGACGCTGTCGCGCGTGTCGCGGGCGAACTCCACGAAGACCGACGAAGTGGCGCTGGTGCCGGCCTGCAGTTCGCCGACGTAGATGTCGTCCACGTCCATTATGCGCACGTTCTCGTAGGAATAGGAGGTCGTGAGCGTGTACTTGTCGTCCTCGAACCTGGGGGCCAGCGTCACCTTGCCTCCGGTGCGGCGCTCGGTATAGGCCGACAGAGAGGTCTGGTAGGGGCGGTAGCGGCGGGTGTTGAACAGGTTGAGGCCCAGGGTCATGGGCCTGTCCCCTACCCAGGGGGAGGACCAGCTGAAGTTGTAGTCCTGCACGCGCTTGCCGAAGTTCCAGGCCAGCGACATCCTCTGCGCCAGGCCGAACATGTTGAGGTGCGACACCGACAGCGTTCCCACCACGCCTTCGCGGGAGGAGATGCCGGCGCCGGCCGTCAGCATGCCCGGCTTGCCCTCGGCCACGTCGAAGACCAGGTCGACGGTGTCGGGGTCGGCCGTCGGGTTTATGACCGGGTTCACGTCGTCTATGAAGCCGAGGTTGAAGATCTTCTCCTGGCTGCGCCGCACTTTGGCCGCGCTGAACACCTCTCCCTCTTTCTGGGCCACCTCGCGGCGCAGCACGTGCGTCTTGGTGGCCTTGTTGCCCTCGACGTCTATGTGGCCGACGAAGATGGGGGAGTTCTCGACCACGGCGAACTCTATGTCGAGTTCGCCCGTCGCCTCGTTGGGGACCTTGAGCGGCCTCACCTGCGCCCGCAGGTAGCCCTTGTCGGCGTATTTTTCCTGCACGGCCCTTACGGTGTCCTCGAAACGGTCCTGGTTGTAGAGCTTGCCGCGGCGGTAGGCCAGCGCCCCCGCCAGTTCCGGGGCCGTGTAGACGGAATTGCCGGAAAAAGTCGTCTCTCCGAACATCTTCTTGGCGCCCTCGCGGACCGCCACGGTTATCGTGACGCTGCTGCGGTTCCCGTTGAAAACGGCGGAAGACTCGAGTATCTCGAAGTCGCTGTAGCCGCGGTTGCGGTAATGGTCCCCGAGCGCCTGGAGGTCGCCGGCGAGCTCGGCCGGCTGGTATATCTTCTTAGGGCGGTTCTTGAAGCGCTTGACCAGTTTTTTTGCGCTGAAGCCTTCCACCCCGGCCAGGTCCACGGCGGCCACCCGCACCTTGCTGCCTTCCTCCACCTTCACCGTCAGCGCGCAGGTCAGGGAGGCCGTGTCATGCGCCACCTCGTAGTCCACGGAGACGTCCAGGAAGCCTTTCTCCCGGTACTTGTCGGCGATCTTTATCAGGTCCTCGCGGATCTTGAGCTCGTCGAAGAAGTCCCTTTCGCGCAGGGACATTTCGTCCTTTACCGAGGTCTTGGAGAGCTGCTTCGCGCCCTCCACCTCGACCTTCTTTATCATCGGCTTTTCGGATACGATATAGGTCACGCGCGCCTGCAGCGGAGCCGGCAGGAAGGGGGCGAGCTTGGGGGAGGACGGCCTGCCGGGGATCTCCTCGATGTCCACCGAGACCTTCTCCACGCTGCCGAGGCCCAGTATGGCCTCTACGTCCCTGGTGACGAAGTCGCGGTAATAGAGCCTGCCCTTGCGCGCCTTGGCCGCGCCGGTGACGGCCCTGGGCTTAACGTTGACGGTGCCGCGCACCGCCACTTCGCCTATCTCCCAGGGCCCGGGGAATTCCTGCGCCGCGGGGGGGGGCGCTTCGGGTGGAGCGGGGCTCCCGTCCGGTCCGCCGGAGGCGGTCTCTCCGGCCGCCGCCGGCCCGGCGCCGCCGGGCTCCTGGGCGGAGGATAAAAGGGCGAACGAGTTCAGCGATGCCGCGAGCAGGGCCGCGGCGGCGATGCGGTATATGTTTTTCATGATATATGTCCGGCGCCAATGATACTATTTTTGGCCGCGGGGCCGAAACGGCGGTTCTTTGACAGGAGAGGGAATAAAGTATCATAATTCACGCATAAGAACGACCAAGGGGAGGCCGGGGCATCGCCCCGCTGACGCCGAAAAAATGAAAAAGATCTACATCCTCGACACCAACGTCCTCATACACGACCCGCTTTCCTTCACCAAGTTCGACGACAATACCGTCATAATACCGATCTCCGTCATCGAGGAGCTCGACACTTTCAAGAGCGCCGGGGACGAGCGCGGCAAGAGCGCGCGCATAGTTTCGCGCAAGCTCGACGCGCTCCGGACGGCCGGCAAGCTCAACGAGGGCGTCAAGATGGAGAACGGCGGCACGCTGAAGGTCGAGCTGGACCACCCGCAGGTCCTGCCGGCGGAGTTCGTCCTGCAGAAGATGGACAACCGCATCCTCAATACCGCCTTCTCGTTCATCAGCAAGAAGAACAATGCGATACTGGTCACCAAGGACACCAACCTGCGGCTGAAGGCCGAGGCCGTCGGGCTGATAGCCCAGGACTACGAGTCCGGCAAGGTCAAGATGGACGAGCTCTACCCCGGCCTGGTGACGGTGGAGAAGGACGCCGCCTTCATCGACAAATTTTACAAGGACAAGTCCGCCAAGTCCGGCGAAGAGGGCCTGGTCGCCAACGAGTTCGTGGTCTTCCGCGCCAAGGAGGACCCCAAGAAGAGCGCTCTCGGCCGGGTGGACCCGATGGATACCTCGGTCGTGAAGGCGCTGGCCCCCGAGACGGCGCCGTGGGGCGTGAAACCGCTCAACAAGGAGCAGCGCTGCGCGATGGAGCTGCTGCTCGACGAGAAGATAGCGCTGGTGACGATGATAGGCACCGCCGGCACCGGCAAGACCCTGATGTCGCTGGCCTGCGGCCTGCAGAAGGCGGTCGAGGAGAACGTCTACCGCAGGCTCATCATCTGCCGCCCCATCATCCCCGTCGGCAAGGACATAGGCTACCTGCCGGGCACCAAGGAGGAGAAGCTCTCCACCTGGATGGGCGCCATCTACGACAACCTCGAGTTCATCATGGACCGCCGCCACCAGGACGACGCGCTGCAGAAGTTCGAGTACCTGCTCCAGAACGAGAAGATAGAGATCGCCTCCGTCACGCATATCCGCGGCCGCTCGCTGCCCAAGCAGTACATGATCGTCGACGACGCCCAGAACCTAACGCCGCACGAGATGAAGACCATCCTCTCGCGCGCCGGCGAGGGGACCAAGGTCGTAGTCACCGGCGACCCTTACCAGATCGACAACCCCTACCTCGACATGGCCTCCAACGGCCTGACCTACATAGTCGACAGGTTCAAGGGCCAGAAGATGTACGGCCACCTGACCTTCACCAAGACCGAGCGCAGCCAGCTGGCCGCGCTGGTGGCGGAACTGCTGTAGCCCGCGTCGGCGGGAAGCGGAAAGGGCCGGGGGGAGTCCCCGGCCCTTTCTTTTCCGGGGCTGATGTAATCAGGTAGATCGTTTACACTTTTCAGCCTGCAATCCTCCGGTGTCA
>JAVHLJ010000080.1 GCA_031082205.1 Elusimicrobiales bacterium
CCAAGGCGCTCAAGTTCCAGACCCAGTCCCCTTGCCTCATCGGCGAGGCGCTGGTCAAGCTCCATTACGCCAGCGAGGAGCAGGTGGCGATGGCCCTCTCCAAGCAGCTGGGGAGCCCCTACGCCTCCCGCGAGAACAAGATCCTCAACCCGGAGAAGAGCCAGGGCCTGGACAAGATAATTTCCGAGAAGTTCGCGCGCGAGAACGCCGTCATCCCGCTCTTCATCGAGGACAACATCCTCGCGGTGGCGCTGACCGACCCCACCAATATCCTCCTGCTCGACAACATAAAGATGGTCGCGGGCATGGAGATAACCCCGTTCATCTCCACCAGGCCGCAGATACTCAAGGTCATAGACGTATTCTACGGCGGCCAGGCCGGGGACCTCATCGACAAGGTCATGGAGGGGGGAGAGGGGGAGGGCGGAGGCGGCGACGTCGCCGACGCGCTCACTCCGGACGGCAAGCTGGACCTGGACAAGGTCATAGTGGGCGACAGCCGCGGCGCCCAGTCCATACAGCTGGTCAACGCGATACTCAAGCAGGCCATAGCCGAGCGCACGTCGGACATACACCTGGAGAAGTTCGACGAGAAGGTCTCCCTGCGCTTCCGCATCGACGGCTCGCTCTACGAGCGCAGCGCGCCCCAGGCCGAACTTTTCGACGCCATCATCTCCCGTTTCAAGATCCTCTCAAAGCTCGACATCTCCGAGCGCCGCCTGCCGCAGGACGGCAGTTTCACCATCAAGTACCAGAGCCGCAACATCGAGAACCGCGTCAGCGTCTGCCCGACCGTGTTCGGCGAGAAACTGGTGCTCCGCATAATGGACCGCGGCTCGGTGGAACTGAACATCGACAAGATCGGCTTCGAGCCCCGCCAGAAAGACGACTTCCTCAAGGCCGCGGAGTCGCCGCACGGCCTGATACTGCTCACCGGCCCCACCGGTTCCGGTAAAACCACCACTCTCAACGCCGTGCTCAATACGGTCAAGTGCCCCGAGATCAACATCATGACCCTGGAGGACCCCGTCGAAATCAAGATGGAGGGCGTAAGCCAGGTGCAGATAAAGCCGGCCATAGGCCTGACCTTCGCGGCCGGCCTGCGCTCCTTCCTGCGCCAGGACCCGGACGTCATACTGGTCGGCGAAACCCGCGACAACGAGACGGCCGAGGCCTGTCTCAAGGCGGCCATGACGGGCCACCTGGTGCTCTCCACGCTGCATACCAACAGCGCGCTCGAGGCCGTGCCGCGCCTCATCGACATGGAGATAGAGCCCTACCTGCTGGCCAGCACTCTGCTCCTGGTGGCGGCCCAGCGCCTGGTCCGCGTGCTCTGCGACTGCAAGATCCCTTACAAGCCACCCCAGGAGGAACTGGACCTGTTCGCCAAGGAATCCCAGCTCAACCCCATGCCCGACCTCAACCGGCTGGTCTTCTACAAGGCCAAGGGCTGTCCCAAGTGCTTCGATATGGGCTACCGGGGACGGAAGGCCATCTACGAGGTCTATTTCATAACCGAGGAGATGAAGCGGATCATCTCCAAGGACGCCGACATTCCCAAGATGAAAGTCGCCGCGGCCAAGGGCGGAGCCTGGGACCTGCGGGCCAGCGGCTGGCGCAAGGTCCTGGCGGGCGTCACCTCGGTGGACGACATGATGTCGGTCACGATGGTCGAACATTGACACGCCCGGTTTTTGCGTGTATAACATCTATATGTTAGTATAGGCGGACAGGCTATGGGCAAGTTCATATACACCGTTCAGGACGCCCAGGGTACCGTCACGACCGGCCATCTGGAGGCCGAGGACGAGGACCAGGCGGTACAGGCCCTTCAAGGGAAGGGCCTGTTCATCCTCTCCATACAGTCAGAGCAGACCAAGTCGGGAGTCCTGAGACGGCAGGCCTCGACCGGCACCGTCGCGGGGCGGGACCTGGTCTTCTTCGGCGAACAGATCGCCACCCTCCTGGCCGGCGGCGTGCCCCTGGTGCGCGCCCTCTCCCTTCTCTCCGAGCACGCCGAGAACAAGGCCCTGGGCGCGGTCCTGGGCGCCGTGACCAAGGAAGTCTCCGCGGGCGGAGCCCTCCACAAGGCGCTGGAGAAGCATCCCAAGGTCTTCGACGAGGTGTGGGTCTCCCTCGTTCAGGCGGGCGAAGTCTCGGGCCAGCTGCCCGCCGTCCTGCGCCAGATCACCGCCTATTCGGAGGCGCAGGAAGGGATAAAATCCAAGATGATCACGGCGGTCGCCTACCCCGCCGTCCTGTTCACCATGTCGATGGGCGTGCTGGGCTACTTCATAATCTTCATCGTGCCGGTCTTCGCGGGCATCTTCGCCGACTTCAACCTGGAACTCCCCGTCATAACCAAGATCATCCTCCTGATCTCCAGCATCGTCACCAAGTACTTCGTGATGATGATAGTCGCGGCGGTAGGCGCCGTGCTCGCGTTCCGCGCCTATATCTCCACTCCCGCCGGGCGCCTGACCTGGAACCACGTCGTCTTCAAGATACCGCTGATAGGGCCGCTGGTCAAGAACATCAATATCGAGCGCCTGCTGACCACCATGTCCACGCTGATAAAGAGCGGCGTCAGCATCCTCAACGCCGTCTCCGTGCTGGAAGGCGCCTTCCGCAAGAACCTCATCTTCCAGAACGCCCTGAAGAAGGCCAAGAACGAGATCGCCAGCGGCCGCTCCATCGCCGACTCCTTCCGCAAGACGGGCATCTTCCCGGGCATGGTCACCGAGATGATGTGGATGGGCGAGGAGTCGGGCAAACTGCCCGACATCATACAGGTCCTTTCCAAGTTCTACCAGGAGCAGATAGACCAGTTCCTGCGCCGCTTCTCCGCCATGATAGACCCGATACTGGTCGTGGGCATAGGCGGCATCATAGCGGTCATCGTCATGTCGATCTTCATGCCCATATTCCAGCTCTCGCAGATAGGCGCCAAATAGGGGGAAAAATGCGGTCCATAAGAAAAGGGTTCACCCTCATCGAACTGATGGTGGTGGTCATCATACTGGGCGTGCTCACATCGATGGGCGTGCCTTACTACCTCAAGACCGTGGAGAGCGCCAAGGCCATGGACGCCGTCGCCGTGACGCACATGGTTGGAGTGGCCTCGCAGATGATGGTGATGGACAACCCTACCGCGTCTTACAGCGGAGGTCTTCTTACCAACACCTGTAATCTTCCCTCCCGGACATGCCCCTCGAGCGGCCCCAGGACGGCCTGCGACCTGGTCAGTTGCAATTACATTTCGCGCCAGGACTGGGACGGGCTGGCCTATTCCATAAGGGCCTGCAACCCCAATACGGGCGCTGGCGGTACCGGCTGCTCGGCCGGCCGCACCGCGTACGCGGACCGGCGCGAGGGGAAATACACCTCCTGGGCCTACTACTTCACCACTTCCGGTATCTGCGTCAATTCCCCGACTTCAGGCGCTTTAAGGTCTCCTTCCTGCCCGGAGTTCTGACCCTCGGCCTAACGGAGGACAGTTGAAAACGAGACAAGGGGTCACGCTGCTCGAAGTCGCCATCGCCGGCCTTATAACGGCCATGACGACGGCGGCCGTGTTTTCGGTCGTGCTCTCCAGTTTCGTCTCTCACGAGCGGGCCGACAAGCGCGAGCTGGCCGGGCTGATGATAAAGCGGGCCAAGCAGACCCTGATGAGCTATGTCACGGCCGTGCCCGGCGAATCCGAATATGTCCCGGGTTCCCCGGCCGGCCACTGGCCCGCCTCCTCCACCCCAGGCTGGTCGCTGCGCGGCAGCGGCGGCGCGGGCGTGCGCCACGATATTTCCTCGCTGCTCAACGGCACCGACCTGCAGGTGCCAGGGGTCAC
The DNA here is from genome assembly GCA_031082205.1 of Elusimicrobiales bacterium. Taxonomy (GTDB): domain Bacteria; phylum Elusimicrobiota; class Elusimicrobia; order Elusimicrobiales; family UBA9959; genus UBA2231. The sequence continues at coordinate 3,845 of JAVHLJ010000080.1, forward strand.
CTGCGCCTGGGGCAGGGCCTGCTACTTCGTCTATTCCGTTGTGAACCGCGACTGCGGCCTGGGGACCGGCGATACGGTAGCCTGCAAAGAGGTCAATTTCGAGATGCGTTATGCCGATTAAATACGGGACCGGGCGCGGCGGCTTCACCCTCACGGAGATGATGATAGGCATCATGATCTCCGGCATGGTGCTGGCCTCGCTGGCCGCCATACACGCCACGAGCACCACGCATATGTTCCAGAACTACCGCCAGAACACCATCAAGAACGGGGCTTCCTTCGCCATGAAGACCGTCATGAGCCGGCTGGCCGCTTCCACCCGTATCGACAGCCCCGCCTTCGGCGTTTCGGGGAACATCCTGGCCATAGCCGAGAACGTGGACCAGCTCACCGGCTGCCATCCCATCCGCGCCGGGTCGGCCCGGCAATGGCATTATTTCTGCCGCTATACCGCGACCAACGCCAACTGCCCGTCCGGCAGCTGCCTCATGTATCACACGGGGGCCATAACCGCCGGCGGCGGGACCTGTCCCAACGGCCCGGCCTGGGCGCCGTCATACCCGGCTTTCTGCGGGCCGGGCGGGGGAGGGGTCGTCACAAGGCTTACCGACAATATCAACGTGTCCTCCTTTTCCCTTTTCTCCCGCCGCGCGGCGGACGGAGTCAATGAGCGCGACGCCGTAAGGGTCCGCGTCAGGGTAAGCTGGACGCCTTCGGTCGCTCTAAGCCGCTCCGCCCGCCCAGTGGACTCCACGCTAGACTCTACCGGCTCCATACAGCGCAGCGTCTGCAATTCGGCGCTGCCCGGCTGCAGCTGACGCCTTCCCGTCCTTGAAAACGCCTCTCCCCTCTGCTAGACTATGAACATGGGAAAGATCCCTGTCCTGTCTTCGGCGCGCCTGCGCAGGGGTACCGTCCTGCTGCAGACCCTGGTCGTCTCCGTCATCATCTCCATGATAGCGGTGATGGTCATGAAGTGGGTGCTGGCGCGTTATACCCTGGCCACAAGGGTTCAGCGCAGCGCCAAGGCCGAGGCCCGCGCCGACGGTTGTATAGGCGCCAGCGTAAGCCGCCGGAACGCGCAGGTAGCTCTTCAGAGCTGCAACGACGTCGACGGGGTCATAAACCGTTCGTTCTCAACCGCGGACGGCCAGGGCATAGAGACTCTTACCGTGAGGATAGATGAGTAAAGCGGCTCCCGCGCTGCTGCTGCTCTCTTTGGCCGTCAATGCCGGAGCCGCATCAGCGGGGGACGCCATGCGGCATGGTGTCCCGGCACAATCCGTTCCCGCCTGGAAACTGAAAGCCTCTCCCCATTTCGAGATCTACCATGAGGCCGGCTGGGCCCCCAACTCCATCGCCATAGAGATGGAGAAACTCTATTCCTCGATGCGGCTAAACCTCTCCATGTTCGCGCCGTGGATGGTCAAGGAGAAGACCAAGGTCTATATCCACTCCAGCCGCGAGACCTATCTGAAGGGGGAATTCGAGCCGCCGTCCTGGTCCAAGGGGCTGGCCTTTACCTCCAGGAAGACCATAGTCGTTTACGATTCGGGCGACCTGGAGAAGCTCCGGGCGGTCATAGCCCACGAGCTCACTCACCTCTATTTCGAGACCTATTTCGCCGAGAAGCTCAAGTACCCGCCCAAGTGGCTCAACGAGGGGCTGGCGGTGATGATGGAGGATTCCTCCCATTCCGCCGAAGGCGGGCCCTGGACGACGGCCCTGAAATACATGCCGCGCGAGCGCTTCTTCGGCATGCGCTCGTATTTCGCCAGCGAACTCTCCGCGCTCAATACCGACCAGAAGATAGGCGACTGGTACCTGCAGGCTTTCGGCATAGTCAAGCATCTCTACAGCCCGGCGCAGCGGCTGCAGTTCAGGAATTTCTGCGAGAAGATACGGGACGGGGCCGGCCTCGAGACGGCCCTCTGGGAAGTGTACCGGGTGCGCGACGCCGATCACTTCGAGAAGAAATGGGCGGCCTGGCTGGACCTTTACCGTTCCCAGGACGCTCCCGGATTCGGCCGGCAGCAGCCCAGCGCCAGCTTCAACTTCCAGCCGGTAAAACTTTCGTCCTTCGGCTTCACTAATTTCGGCGGCGGGAAGTAGTCCCCGGGGAGCGCTCGCGCAGGTAGGCGCCGGTCTGTGACGCTCCGGGGGCGGACGCCCCTTCTACCGGCCCTGCGTAGAGCACCCTGCCGCCGCCCTCGCCGCCTTCGGGCCCCAGCTCCAGCATCCAGTCGGAAGAAGCTATGACATCGAGGTTATGTTCGATGACCAGCACCGTATTGCCCTGGTCGGCCAGGCGGTGCAGGACGCGCAGCAGCTTCTCCACGTCGGCGAAGTGCAGCCCGGTGGTAGGCTCGTCGAGTATGTAGATGGTGCGGCCGGTGGAGCGGCGGCAGAGCTGCTCGG
>JAVHLJ010000081.1 GCA_031082205.1 Elusimicrobiales bacterium
CTATCAGGTAACGGTCGTGGGTCACCAGCACCAGCGCGCCCGGGAATTCCTGCATACTGTTCTCCAGCACCTCCAGCGACTGCAGGTCCAGGTCGTTGGTGGGCTCGTCCAGGAGCAGCACGTCGGCGGGCCGCAGCATGAAGCCGGCTATCAGGACGCGCGCCTGTTCCCCGCCCGAGAGCAGGCGCAGCGGCATCTCCATCTGCTCCTGCCGGAAAAGGAAGCGCGAGGCCCAGGCCCGCACGTGGACATTGGCGCCTTTATAGACGACATGCTCGCCGTTGCCGCACAGCGCGCGCTTGAGCGTCATGTCCAGGTCCAGCCGGGCGCGGTGCTGGTCGAAGACGGCCACCCGCAGGCCGTCTGCCCGCTTGAGCGAACCCGAGTCCGGCTCCAGCTCGCCGGAGAGCAGCTTAAGCAGCGTCGATTTACCGCTGCCGTTTCCGCCCAGCAGTCCCAGCTTGTCGCCCGGCGAGAGCGTCAGGTCCAGCGGCCCGAAGAGCCGCCGGCCGCCCATGCTTTTCTCGATATTCGTCGCGCGGACCAGGATATTGGTCCGCCGGTCGCCGCCTACGAAGTCCAGCCCGGCCGCGCGGCCCTGCGCGTTGTGATACTCGAGCTCCGAAAGTTCGCTTATCAGCTCCCCCGCCCTGTCGATGCGCGCCTTCTGCTTGGTGGCGCGCGCACGCGGCCCTTTGCGCAGCCAGGTTATCTCGCCGCGCACGATATTGCGCACCGAGTCCTCGCGCGAGGCCTGGGCGTCGAAGAAAGCCTCCCGGTTCTCCAGGAAGGCGCTGTAGTTGCCGGCGCTGCTGAAATGGCCGGTGGGGTAGCGCTTGTTGAGCTCTATCACCCGGTTGGTGACGCGCTCCAGGAAGCGGCGGTCGTGGGTTATCACCAGGAAAGGAAATTTAAAATCCGCGACGAAGCTCTCAAGCCACAGGACGCCCTCGATATCGAGATGGTTGGTCGGCTCGTCCAGGAGCAGCAGGTCGGGCTCGCGCACGGTCTGCGCCAGTATCGCCAGGCGCTTGCGCCAGCCGCCGGAGAACGTATTGACCCGCTGCGCGGGATCCGCGAAACCCGCGGCGGCCAGGCCCTCGTCGGCGCGCCGCTCGCGCTCGTGCTCCTCGTGGCCAAGACCGTCCAGCGCCTTTAAGATCTCGTCGCGGGCCGTCCAGCCTTCCGGCGCGTCGGCGAAGCTGTCCTGCTGGGGCAAGTATCCCAGTCGCAGCCCGCGCCTGGCGATAACCTCACCCGAGTCGCAGGATTCCTGGCCCGCCAGTATTTTGAGCAGCGTCGATTTCCCGGCCCCGTTAGGCCCTATCAGGCCGGTGCGTTCGCCCTCGAAAAGGCCGAAAGACAGCCCCTCGAACAGCGGGCGCGGGCCGAAGCTCTTTGAAAGGTTCTGACAACTTAGAAGTATAGCCATCTACCCCCTATTCTATAAAACAAAGCCGCCGGGCTGCCCTCCCCCGATCCGTCTTTTTTCACCGTCTTTTTTCATTGATTTATCCGTAGATTTTTGCGAGCATGGTAACTATTAACTCCATGGGGCGGGCAAAATTTATCTAAAAGGAAACCAGAAATATGAGGAAAACGGCGTTTTTATCGATCGTTCTTGTAGCATCGGCGTTCACATCCGGCTGCAGCACCACGGGCCGCGGCATGATGAAGACCTGGATGAAGAACTCCCCCACCTACAACTGGGTCTATATCAATGAGGCCGCGAAAGTGGGCTCTTATACGCTTCTGGAAAGCCAGGACGGAGATTATCTCATGCGGTACGAGCTGGTCTCCGAGAAAGACGGGGTCTATGAGCTGAAGGCCGGTTTCGATAAGGCCCCTGGTCTCGCCGGACACTTAAAGTCCCTGGAATGGCATTATCTCCTCGCCCGGGACGGCTTCGTCAAAAGCGCCTACCTGCTGGACCTGAGCAACGGGGAGCGGACCGAACTCAGGATCTCGGCCGAAGGGGACACAGGCTATATCACTCCTGAAACCACCAAACTGAAGAAGACCGAGATAATCGAGACAAAGGCCGGAACCTTCGAAGTAAAGGAAGTCGCCGTCTACAACATGCTGGTGAACCTGGGATACAGCAAAGCCAAAGTGACTTTCGTGGATTTCATAGACCCGAAAGTTCCTTTCGGGATAGTCAGGAAGCAGGAAACGCAGTCCGCCAAAATGCCGGTCAACGAAGTTCTCAGGTTCATAAGCGCCGTCAATCCGGCCCTGGCGCCGCCCAATGCTTTGATGAAATTCCTGATCGACAAGGCGTCGGACGCCTCCTATAAACGGACCTGGACGCTGGTAGAGACAGGCCAGCGAACGGCGAAATGACCGGAACAAAGCCGCCGGGAATTTCCCCCGGCGGCTCGCGGCTGCGGGGACGGGCTCAGTTTATAGGGACCATGTCGCCGGAATAGACGTCGGGGTCGGCCTCGGTGGGCACGATGCGGAACTTGTACACCGGCTTGCCGGCATTGTTCGTCACCGTCACTTCGGCGGCGCGGCCCTTCATCGTAAGGACGGTGGGACGCGAGACCAGCTTGCGCATGCTGCCGTCCGGCTGCCGCCCCTCGTAAAAGACCGACAGCTCCACTTTCGCCATCTTTTCGTCGAACGAAGAGACCCTCACCCGCAGCAGCATATCGCCGCTGCGTATCTCCTTCTCCTCGCCGTCCATCGAGATCAGCGTGCCGGAAGCCTCCCGGCCGCCTATGGTGACGGAATAAGCGCTGGAGAAAAGCCGCCTGAGCCCGTCCTTTATACTCTGCGCGGCGCCGGGAATGGACAGCACCACTATGACCGCGACCGCGGCAAGACCCGCCGCCCAGGCCGACCGGCGGCCGAAGGCCGCCCCGCGCGCGCTCGTTATCCCCGCGCGCACGCCCGGCCAGAGGTCCCGCGGCTCCCGCAGAGTTATGCCGGAGCAGGCCGCGTCTAATTTCTTCTCAAGATCGGTATCGTTCATATATCCTCCGTGTTGTATTCGGGATAAACGGGCGAAAGCGCCCTCGCCAGGCGCCCGCGCGCCTTGAACAGGCGCAGGCTTACGGCGTTGGGCGTGACGCCCAGCGTCTCGGCTATGTCCCCGGCCGGGAGGCGGTGAAGATGGAAAAGCACGAACGGCGTCCTGAGGTCCTCGGGCAGGGCGCCGATAGCGCCCTCCAGGTCCGAGCGCAGCCGACCGCCTTCCAGTTGAGCGTCTGGCTCCCCGCCGGCCTCCGCCGGCTCCGGGACGCCGCCGCCGGCGTCCTCCGCGTCTTTACCCGCCAGGAACGGCAGGAAGCTTAGCAGGTTCCTTCGTTTCAGTTTATTGCGGGCGACGTTAAGCGTTATAGTATAGGCCCAGTTGCGGAAAGCCATCTCCCGCTTATATGAGCCCAGCGATGAGTACATCCTTATAAAGGCGGCTTGCGCCGCGTCTTCGGCCTCGGAAGCGTCGCCCAGCAGCCGGTAAGCCAGGTCGTACACCATGCCCTGGTAGCGTCTCACTATCAGTTCGTAGGCGTCCGTGTCGCCGGCGGTCACACTGTCGAGTATCTGCAGATCGGTCTGGTCCATTTTGCCTCCTGCATTATATACAATCGTCCGGACCGAATCTTTCCGGCGGCGCAGCGCAGATCAAAAGTAAAGACCTGCCCCCAAAACCCTAGTGAACTTTTCCGGCCGATCCGGAACTAACCATCTGTGACACTGTAATGGGAAACGACCATCATGAAAAGAACAGCTATTTCCTTATCCATCGCGGCCGGACTATGCTTCCCGCCGCAGGCAACGGGCCGGGCGATCACCTGCGGCGGGCCGGACGACAACGAATTCTGCCGGTTCTACGCCATATGCAGGAGCGTCCTGGAGGAATACCCGGAAAGCGAAATAACCGAAAAAGGCGTGGATTGCACGCTGACCGTTGGAAGGGTCCAGCTTATAATACGGAGAAAAAAGACGGAAGAAGGGATCGGTTATTTCTGGTATCGGAAGCGGCTGCCGGAGCCGGGGAACAGGTTCTGACGCTCCGTCAATGTCCTATAATGGTCCGTTGAGCATGGAAACGCGCATTCTTCCCATGGACAAAAGCCGGGCCAGGAGCCGGGAGAACGACCTCGCCAGGCTCGCGGGAACCGGCGACCTTCGCGCCTTTTCCGAACTGGTGGAGATTTTCAAGGACAGGCTCCATCAGTTCATCCTCTGCATCATAGGCCCGGACAGGGAAACGGAGGATTTGACGCAGGAAGCTTTTATCCGGATCTACAAGGCCCTGCCCTCTTTCCGGGGAGATTGCGCCTTTTCCACCTGGGCTTACGCGGTGACGCGGAACGTATGCCGCGGCGCGCTGAGGAAGCGCGGCAGGGAAGGGGATATTCTGGAGGACGCCGGCGAGGAGCGCCTGGCCCGGGTGCCGGACCGGGCCCCGCTGCCCGGGGAATTGCTGGGGAAGAGGGAAACGGCGGCGATAGTCCGGGCCGAAATAGAGGAGCTTTCCCCCATCCATCGCGCCGTCCTCTTCCTCAACTGCTGGGAGAAACTCTCCTACGAAGAAATGGCGCAGGCGCTCGATATACCCCTGGGGACGGTGCGCTCGCGCCTGCACAACGCGCTGGCGGCGCTCTCCGCCAGGCTGCGGAAAGCGCTGCCCGAGGAGAACCGCTCATGAAATGCCTTGACGACCTCGAAATGACCGACCTCGTCTCCGGGAACATGCCCGGACCGGAGAGCGCCGCGGCGGAGGAGCATCTCCGCGACTGCGCCGTTTGCCGGGCGGAATATTCCGCGCTTTCCACAGCCGCCCGGAGCGCGGCGGCTGCTCCGCCGGCGCCGCTTCCGGAGGACTTCACCGCCCGCCTTATGACCCGGCTAGATGAAGAAAGACCGGCCGCGGGGCTTATCTCACGCCTGCTCCCTTCACCGCCGGCTAAGAAGCTCGCTTTCGCCCTGGCCGCCTCTATGGTGATCGCCGCGGCCCTGTTACAGCGTCATACTGGGCCCTCCCTCCAGGTGGATCCGCCGCTGATCCTTACGGACCGCCCGCTCACGTTCGCGCAGCCGCCGGACGCCGGCCGGTCGTCGCGAGACGAGGAACTTTTCCTGTCGGACCGATGTCTGATGGTCAATTGCGGCCTCTGAATTGAACTTTTGCGAATCGGCCGGCACTAACGGAAAGCGGAAACTTTCACAAGGAGACACGAATATGAAAAGGACCATACTGACTTTACTCTTCCTGGTCATCGCCGCGCCGACGCCGCCGGCGGCGG
>JAVHLJ010000082.1 GCA_031082205.1 Elusimicrobiales bacterium
CCCCGCAGCAGGAGGCCCCGCCGAACAGGCCCAGCGTGACGCCGACGGCGTCGTAACCGGCCTCCAGGGCCAGGGCGCAGGCGACGGAAGAATCGACGCCGCCGCTCATGGCGACGACGGCTTTGGGACGGTTCATCCCGCTATTTTATTATTTTAAGAGGTCACTCGCCGAAGCCGAAGGCCTTGAAAAGGTCGTCCTCGGCGGCGGCGCCGGCCGGCGCCGCCGCCGAGGACGACCTTTTCAAGGCCTTCGGCTTCGGCGAGTGACCTCTTAAAATAATAAAATAGCGGGATGAACCGTCCCAAAGCCGTCGTCGCCATGAGCGGCGGCGTCGATTCTTCCGTCGCCTGCGCCCTGGCCCTGGAGGCCGGTTACGACGCCGTCGGCGTCACGCTGGGCCTGTTCGGCGGGGCCTCCTGCTGCGGGGCGCGGAGCGCCTCGGACAGGGCCCGGGAGGTCTGCGGGCGGCTCGGCGTAAGGCATTACTACAAGAACGCCGCCCCGCTTTTCAGGAAGGCCGTGATGGAGCCGTTCAGGGAGGCTTACGCCGCGGGCCGGACGCCCAACCCCTGCGTGGCCTGCAACCGGCACATGAAGTTCTCCTACCTTCTGGACCTTGCCCTGGAGATGGGGGCGGAGGCCCTTTTCACGGGCCATTACGCCCGTATGGAGGGGGAGGGGGCGGAGCGCGCGCTGCTGCGCGGCGCCGACCCCGATAAGGACCAGAGCTATTTCCTTTATTGCGTGCCGAGGGAGAACCTCGGGAAGATCCTGTTCCCGCTAGGCGGCATGAAGAAGACGGAGGTGCGCGCCCGTGCCGCGGAACTGGGCCTGCGGACCGCGCGGGAGAAGGAAAGCCGGGACATCTGCTTCGCGGGCGAGGGGGATTACGGCGAATGGCTGTCCGCCTCCGGGGGCGGAGGGGCCCCCGGGGACATAGTGGACCGTGAAGGCCGCGTGCTGGGGCGCCACCGGGGGGTGTCGTTCTACACTGTCGGCCAGCGCCGGGGCCTCAGCGTGGCCGGCGGCGAAAGGCTTTACGTCACCGGCATAGACCCGGCCCGCAACGAGGTGAGGGTCGGAACGGCGGCCGAGGCCTCGGTCCGTTCCTTCCGGGTCTCGGGCTACAACGATATTTCAGGCGACGCGCTCTCCTCCGCCTCCGTGCAGATACGATACAGGCAGAAGCCTGTGGCGTGTTCGGTCAGGCTGGAGGGGGGGATCCTTCAGGTCACGCTGGAGACGCCTGTTTTCGGGGCGGCGCCGGGGCAGTCTGCGGTTTTTTACCGCGGAGACAGGGTCCTCGGCGGCGGCATCATCGAGATATAGCTTTTTGCCGGGGAGGCCGGATTTTTGGTAACTTTGCTCTACCACTTATGAAAAAGAAACTCGTCGCGGTGATATACGGCGGAAGGTCCTCGGAACACGAGGTCTCGGTAGAATCGGCCAAGACGGTGATGGACCTGGCGGAGAAGGCCGGGTTCCGGGCGCTGCCGGTGCTGATAGGCCGCGACGGGCGCTGGAGCGCCTCGGACCCGCGCCGCGGCGGCAAAGGGCCCGCCCTGATCTTCGACCCGTCCGACGGCGCGCTCCTCAGGGGACGCTCCAGGGTCAGGCCCGACTGTTATTTCCCCATAGTGCACGGCACCACCGGCGAGGACGGCGTCCTGCAGGGCCTGCTCGAGATGGGCGGCGCGGCTTACGCCGGCTGCGGCGTGGAAGCTTCCGCCATCGGCATGGATAAGGTCCTCTCCAAGAAGCTCGTCGCGGAGCGCGGCGTGCCGGTGCTGCCGCACGTCCTTATAGAGCCGTCGGAGAAAGGCTCGGCGGAGAAAGGTCTGCGGAAAGCGGCCTCGCTGCCGCTGCCCCTTTTCGTGAAGCCGGTATCGCTGGGCTCTTCCGTCGGCGTAACCAAGGTCAAGTCTCGCGCGGCGCTGCCGGCCGCGGTGCGCAGGGCCCTCAAATTCGACTCGGCGGTAATGATCGAGAGGGGCGTGGACAGGGCTCGCGAGATAGTGGTCGGCGTGCTGGGCGAGGGGGCCTCCGCCTCCGCCAGCGTCTGCGGCGAGGTTCGGCCCAAGGGGCGCCATGAATTCTTCGACTACGAGGCCAAATACCTGGACGACGACGGGATGGAATTCACTCTGCCGGCCGCGCTGCCGGCCTCCGTCTCTTCCGCCCTGCGCGGGCGCGCGACGGCCGCTTTCAGGGCGCTGGGCTGCTCCGGCATGGCCCGCGTTGATTTCCTGCTGGACCCCCGCGACCCGCGCCGCTTCTGGTTCTGCGAGATAAACACGGCTCCAGGCTTCACTTCCCACAGCCTATACCCGCGCCTCTGGAACGAGACCGGAGTCAGTCCCGGGCGCGTCGTCGCCAGGCTGGTCAAAATAGGAGAGGCGCGCCGGTCGTCCCGGGCGCGCCTCAGCATAGCCAGGAAGTAAAGCGCTTACTGCCCGTTGAACCCGGGCATCAGGTACTCGGCTTCGTCCCCTCCGCCGGCTTCCTCCTCCTCCACGTAAACGTATTCGTATTCGTCGTCCTCGCCCGCCTCCGCTTCCGCGGGGGCCGCGGCCGGAGCGGCCTTGGGAGCCGGTTTCGGAGCGGCTTTGTGCGCGGGTTTCGCCGGGGCGGAGCGCGCCGGCCGCGCCGCCTTCCTTGCCGGTTTTTTCGCCGCGGCCTTGGGCGCGGCGGGCTGCTGGCCGAACAGCGCCTGCATGACCTGTTTCGCCTGGAAGTTCCCGGGCGTCACGCGCTTGTTGCCGCGCTCCACCACGAAGGAGTAGGTCAGCGAGCCGCCGTCCTTCAGGGGGATGACGGCGTCCGCCTTGTAATTGTCCCCTTCCGGAGGGGAGATCTTCCAGTCGATGCGGTTTATGTCGCCGTTCTTCTGTATGGCGTCGGCGAATATCTTGCTTTCGAGGATATCGCCCCCTTCCCTGGCGGAATAGGTCCTGGCGATGAAGACTATCTCGGGAGAGACGTCCGCGGCGGGGTCCGGGAGCTCCGGGGGTTTCTGCTGCACCTCGGGCGGACCCTGCTCTTCGGCCTGGGGCTGAGCGCCTTCCTCCGGCGCGCCTTCGGCCGCGGCGGGAGCGGCCGCCGGCGTGAGGCCGGGGACAGCGAAGGGGAGGTACGGTGTGACGTCGAAGATCCCCAGGTTGCGGAGCATGAACGCCGCGCCGGCCAGCACCGCGGCCAGGAGCGCCAGAGTCACTATTCCGCGCAGTATCTTCTTAACCGCCGCGCCGGCCCCGGAGGAGCCCTTGGTGCCCTCGTCCACTATTTCGTCGCTCTTGGCCGGCTCGGGCTCAGGCGTTTTTTCGGGAGGGGGAGCCTCTTTTTTCGCGGGCGCCGCGCCGAAGCCGAAGAGGCCGGGAGACTTGGCTTTTTCGGCCGGTTTTTCCTGCTGCGGGGCCTGCTTGTCCCCGACCATGCGCCGCAGTTCCGAGACAGAGTCCTCTATCAGGCGTATCTTGGTGAGGACCTCCTGCTGGAACTGGCTGTTCCTCATGGACGAGAGTATCTCGCCCATCTGGTCTATTTTTATCACGAGCGGGTCCAGATGGGACCTGATGTCCGGAGGAGGCGATACCGCCAGCTTCAGGTTCCTCTTTATTATTTCCTCTATAACGGCCGGGTCGAAGGCCGGGGCGGGGGAGGCGGCGTAAGCAGGAGGTTCCTGGGCGGGGGCCGGCTCCGGGGCCCGGGCGGCCGGCTGCGCGGCAGGCGAGGCTTCGGGGGGCTTGTTCCTTCCGCCTATGCTGGAGAGGGATATGGGGTCGAAAGAGGGGGAGAAATTCCTCGCTTCCGCGGGCGCGGCGGCTTCGGGCGCGGGGGCCTGCGGAACCGCTTCAGGGGCCGCCGCCTCGGCCTCGGGCGCAGGGGCCTGCGGAGCGGCTTCCGGCGCGGCCGCGGCCTGGGGTGAAAGCCCGGCGGCGGGAGCTGCGTCCGACTTGTGGAGTTCGTCGGACTGGATCGTGCCGGGATGTCCTATCTTGCCGTGTCCGCTGAGTTCGCCCGAAAGCTTGACGACCGGTATGTCGAAATTGCCGCCGGGCTCCCTGTGTTCCGCCAGAGCGGGGGTCATGGGGGTCGGGTTCAGGTGTTTCAGGCCCCCGGTCCCCTCTTTCGGGGCCGCGTCCGCGCGGGGCTCGAGCTGTATCCCTTCGGGGGCCGCCGCGGCGTCCGGCCGCGCGGCCGCGAGCGGCGAGGGTTCGCCCAGCGGCGAGGCCGCCGGCGAAGGAGCCGGTGAAAGACCGGACGGTTCACCGAGAGCGGAGGCGGGGGGCATGGAGGAGGCCGCCGGCGCTGCCGCGCCGCCCCGGCCGCCGAGCATGGCGGCTATCTCCGGGTAGGAGGAAGCCTCTTTCCAGTCTTCGGTCTTTTCGCCCACCGGGGTCTGGGGGCAGATAAGCAGCGAGGGGGAGAAGTCGGGCAGTTCCGCCAGTTTCTCCTTCTCGAAGGGGCCGAGTATCTCGTTCTTGACGTAAGCCCAGTATTTCATATTTTATCCGGTCCTCGCTCGTTGGGAGTCGGCATTGCTCAGTAAAATCCCTCAAAAAACCGCGCGGCGACCGGCTTCGGCCGGCCGTCCCGTTATCGACACTGAAATTCTAACGGGGGGGTGTTACGAAAATAAGAACGGCAAGTTAAATTATTGTACAATGGATTTTCGATGAGCCCCTTCCCTCCCTCGTACAGGAAATACCTCCCCTTCGCGGCGCTCTCCGCCGCCCTCCTGCTGGCGATATTCGCCGCCCTCAGCCGAGAGCCGAGGAACAGGGTGGACATCTCCGGGCAGGAGGCCTACGCCGAGCGCGCCGTCGCGGAGGCCGAGCACGCCGCCCGCAACAGGGAAAGCAGGCGCCCCAGGATGCCCGTCTCCCCGGACGCCGAGGTCCGCTC
>JAVHLJ010000083.1 GCA_031082205.1 Elusimicrobiales bacterium
CATAAGCCGGCGGCCTGAAGTGCATTACATACTGGCCGGCGAAGGCCCGCTGGAGGGCAAGGTGCGCCGGCTGGTCAAGAGCCTGGGCCTCGAGTCCAATTTCCACATGACGGGGTTCCACCCCCGCCCCTACGAGATGCTGGCCGCCCTGGACATCTTCGTCCTGCCGTCGAGCGGCGAAGGGCTGGGCGGGGCGCTGCTGGAAGCCATGAACGCCCGCGCCGCCGTGGCCGCCACCAGCGCCGGCGGCGTCGCCGACGCCGTCACCGACGGCGTCAACGGCCTGCTGGCGCCGCCTCGCGACCCGGGGGCGCTGGCGGCCGCGCAGCTGCGGCTGATAGAGGACGGGGAATTAAGGAAGAAGCTCGTGGAAGGCGGACTGGAGAAGAGCCGGGAGCTGTCCTCCCCCCGCATGGCCGCCCTGACGCTGGAAGCCTACGAGCGCGGGCTGGCGGCGATACCCTCGCGCTGAGCCCGCTCGGCGCCCTCGTACAAACCCATCAGGAAGGTCATCAGCGACCAGACGCCGAAAGTGTAGAAGTGCGCCTCGAACACCCCCGACACCAGCAGGTTCGCCAGCGCGGCCGACAGGCCGAAGGCCAGCGCCCGGCTCAGCGGATCGGACGCCGAAGCGGCGGCCTTTAAATACCTCCGCAGGAAATAGACGAAAACCGCCAGCATCAGCACCAGCCCGATGAAGCCCTCCTCGGCCAGCGCCGAGAGGTAGATATTGTGGGCGTGGGAGGCGTTATCGGTGAAGCCGGAGGCCTTGTAGGGTTCCATGTATTCGGGCAATTGCCGCACTCCCAAACCGAACACCGGATTCTCGGTAAAAGCCCGCCAGGCCACGCTCCAGATATTGTAACGGATCTGGTCGTGGCCGGCCGCGAAAGTGCCCGCCACCCGCTCCATCGCCGGCTTATAGACCAGCAGCAGCAGGACGAAACCTATGGCCCCCGAATAAACGAAGCGGACGAAGGCCTTGCGCGACTTCCAGAAAGCCAGCAGGGCGCAGGCCAGGAGGTAGCTGATCATGTAACTGCGCGAACCGGTCATTAACATCCCGGCCGATATCACCGCGAAAAAGGCGTAGGCCCTCCGCGAATAGAACAGCGCCGCCGCCAGCGACATTATCCCCACCGTCGAGATGAAACCCGCGAAACGCAGCGGGTGGCTGGAAAGCCCCCGGAAACGCCCGTCGGGCGTGAACATCTCGCGGTAGACTACGGGAAAGCCCGCGTAGCGCTGCAGCAGGCCGTAAATTATAAGGACCAGGCTGGACCAGAAAAGTATCTTGAGCGCGCGCTCAAGTACGGCCTTGTCGATCTTAAGGCCGCCGACGGTAAAAAGCGGCGACTTGTCCCACAGATTGCGGCCGAACTGGCCCCACAGCCCGTTGGCCGCCGAGGCGACCGACTGCCAGGCGAACATCGCCACGAAAAGCCAGAAGCCGCGCGGTATGAGCCGCCAGTCGCGCGTGACGGCCAGCCGGTAAAGGGCCAGCAGCAGCAGGACCATCATCGGCACGGCCGCCCCGGAGACGGAGAACGGTATCGCCAGGGCGAAAAGATATATGAAAAGTTCTGGCCGGAGGAAGTTCGACATGCGGCGCGTCACTTATTCGGGGAGCCGGCCTCGCCGCATTTGAGCCAGACCAGGCATTCGTGGTAAAGGTCGTAGCAGGCCGAGACGAAACCCTCGGGCCCGTCCATGAAACCGCGCCGCGCGAAATAGTTGACCAGGAATTTCCGCCCGGCCCGCAGCAGGGACACCCGGCGGCCTTTCTCCGCGCAGCGGCGGGCGCCGTTGGCGGCGTAGAACTCCAGCTTGCGCATCAGCTCGGCCGAATTATTGTAGGGATGATGGTCTATCGGCCAGGCCAGCGCGCCCACCGGCCCGTCCACTTTGAGCCGCTCGTGCACGTCCACGCAGGGAAAGAAAGCTTTCCCCCGCCTGAATATCCGCAGCTGCCGGTCGGGGTATTTGCCGCCGTGGCGCAGCCAGCGGCCGAAATAGAAATTGCGCCGGGGCAGGAGATAGGCCGAATAGCGGGAATTCTCCAGCTCGCCGCGCAGGCCGGCCGCCAGCTCCGGCGTCACTTCCTCGTCCGGGTCCAGGTAGAAGATCCAGTCGCCGGAGCATTGCTCCAGGCCGAACTGCTTGTTGACGTTTAGATTGGCGTCGTTGGGCCGGGAGAAGACCTTCGCTCCCAGCGAGGCGGCCAGCTCCGCGCTGCCGTCGCCGCTGGCGCAGTCGACGAAAACGACCTCGTCCGCCCATTTCACGCTGGCCAGGCAGCGGGGCAGGTTATGGGCCTCGTTATGACCGATCATCGAGACGGAAATTCGCATAGCGGAACGACAATTCTAGCATTTTAAGCCGGGGCTTTCAGAAGCCGGTCTGGGCCTAAAGTCCCAGCCGGCCCTGGGCCCTATTTCCCTCCCTCCGCCCCGGCCGCCTGCTATAATAACTATATGATGAAAAACACCGCCGCGCTCATCCCCGCTTTCATCCTGTCGCTGTTCTCTTCAGCCGCCTTCGCCACCACCGGCGGCGACAACCCCGTGGTCTTCAAGAAAGATTACCCCATATCGGCGGAAATATCCGCCTCGGAAAAGATCGGCGCGGTAGTCCTGGATACCGGCTTCTCGCGGGCCTTCCCGGCCGAGGTGGATTCCGTCCTGGTGCAGGGCGAAATGCCCGAGGACGGCCTGGAACTGCAGCTCCTGGTCGAGGACAAGTTCCTCTTCTTCAGCAATCCCGAAAAGTTCGCCCCCGCCCGCGTCAAAAGGTTCCCCGACGGCAGGTTCTGGGCCCGCTTCTCCCTGCCCGAACCCACCCGCTCGCCCGTACGCCTCAAGGCCGTGAACAGGGGCGTCAAAGCGGCCCATACCCTGGTCATATACGAAGCCGAGGCCATGACCGCGGCCGCCGGCGGCGCCGACAAGTCCGGCGGCGGCGACGGCCCCGACGTCACCGGCACCGTCTCGCCCAGGGAGCAGTCCATATACCTGCCCCGGGAACTCCCTTTCCGCCTGGTGCGCCGCGCCGAATGGAACGCCGTCCCGCCCAAAGAGGACTACGAGGGCCATACCCCGGCCCGGATAACCTTCCACCACACCGCCGGGCGCAAGCCGGCCAGCGTACAGGCCGCCTACGCCGAAGTCCTGTTCATACAGGATTATCACATGAACGGCAAGAAGTGGAACGATATCGGCTACCACTTCCTGGTGGACCCCTTCGGCACCATATTCGAAGGCCGCCCGGTCGGCGTAGTGGGCGCCCATGTCCTCTACAAGAACCCCAATAACATCGGCATATCCGTACTGGGCAACTACCACCCGCCGGTCTCGCATCAGCCCGAATTCGCCTCCATGAACTCGCTGATAGCCGTGGGCGCCTACATAGCCCGGACCTACTCCATACCCAGGGCCGAGTTCTTCGGCCACCGCGACATCGGCGCCAGCAGCTGCCCCGGCGACCTGCTCTACGCCTACAAGGAAACCCTGCGCGACGCCATCTTCCTGGCCCCCCTGGCCAAGGCCGTTCCGCCGGAACCCGCCGAGCCCGTATCCTCCACCCTCGAGCAGTTACAGAATTGGGGACACAATACCAATTTCGACGGCCGCTAAAAACCGCAAAAAAAACTTGTTTTTCAGCAAATAACCGGGGGACAGAATACCTATTTCGGCCGAAACAGGTATTGTGTCCCCGAATTACCGGATTATTTTAAAACTTTGTTCTCGAAGGCTTTGAAGATGTCGAAGAGCTGGTCGGCCGTATTGGCCGCCAGCAGCCGCTTGCGCAGCGTGAGGTTGGAGATAAGGTAGGAAAGCTGCGAAAGTATATTGAGCTGCAGCGTGGGCTCGTTGAACGGCGTCAGGATGAGGAAAATGACCCGCACCGGCTGATTGTCCGGCGACGGGAAGAAGATCCCCTGCTTCGACCGTCCCACCGCCAGCATCGGCCTGGTAAGCGACTCCAGGCGCGCGTGAGGGAAGGCTATCTGGTGGCCCAGCGCCGTGGAGAAGTTCTTCTCGCGCTTGATGACCGCCTTGAGCGCCTCGTCCTTGTTGAACGCCGGCTGCGCCTTGTGCGCGGCGTCGAGCACGGACTTTATCGCGTCGAACCGCTCCCCCTCATGGAGGTCCATCACGCAGCCCTCGCGGTAGAGGATATTGCTCAGGAACAGCTTGGGCGGCTGCTCGAACTCGTCGCGGATCTCGCCGGTGAGCTCCTCGACGATATCCTCCATCGTCAGCAGCCCCGTCAGTTCGCCCTTCTGGTTCTTCACCAGCGCCACGTGCATGCGCTTCTCCTGGAACTCGCGCAGCGCCCGCTCCACGTTCATCTCCTCGGGGATATAATTGAGGTCGCGCCGGAAGGCCGCCAGGTCGGACGGGCCCTTGCCCAGGTCGCAGTCCACGCCCGCCATGGCGATGTCCTTGAAGTGGACGAAGCCGTCCATGTCTTCGAGCGAGGTCTATAATAGGCGGGAAAAACTGGACCACTTTTTAGGCCGACCTAAGGTGTAAAAA
>JAVHLJ010000084.1 GCA_031082205.1 Elusimicrobiales bacterium
CGGACGAGGCCGGGGCTCCCGCGTACACGGAGACCACCGCCGGGGCCGCATCCGCGGCGGCGGGAGCGGCCGCCCTGCAGGAGGACTTCGCCGCCGCCGCCGCGGCCGCCGCCCCGGCGGTGGTCTCCGTGTACGCGGGAGCCCCGGCCTCGTCCGGCGAGCCCCCTTTCGGCGAACCGGACGATCTCTTCGGACAGTCGGTGCTGGGCCGCGACAGCGGCTCCGCCGTCCCGGGCAAGGCCGCCCCCGCCTATCCACGCTCCGGCTCCGGCCTGCTGATAGACCCGGCCGGCTACATACTCACCAATGAACACGTGGTGCGCGGCAGCACCTCCCCGTCGGTCACTCTCCCCGGCGGCCGCGAATTCCGGGCCGAGGTGGTCGGCTCCGACCGGGACGCCGACCTGGCGCTGCTGAAAGTATCCGCCGGCGGGCCGCTTCCCTTTCTCCGGCCCGGCGCCGCCGCCGCGCCGCGGGCCGGCGACTGGGCCATAGCGCTGGGCAACGCGCTCGGCATGGAAGGCTCGGTCACCGTCGGGGTCGTCTCGTCCCCCCGCCGGATCCTCAGATCGGCCGGCGGAACGGCCCGGGAAGCGATACAGACGGACGCCGCGATAAACCCGGGCAATTCCGGCGGGCCGCTGCTCAATCTGAAAGGCGAGGTTATTGGCATAAGCGCGGCCAGTTACGCGCCGGCCGGCGCCTATCCCGGCATAGGCTTCGCCATACCGGCCGGGACGGCCAAAGCTTTTGTGGACCGCCTGCTGAAGCGGTCCGAATAATACCGAGGGGGGTTCTCATGTCCAAAGTCATCAAGACCGACGTGGCGGTCATAGGGGCCGGCACGGCCGGGCTTTTCGCGCTGCATCACGCCATGAAAGCGGGAGCGAAAGCGCTCGCTTTCGACCCGGGGCCGCTGGGCACCACCTGCGCCCGCGTCGGCTGCATGCCGTCCAAGCTGCTGATAGCGGCCGCCGAGGCCGCGCATTCAGCGGAGACAGCCGGCGTCTTCGGCGTAAAGGCCTCCGTGAAAGTCGACGGGGCGAAAGTCATGAAACGCGTGCGTCTCTGGCGCGACAGGTTCGTCGGCGGCATGATGGAAGAGTACGGGGAGCTCCTGAAAAAGAAACTTCTCGTAAAGGCGAAGGCCCGTTTCACCGGCCCCCATACGCTGGAAGCCGGCGGCAGAACTTACAAGTTCAAGGCCGCCGTCATGGCGACGGGCAGCGTCACCGTCGTACCGCCCCCCTATCGCGCCCACCCGGAATTCCTGCTTACCCGCGAGGAGATATTCGAACAGCGGCGTCTGCCCGGCAGCCTGCTGGTGGCGGGAGCGGGGCTTATCGGCCTGGAACTGGGGCAGGCGCTCTCGCGCCTCGGCGTCCGCGTGACGCTGCTGGGCCTCGACCGCCTGGCCGGACCGCTGGCCGACAAGGAACTGCGGGAAGAGGCGATAAAATTTTTCTCCGGGGAATTCGAGTTCCACCCTCATCACGAACTCCTGACCCTGGAACCCGCCGGCAAAAAGATACGGGTCTCGTTCAGGGACGCGCGCGGCGGGAAAAGGTCGGCGTCTTTCGAGAAGATACTCATAGCGGCGGGGCAGAGGCCGGACTTCGACGGGCTGGGGCTGGAGAACACCGGCGTCCCGCTGAACGCCAAAGGGGCGCCGGAGGCCGACCCGGAGACCATGCGGATAGGACGGTCCAATATTTTCCTGGCGGGCGACGCCGACCCGTTCCGGCCCTCGCTGCACGAAGCCGGGTTCGAGGGACGGCTGGCCGGCGCCAACGCCGCCCGCTTCCCCCGCGTGGAGAGGAGGAAGAGGGGCTGCGCGCTGGCGATAGCCTTCACCGACCCGCAGATGGCCGTAATAGGCGAAGGCCCGTCCGGACTGGGGAAGGGGACCTTCTGCTGCGGCGGGCTGGATTTCTCGGAGCAGGGACGCGCTCTTATAATGAACGCCGGCCGGGGCAAGCTGCGCCTCTACGCCGACAAGGCCTCGGGACGGCTGCTCGGCGCCGAAATGCTCGGCCCCCGCGCCGAGCACCTGGCCCACCTCATAGCCTGGGCAATAGAGAAAAAGATGACGGTGAAAGAGATGAGGGGCATGCCCTTCTATCATCCCGTGATAGAGGAAGGCCTGCAGCGGGCGCTGGAAGACCTTTCAGCCGGACTGAAGGGCCGCAGACCCCGCGCCTGCGAGGACCATCGGCCCGGAGATTGAAAGGGCCCGCGGCGAAAATAAAAAAGGCGCGGGTCACGCGCCTTTTTTATTCGCCGGGATGGTCCGCTTATTTCCAGCCGGTCTCCAGCATCGGCGCCACGCGGCCGAAGGTCTCGTCCGCCTTGTGGAGATGCGCCTCGGGCGCGCCGTAGCCGCCCTTGCCGGCCTTGGGCCAGTAGGCGATGGTGCTAAGCCCGAAGCTGACGCTGTTGGAAACCTCTGAATAGGCGATGCGGAAGAAGCCGTCCTCGCCCCAGCCCTTGTCCCAGCTGTTCTTGACCACGAAATATTTCTGCTCGTCGTTGTAGCCGACCAGCAGCACCGCGTGGCCGCCGAGCCTTTTCCCCTCGACATAGGAATAGATCCCGGACTTGTAGTGCATGAAGTCCTCGTAGACCATCATGGCCGTGGGCAGCGGCCCGTATTTGAGCAGCGCGGCCTTCATCTTCTCGATATTCCTGGCAACCGAACCCCAGCCGCCTATCTTCAGCGCGCCGGCCTGCCAGCCGTCGCCGGCCGCCTGGCAGGAGCCGTCGGTGGCGGTATAGGGATATACCTCCTCGAGCGGCAGCCCGGTGCGCTGGAGATAGGAGGCCGTCAGCCTGCCGCCGTTGCACGATCCGGCGCCGCTGCATGAGAGCATTACCTGTTCCGAAAGGTCAAGGTCGAGTCCGGGCGTGCCCTTTTGGAGCAGCCCGTAGGATTCGAGCGCCCCGGTCATGGCGAAGGCCCAGCAGGAGCCGCATTTCTTCTGGTTGCGGGCAGGGGTGACGAAATTCCCCCCGCTGTCGCGCCAGTCGAAGACTGAGGGGACCGAGGCCACCGAGAAATCCTGAAGCGGCGGAGCGTCCACCGGCTCGAAGTTCAGGCCGGCCAGGTATTTCCAGTCCTCGCGCGGCAGCGCGGAAACGGCGGTCTCGCCGGCCGTCCAGGCCGCGCCCTTCTCGGCTATGGCGGCCTGTATATCCTTTATCCGCTCCTTCACCTCGGCCGAAACGGCCTGGGCCCGGGCGGGCGCGTAAGCGGACAGCGCCAACAGGGCCGTCAAGAACAGTTTCATCGTGCTTTTCGTCATCGTTCTCCCCCCCTATGACGGGAACTACAGGTTGAATCCTACTATATCAATTTTTTCTTCTGACCGGAGAGGAACTTTATCGCCTCGTTGGCGATGGCCAGGCCGAAAATGCCGGTCAGCGTGGGCAGGCTGCCCAGCGCGGCGCGCTTGCGTCCGCGCTCGTAGAAGTCCGGGCCCGGCTCCATGAGCCGCGCGCCCGTGCGCAGTTTTCCGAGCGGTTCCGTGGAATAGGCGCAGGCGAAATCGCCGGGATGGCCGTGCCGGCGCAGCAGCCGGCGGACGCGCGCGGCCAGCGGGCAGCCCGAGGCCTTCGAAAAAGGGCCTACGCGGACGCAGGAAAGGTCCGTGCGCAGCGCGGCGCCCATCGACGAGATCAGCGGGATCCCGGCCTTGAGCGTCTCCGAGATAAGCCCGACCTTGGGCCCCAGCGCGTCGATGGCGTCGACGACCAGGTCCGGCGGACCGGAGAGTATCTCCGCGAAGGTTTCGGGAGCGGCGAACATCTTCATCGCTTCGGCGCGGCAACGGGGGTTGATGTCCAGGACCCGCTCCGCGGCCAGGTCCGCCTTGCGGCGGCCTATGGTCGAGCCCAGCGCGTAGAGCTGGCGGTTTATATTGCTGGCGCGGACCTCGTCGAAATCCACGAGGCGGAGCCTGCCCACGCCGGAGCGCGCGAGACCCTCCACGACATAGCTCCCGACCGCGCCGAGGCCGACCACGGCGACGAAAGAACTTTTAAGGCGGGACAGCCCCTCCTCGCCGAGCATCAGCTTTATCCGGGCCAGCCGCTCGTCGCTCATCGCCCCTCCGCCAGCCCGCCCAGGAATTCCGCGCCGTTACGCGCGGAGAGCTCCGCGGCCGCGCCGGCCGGCAGGCCGAGCAGGCCTTCGGCCGCGGCGTGCACGCGCGCCAG
>JAVHLJ010000085.1 GCA_031082205.1 Elusimicrobiales bacterium
CCTATATAGCGCCGTCGGCGGCGCGCGCTTCGGCAAGCGCGGCGGCCACGGCTTCGGCCGCTTCCGGGGCCAGGCCGTCGGTCCTGGGCAGCGCGGCGGCCGCGTCGAAAAGAGAGGCCTGTGTCGCGGCGTCGTCCGCGGCCGGACCCGCCAGCAGCTGCGCGGGTCCTCCCTCCGGGAGTCCGTCCAGCGATTTGCGGGCTCCCGGGTCTTTCCTGAGCTCGTAAGCGATGGAGTCGAAGAAGACTTCGGCGCTCCTGAGCCGCAATTCCCGGCAGAGGCCGGCGCCGGCGGAATACGCCGGCAGCGCGGCCGCCGCGGCGAACGCCAGGGAAAGAAATATTTTCATGGGCATATATCGTTCAGCGCGCCGGCCTGTAGATCAGGGTTTCCCCGCCTTCGCCGGTCATGCGGAGAGACCTGCCGCCTCCGCTGGTCTCCACGAAAGCCGCGTAACGGACGGTTCCCGCCTCGTGCTCCATGACCAGCGATCCGTCCTCCACGCGCCAATTCCCGGACTGCAGGGTCTTGCCTCCCCTCCTTAGCGAATAGAGCCGTTCCTGGGGGGTGGAAAGGGACACCGTTTCCTTGTCCCCGCCGTAAGGGCGTTCCCAGACGCCCGGCAGGGCCGCTTCGTTGAGCCAGCGGCCTCCGGCGGAGATCTCGGAGACGCAGGTGTCGTTGTACTTGTCGCCCCGGTATACCTCGAGCGGCTCGAAGCGGAGCACGAAGGAGGAGTAGAGCCGCTTCCTGCCCCGGTGGTCGGTCCGCTTCATCAGCGCCGAAGCGGCCTCGGCGCGTTTAAAGCGCAATTCCTCCCAGCCGGCGGGCAGGGGGAATTCCTGGGGCCCGCCCTCGTCCCTGAGTTCCAGGACCGAGTCCGGAGTGAGGCGGGCCGCCTTCCAGGCGCGAGACGTCTCGGTGACGTCGCCGTCCAGGTGTTCGGCCGTCCAGACCGAGACCGCCAGTTTCCTGACCCGGTTATTGGCTTTGAATAGCCCGGGGGTTTTCCCGTAACCGTTGAGGATCCTTATCGAAGGGGCGCCCGGGTTTATGAAAAGCCATAGTTCCGCTCCGGTCCCCCTGGACGCCCAGGCCGTATCCTTTTTGCCGTCGGCCGCGTTGGCCGCCGGCAGCACCTGGGGGGCGGCGGAGACCGCCGGAGAGGAGGCCGGGTCCGGCGTCAAAATGGTGAGCCAGGCGTAGGGAAGGCGGATGTTCTTTTCGGCCGCGGTCTCGTGTATCAGGCGGCGAAGCCTTTTTTTGACCGGCTTGTCGGCCGGCAGCAGGTATTCTTCGACGGGCTTGCCGGCCGCGTCAACGGCCGCGATATCGGCCCCTTTCTCTATCAGCAGCCTTGCCAGTTCCTCGTGCCCGGACCCGCAGGCAAGCATGAGGGGCGAGGTGTCATTTTCGTCCCAGGCGACATTGACGTCCTGGTCGCTGTCTTCGAGTATGGCTTTTACGGCCTTGAGGTCCCCTGCGGCCACGGCTTTGTAGAGCTCTTCGGTCCGGTCCTCCATCCTGGCCGCCGCCGGGCAGGACTGGAGCAGAAGCAGGGCGGTCAATATGCGTTTCATTTTTCCTCCGCGGCGGCCGGGCCCCGCCCGCCGCTTTAAGCTATTCAATCGCTGCCCGCCTCGGCCAGCCAGCCGCCGCGGATGAGCCGGAAGAGGTTGCTGTAGCGGTCCGTGAAGACCAGCGGTTCGCGGCCTTCCTCGAGCCCGCGCGCCCGCCTGGCCACCAGCGGCTCCGCGAGCAGATTCTCGTCGGCCGTTACAAGCACCCAGGTGCTGGCCGAAGCGCCGCTCTCCCGTTCCTCGTAGCCGTCTATCACGGCCGCGCCGAGTCCGCGCTCCTCCGCCAGCCCGAACACCAGCGGCTCCAGGTCCAGGAAGCGGTTGGAGACGTGCACGGCGAGCACGCCGTCGGGCTTCAGCCGCCTGAAATACACCTCGAAGGCCTCGCGCGTCAGCAGGTGCAGCGGTATGGCGTCCCCGCTGAAAGCGTCTAGCGCCAGCAGGTCCAGCCGGCGCGCCTTCCTGGCGGCCTCGCGTTCCAGGCTCAGCCGCGCGTCGCCCATGACCACGGCCAGGCCGGCGGGAGTGGAGTCGAGGTAGGTGAAATAGGCGTAGCTCAGGCGTGTCACCAGCGGGTTGAGCTCGTAGAAGGTTATGCGGTCGCCCGCGCGGCCCCAGGCCGCCATGATGCCGGCCCCCAGCCCGACGAAACCCATCTCCAGGTTCGCCCGGCCGCCGCCCCTGCGGCGCAGCGCGCGCAACGCAACCCCGGCGCCGGACTCGGGGCCGTAGTAGGAGACCGGCTTGTTCCTGCGCGGATCGCCTTCGAGGAACTGGAAGCCGTGGTCTATCTGGCCGTGCATCAGGGTCAGCGCCGCGGCGCCGTAATGCTCCCACTCGTAGACGTGCAGCGTGCCGTAGAAGTTCCGGCGCATTTCTTTGCGGGAGGACGACTCGTCGGAATAGTTGCCGTAAAGAGCGTAGACGAAGCCGCCGTAGAGGCACAGCAGCGCGGCGCCGGCCAGCCGCGCGCGCCAGCGGCGCAGGTCGGAGCCGGAGGCCAGCAGCAGCAGCGATACGGCGGCCAGCACCCCCCAGGCGATATGGTACTCCCACGGCCCGTTCAGCAGGAGGGGCGCCGCCAGCGCGGTCAGAAGGCCGCCCAGCGCCCCGCCGGCGGAAACCGAGACGTAGAACAGCGTAAGGTGCCCCGCGGCCGGCCGGCGGGCCGCCAGCTCCCCGTGGCAGACCATGCAGGCGATGAATATGGAAAGGGAGTGCATCGCTATCTGCAGCGCCATCGGGGCCTTCATCCAGCCCGGCAGCAGGTAAGCGACGCCGGCGCAGGCGAAAGCGAGGTAGGCCATCCACCTGCCGCGCGAGTACCAGCGGTCGCTCTCGAAGCAGAGTATGAACGAGAGCAGGTAGAGCGAGAGCGGCAGTATCCAGAGGAAAGGGACGGAGGCCACGTTCTGCGTGAGCTGGGCGGTGCCGGCCAGCAGCAGCGCGGACCCGCAGGCCGAGAGCAGCAGCCAGAGGGCGATCTCCGGGGCCGACGGCCGCGGAGCGCCGCCGGCTGAGGCGCCGGTCGCCGCGTCGCCGGGGGCGGACCGCGGGGCGCCGGCCGCCAGGTAGTCCTTTGCCCCGTGCCATAGCGTCATCGCGAAAAGTATGTAAAGGATGCCCCAGAGGCCGGCCTGCTTGTTCAGGCCCAGGAAGGGCTCAACCAGGAAAGGGTAGCTGAGCAGCGCCAGCATTGAACCGGTGTTGGAAAGAGCGTAGAGCCGGTACGGGGACCGGCCGGGCTCCGCCGTCCTGTACCAGGCCTGCACCAGCGGGCTGGTGGCCGACAGGACGAAGAAGGGCAGGCCGACATTGGCCGCCAGCAGCAGCAGTATCTTGAGAGCCGGCGCTTCGCTGTTCAGGGGCCGCCATGAGTCCGACGGCAGTACGCGTATGAATATGAGGCTGGCCAGCAGCAGCGAGAAGTGCAAAGCCACCTGCGCGCCGGGCCTCAGCCTGGTCGTGATCAGATGCGCGTAGAGATAGCCGCCGAGCAGCAGGACCTGGAAGAAGAGCATGCAGGTGGTCCACACCGCCTGCGCGCCGCCGAACCAGGGCAGTATGGCCTTGGCCAGCATCGGCTGCACCTGGAAAAGCAGGAAAGCCCCCAGGAATATGGCGATCGGGAAGTGTAAGCGCCGCATGTTCTGGGGACAGTATATTTAATTGTGAGGGGTTTTGGGGCCCGCTTCTCCCCCGTAAATTACAAAACCCCTTTCGGGGTTTTGTTGGCGGTCCTTTCAGGATGAAATTCGAACCTACTTTGCGCAGCATCCCGAGGTC
>JAVHLJ010000086.1 GCA_031082205.1 Elusimicrobiales bacterium
CAATATATGCTTTTGGGCAGGGGAAGGTGTAAACGAACTGCCTGAATAGCTCTCCGCAATTAGGACCTTTGGGCCCGCGGCGGTGGTCCTTTATGCCCTTGGCCGGTCAATCCTTGCGCGCTATGCTATATTCGCAGTCGAAGCATCCTTGTAACTCGGGGAATCGGCCCCGGGGTATCCACGACCCGACCATAATCGGGTGTATCCAGGGAAAGCGAATTCCAATCGCTTTCCCTTTTTTGTTTAGGTGAAAAGGGAGGAACAATGAACGGTAAACCCGGGATAATAGCCGGAATACTGACGGTTGTATTTTTCTGCGGAACGAGCGCTCGCGCCGAAGGCATGGATACGATCGGCTCCCTTACGGAGACAAGTGCTAAAATATCCGCCATAGATATGGACAAGGATTTAGGAGAAGCCGGCAAAATTCTGGATAGCTTTTACACCGGTGGCCTGACGAAAAAAGAGCGGGAGTCGTATGCGGTCTATGCCGCTCCGGCCGGCCCGGAGGAGAAACCAGCTCCGTCCGCGGATATTTATACGGCCGCGCCGGCAAAGGTCGTCATACCCGGGAAAGTTCCGCCAATGCCTTACGGCCCAGTTGGGGAACAGAACGGCAAAAGTCAGTTGCCTATCGGAACCGCAGGGCTGGCCGTGGCCGCATTGGCCATCGGCCTGGCGGGCAGAAAGACCGGCCCCTTCGGCGGATACTTCGATAATTACGGAGAAGACCTTGATACCGTAGTAAATTTCATTACGGATATATTCACCCCTTCCGAAAACACCGGACAGCAGCAACCTAACACGCCACAACACTCCGCCTCCACTAACACCGTTGTAAGTGTCAGCGAATCTTCCGGGACAGTCGTAGTATCGACATCGTCCGACAATAGCTGTGTACAAAGCGACTCGGCCTGCTACGGCTCAGGGTTTCTGATAGAGAATCTCCCGCCGTACCCGCGCCCATAATGAGAGAACATCGAACGGACAAAAATGTGTCGGACAGGAATTCCTCCGCGGCCACTCTGGCCGCGGAGGGGGAAACGTCCTGGACACGAATAGCGATCGCCGGAGCCCTTATACTGGCGTCCGGCAGTGTGGCGTTCCTCTGCGCGACCACACTGGACAAACTGATCCTGGGTTTTGGGACACGACTGCCTTGGGCCTATATCACGATACTCTCTACCCTGCTGCGAACTTTACTGCTCCTTAGCGTGTTTATCGTGGGCGCCAGGTCGCTCGGGATATCTTTTAAAGAAAGCTGGGGAAATGCAAGGGGGTGGCGCACCGGAGCAGCCCTTGTCGCCGGAATATCCGGCATGTTCCTGATATCTTATGCGACTTCGGCCATCTATTTCGCCTCGCAAGCGTCCGAGAAGGTTCCGTCGGCCGTTTTCGGAATGTCGTATATCCAGCGCAATGCGTTATTCGGCTGGCTGACCACCGCGAACGATTTTAGTTTTGCGCTGGGGACTCTGATGATAGGGCCTTTCATAGAGGAACTCACCGGATGCGGGCTTATTTATCTGGCCCTGAAGAAAAAGGTCCGCATTCCGGCGGCTGTCTTAATTTACTCGGTATTCTTTGCCCTGATGCATTACGGCGTCAATACTTTTGCGCCGCTGTTTTCGGGGAAGTACGGATTTTTTGCGAGTCCGCCGCTCTGGGCGTTCAGTTGGTTTTTCTTGCGCGGCATTGTCCTCTCGGCCTCTTATGAATTCGGAGGCACACTGGCCGTTCCGATATTGATCCACTACTTCTGGAATATTACCGGCTATTACTTCGCCTGGTCACTCCCGGGATAAGAAAACAACCCGGGGCACCATGCCCCCGGAATAGTTCTCCGCATAAAGTAAAAAGAGCCCGGGGGAGGCCCGGGCTCTTTTGTTTGGGGAGGGGGAAGGTTACGGCAGCTTGACGATGCCGTTCTTCTGGCGCACTTCCACGTCCTTCTGGGCGCGGCGGATGTAGAACTCGGCGCTCGCCCGCAGTTCCTTCTCGGTCAGCTTCTTCCGCGCTATCCCCTGTTCTATCGCCTTGAGGCCCACGGCCACGGCCTCGTCGATGAAGACGTCCGGCTCGTCCATGTGGGGGAGGATATAGGTTTCGCTCATCCCCTTGCGCTCGGCGTAGCCCGCCAGCGCCTCGGCCGCGGCCACGCACATCTCGTCGGTGATGGTCTTGGCCTGCACGTCCAGGGCGCCGCGGAAGATGCCGGGGAAACCCAGAGAGTTGTTGACCTGGTTCTCGAAGTCCGAGCGGCCCGTGGCCACCACGCGCGCGCCGGCCTCCTTGGCGTCCCAGGGCCACATCTCCGGTATCGGGTTGGCCGTCAGGAAGCAGATGGAGTCCTTGTTCATCGAGGCTATCCATTCCTTCTTTATCAGGTCGGGGCCGCAGGTGGAGGCGGCGCTGAGCACGTCGGCGCCCTTGAGCGCGTCCTCCAGCTTGCCGGCTATCTGCCTGCCGTTGGTGATCTGGCACATGTGCCATTTCTCGCGGTGGCTCTGCAGGTCCGCGCGGCCCTTGTGCAGCGTGCCCTTGGAATCCACGAATATCAGGTTCTCGGGTTTGGCGCCGTAGTGCATGTAGAGCGTGCCGATGCGGATATTGGCCGCGCCGGCCCCGAAGAGCACTATCTTCACGTCCTGTATCTTCTTTCCGACTATCTTGAGCGAGTTGATCAGGCCCGCCAGGCAGACCGTGGCCGTGCCCTGCTGGTCGTCGTGCCAGACCGGGATCTTCATCGTCGCGCGCAGGTCGTCGAGTATGTCGAAGCACTTGGGCTGGGCTATGTCCTCGAGGTTGATGCCGCCGAAGGAGGGGGCCAGGCACTGCACGATTCGCACTATCTCCTTGGGGTCCTTGGTGTCGAGGCAGATGGGGAAGGCGTCCACGCCGCCGAGGTACTTGAACAGCAGGCCCTTGCCCTCCATGACGGGCAGGCCGGCCTCGGGGCCGATATCGCCCAGGCCCAGGACGCGGGTGCCGTCCGAGACCACGGCCACCATATTGCCCTTGTTGGTGTGCTCGTAGACCTTCTCGGGGTTCTTGTGTATGTCCTTGCAGACCGCGGCGACGCCTGGCGTGTACCAGATGGCGAAGTCGTCGATGTTCCGGATGCAGGACTTGGGCGTGACTTCGACCTTGCCCTTATAGAAAGGATGCAGCTTCATCGAGTCCTCGGCCGGCTTGTTGGCCTTGGCCAGGAGCTCTTCCTTGGTATGCTTCTTGGTTTCGTTAGCCATTTAAGACCCCTTATGGAAAAAATGCGCTTCTGGCGGCGGCGCCAGCTACGGAATTCTAATAAAAAGGGCGAGGGGTGGCAATAGGGCGGGACAGGGGTGTAGCGATTTTTTTAAAATGTCATGGTTGCGGCAAGTAGAAATGTCATGGTCC
>JAVHLJ010000087.1 GCA_031082205.1 Elusimicrobiales bacterium
GGAAGGGGAAAAATCGAGGGGGACTGTCGATAATCAGGCTTATGTTTCCTACAGAATATTCGCAGGATTTCCTCAAGCTCCCCTCCGAACTGGTGCACCTGGTCATGAAGAAGCAGCTGAAGTTCTTCACCGTGTCCGACTCAAACGGACGCCTTCAGCCCTATTTCGTCGGCATACGCGACGGCGTTTCGCGCGGTCAGCGCAACGTGGAGGAGGGCTTCCGCAACGTGCTCGAGGCCCGCTTCCGCGACGCCATCTTCTTCTATGCCCGCGACCGGGCCGTGCCGCTGGCGGAGTTCAATGAAAAACTGAAGGCCGTGACTTTCCAGGCGAAGCTTGGCACCATGGCCGACAAGGCCGCCCGGGTGGAGAAGCTCTCCGCCTGGCTCTGCTCC
This sequence comes from Elusimicrobiales bacterium, assembly GCA_031082205.1. Lineage (GTDB taxonomy): Bacteria > Elusimicrobiota > Elusimicrobia > Elusimicrobiales > UBA9959 > UBA2231. Next base: position 396 of record JAVHLJ010000087.1, read on the forward strand.
CGCTCGCGGGAAGTCAGCGCGGAGGACGCCGCGGCCGCCGCCAGGCACGTCTATTCCGACCTGGTCAGCGGTCTCGTCGGCGAATTCCCCGAGCTGCAGGGGACCATCGGCGGCTATTACGCCGCGGGCGCCGGACTCCGGGAGACCGCGGCGCGGGCGGTGGGCGAGTTCTACTGGCCGCTGTCGGCGAAGTCGCCGCTGCCGTCCTCGGTCGAGGGCTGCCTTGTGTCGCTTGCCGGCAAGCTGGACACGCTGGCCGCCGATTTCGCCACCGGCCAGATCCCCTCGGGCAGCGAGGACCCGCACGGCCTGCGCCGCCAGGCGCTGGGCGCGGTGCGCATAGTGCTGGAAAAAGGGCTGAGGATGGACCTGCGCGCCGCCGTCGCCGAGGCCTTCGCCGCGCTCCCGCCCGCGGCCGCGTCGCGCGAGCCCGGGCCGCTGCTGGACTTCATCTGGCAGCGCGCCGAAGCCGTCTTCGCCGAGGAAGGCCTGCGTTTCGACGAGATTAAGGCCGTGCGCGAGTTCTTCATGCGCGGCGGCGATCTGCTCGACTGCCGCGCGCGCATAGCGGGCATAAACTCGCTGCGCTCCAACCCGGACTTCTCCGGCATCGCGGCGGCTTTCAAACGCGCCAGGAACATACTGAAGCAGTCCAAAACCCCCCTGAGCGGCTCGCCCGACGAGGGGGCTTTCGAGAAGGACGAGGAGAGGGCCCTCTACTGCGATATCAAGGGCATGGGAGGCAGGCTGAGGGAGCACGTCGCGGCGCGCGATTACGCCAGGGGCCTCTCCGAGCTGCTGGCGATAAAGCCCAGCCTGGACAACTTCTTCGACAAAGTCATGGTCATGGCAGAGGACCCGAAAGTGCGCGACAACAGGCTCAACCTGATAAAGTCGCTGGTCAGCCTGGTCGAGGGTGTAGCCGACCTGTCCCAGCTCCAGTAGCGTTCCGCCGCCCGCTACCGCTGCCCGGCGGCTTTCCTTTCCAAGCGGGTGTAGTGCACGCGCTCCTTGCGCGTATTTTCCCGCGCCTTCCTTAGCGAAAAATAGGAAAAAACCGCCATAAACAGCGCCGCGGCCGCCATTGGCGCGAGGATCGAGGAATAGGAGCCGGTGGTTTCCTTTATATGGGAGGCCAGGGAAACCCCGGCGATGGCTCCCGCGCCATAGGCAGTATAGACTATCCCGTAATTCCTGGGCTGATGCGCTAAGCCGAAGAAGAAGGCCGTGGCCGCGGGGGCGACGGCAAGCCAGGCGCCGAGATTGAGCCAAAGCAGGGCGAAGGCCGCGGCGAAAGTCCAGCGCGATGCGGGAAAGACGTAGAGCGCCGCCGCGGCGCAGAATATCAGGACGAAGGAGAACGCGCCGGCGGCCCCGGGGCCGACGCGGTCGGAAAGGTAGCCGAAGGCAGGGCGCCCGAGCGCGTTGAAGGCGGATAATATCATCAGGACCGCCGTGGCGCCCGCCGGACTGATGCCGACGACCTCGATGGCGAAGGACGGGGTTATGCCGACTACGGAAAGCCCTATGGCGCAGGCCGCGGCGAAAGAGACCCAGAGCGCGTAAAATCTGGGCGAACGGAGCATTTCGCGGGTGTCGTAATCATGGTCGGGCAGCGCCGCCATGCCTTGGGCGGTATGGGCATGCGGATGGGCGGGAGGGCGCCTCAGGAAAAGCGAGAGCAGGACGACGGTGCCGGCGAGAATAGCTCCCGCCCAGGCGAAAGACTCCACCGGCCCGGCCATTGCGACGGCTTTGCGTATCAGCGGCGCGCTGAACATCGGCGAAAGTCCGAATCCGGCCAGCGTAACGCCCATGGCCAGCCCCTTGCGGTCGGGGAAGAGTTTCAGCGCCAGGCTCAGCGGGGCTCCGTAGGCCAGGCCCACACCTCCCCCGCCGAGCACTCCGTAGAAAGCGGCCAGGGACCGGATATCGCCAGAGAATCCGGCCAGTATCCAGCCCGTCCCCAGCACGGCCGCGCCGATTAGTATAGCCCTTCTCTCCCCGGTCCTTTCTATCAGCGCGCCCCCGAAAGGCATGGTGATGGCGAAGAAAGCCAGGAAGACCGTGTAGGGGAGGCCGCTTTCGAAAGCCCCGATTCCCCAGTGCTTTTCCAGCCCCGAACGGAAGACTCCGTAGGAGTACACGGATCCCAGTGCCGCGTTTATAAGGAAAGCGAGGGACAGGGTGAAATAGCGGTTCTTTACCAGTTTTGAATAAGTCGTGAGCATAAAATAAAAAAGCCGGGCCCTTTTCTGCCCGGCCTGCCCGGCGGCCTCCGCTAAGCGGCTTCCACCCGGCCAACCTGGAATTATTATAGCAAAGATTCGAGGTCTCAGACCCCGGCTCGGCCCGCAACACCGGCCACATCGCCCCATGTAAAATCTCACACCATGGACCCAATCGGCCCCTGTCTGGGCGCTAGCCTGGAAATTTCAGTTGAAATTTTCCGCCCGCATAGCGGGCGCCCTTCGGGAGGCATGCACCTCGTCGGGCCCGGCGCGCACAGCGCTTGGCCCTCCGCCCGCTTCGCGGGGAATCCTGCGGAATAATTATGTCCGCCCGAGTTGCCTGTGAAAACTACTGCCAACTGCAGGATTCAGGCTAACGGAAACTGTCCCCTACTTCTGCAAATCAGAAGTGGCTGGTGTTTGCATCAGGGTTTTTGATGCGTGGCGGCCGGAACTGGCTTGAGGTTCAGGGTGCTGCGCTTTCACTGCAAAAAGGCGGTCTGGTTTCGGTGAGTGGCAAGGCATGTCGGACGGGTTCCCAGGTGCTGCACTTCATTATAGAACCCGCAATGAAGTCCACTTCTTCAGCAGGGCCCGGAAATTGATTATCAGCCTGTCCGTCAGCGGGTTGGGCCATTTCCGCCTGCG
>JAVHLJ010000088.1 GCA_031082205.1 Elusimicrobiales bacterium
CGAGAGCCGAGGACCGACGCGCTATGCGCGCGAGTCCGTACCCCGCGGGCTGTCAGGCCGGCATGCCCCCGGCATAGTTGTTCCTATTTCTCGACGAGGGGGTAGTAGAAGTCGCGGAAGCGGGCCTTGGCGGTCTCGGGCATGCCCTCGAACCAGGTCAGGTGATAGCCGCGCGGACCCTCGCCCGGCCTGAACTTACGGGTGTCCAGCGGCCGGGAATGTATGGCGGCGCTCAGTCTCTCTCCGTCGAAGACAAGGATGATCCTGGGCCCGGGCGCCGCCCTGCCCATCCAGTGGTCCTTCAGCATCCAGCTGCGCAGCGATCCCTTGCCCGCCCAGGCCTCGTACGGGAAATTCTCGAAATGTTCCCGGAGATCGCCCTGCGTGATTCCGCGCCTCGCGCTCTCCACGAGCTTGGACAGGGCGTACTCGGCCCGTGAATCCCGGCGGATCTGGCCCTCCTTCAGAAAGCCCGTGAAGCTCATCATGGCGCGGCCGCTCTTCTCTTCTATAAGCCAGGCCCGTACATCCGAGAGGACTTCGCCCACCTTGACCCCCGCTTCGTCATGGAGGGGGCTCTTCGCGCGTATTATTCCGGTGAACGGATTATAATCGCCCTTGTCTACCAGAGAGACCAGGCCGGTCAGATGCCAGCCGCCCGAGGCCGGGGCGCATTCGACGAAGGTGTTCTTCCTGAGCTTCGCCATGACCTTGCCGCCGGGCTTGTCCAGGAGCTTCACCCCGCCGGCGGTGATCTCCGGGGAGGCGGGCGTGGAGGAAAGCATAAAAAGCGAGCAGGCGGCTATCGATTTAAGGATCTTCATATCCCCATTCTATTTATTCCTGCGCACGCTGTCACGGGCGTTCCGTATTTATTAGAATTACCCGGCATGGAAAAGCCCGACAACCTTCCGGCGGGCCGCGGCCGCGGCAACAGCGGCCTGGCCTGGCTGGCCGACGGCTGGGATTTCTACACGGGCATGCTGCCCGGGCTGGTCCCGGCCATACTGGCCGTGCCGGTCCTCTCGATACCGGTCTATTTCCTCGCCGACAGATCCGGCAGCGTCTGGCCGGGTTACGCGTGGATGGCCGCGGTCATAATACCCGTCGAGGCCGGCGTCGCCCTTTTCTACATAAAGTCCGCGCGCGGCCGGGCCTCCCTGCGCGACCTCTTCTACGGCTTCTCCATCTATTTCAGGGCCCTGGCCTTCACTCTAATATTCTCGATGATGCTGCTGGGCGGGTTCATGCTGCTGATAGTGCCGGGCATCCTCATCATGCTGGCCTACTCTTTCGGCGAATACGCTCTGGTGGACGAAGACCTGCCGGTCAGGGACTGCTTCCTGCGCAGCGCCGCGATAACGGAGGGGCACCGGACCGACCTGTTCCCGGTGCTCGGGCTGATGGTGCTCATCGAGGTATTCGCCCCGTCGATGCTCGACCTCGGTTCGGTCAAGGACCCGTCGCTGACGATCAAGACGGGCTTCTGGGACGTGGCCGGCCACGCGCTCAAGAATTTCGTCTTCATCCCCTGGCTCAACTGCTCCGCTGCCATCGCCTATTGCAGGCTGAAGGACCGGGCCGACCGCCGCCGGCCCGCTCACGGCGACGACGGGGAGGAGGCGGAAGACCGCGACCCGCCGGCGGAAGAATGAAGCCGGTCACCCTTATCTTTCTCTCGGCCAGGGAGAACATATACAGCCTGGCGGCCCTCTCCGGCGCGCTGGAATCGCTGCCGGCCGAAGGTTTCAGCGTCCGCTTCGCCGACGACGTCCCTTCGATGCTGTTCGAGACCGCCGCCGCGCTGGCCGCCGGCGAGACGGCCGTCGCCGCCCTGTCCTTCTCCACGATGTCCGCCCCCGCCGCAGCCTCGGCGGCCGCGGCGCTGGGTGAAACCTTCGGAAAACGGGTCGTACTTATCGCCGGCGGACCGCACCCGTCGGGCGACCCGGGCGGCGCGCTCGAGGCCGGTTTCGATTATGTCTTCCGCGGGGAGGCCGAGGTCACGCTGCCGGAATTCATCCGCTCGCTGGGCCGGGGGGATATCCCCGACGGCAGGGTAATAACGCCCTCCTCTCCCGCCGACCTCGACGCCTTCCCGCCCGGCTCGCTTCGGTGGGGACGGTTCGCGCCGGTGGAGATAACCCGCGGCTGCCCCTACGCCTGCGCGTACTGCCAGACCTCCTTCCTCTTCGGCGCGGGCCAGCGCCACCGTTCCGTCGACAAGGTCCGGGACTGGCTTGAAAAGATGAGTTCCATGGAGATGCGCGACCACCGGTTCATAAGCCCCGACGCCTTCTCCTACGGTTCGGCCGACGGGAAGAAACTCGACCTGACCGCGCTGGAGGACCTGCTGAAGACGGCGCGCGGGGCGGCCGGCCCCGGCGGACGCATCTTCTTCGGCTCTTTCCCGTCCGAGGTGCGGCCCGACCACGTCACGCCCGAGACCCTCATGCTGCTCAAGGCCTACGCCGACAACCGGGCGCTGGTGATAGGGGCGCAGACCGGCAGCGACCGGCTGCTGGAAAAACTCGGCCGCGGCCATGACGCCGGCGCCGTGCTGCGCGCCGCCCGCCTCTGCTACGCGAGCGGCGTAAGACCGGTCGTAGATTTCATCTTCGGCCTCCCCGGCGAGACGCCGGCGGACGAAGAGGCGACCATAGCCCTCATAGAGACGCTGCTGCCGCTGGGGGCCAAAGTCCACGCCCATTCCTTCATGCCGCTGCCCGGCACCCCGCTGGCCGGCAGCGAACCGCCGGCCATCACGCCGCGGACACGGAAGTTCATCAGTTCGCTCTCGTCCACCGGGCGGGCCTTCGGCCCCTGGGAGAACCAGGAGCGGGCCGCCAGGACTTGACCGCGCTGATGTAATCAGGTAGATCGTTTACACTTTTCAGCCTGCAATCCTCCGGTGT
>JAVHLJ010000089.1 GCA_031082205.1 Elusimicrobiales bacterium
GCTTTTTATTTCCCCTAACGCCCCCGCTTTCAAGGAACAAACATGGGGGTCCTGTCGGCGGTTCGCTTCGAAAAAACAGCGTCGCGTACACCGTACGCGCGCTTCCCGTTCTCGCCGCGAGCGCTCGTCCGCACCTCCGCTTCCGCAGGATAGCGATTCCACCGGCTAGCTGCGGCGCGGACTCCGTAAGCTCGCGGCTCCGAAGGGTTTTTCTCCGCGAATCCGCCGCCACCCCCAATGTTCCCCTATTAAGGCGGGGGCACGCCGGCAGAATGATCCTCCACACTAAAAAAGGCCCCGGGGAGGGGCCTTTTTGATGAGAGGAGGGAGAAAATTACTTGGACGACATCTCTACGAGCTGGTCCATGGCCGGGGAAACCGGGGCGGAGGATTCCCTCACCGCGCCGGCATAGTCCGCGGCGTCCGTCCTGCCCGGCAGCACCGGTATCGTCTGCGTCACGCAGTGTATGGAGCCGCCGGCGCGTATGCTGGAATCGGAGTTGACCGGCACCACGTTCACGCCCGGCATCCCCTCCTTGTAGGCCGCAATGGCCGCGGCCTCCTCGGCCGCTTTGCCGCGGTAGGAGGGCATGATGACCGTGTTGTTGACGATCAGCGAATTGGTATAGGTGTACCAGGTGCCGTAAGTCTCCCAGCCTTTGACCGTAATGACCTTGTAGGGCCGGCCGTCGGGCGCCTGGCGGCCCTTGAACCAGGCCAGCGCCTTCTCTGAATTGGACTTGTGCGGCTCTGTATCGGCCAGCGCTATCAGCACGGTATTATCGTTGAGCAGTTTCATGAACATGTCTATATGGCCCGTACCGTCGCGCGGCTGGCCGGGATAGCCCGCGTAGTCGAAGGCGTACACGTTCTTGACCTTGAAGTATTCCTTGAGCGCCGCGTCCACCCGCTCCTGGCTCATGTTCGAGTTCCACAGGTAGGTGCGCTTTGTCATGAACAGGTTGCCGTGGCTGTCGAACATGATGTTCCCGCCGTCCAGTATCACCGGCACGCCGAACACGTCCACGCTCATGGCGCGGCCCAGGTTGACCGGCAGGGCGTCGTCGTCGGGCCTGTAATTGTAATGGCGGTAGATGGAATCCACTATGCCCAGCCGGCCGGGGCCGGTCAGGCCGAACGGGCCGTAATCGCGCACCCAGACCGTATCGATGGAGATGTCGACCGGCGTATAGCGCTCGGCGGGCACGCCGGATACCGACTGCGGGCCCCAGACGGCCAGCACATTGGCGCCGGCGCCGGCGGCGGCGCGGGCGACGGAAGAGAGCATGTCGGTGTAGCCGGCCCAGCCCAGCACCACGGCGCCGACGGGCTCGTACTCGGCCGGTATGCGGAATCCGGAAGGGGTGGGGGTGCGGAGACGGTTTACGAATATCTTATCCGACGGGACGGGCGCTTCCCTGGCCGGATCGACCCAGTTGGGCAGCGGGTTAGAGAGGTCGGGAGCGGAAAAAGCCAGCGACGGGATCAACAAGAGACAGGCGATGGAGGTCTTCAACATAGGTTTCCTTTGCTGCCTAAGTCGGGATAACTATTAAAAGTATACCCCCCGGGGAAGCCGGGGGGTAAGGGCGGGAGGCCTATGCCGGATATAGGACCAAAGTCCTACGCGATAAGAGCTATTCAGGCAGTTCGTTTACACCTTCCCCTGCCCAAAAGCATATATTGG
>JAVHLJ010000008.1 GCA_031082205.1 Elusimicrobiales bacterium
TGTGCGGGCCCCCGTCAATTCCTTTGAGTTTTAACCTTGCGGCCGTACTCCCCAGGCGGTAGACTTAATGCGTTAGCGTCGGCACGGAAGGGGTCGATACCTCCCACACCTGGTCTACATCGTTTACGGCTAGGACTACCAGGGTATCTAATCCTGTTTGCTCCCCTAGCTTTCGCGTCTCAGCGTCAGTAAAGGCCCAGGAACCTGCCTTCGCCTTGGGCGTTCTTCCAGATATCTACGCATTTTACCGCTACACCTGGAATTCCGGTTCCCTCTACCTCACTCAAGAAACCCAGTTTCCGCGGACAGTTCACAGTTAGGCTGTGAAATTTAACCGCAGACTTAGGCTCCCGCCTACACGCGCTTTACGCCTAGTAATTCCGAGTAACGCTCGCCACCTACGTATTACCGCGGCTGCTGGCACGTAGTTAGCCGTGGCTTATTCGCAGGGTACCGTCATTTATTTCGTCCCCTGCAAAAGGAGTTTACAATCCGAAGACCTTCGTCCTCCACGCGGCGTCGCTGGATCAGGGTTTCCCCCATTGTCCAAAATTCCCCACTGCTGCCTCCCGTAGGAGTAGGGCCCGTGTCTCAGTGCCCTTGTGGCCGGTCATCCTTTTAGATCGGCTACCCGTCAAAGCCTTGGTGGGCCATTACCCCGCCAACTAGCTGATAGGCCGCAGACTCCTCCTTGAACGCATTGCTGCTTTCATCCCAAGAAGATGCCTCCTCGGGATTATATGGAATATTAGCTCGACTTTCGCCGGGTTATCTTCCATTCAAGGGCAGATTGTCTACGTATTACTCACCCGTCTGCCGCTAGGTCGTACAGACCCTCGCTCGACTTGCATGTGTTAGGCGCGCCGCCAGCGTTAACTCTGAGCCAGGATCAAACTCTCCATTGAAATCCGCAGACAGCTCATAGCAAACATCGCTATTTACCATTAGCAGTTCACGGAGCGCTCTATTGGCTCTTACTTTCATTGCACTGTTCTTTCGAACGGTGCAAGGTTTTAACACCATTGGTTTTTTTTAATACACCATTCTACGAAGTCTCAGTTTCTGGCCCGACCTCCGACCGGCTCGCGCCGCTCTGCGATCAGGCTTTCCGCTGAAGCTCCGCTTCAGGGTGCCCATTCATACATAATTTTTCAGAGAACAAACCCTTTCCTGTTTTCGTACTTCACAGGTACGGGTGATTTGGCTTGTCGCAGCGTGAACCGCGACTGTGTTTATATCTTACCAAACTCGGGCGAATCTTGTCAACTGTTTTTTTTCTCGTCGGAGGAACCGTCTTGTTGAAGCTGACGCTTCAAGGTTTTTTATTTTTTTGTGGCGCGTTTCCTGCGCCGTTTTGAAAGATCGAGACTGCCCGTTTTTGGTACCGCGGTTTCCGACAACACGGATATTATAGCAAAAATTTTTTTCTTGTCAAATATTTTTTTGGGAAAATTTTTTCCTTTTTTCCCGGCCCGCGCGGCGCGCGATTTTACGGAGCGCCGCCAAGCCGCCGCTGAACCGTCGCGGCACAACCGCGACCAGGGAAGTACGCCCCCGCCCGGCACCCGCCAGCAGCCCTGCGGACAGGCCCCGTCCCTCTTCCGGAACAGGGGCGAATACAGGTATATATTTATAAATTATTTATAAATATAATTATTGCGAGAGCTTTTCAAAGAACTTTTTGGGCCTGCAGCCCTTGGGGGCCATATTTTTTAACGCCAATTCACGGCAGACATCCCCTCGTGCCACCAGGTCCGCGTAGCTCTTATCGGGGCAGAGCTCGAAAAATTTGGCGTAATCGGCCGCGGCTTCCTTCAACTGGCCTTTCTCAAAGCGCAATTCACCCCTGCCCTGGTAGGAATACCCGTCCTCCGGGTCCAGCCTGAGCCGCTCTTCGAAATCGATAAAGGCGTTCGCGTTATGCCCGTCCTTCTCTCCGGCGGGCGCCTGGCGGGCCAGCAGGCGGTGCACCAGGGCTCTCTGGTAAACGGCGTAGCCTTTCTCCAGTTCCGGGGCTATCGCCAGGGAAGCGGAGAGGTCCGAGAGCGCCGCAGCGTAATCGCGCATGTTCTTGTAGGCGGTGCCGCGCTTCAGGTAAGCGTCCGCCGAGGAACTGCTTATGGCTATCTCCTCGGTAAAAACCGCGGCCGCCCGCTCCGGGTGCAGCATCATGAAGCTGGTCCAGGTGAGGCCGCGGCCCGTCGCCTTGTTGAAGGCCGGCAGGACCCTGCGGCGGAAATTCCTGGCCTCCTCCGACGGAGGCTGCTTTTTTCTGGCGGCCTCCGCCGCGGCGCCCGCGCGCAGTTCGCCGAGGAAAACGGAAAACAGTTCGGGAGTGGAGAGGTCCCTTATCGAAGGCTCCGGGGCCTGCGCGAAAAGCAGCCCTGGAATGAAAGAAAGAATCGCCGTAAATAAAATTTTTCGCATGACAGTCTGAAAATTTATATTATCTACCGTAATATTATACCGATTACGGAGAGATATGAGCATCCACAAAAACCATCCTAAAGGCCTTTTCCTGCTCTTTTTCGTGGAGATGTGGGAGAGGTTCTCCTACTACGGAATGCGCGCGCTGCTGGTGCTTTACATGATAAAGGCGCTGGACTTCTCCACCGAAAAGGCCGGGCAGGTCTACGGCTGGTACACCGGCCTCGTCTACCTCACCCCGCTCCTGGGCGGCTACATAGCCGACCGCTACATGGGCCAGCGCAAGGCCATAGTCGTGGGCGGCACCCTTATGGCCCTGGGCCACTTCGCCATGGCCTTCCCGCCGGTCCCCTTCTTCTTCGGCGCGATGATACTGCTGATACTGGGCAACGGCTTCTTCAAGCCCAATATTTCAACCGTGGTCGGCTCACTCTACGAGCAGAACGATCCGCGCAGGGACGCCGGTTTCACCATCTTCTACATGGGCATCAACCTGGGCGCCATGTTCTCCCCGCTGGTCTGCAGCACCCTCGGAGAAAAGGTCGGCTGGCACTGGGGCTTCGGCGCCGCCGGCGTAGGAATGGTCATCGGGCTGGCGATGTACCTGTGGGGGAACAAGGCGCTGCTGGGGGACAAGTGCATGAAACCGGCCGCGCCGAAGACCGACTACTGGGTTCCGATAACGCTGGTGGCCGCCATGACCGGGTTCCTTATACTCAGCGCCATGCAGGTCAACGGCACGGACATAAAGGGCATGATCCCGGGCTGGCTGTACTCGACGGCCGCGCTGCTGGTCGCCATCGGCCTGGTCTACGCATACGCGTCGAAGCCGGAAAAATCCAACCTGACGCACGTAGAGAAACAGCGGCTCGCTGTGATATTCATAATGGTCTTCTTCACCATCTTTTTCTGGTCGGCCTTTGAGCAGGCCGGCAGTTCGCTGACCCTGTTCGCCGACCGCGAGACCGACAGGTGGATAAACATCTTCGGCTGGAGATGGGAGATGCCGGCGGGGTACTTCCAGTCGCTCAACCCGCTTTTCATCGTGCTCCTCGCCCCCCTCTTCTCCAACATGTGGATAAACCTGGCGGAAAAGAACCGGGAACCCTCCAGCCCCATAAAGTTCGCCATGGGCCTGGGACTGCTGGCGATAGGCTTCGTGGTCATGATAGCGGCCGCCGCCGCCTATCAGCAGAGCGGGCCGGTCAGCATGCTCTGGCTTGTCGCTGCCTATTTCTTCCATACGCTCGGGGAACTTTGCCTCTCGCCGGTAGGCCTCTCTCTGGTCACCAAGCTGGCCCCGGTGCAGTTCGGCTCGCTCATGATGGGAGTCTGGTTCCTTTCCAGCGTGGCGGCCGGCTTCGTCGGAGGCTTTTTCGCCGGCAACTACGACACGATAAACCACGTCCATTTCTTCATGATCCCCACGGCCACCGCCCTGGGCGCGGCCGTACTGCTGGTACTCATCACCCCCAAGCTGCGCAAGTGGATGCACGGCATACACTGAGCGCGGCGCGGCAAAAAAGAAAGCCCGGGGCTCTCCCCGGGCTTTCTTTTTTTGTGGTTACGGCTCAGAAGGTGCGGACGAGCGAAGCGGCCAGGCCGAGGCCGTGGAACTGCGGGCTCCGGCCCGAGAAGGACCTGTAGCCCTCGGCCGTGACATTGGCGCGCCAGTTCGAATCGGGGAATTGCCACTCATAACCCAGTCCAAGGTTCCAGGCGTTGCGCCAGCCCAGCAGGGGCTCGCCGAACTCGGCTTTCCTTGCGCCGTAGAAATTATGCAGCGATACTCCTCCCCTTATCAGGACATAGCGGGTATGCGGCGTGCCCAGGGGTATAAGCGCCAGCTCTATGCCGGCCGGGATCTCCAGGTGCGAAAGCCGCGCGCTGGTGCCGTCCAGCCGGACCTGGCTGTAGCGGCCGTACCTGAGGCCGGAGTAATACCTCACCCAGGAGAAAAGGTGCCCGCCAACGAGCAGCCGCGGCCCCAGCCCGGAGGTCTCGTCGGATATCCTGGCGGACGAATCGTCCGCGGAGAGGGACTCCGCGGAAAAACCCAGTGCCGCGTAACGGGCCTTGCGGACCCGGGCGGAGGCCGACGCGCGGGAGGCCGAGGACTGCGCCTTTACCTGGCCCTGCGGGACCGGCGCCTGGTCGGACCTTATGTATTTCAGGAATTCCTGCTTCTCTTTATCGGTCCAGCCGGCCTGGCCGCCGAGGTCCGGGAGCTTCTGCGCGGCGGCGGCGCAGGGCAGCAAAAGCAGGGCGGCAAGGAGCAGCGGGGATGATTTCACGCGGGAAATTATATTATATTAGCCCTATGCACCGGACCTTCACGCTAATCCTCGCGGCAGCGCTATCGGCGCCGGCCGCCGCCGGCGCCAAGTCGATCGCCCAGGCCAGGGCCGAAGTGGTGGACGCGACTATGGTCTATCTGAACACGCCGTACCTCTGGGGCGGCATGCACCCGGACACGGGCATGGACTGTTCTGCCTTCGCCAAGCTGGTCTACGGCAGGGCCGGCCTGGAACTGCCGCGCGTCTCGCGCGACCAGTTCGCCGCGTCCCTGCGCCTGCCGCCGGCCGGCGTGCTGCCTGGCGACCTGGTATTCTTCGCAATGAAAAATCCCGGCACTGCCCGGGTGGACCATGTCGGGATATACGTCGGCAAGGGCTTCTTCGTCCACGCCTCTTTCACCAACGGCGTGCACATCGATTCCGTCCAGAACCCCTACTACTACCAGCGCCTCGTCTCCGTCCGCAAGTACCGCGGTTTTTAGGCCGGGCCAGTCGCGCCCGAGCCTCCTTTTTTATACGCCAGGACCAGCGGCATTTCAAAGCAGAAGGCCCAGAAGCGGAACCTTATCCGAAGATTGGCCATGGCCTTGAGGGCCGTCAAAGCCGCCCGCTTAAACAGGCCCGGGCGAAGAGCGTCGATATTGATATTGACGAACTCCATGTAGAAAGCCACCTTGCGGATAAGCGGTTTATCCTCTATCCATGGCAGGTTTTCCACGCTCTCGAACCCGGTGAGGGGGTCCGTGCCGCCTTCTTCGTCGGTCACGTTCGAACTGGGCGAATAGCCGTAGACGGACACGCATTCATCGTAAAGCTCTCCGCCGGGATAAGGCCTGAATATCTGGGGGCCTATCACCGACACCCTGTCGCTGAAAGAACGCAGCCTTTGTATCAGGCGCAGCGTGGCGTTGAGGTCGTCCGGGGTCTCGCCCGGGATGCCCATCATGAAAGAGAAGGTCGCGCCCAGTTCATGCTCCGTGATGCGCCTGGCCGACTGCACGATCTGCTCCACCGTAATGTCTTTCTTGAGCTTATCAAGGATGCGCTGGGACCCTGATTCGGCGCCGACGGCCAGCCTATAGAGACCTACTCCGCGCAGCTTTTCCAGCAGTTCGTCGTCCACCAGTTTCCTGTCGAAAGCGTCCGCGCGCATGTTGGTATACCACTGGAATTTCAGCCCCCGCTTCTTTATCTCGCGCGCGAAATCCTCGGGGTGCGACCGTTTCACGAAAAAATTCTCATCCAGAAAGTCCAGATAATCAACGCCGAACTTCCCGATCAGGAACTCTATCTCGTCGGCCAGACGGGCGGCGGACTTGGCCCTGTACCCTCCGAAAGCGAGGCGCCTGTTGGCGTTCACGCAGAACGTGCACCGGTAGGGACAACCCACGCTTGAAACCAGGACGCCGGGGTTGACCCGCATAGTTTCTTTGCCGCGAAAAACCGTGCCGTTCCTGTACCTGGAATAGTCTATGAGGTCCAGGTTCAGAAAAGGCAGCTTATCAAGGTCGTTGGGGTCCCTGCGCCCGGTAAATACCGCCTCATCGCCTGAAAGCAGGTAGAGTCCCTTGACCGAGGCGGGCTCCTTTCCTGCCTTGAGCGCCGCCAGGAGTTCCTCGGTGACGTATTCCCCCTCGCCGTGACACACGAAATCGGCCAGGCCCTCGCGCAGCGTCTCCTCCGGGAAAAGCGAGGGGTGGATGCCGCCCCAGATTATGCGGGTGCCGGGATAACGCCTTTTTATATAGGCGGACATCTCCGCGGCGTGACGGTGCTGGGCGGTCATGACCGTGAACCCGGCCAGCAGGACCTTGTTCTCCCCGCCTAAATATGAGTCCAGGGCGCGCAGAGGTTCGTCCTCGGTGACCATATCCAGGACAAAGGGGCTGGCGCCGGCTCTCTTTACCGTGCTGGCTATCGAAAGAAGTCCTGCGGGGATATACGGCGCGGATTTCTGCGCCCTGGAATAATAAGCCGAACGGGGATTTATCAGAAGACAGTCGCAAGTCGTCATGCGAACCTTTATTATACCAATGTTGTCCGGCGAAGGCCGCCCCCGGCATCGGGCAGTTTTCAATACGTGGCGTTTTTTTGGTTAAATCAATTATCCCGCCCGACGGCGGTAATGCCTATGAAACCGCTGACATCCTGCGATTATTGGGACTCCAAGTACCGCCCCGGGGAAGCGACACCCCTTATCGACATAACTGATTTCCGTCAGCGCCCGTTCAGGCTTATCGTAGAAAAAATAGAGGCGCTGGGGCTGGACGGCAAAAAGGTCCTAGAGATCGGAGCCGGGGGCTCGGCGGTGCTGACCCACTTGGCGGAACGGAATAGCCGGCCCGGATCCGAATTTCACGGGCTTGACTACTCCGAGGCCGGTTGCCGCGGCCTGGAAAAAATCGCGGCCGACAACGGCGTGCGCGTAAAGGTGCACAACGGAGACCTCTTTTACCCGCCGCAGGAACTCCTCTCGTATTTTGACGTTATATACAGCCTGGGGGTCGTAGAGCATTTCAACGACCTCCCCGGCGTGCTGAGCGCACAGGCCAAGTTTCTTGCGCCGGGAGGCCTCATGCTTTCAGTAGTCCCGAACTTAACAGGTCTGCTCGGCAGACTGGTCCGCCATTACAATAAAGAACTTTTTGATATGCACAGGGCATATACCCCGGACGCTCTTGCGAAAGGACACTCCGAGTCGGGACTTGCCCCCATCTATTCGGGTTACCTGTGCTCCACTAACTTCGGAGTACTTTCTGCTTGCTTCGGGTCGCAGGAGGCCGCGGGCTGGACCGCTTATCTCTGGCTATCCAGGCTCTCCAAAGCCGTATGGTATATGGAAAATAAAGTGTTTCCCCTGCCGGAGACCAGGCTCTTTTCCCCATATGTCTGCGTCGTGGCCAGAAAGCCCGAAGGGCCCGCAGGCAACCCTGCCCGTACGCTTCTCTGAAGGACCGGATCATACTCCGGGCTCTCCCACGGCGCCTGCGGACCTACTTCCCGATCGACCCGGTTATTTTCCCCTTTAGCCCGGTCCAGACGCGCTTGAAGTCCTCGTTGATCCCGAGGCGCAATGAAATCCAGGCCAACACCCCGAAATAAAAGATCGCTCCCAGCACGGCGGCGGCCATAGGGGAGGCCGGGAGAAGTCGACCCGACGCTTCCGCCACGAACAGCAAAATGACGGCATTAATAGCGGTGATCCTGCCAAGATAGCGCACCCCGTTCCAGTATCCCACGTCCGGGAAGTAATGCGCGCACAGAAAACCCGCCGAAAAAAGGCTGAAGGTATAGAATGCCAGCAGCGCCGATGGGTAGCCCAGTGCCCCGAACCGATCCACGAACAGGACTATAAGTCCGGCTAGCAGCAAATTCATCGCTATCTGGTACCAGAAAACCTCCCTCACTTTCTGGGCGGAGAGGAAAAGCCTGGCCACTATCGAATTGGCCGCATAAAGAGGCAGGAGCAACGCGAAGAGTCTGAAAAAGCCGGAAGCCGACTCTACGGACTCGGGGCCGAAAGCCCCGCGTCCGAAAAGGGCGCCTATGATCTCCCGGGAATAAAAAGCACCGAACAAAGCCGCCGGTACTAGAACGAAAGACAACCCTTTTAACGAGGCGACCACCACCCTGTCCACTTCCCCCAGCTGTTTGTTCGCAAAAAGTTCGTTCAGCTTTATCCCCGCGACTGCGGAGAACTGTTGTGTGATGAAATTGTTAGGGAATTCGGCGGCCTGGCGCCCATAGTTCATGGCGCTTACAGTTCCCCTGTCCAGGCCGCTGAGCAGGAACATCGGGACATAAGCAGAGACTGCGGTGGCCAACTGGCCCAGTTGGGCGAAGAGCGAGTTCCCCAGCACCTTGCGCGAAGGGAGACGCGAAGGCAGACCGAATTCCCAGCCTAGACGGCGCCTGAGCATAAAGAGGAGCAGCACGGACTGTGCCGCGTAAGCGAAACAGAGGCCTAGGAGCGCGCTGAATACCCCAAGCCTCCCGTGAAAGGCCAGCACGCAAAATAACACGAAGACATTATTCGCCATCGAGGCCAGGATCGGCACCGTAAAATACTTGCGGGAGGCTAAAACGTCAGCCAGGAGAGTCGAGACCAGGATCAAAGGAAAAAGAGGAAGAGAGGAATAAAGAAGCCTTTCGTTGCCGGCCAGGACCCCCGTGTCGAACCTGGATATAACCCCGAAGACCTCGGCCGGAGCGGGAATAAAAACGGCGGCTATGCCCAAGCCGGCCGCGGCGTACGCGTATAGAAAAAAATTTACAAGTTCCTGGCTCTGCCTCTCCCCGGACTGACCCGCGAGACGCATCGACTCGGGGATTATAACCGATGAATTAAGAGCGGAGATGAAAGAAGTGACGAGAGTGGCGACGAACAGAGAATAAAGATATACGTCCATTTCTCCGCTGGTGCCGAAAAGAGCGGCCAGCACCAGACTGGAAGCGAACGCTATCAGTTTGGCGAGCAGGCTGAATCCTATGGACAGAGCTATGCCGGACTTATAGGACTCGGTCCTTAGGAAAGACAGGAAATCGGTCAAGGAAGCCTCCGGCTCGCCATGAAAAACCGGGGGGCAGTGTTTTGCGCGGCGGGGTGATCTGGGCGTGCCGGAATCCGACCTGGATACGCCCGGGGAGTAGGAGTAAAAAGCGGCCGAAACGC
The DNA here is from genome assembly GCA_031082205.1 of Elusimicrobiales bacterium. GTDB lineage: Bacteria > Elusimicrobiota > Elusimicrobia > Elusimicrobiales > UBA9959 > UBA2231. Next base: position 9,397 of record JAVHLJ010000008.1, read on the forward strand.
AGGAATCTGGTTCACGAGTGAATTATATTATATTAGGGTTACGCGGAATCCGTTCATCCGAGGTCCCGGCAAGTTCGCTGCCGGCCGGTCACGGTAATGATACGGTAAGCGACGCTGGTGATGGGGTTCAGACCGGCAGGACTTCCTTGGCGGCGGCGCGGCGCAGGCGGAACTTGGCCAGTTCCCCGATCAGCATGCCCGATACTATCAGAAACCCTCCGGCCGCTTTTATCCAGAAGAATTCCTCGCCGCCAAGCGTCCACGCGAAAGCCGCGGCGAATACCGGCTCCATGGTGAAGATGATCCCCACCTTGAACGGCTCGGAATGGCGCTGCGCCAGCATCTGTATGTAGAAAGCGGACAGCGTGGGGAATACGGCGAGGAAGATTATTATCCACCAGCCCTTCGCGCCCGTCACTGCCAGCGGATAGCCCATCGCGCCGACCAGCAGGAAAGAGACCGCCGCCGTCATCCAGAACTGGTGAAAGGCCAGCAGCAGCGGGTCGGCGTCCGACTTAACGTAGCGGTCGGTGACTATCAGGTGGCCCGAATAGGCCATCGCGGCTATCAGCGTCAGCCCGTCGCCGAGATTGAAACCGCGGACCCCGCCGGTCAGCAGCCACATGCCGGCTATGGCGAGCCCGGCCGAGACTATTTCCATGCGCTTGGGCTTCTCGCCGCGCGCCAGGAACATGAACACCGGTATGAAGATGATGAAAAGCCCGGTAATGAAGCCGGAATTGGAAGCCGTGGTAAAGAGCAGGCCGGCGGTCTGGGTCATGTAGAGCACGCAGAGGAAGAAAGCGAGCCCCAGCCCCTCCTTCATGTGCCTGGTGAAGGAAGGGCGGCGCAGCGCCCAGGGCAGCAGCAGCAGCGCCGAGATAAGGAAGCGTATGCCCACCATGGTTATCGGGTGGACATTGTCCAGCGCGGACTTGGTGACGATAAAGGTGGAACCCCAGATGGCGGCGCAATAGAAAAGGCCGAGATCGTAGAGAGCGGCGGTCTTGGGATCGGCCTTGGCGGTCATGGGTCCGGCTATCGGGCCATCACCCGCATCAAGCAGCGTTCGCAGTCGAATTCCAGGCGGAAGCGGCTGCCGCCGTCCAGGACCAGGAACAGCGGCTCCGCGGCCCCTTTTCCGGGGCAGATGCCCCTGGCGCGCCGGAGGCAATGTTTAACTGTCATCAGCTCCGCGCCGCGCAGGTCGGCTCCGCCCTCCGCGGCCGGCGATATCTTTTTAACGCCGTGCCGGCGGTAGAAATCCGCGGCGGCCCGGTTGAGCACGTTCCCCCGGTAATCCAGCGCCTCCGCGGGATAAGGGAAAGAATTCTTTTCCAGCGGGGCTTCCCCGCGCGCGCCGGCCGGCGGGGCCTTGGCGAGCTTCTCGAGGGCGTCGCGCCTGAGGGCGTTGAGCGTGGAAACCGGGATGAAGAAGGTCTTTTTCAGAGAGATCTCCATGGCCAGCGGGTAGAAATCCGAACCGCCGGTCTTGCCCAGCTGCCGGCGCGCGGTCTCGAGCGCCATGGCCGGGTCACGGGCCGGCTCTTTCTTTATCCTCGCCGTGACCGAGGCGGAGCGGCCGGCCTCGTCGACCGCCGTGAGCGCGATCCCGTCCGGCGTCTCGGAGAGGGTCAGAGCGACACCCAGCAGCCGCGAAGGCTCGGCTTTCTCCAGCGCCCGCAGGAATTCCCTGTCGAGGTTCCGGCTTACCGGGTCCCCTTCGCGCACCAGCGAGGCCTTGTCGGAATAAACCCGTCTGCCGTTGACCCGGTTCACGGTCAGACCGCTCAGTTCCCCTTTAGCGTCGAAGAAGCTCAGCCCGTCGCCGCAGCTGACGGCCTTGTCCAGCACGAAAGAATCGCCCCGGCATTCCCGGGCCCGGCCCATCGGCTCGCCCGCGAACTTCGGGGTCTCCGGCGAGCCCATGTTCTTGTCCGGGCCGTTCAGACAATAGGCCGTGTAGCCGCGGTTGAAGGTCTTGGAGAGGTCCGGCTCGAAACCGGGCTCGCAACGGCCGTACGAAGCGCGGGCGTAGCCGCCTTTTGCTATAAGCGCGTCCAGTTTCCTGCGGTAGAAAGCGACGACATTGCGGACATAGTCCCTGTCCTTGAGGCGTCCTTCTATCTTGAAGGACGTTATCCCGGCGGCGGCCAGGGGCCCCAGCTGCGCGGAATGGTTGAGGTCCTTGAGCGAGAGCAGATGGGCCGGGCCGGCCAGTTTCTCCCCGGACCCGCTCTCGAGGGACATTTTCAGCCGGCAGGGCTGGGCGCATTCGCCGCGGTTGCCGCTGCGCCCGCCCAGGTAGAAGCTCATCCGGCATTGCCCGCTGTAGGAAACGCAGAGAGCGCCGTGGACGAAGCACTCGAGGTCCACCGCGGTCGCCGCGCGTATCTTCTTTATCTCCGGCAGAGAAAGCTCTCGCGCGAGTATGACGCGCCGGAAGCCCGCCTTCTCCAGGAAGAGGACCTTCTCCGGCGTAGAATTATCGCACTGGGTGCTGGCGAAAAGAGGTATCGGCGGCAGGGCCTGTTCGAGCAGTCCCATGTCCTGCACGATGGCGGCGTCGGCGCCGGCGTTCCACAGGTCGCGGATAAGCCTTACGGCCCTGGGCAGTTCGGCGTCGGTCAGCAGCGTATTGACGGCGGCGTAGACGCGCGCGCCGTACTTGTGGGCGTGGGCGGCCAGCTTTTCCACGTCTTTCACCGGGTTGACCGCGGCGCGGCGGGCCCCGAAGGCGTCGGCGCCGATATAGACGGCGTCGGCGCCGCAGTTGACGGCGTCCAGGCCGCAGGCCAGGTCTTTGGCCGGAGCCAGCAATTCGAGTTTTTTCATATTTCTATCCGGATCAAGAACTTATTAGGCGTGTCGCCTTATTCGGCCGCCTTGTCGAAAACGGCGAGGTTCGCTTCCAGGTTCCGGCCGCCGAGGGTGTCGGCCAACGCGGACCGGAGCGCTTCGCGCGTAAAGCCCGGGACCAGGCCCAGCGCCGCCAGGCGGCCAAGCAGCGCCGCGTTCTGCATCCGCGGATCGGCCATCCCATCGACAGATACTCCGACCGCCTTGCCGCCCAGTTCGGCGACCCGCGCCGCCACTGTTTCCGCGGACGGATAGGCCCGCAGGCCGGTGCGCACGGTCACGGGCTGATAGACGGTGTCGTAATAGACCAGCGTCCCGCCGGGTTTGAGAGCGTAAAGCGCGCCGCGCAGGCCTTCCAGGCGCTCCAGCGCCAGCACCAGGTCCGCCCGCCCTTCGGGAACGCGCGGGGTAAGCGCGTCATCGCCGAGCCGGAGATGCGAGGACACGCTTCCGTGACGCTGAGCCAGGCCGTGCGTATCGCACCCGCGCGCCCTGTGGCCGGCGGCCTCTGCCGCCGAAGCGAGCGCGGCGGCAAGCACTCCTATGCCCTGCCCGCCCACGCCGCAGATATAGATATTGAAAGCCATCTTATTTCCCCTCCCCGGGCTTCTCCCGGACTATGGCGGCGGCCGGGCAGGTCTGCACGCAGGAGCCGTCGCCTATGCAGAGTTCCGGGTGCACGGTCACGGAGCCGTCGTCGTGCCGCACGAAGGAAGGGCAGGCGAACTCCGCCACGCAGGTATAATGCCTGGCGCATTCAGACTGGTCCACCGCGACGCGGGAGGATTTTAAACCGGGATTTTTAGCCTTCGCCTCCCGCATGAACTTCAGCATGCAGGGGTGCCGGGCTATGACGACGGCGAAACCCTTGTGGTCCATCGCCTCTTTCAGCGCCGCCGAGACCTCGGCCTGCTTATAGGCGTCCACGTCGCGCACGAACCTGACTCCCATCGCCTCCAGCAGCCGCGGCAGCGGGATCTTATCCCCTATCTCGCCGGTGCCCGCGCGCGGCTGATGGCCGGTCATGGCGGTGGTCCCGTTCTCCAGCAATACCAGCGTGATATCGCTGTCCTGCACCACGGCGTTCACTATGCCCGGCATGGCCGCGTGGAAAAAAGTAGAATCGCCCAGGAAGCTCACCACCTTGCGCGACGAATTGCCCAGGGCAAGTCCCGCGCCGGTGGAAACGGAATGCCCCATGGACAGCAGCACCGTTCCCATCTCGTAAGGAGGCATGAAGCCCATCGAATGACAGCCTATATCGGCGACGGTTATGGCGCCGGGCGGCAGGGCCTTTTTTATCGCGTGGAAAGCCGAGCGGTGGCCGCAGCCGGGACAGAGCTGCGGCAGCCTGGCGGCCGGCTCCTCCGTGGCCGCGCGCGCGGGCGGGGCCTTGAAATGTTCCGGCCAGGCCGAGGCCAGCATCGCGGCCGCCCGCGGAGGCGTCATCTCGCCCATCAGGTCGGCCGGTCCCTTCCTGGAATGTATCCGGCATTTCAGGCCGCGGTCGAAAGCCAGGGCTTTTATCTCCGTTTCCAGTACGCGGTCGAGGTCCTCCAGGACGAAGACCTCGTCGCGGGCGGACATGAAATCGCAGAGCTTGTCGGCAGGCGGCGGCCAGGTGCAGCCCAGCTTCAGGACGTCGAGCGGGGCCCCGGCGGCGGCGACGGCCTCCGCGGCGCACAGGGCCGGCAGGCCGGCTGAAATTATACCGAGCCGGGCCGGACTCTTCGGGCCAGGAAAAACCCGGTTCATGGCCGACACTTCCATCAGCCGGCCGAACTCCTCCTGCTTGCGCAGAGCCTTCTCCTTGAGCGGGAAAACCGTCCGGGCGACCGGCACATAGGGGCCGTTCTTAGTATCGAACTTCGGCTCCCAGCCGGGCAGCCCTTCGGGCAGCGGCCCGAAGTCAACCCTTTCGCGGGCGTGGCAGACGTGAGTCGTCAGCCGCAGGAACACCGGCATCCTGAGCCGGCGGGATATAGCCGCGGCCTCCAGGAACATCTCGCGGGCTTCGCGCGGCGTCGCGGGCTCGAGCATCGGGATATACGACATGCGGGCGAAGTGCCTGTTGTCCTGCTCGTTCTGCGAAGAATTAGCCCCGGGATCGTCGCCCAGTATGACCACCATGCCGCCGACGAGCTCCATCATGGAAAGCTGTATCAGAGAATCCGCGGCGACATTGAGGCCGACGGACTTGAAGAAGCAGGCCGAGAGATGCCCGTTCATGGACGCCCCCGCCGCGATCTCCAGGGCGACCTTCTCGTTGGTCGAGAACTCGAAATAATAAGGCCGCTCCTCCGCGGGAACGCTCAGCAGCGCGGCCCCGATCTCGGGCGTCGGGGAGCCGGGATAGCTCGTCGCGACCCGAAGGCCGGCCTCGGCCATGCCCCGGGCCAGGGCGTAATTGCCCATCGTAAGGCCGGTGAAAGCGTCCCGCCTGGTCATCAGTTCGCGCAGCGATATCATGTCAGCTCCGTTTCACGGCCTTGTATTTGCGCTCCTGGTCGACCGGCTCGACGTAGGGGCCGTTCCACGCCGCTTCGAAGACGTCCAGGAGAGCCTTGGCCGCGGCCTCGCCGTCCATGGTGACGGCCGCGTCCCGGCTGCCGTAGAAATAGCTCTTGCCCCAGTTGGAGGTGCTCAGAACCGACACTTTGCCGTCGGCGACCGCGTACTTGCAGTGCTCCACGCGGGCGAAAGGCACGAAGCCGCCGCTGTGCTGCGGCAGCGAGGAGATCTTTACGCTGACGTTCTTCGCCTTAGCCAGTTCCTTTATGTACTTGTCGTCCTTCTTGCCCATCGTCCAGTCGGCGAAGATCAGGCGCACTTCCACTCCCCGGCGGCCGGCCGCGCGCAGGGCCTTATCCAGCTCGAACCAGAGCGTGCCGTCATAGTCCTTGATGGCGTAGCTCATTACCTGGACCGAAAGGGACTTCTTCGCCTTCTTTATCACCCTCAGCAGCTCCTTGATCTCTACGCCGAAGGACGAAGGCCTGGACTTGACCGGGCTGAAAGACAGGTGATAGGACACCTCGCCGCCGTGAAAGGAGGCGGTCTCCGGTCTCTTCCGGCTGACCGGCGTGAAATCCGGCTTACCGAATCGTTTGGTCGGCGCGGCGCCGCCGGCTATGGCCCAGTCCTCCTCGAATATCACCGCAAAGGTCTTCGCCGCCCGCTCGCTCTTTATCCGCAGGCCCAGTTCATGTATGTGCCGCAGCGCGCGCCAGTCGAAGTTCTGGCTGCCGACGAAGACTTCGCGGCCGTCGACTATGAAGAACTTGGCGTGCTGCACGCCGCCGAAGGCCTTGCGGTAATCTATCACGCGGCCCTCTATATTCTCCAGGGCGCCCAGCTCCTTCAGCGGGCCGGCGCTCTCGCCCATCATGACCTTGTCCACTATTATCCGCACCTTCACTCCGCGGGCGGCGGCGCGCTTAACCGCCTCGAGGACCGCCTCGAGCGGCTCGCCGGGCCTATGCGCGATATAGAACTGCTCGATATCCAGCGTCGCGGCCGCGCCGTCTATCATTTCCAGCCAGGTCTCCACGGGTTTGGCGGCCAGCGCGGAACCGTAGACGGTCTCGTCCGGCACCGTCTGCACCAGCGTTATCTCCGCCGCCCGGGCCGGCGACGATCCGGCCAGCAGCATTATAAAGGCTAATTTCACTCGGTTCATTCTTCCTCCCCGTTCTTGCAAGCGGTTCAAGCCGGCGCCTTTTCGGCGGGCGGCACCATGGAGGGCTTCCATACGCCCTCGGAGCGGGCCACGAAGACCACCGCGCTTATGTCCCCGTAGACGTTGACGGTAGTACGGCTCATGTCCAGTATCCTGTCCACGCCCAGCACTATCGCTATCGCCTCGCCCGGCACGCCGAACATCGCCATGATGCCGACCATCAGCGGGATAGAGCCGCCCGGCACCCCCGCGGCGCCTATAGCCGTGATGACGGCCATCACCACCACGGCGACCATCTGTCCCAGGGTCAGGTCCACCCCGAAAACCTGGCACAGGAAGATGACCGTTACGCCTTCGAAGATGGACGTGCCGTTCATGCACATCGTGGAGCCTATCGGCAGCACGAACCCGGCTACCTGCGGCGGCACGCCGAGACCCTGCTCGGCCGACGACAGGGCCGCGGGCAGGGTGGCGGAGCTGGAGCTTGTCGAGAAGGCCGTTATCAGGGCCGAGCGCACCCTGTCGAAGAAGACCGCCGGGGACAGGCCCACCGCGAAACGCAGGACCAGGGACATGTTGACCGCGGCGTGGAAGAGAAGCGCGCCCAGGACCACCAGGATATAGCCGCCAAGCGGGGCGAGCAGCGCCAGGCCGAAACGGGAGGTCACGCCGAAGATAAGCGCCGTGACGCCGTATGGCGCCAGCTTCATCGCCATGCCGACTATCGCTATCACGGCGGCGTTCACCGCCTCCAGCAGTTCCAGCATCGGCCTGGCCTTGCCCGCGGGGATGAGCGTGAGCGCCGCTCCGAATACCAGCGCGAAGAAAATGAGGCCGAGCAGGTCGCCGTCCGCCGCCGACTTCACCGGGTTGCGCGTCACTATGTTGACGAAAGTATCCACGCCGAAGCCGCCGCCTTTGGCGATGGAGACCTTTTCGGAGGCGGCCCCGGAGTAGGCCTCCATCAGCCCCGCCTTTACCTCGGGGTCCAGCCCCGCGCCCGGCTTCGCCATGTTAACGAAGACGAGGCCGGTAGACGCGGCCAGGAAAGTGGTCGCCAGGAAATAACCTATCGCCTTGCCTCCGACACGCCCCACTTTTCGCAGGTCGCCGAGCCCCGCCACTCCCAGCGCTATCGAGGCGAAGACCAGCGGCATGACTATCATGAAAAGCATCCGCAGGAAGACCTGCCCGGCGGGATAGGCGAGGTAGCGGTTGACCCAATCGACAAGGGGGTGATGCCCCCCCAGCTGGGTATTGGCCAGAAGGCCGAGAACGCCGCCTATAAGCAGGCCGGCGAGTATCTTCGTATGCAGGGCGGGGCCGGGGCTTTTACCGGAGGTCATCGTTAAATTATAGTTAATAAATTAAGTATACTTTCAATATTCCAGACTTTCCGCCGGAGGAGCCGCCATGAAAAAACAGATCTTGGAAAAAATAGCTTCCTACCAGGACTACGCCATTGAGCTGCAGCGCGGCCTGACCGCCATACCGGCCCTGGCGCCCTCCAGCGGCGGCGACGGCGAATACGACAAGGCCAAGTGGCTCGAGGGCGAGCTCAAAAAGCTCAAGTTCGACTCCATCGAGTGGATAAACGCCCCTCAGAAAGAGGCCAAGAACGGCATCCGCCCCAATGTGATCGCCCGCTACAAAGGCAGGAGCTCCGCCAGGACCATCTGGTTCATGAGCCATCTCGACATAGTCCCGCCCGGCGAAGCCAAGCTCTGGACCTCGGACCCCTATAAGATGGAAGTGAAGGACGGCAAACTCATCGGCCGCGGGGTGGAGGACAATCAGCAGGCGATAGCCTCCAGCATCATGGTAGTCAAGGCGATGATGGAACTCGACTACCGCCCCGAGCACGATATAGCGCTGCTCTTCTGCGCGGACGAGGAGACCGGCTCCGGCTTCGGCGCCGACTATATCTCCGAGAAGCGCCCGGACATCTTCGGCAAGGACGACGTCTTCTTCGTGCCCGACTCCGGGACCGAGGACGGCGCCATGATAGAAGTGGCCGAGAAATCGATACTCTGGATGAAGGTCGTGACCAAGGGCAAGCAGTGCCACGCCAGCCGCCCGTCGCTGGGCGTCAACGCCTTCAAGGCGGCCAGCGACCTGGTGGTCCGCTTCCAGAAGCTCTATAAAAAATTCCCCAAGAAGGACCGCCTCTACGAGCCCCCGATCAGCACCTTCGAGCCGACCAAGAAAGAGAACAACGTCCCCAACGTGAACACGCTGCCCGGCGAGGACGTGTTCTACATGGACTGCCGCGTCATGCCGTGCTACCAGCTCGCCGAGGTGAAGGCCGAGATGCGCCGCATGGCCGACGAGGTGGAAGCCAAATACGGCGTGAAGATAGAGTTCGAGCCTCAGCAGGAAGCGCAGGCGGCCCCGCCCACCGACCCGAAAGCCCCGATAGTTCTGGCGCTGAAGAAGGCCATCAAGGAAGTACTTGGCGTGAAGCCCAGGGCCTACGGCATAGGCGGCGGCACCGTCGCGGCCTTCTTCCGCAGGCTCAACCTGCCGGTGGTGGTGTACTCGCGCCTCAACGAGAGCGCGCACATGCCCAACGAATACTGCGTCATCGACCACATGATGGGCGACGCCAAGGTCTTCGCGGTGACCACCCTGCTGCTCTGCAAGGAGAAATAAATGAGCGAGGTCTGGGACAAGAAAGATTACGTCGACCGCTACAACGACATCTACGCCCCCGGCGAGAAGGAACTGATGGCGGCGGCCGACCTGCTGGAGCTCAACGCCGACGACGACCTCGTGGATTTCGGCTGCGGCAAGGGCGACTTCATCGCCTCCACGCTGCGGCTGGTGCGCAGCGTAGTGGGAGTGGATTCCTCCCCCCACCAGATCGACGAGGCGCGCCGCCGCTTCAAGAACGAGCCGCACGTCGAGATACTGGAATCGGCCTTCCTCGATTTCAACCCGAAAGGCCGGGCGTTCACCAAAGGGTTTTCGAGGAAAGCGCTGCACCACCTGACAGACGAAGAGAAGAAGGAGTTCTTCGCCAGAATAGGCCCGGGCTTCGCCAAGGGCGCGCTTTTCCTGGTCGAGGACGCCATATTCAATTTCCCGCGCGCCGAACTGGACGCGAGGTGGGACCGTCTGATGTCCGACGCCGCCGATTTCTACGGCGGGGAATGGGAGCGCAAGAAAGAGGACGTCATCCGCACGTTCAAGGACGAGTTCGCCACCGGCGAGCCGGAATGGCTGGAGGCCCTGGAGGCCGGCGGTTTCAAGAAATTGCGGCTGGAGCGGCGGGCCAGTTTCTACGGGCTTCTGCTCGCGCAAAAAAAGTGACGGCGCCGGATATGTCCGAAGAAAAGGAGATAGAACTTTTCACGCCCGGCTGCCTCGGCACCTGCTGGTACGGAAAATATCACTACTTCGAGCCCTGGGCCGGCTGCGGGCACGACTGCCCCTACTGCTACGCCAGGTTCCGCGCGCCGGTCAAAGTTTCCTTGTCCCGCCTCGGGACTCCGTTCGAGGAACCGAGGACGCTTTATCCCGAAGAAGAACTCCTTCGCCGGACCGCCGAGAGGGCGGCTTCCGGGGAAATTTCCATCCTGAAGTTGTGCCGCTACACCGACATCTTCACCCCCTCCTTCGTAGGGAGCGGATTAAGCCTTAAACTCCTCGACGCGCTGACCGGCCCCGCCTCCCGGATCTCCCGGGTGATAATAACTACCAAGGGGCTGCCCGACAAGGACATCATCGACCTGATACGCTCCCGGCCGGCGAAGTTCTCATACAACGCGGCGGTACGCCCGGGGACAGCGGTCTCTTTCGACCGGGCCCTGCTGCCCGCCGGGGAGCGCCTGGCGGCCGCGGCGGCCATACAGGCCGGAGGCGTCCTGACCACCGTACACATGGACCCGTTCGTTCCCGGCTTCGACGACGAGTCCGCCGCGCTCAAGCCGTTCCTCGAAGGCCTGAAGAAGCTGGGCCTGAACCGGGTCATGTTCTCTTACCTGCTGCTTTCCGGTGAAATGGCGGCGCCGCTGGAAAAGGAACTGCCGCCGGCAGTTTTCGCCGCGCTCAAGGATAATTACGACCTGGCCGAAAGCCGCCAGTACCTGCCCAGACAGGCAGATACCGTCTACTGGGCCATAAGGCCGGAGGTCAAGCGGGCGTCGGTGGAGAAGACCGCGGCCATGCTGAACGACATGGGCTTCGATTTCGTCCTCTGTTCGCTGAAGAACACGCCGGGCCTGGACACCACAAAGTTCAAGGGCACAAAACTCTGCGACGGCAAGTTCTATGCCTAGGCTCTGGGCGCCTAATATAGAAGAAGTCCTGCCGGAGAACGACGTAAACTACAAGTCCGTATTCGTTCCCAAGACGCTGGAGATCTTCCCCCGTTATCTGCTCTGCCTTTCCCCCGGTGACCGAATACTTTCCCCTCGCCCCCTGCCGGAGGGGTTCTGCGCGTATATCGCCCGTGTCTCCGGCCTGGGTCCGGTGACATCCTGGCTGATGGAAGTAAAAGGCGGATCCGATCCGTACTCGCTCGCCGAATCGACGCTCGCCGACACGGACGTGATGCGTCAGCTCAAAGTGATGGGCCGGTCCGGCGGCTGGACCCTGGAGCCATTCATCGAATCCCCCCGGATATTACGACTTTCAAGGGAAACCGGCATCCCCACCGACAAGACCAGGCCGGACCTGGTCCTCAACGGTACAGTGACCCGCTTCAACGACAAGGGCTATTTCAAGGACTTCGCAAATAGGCTGGGAGTCGCGACGGTGCCGGGATATATCGCGGATTCGATGCCGGCGCTGGAAAAGGCCATAGGCCTTACGACAGGAGGCCATGAGGGGCGCGCGATGCTCCGGAAGACGCTATACGGCGGCGGACTGGGCAATCTCAGCGGCACACCGGGATCGTTGCTGGAAGAAATACAGATCTGGTACAACGGGGGACGCGTGCTCATCGAGCCTTTCCTGCCGCCGCATTCGGTGGCCGGCTCGCTGGCGGCGGTGACGGCGGACGGCGTGAGGTTCCGCGGCGTGGACATCCAGACCTTCGCCGACGGGAAATGGACCGGCTTCGACTTCCCCCACCCGGACGCGGCCCTCGCGCGCCGGATAGAAGAACTGACGCTCAGGCTGGCGGAAGCCGCGGCCGCGGAAGGGGCCAGGGGATACCTGAACTTCGACTGGGCCTGCTCCGGGGGAGAGCCGCTCTCGCTCGAGTGTAATATGCGCAACAACGGCTTCGCCTATGTGCTTGACTTCGCAGAGGGCTATTTCGGCGGCCCGCGGCTGATACGCTACCGCGAAGGAGTAAAAACGCGGGCAAAGGATACGCGGGATATCGTGGAAGCGCTCTCCTCCGTAACGGCAGGGGGCCGGCCGCTGTTGATAGCCGAACGGGGGCAGGAGGAAGGCGCGGTCATCATGACCCCGCCGCTGCGCGGCGCCTGCTCCATCGCCATCTTCGGCAAAACGCACGACTACATAAAAGAGGCCACTCTTAAACTGGCCGAGGAGGCCGGCCTATGAGGGAAAAACTGGCGATAATATTCTCTTTCGTCCTCATCTTCGCTTTCAATACCGCGGACAACGCCATCGCCCCCCTGGTAGGCCCGCTGTCGGAAGCTTTCGGCGTCGGCGCCGGGCAGGCGCTGTGGCTGATAACCGCCTGCACCGCGGGCACGGTGGCCGGCCTGATCGTCGGGCCCGCCGCGCTCAGGGCGCTGCATCCCGCCCGCTTCCTGCTGCTCTCGGCCGCCGCGCTGGCCGCGACGCAGGCCCTCTTCGCCTTATCGTCGTCCTTCGCCGCGGCGCTCCTCTTCAGGTCCATATCCGGCCTGGGCGCGGGATTCGCCGCGGTCTTCATGTGGCGGCTGGCTTTTCACGGGCTTTCCAAACCCGCAATGCCGACGATGCTGGCGGTGCTGATGTCGGCCAGGCCGCTGGCCACGGCGATAGGCGTGCCGCTGGCCGCGCTGGGAGCCTGGAAGATGAGCTGGCAGACTCCGGTCTGGGCGGTCGCGGCCCTCACCGCCGCCGGGGGACTGGCCCTCTATTTTTCCATGCCGGCGGCCGCCGCGGAACAGCCTGACGAAAGACCAAAAAGCCTGTTAGGCACCTACGCCTCGGCGCTCTCGGTGCCGCACGCCTTAACCTATTACGCGGGATTCACCGTTAACCGCATGGCCTACTTCGGCTTCTACGCCTTCTGCGGGGTGTGGTTCGACGGGCATTACGGCCTGGACCTCAAAAGCATAGGGCTGGCGCTGCTGATCATCGGGCTCGCCGAGGCGCTTGTGAACTTCGCCACACCCGCGATCATAAAGCGGCTCGGTCACAGGCCCGTTTTCACCATCTCGCTCGGCGCATCGGGCGTCCTGCTGCCGCTGTTCATATTCGGCCGTCTGCCGCTGCCGGCCGCCATAGCGCTCATCGCCCTGTTCATGCTGCTCGACCGGGTCTACTCGATGGCGCTGGTGATGACCATCCCGGACATGTTCCCGCACACCGGCGACAAGACGGCCTTCGGCTCGCTCAACACGCTGACAGCCTGGGGCGGTCTTATGATCATCTCCTGGTTCCAGGGCGCTTTTCTAGGGAAGATAGGAATGACGGGCATCGAGGCCGCGCTCATCGCCGCTTTCCTGGCAGGCTCCGCGATGCTGTATCTGGTCCAGAAGCGCACCGTACTCCGCGAGCCGGCCCCGGCGGCCCCGCGATAGCGCCCCTATAAAGAAAAAAGAGAGCTCTTAAGTTCCTCTGAAGCCCGAACTTCGGACCAGGAGCTCATTTCAGAGAGAGAAACTCCCCTTTCGGCGATACTTTCCACCGCCAGGAGCCCGATAAGGTATCCCACCCGGGACGGCAGGCCGCGATAACTCCTTCCCCCGTTGAAGATATCCGCCAGGTCCGCGGCCGAAGTCGAAAACAGCGCCGGGGATAATATTTCAAAGAATTCCTTGAACGCGCCGTCCCCGGCCCCGGCCAGCTCGTCGTCCATCAATATTTCCGCGTCGGTCGCGCCAGGACAGAAAACCCTGGAGGCGATTACGGCCAGGCCTTCGGCCCACAACCATATCAGCACCGTCTTTCCGGGCGACTGCCATATCCCCGATTTTTCCCCGTGATAGAGGTGGAACATCTCGTGCGCGGCGGTCAGGCGCAGTTCCCTGTCCCTCGCGGCGGCGTCGCGGTATCTCTCCGCGATAAAATACTCTACGCCGAAACCGGCGACGGCTTTTCCGCCGATCAGCTTTTCGCGCCCGTTGAATCTGCGCAGCGAGGGCATGGCGACAAGGGTCATCCCATTACGGCAGCCCGGGAACATCGAGAAGAACTCTTCCGATAACCCCCGCAGGGCCGCCCCCGCGTAACCAAAAGCCTCCCCCATCGCGTCGCGCTTCTCATAATACTTTTCCGCGATCGCCGACGCGGCTTTCAGCCGCCTCTCCCCGGCGGGGATATCGTCGAACACCAGCGCCTCGTAATACTCCCGGTTCGGGGACACCACCTCCCGCATAAAAGAAAGAGCCCGCTCTTCCGGCGCGCTCTCCGCGGCAATGCCGGCCCAGCGGGCGAAATCATCCCCCAGCGAAATTATTTCGACGGAGCCCATGGTTTCAGAACAAGTCGTATTTCTCCACCACGAAAGCCAGCATGGCCGACGCGAAAGCGGAAATCACGAACGCTATCCCTATCGAATAAATGTACACCAAGCTCTCAGGCATATCGCTCCCGACACTCGACAACTCGCCGGCATCCAAAGGCCTATTTCTTCGGCTCGACCTTGTAGCGGCGATGGTCCACTATGGAGGTCTTCTTGTAGAGGCCGCCGACGTAGACAGGAGTGAAGATCCCTATCTTGGTGGTCTGCGGGACTATGATGCTCTTTTTGAGCGTCAGGGTCCCGCTGCCGGCGGTCAGGTCGTAGCGCTCGGAGTCGATGAACCGGTCGGCGCCGGAGGCGTCCTCGTTCTGTATGACCAGGGAGAGCGTGCCTTTTCCGCTCTTCAGGGTGTATTCGACGGCGACGTCCACGTCCAGCCTGTCGTCCACGCGGATGACGGCGTCCTTGGCTGGTTTTATTGAAACTATCTTCACCGAGCCCTGCTCGGGGCCGGCGGTGCAGCCCGCCAGCAGCATGGCCGCGGCGGCGGCCGCGATGAAACCGGTAACCTTATCGTTCTTCATTTGTTCTCCTTAAAATACCTCTTCAAAATCTCAGCGCGCGCCGGAGCAGGCTATGGCCATGTCCTTGCGGTACTGGGTTATGGAGCGGCGCGAGAGGTCCACGCCGTGGCGGTCGCGCAGTTCCGAGCGGAGCTTTTCGTCGCTGAAGGCGGGATGCTGTTCGGCTATGGCGCAGAGACGCTCCAGGTTGACCTTCTTGGAACTGGGCAGCAGCGTGACCATAGGGGCTTCCATGCCCCAGGGCATCCGTATGGACTTGTTGGAGACCAGGCGGTTGAGCACGCTGGGGTGCACTTCGAGATTTTTCGCCAGCGTCTTCTGCGAGAGAGGGCGGCGGCGGCCGGGCTCGCCGGTGCGCAGGTAGTCGGCCTGCACGCTGACGAGTATCTCGAGGGCGCGGTAGAGGGTGGATTTGCGTTTCTCGGCGAACTCTACGCGCTTGAGCACCTTTTCGACGCCGTCGCGCTCGGACAGCGGCATGTCGCGCATCATCTCGGTCAGCTTATCGTTGTCCACCTTATAGCTGCCCTTCCAGATCTCGCGGTGGAAGAAGGCCAGCACCGGGATGCCGTCCTCCAGGTCGATGCCGGCGACCGCGCTGAAGACGGCCGATTCCGGCCCCTCGGCGGGAGCCTCGAACTCGGCCTGCATATAGACGCGGTTGACGAAGTCGCGCAGGCGGGCGGAGTCCTCCGCGGAGATGCCGCATTCGCGGGCGCGGGCGGCGTCGCTCATCGCGGCGTCCTTGAGGAAATAATTCTCGAAGTTCTCCTGGCCTATGCCCTGTATGAGCGCCACCAGGTCGCCCTTACCGTCGGCCAGCTCGGGCAGTTCGCCCGCGGACAATTTCATGCCGCGGCCGGCGTTGCGCAGCGCGGCGTAACGGGCGGCCGGGTACTCGGAGACGCGCAGCGCTCCGGAGGTCTTGAGCAGCTGGAAGAAGCGGTTGCCCTCCAGCGCGGCCAGCTGTTTTTCAAATTCCTCTTCGCTGAGTCCCGCCAGCTGCGCCAGTTTCAGCGCGCCCATGAGGGCCGCCGATGTCCTGGCGCCTGTCGAAAATCCTATTCTTCCCATCCTGGCCATATCGTCTCCGGTAACTCGAGGTTTCTTGCTATTCTGGGATTATATCCCTTTGGCAAGGAAAGAGCAATTTTAATGCCATCATTTTTGCGCCCAGACACCGTCGTTGCCGGGTTTTAATGCCCCAAAGCCCGCATTTTGAGTATAATATCCGGGGGTCCTTTTCAAAAGAAAATATCGGTTTTCCAGCGAGAAGACATGGAAAAACTCAATATACTGGTGCTTGAGGACGATAAGCTCGCCCAGAAGATCATGGCCGCGCAGCTTACCGGCCACAAACTGGACATGGCCGGCGACCTGAAAAGCGCCCTCGGCTACCTGAGCCGGGAGCGCTACGATATAGGCTTCTTCGACCTTATGCTGGGACCGGACGACGATTATTCCGGCCTCAAGGCCATCAAGGCCGCCGCTGAGAAGGGACTCTATTGCGTGGTGGTCTCCAGTTCGGATTCGGAGGACGTCATCGACCGGGCCTATGAACTGGGCGCCAGGGACTTCTACGCCAAGGGCAACGAGGAATCCAATGTCGCGGACATAATCCGCAAGTTCGTCCAGAACCGCAGGCTCGACGCCGGCACCGACGTTTTCGAATCGGCCTTCGTGACCGAGGACGAGGAGACACGCGCGGCCGTGACCGAGGCGCTGCGCTACGCGCCGACGGACCTGCCGGTCATGATACTCGGGCCTTCGGGCACCGGCAAGACCTCGCTGGCTCGGATCATACACGACCGCTCGGGCAGGCCCGGCTCCTTCGTCGCGATAAACTGCTCGGCCTATACCGAGGACCTGCTCGAGGCCGAGCTGTTCGGCCACAAGAAGGGCGCTTTCACCGGCGCCGGCGAGGCGCGCAAGGGGCGCCTGCTGGAGGCGCACAAAGGCACGCTTTTCCTCGACGAGATAGGCACGATGAGCCCCAATATGCAGATGAAGATGCTCAAGGCCATAGAGGAAAAGACCTTCCACCCGCTGGGCTCGGAGCGGGCCGAGACCTCGGATTTCCGCATAATAAGCGCCACGCTCGAGGACCCGAAAGAACTTATCGCGCGCGGCAGGATGCGCTTCGACCTGTTCCAGCGCGTGCAGGGCTATACGCTCAAGCTCAAGCCGCTGGCGGAGCGGCCCGCCGATCTTTTCCCGCTGATACGTCATTTCACCAAGGGCGGCAGGCGGCTCTCGTTCACGGCCGAGGCCAGGGCGATGATGCAGGAATACAAATGGCCGGGCAACGCGCGCGAGGTAAAGAAATTCGTGGACCTGGTCTGCTGCGGGCCCGAGGGGCGGATAGACGGCGTCATCGCCGGCCGGCATCTCAAGCCGCGCGGCTTCGCCCCCGCCGTCATAGAGGCCGCCCCGGCCTCGCCGGCGGCCGCCGCGCCGCGGCCTGCCTGCGGGGACGGCGACGAACTCTACGCGCTGGCGATGAAGGACGGCCTGCAGGCCGCCCTGGACAAGGTCGCCGAGGAGATCATCCTTCGCAATCTCGCCGGCAACGGCGGCAAGCGGACCAAAACCATGGCAGACCTTAAAATATCGACCCGGATGCTTTATTCCGTGCTGAAGAAGAACGACGACGGGGGAGCCGATGACTGACGAGAGATCTTCAAAACTGCTGCATGACCTTCGCTCCAAATGCTCCAGCCTCAAGAGCGCGGCCGAGCTCTACAAGGACTGTTCCCCCGCGGAGAAGAAAGAAATGCTCGCGCTGATGAAGCAGGCCGCCTTCGAGATATCGGCCGCGCTCGAAAAGCTCGGGTCCGGCGCCTGACGCCCGGCCAAAAAAGGACCGGAACGCCGCCCTACCCTGCCCGGCGCCCGGTCATTCTCATCGAAGCAATTTAAGTGCCAGCCCCGCCCCGCAGTTCCAGCCACTCCTGGCGTCCTTCCTTGAACCGGTTGAGCCCGCCCGCCAGGCCGACGAAGACGAAGTAAGCCCAAAGTATTATTTTATAGCCCCCGTCGAAGAAATAGCCGGGGGAGCGCCATAGTTCCCCCAGCCCGTTCCATATATATCCCAGGCGCATGTAGACGAACCACAGGAAGTACAGAGTGAATACGGCGAAGGCCAGCAGATAGACATGATGTACCGCCCGCATCAGGCGGCTGTGACGCAGCTCGGAATAGGTGTCCTTGTAGAGCCAGTAGCCGTCGGTGCGGAAGAGCGGGTTGAGATTGAAGAATATTATCAGCATTATCCAGCGCACGGCCTCGGCGGCGCTTGGGCTGCCGGTCAGAAAGAGAACGAGCAGAAGTCCGAGCAGGAAGACCGACTGGAGAATGAAGCCGCCGCAGTCTATGAGCGCTTTCTCCCGCAGTTTAAGTTTGTCTATGCCGGAGACGTTGGTGTAGAAGACCGGGTAGATCAGGTATACCGAGAAGCCGATGGGCCGCAGGCCTATGCCGGCCGCGGCGGCCGCCATGGAATGTCCCAGCTCATGCACCAGGCTGGCCGCTATCACTATGGCTATGACCAGCGGGCCGCTGGCGGCGCCGGGCGGAGCCGGCGGGGCGGCCAGCGAGGGCGCGGCGGAATAGAGAAGTCCCCAGGCCAGCCCGGCGGCGGCCGGCCAGGCCAGAAAGCGCAGGGCCTTATCGAAAACGCCGGGGCCGATCCCGAAAAGCGAGAAGAATCTTTCCTGCGCCCTGGAGGGCAGCAGGCGTATCCTGGGCGACACGACGGCCCGGAAGACATCCCCGGCGGTGCGGCGCGCGGCTTCGCGCAGCGCCCCTATGGACAGCAGCCTGTCGAATATCCGCGCGGGGTCCTCTATGCCGAGCCCGGACATCGCGCGCAGAAAATCCTCCCTGACGCCCCGCTCCGGGATATTGCCTGTCAGCCAGGCCGTCTCTTCCGCCAGGGTATAGCAGGATGTATCCGTTATCGCCAGGACCTTGTCCCCGCTGGGGACGGAATACGCCCCCTTCAGGTGGTTCTCGTAAACCCGGGCGTCCGGCGCGGCGTCAGCCATGAGTCGAGACCAGGTCCGGCTCGCTCCGGCCGCTTTCGGCGGCCGCGCCCGAGGCGCTGCGCTGGTAGGCGAGCTTCACGGATTCGAGTATGACCTTCTTCGTGTCCTCGCAATGCGGCTTGAATATGTCGCCGGTCCTGGCCCGGCACTTCGCCCCGCACTGCCCGCCGCAGGCCAGGGCCACGGAGCATTCCAGGCATTCGGGCATATTGGCGATATGCCTGGTCTTGTATTTATCGTGCAGGGGGAAGAAATCGACGCCCTCGCGCGAGACACGGCCTACCCGGTGCTCCGGGTAGCCGGCCTCTTCGAAGCAGGCGTAAAGGTCGCCGAAAGGGTCCACTACCAGCGTGCGCTGCATGGTCTGCATGCAGAAGCAGGTCTTCATCAGGCCGAGTCCCTTCTTCAGGCCGAAAAGACGGCTCAGCTCGTTGGCGCGCAGGCTGACGGGATGCTCCAGGTCTATCCCCAGGTCGAAGACGCGGGAGGAGAGGTCCGTCATGTCCATGAAATCCGTGGCGTCCACCCTGGCGATATTGTCGTGCAGCGGGCTGGCGTATATCGTGGCCAGTTTATTGCCGAGTATCTTCTTTTCCTTGAGGTCCTTCACCAGCGCCGGCACCGACTCCAGCGTGCGCCTGTCGAGGTTGAGCCTGATGCTGACGCGGGTCCCGCGCTCCAGCAGCATGGCCATGTTGGAGAGCATCCTGTCGTAGGTGGCCTCGCCGGAAGCGGGCACGCGCGAGGCGTCGTGAAGGGGCTTGTCCCCGTCGAGCGACACCTGCACCTGGCTGACCAGCCCGGGGGCGGGACCGAAGATCTCGGGCATGGCGTCCACCATCGTGGCGTTCGAGATGGCGGTGGCGGGCATCCCGTATTTCGCGGCGTAGCCCAGCGCCTTGCGGATAACGGGCAGGTTAGCCGGCAGGAAAGGCTCTCCGCCGTAGAAGGAGACGCTGCAGTTCTTTAGCCCGGCTCCGGGGATGATCGAAGCGAGGTGACGGTCGAAAACATTGTCCACCATCTCTTCGCTCATGACCGCCTTCGATTTGCCGGGCCGGTGCTCCTGCTGGTAGCAGTACTTGCAGGCCAGATTGCAGTTATAGCTCATCAGCAGCATTATCCCCGCCGCCCCGGACTCCTTCGCCTGCCTGTCGTAAAGGGCGGCCACGAACGTCTTGAAGCGGGCCAGCTCCTCCGCCGGAGGAAGGGTCGTGATATGGCCGCGCTTGAGAAGAGCCGCGGCGTCTTCGGAGGAAAGTTCTCCCAGCCGCTCCCGGGCGCCGGAGAGGAAGATCTCCGCCGGCGCGCCGGATATTTCATCCAGGCAGCCGTTCACGCCGTTGAAGAGAAGCGCGGACCCGCCCAGGTCTATGACGTTAAGGTAGCGGCTGATGTTGTAGCTCATGTTCTTTCCTTTTCTCTATTCCGCGGGCGCGCAGGCCCGGGGCTGCAGCGATCTTTTGGCAAGTATCCGGCAGATCTCCGGCCTGTCGGAGACGGCGGAGCCTGTCGGAGACGCCCTCGACATCGTTCTCGAAAGTGGAGGCGTCCAGCTCCATAGGTACGGACATCTCCTCCTTCTCCCGCGGCTCTATCGCGGCGAAGGCGGGCGCGGCCGCCAGGATCATTATTATCGCTTTCATCTGGTCCTCTTAAAATATACCAATTTAACCCTTGTACGGGTGGCAGTTTATGTAGCCTGAGGGGCCGTCGCAGTCGCAGGGACTAAGGATGCTGCTGCAAAGCGACGGGCAGTTCGGGCAATCGAAGCAGTCTATGTGTATATGGATGACGCACTGGTCCACGCCGCCCGTCTTCTCCATTCCGGCCACAGGAGAAAGGGCCTGGAAATCCATGCGGTCGTTTAGCTTTTCCAGCGTCAGGACCTCCCCATCGGTCAGGTTCAGGGACTTCAATATGTTTTTCTAGTTCATTGTGTTACTCCTTGTATCCTTTCTTGATCCGGCCGGCCTTTGCTTTGCGGCCGCATCCTACCCTCGAAAGCAAGTGAAGCAATTTTAATGCCGTTAAAAACGCGCTTTTAAGCTCTTTTATCGCCAGAAAAATCCTTATCATGGCTCATTCCGGGTGCTATATTTTCATATGAAAAAAAATTTCACTCCCACCCGACACCCTGATTTTACACGAAGGCCTGCCCCTCAGCCGTCCCGAGGCCCCCGCCCAGCCCACGCCCCGTTCGCGCGTGACTTAACTTGGTATAATTAGGCGCTGGTTTTCCCGCTGGAGAGCCCGCTGTCTATGGAGGAAACGATGAATCTTTCCGCTCTTCTGCCGGGGCTGCTGCTCCTGGCCGCGCCTCTGTCGGTCAAAGCCGCCGACGCCAGGGCACTGGAAAAAATGGGCGCGACGGTCGAGACCGATCCGAAATACCCGCCGGTGGTATCCCATACGCTCAAGAACGGGCTTAAAGTGCTGGTGCTCGAAAAGAAATTCGCGCCCACGGTCTCCTTCGCCATGACCTTCAAGGTCGGCAACGTGGACTGCCCCTCCGGCAAGACCGGCCTGGCCCATGTTTTCGAGCACATGGCCTTCAAGGGAACCAAGACCATGAACACCAGGAACTACGCGAAGGAAAAAAAGGTCCTGGACAGGATAGAGGCGGCGGCGCGGGAACTGATAGCCGAGGAATCCAAAGGCTCCGGCGCCGGCAAGGCCAGGGTGGCGGAGCTGACAAAGAGGCTCAACGACCTGGAAAAAGAGGCGGACGGACTTTCCATCTCGGGCGAATTCTTCGGCACCTACGAGAAGCTGGGAGCCAACGGCCTCAACGCGGCCACCGCCGTGGACTACACGGTGTACCAGGTCTCGCTGCCGGCCGACCGCGCCGAGGCCTGGATGATAATGGAATCCGACCGGTTCAAGAACCCGGTGCTGCGCGAGTTCTACAAGGAGCGCAGCGTGATAATGGAGGAACTGCGCATGGGCGAGAGCAAGCCCGGCAATATCCTCTTCGAGAACCTCTCGGCCGCCGCCTTCAAGGCCCACCCCTACCATAATCCCACGATAGGCTGGATGGACGACCTGAAGAAGCTCACCCGCACAGACGCCGAGGAATTCTACGCCCGCTTCTATATCCCCAACAACGCGACGCTGGCCATAGTGGGCGACGTGGACGCCGCCGCCATGCTGCGCATGACCGAAAAGTATTTCGGGGACTGGAAGAGAGGCTCCCTGCCCTCCGACGCTTACACGGTGGAGCCGGAGCAGAACGCCGAGAGGCGCGTGAACGTCTTCTTCGACGCCCAGCCCGCCTTCTACATGGGCTTCCATAATCCCGGCGAATCCCACCCGGACACCCCGGCGCTGATAATGCTCAGCGAGGTCCTCTCCAACGGCAAGACGGGGCGGTTCTACAGGAACCTGGTGGAAGGAAAGAGCCTCGCGCTCTACGCCGGCTCCCATCACTCGCTGCCCGGCAGCCGCTATCCCTCGCTTTTCCTGGTCGTCGGCTACCCCAAGGCCCCGCACACCAGCGCCGACCTGGAGGCCGCCGTCTGGGAAGAACTGGACGCGGTCAAAAAAACCCCGCCCACGGAATGGGAGATGGGCAAGATAATCAACAATTACGAGTCCGAGATGGTCCGGGGGCTGGAGAACGACCTCAATTTCGCCAAGAACATGTCGCATAACGACAGGATCATGGGAGACTGGAAATACGACTGGGCGCTGCTGGAGAGGCTCAAGCGCGTCAAGCCGGCCGACGTCTCCGCCGCCGCGGAAAAATATCTCAAGCGCTCCAACTACACGATAGTGTCGCTCGCGTCAGCGGGTGCAGCCGGAGGGGCCGGCAAATGAAAACGCGAATATCCGCCATGTTTTTATCAGGAGCAATCATCATGACCGCAGCAGCTTCTTTCGCAGAACACCCCGTACTCTCCAAATTCGGCTCCCTGGATTTCAAGCCGGGAAAGCCGGAACGCTACGTCCTGGAGAACGGCCTGACCGTTTACATGCTCAGGGACAATACGCTGCCCGTCGTGCATCTCTCCGCTTTTATCGGGGCCGGCAACGCCAGCGACCTGCCGGGCAAGGCCGGCATGGCGCAGATGACCGCCTACCTGGTCAAGGACGGCGGCAGCGCGCGCTACAAGGCCGACGAGATAGACAAGGAACTGGAATACCTCGGCGCCTCGATATCCGGCGACGCCTTCTCCGAGGAGATCCGCCTGGACATGACGGCGCTCAGAAAAGACCTCGGCAAGGTCCTGGACATCTACGCCGACGTGCTGATGAACCCGGCTTTCGAGGAAGAAAAGGTTAAGATCGCGCGCGACGCGGAGCTGGAAGTGATCCGGCGCCGCAACGACAAGCCCGACGAGAGCGCGGTGCGGGAAGCCAAGCGCATGTTCTACGGCCCCGCCCACCCTTACGGCGTCCGGACGGAAGCGGCGACCGTCGGCTCCATAAACCGCGGGGACCTGCTGGCCTTCCACGGCGCTTTCTACCGTCCCAACAACGCGATACTCGCGGTCAGCGGCGACTTCCCCTCTGACGAGGCGATGCTCGACATGCTCCGGGAAAAGTTCGGCGTCTGGAAAAGGGCGGAGGTTGCCGCGCCCGCGATACCTCCGGCGCCGGAACTGTCCGGACGCAGGGCGTACCTGATAGACAAGAAAGTGCCGCAGGCCTTCCTGGTGGTGATGCAGAAGGGCACGGACTACCTGAGCCCCGACAATTACCCCCTCGCCGTCATGACGGACATACTTGGCGGCGGCTTCCAGTCGCGGCTTTTCAGGGAAGTGCGCACCGGCCGCGGCCTGGCCTATTCCGTCTATTCCGCCAACGCCCGGCGGAAGGGCGGCGGGTTCCTGTTCAGCTACTGCGGGACCAAGCCCGAGACCTATTCGCAGGCTCTCTCGGAAATGCTCCGGCAGCTGGAGCTGGCCGGCGAGGCGCCGCCGGCGGCGGACGAGGTTTCGCGCAGCAAGGGTTCGATAATCAACCCCTTCGTGTTCAAGTTCGCCACGCCGCACAAGCTGGTCTCCGAGCGCGCGCTGGAGGAGCTATACGGCTTCAAGAAAGGATACCTGGACTCCTTCGTGGCCGACGTCTCGGCCGTGTCCGCGGAGAGCGCGATGAAGGCGGGTAAAAAATATTTCGACCCGTCGAGGGCCGTGATATTCGTCATCGGCGACAAGTCGAAGTTCGACAGGCCCCTCTCCGACTTCGGCCCGGTGACCGAACTCAAAGAGGATTGAGCCGGCCTCTCAGCGCAGGCGGCCGGAAAGCTCGGGCGACATCTCCCTCATCCTCAGGTCCGGGCCGACGCAGACCATGTCGGTGACCGCGTTCGCCAGCAGGCGGCCTTCCTGGTTCTTCAGGTCGTATTCGAAGCGCGCCCGGAAAGGCGTGACCTCCGTCACGCGGGTGTCTATGTCCACCGTGTCGCCGTACCGGGCGGGGAACTTGTAATCTATCTCCTGGCGCTTGACCACGAAGCCGTAGCCGGCGTCGAGCAGCGCTTTCACCGAAAGCCCGCGCTCCTCCATGTAATCGGTGCGGGCCTCTTCCAGGAACTTGAGATAGTTCCCGTAGTACACTACGCCGGCGCAGTCCGTATCGTGATAGTAAACGCGTCTCTTCATTTTCATTCCCCTATTATCTTGACCATGACCCGCTTCTTCCGGCGGCCGTCGAACTCCCCGTAGAAGATCCGCTCCCAGGGCCCGAAGTCCAGGCGGCCCCCGGTGACCGCCACAACGACCTCCCGGCCCATTACGGTGCGCTTGAGATGGGCGTCGCCGTTGTCCTCCCCGGTACGGTTATGGTTATAGCCGTCCCGGGAATACGGGGCCAGCCGCTCCAGCCACTCAAGGAAGTCCCGGTGGAGGCCGCTTTCATCGTCGTTTATGAAGACGCTGGAGGTTATGTGCATGGCGTTGACCAGGCACAGGCCCTCTTTTATGCCGCTCCTGGCCAGTTCCTCCTCGACCTCGCCGGTTATGTCGACCATGGCGCAACGGTCGGGGGTGTTCATCCAGAGGTGGGCGGTATGGGATTTCATGCCCCTATTTTACAAAGAGGCGGGGGTTTTTGCTATAATAGGTGCACTATGGCATTCAAATGTGAACTTTGCGGCAAGGCCCCCAAGGCGGGCAACTCCTACAGCCACTCCCACGTGGCGACCAAGAGGCTCTTCAAGCCCAACCTGCAGAAGCAGAAGGTCGTCCTCAAGGGCGCCGTCAAGTCGGTCTACGTCTGCACGACCTGCATAAAGAGCGGCCGCGCGGTAAGACCGGCCCGCTGAAAAGCCTCTCCCCGGGCGCCCTGGCGCTCCAGCCGGCCGCGAGGCCGGCTTTTTTTGTCGCCCGGGCCCGCCTCCCCTAATTAACAACTATTCAATATTTCCTCAACACGCCGCCTGTATAATTATCCTTGAATCGGGCGGCGCAGTCTGCTATTTTATCCGTTGGGCCCCCGGGGGCCCTATCGTTCGTTTTCAAAGTCAGCGGAGGACGCTAAAAAAATGGAACAAGAGCCTAAGCTCGACCCGGCGGCGATAAACGATATCGAGACCGCCAAACTGGCCCTGCGCTGGGCTGTGGAGAAGATCCACACCCTGCAGGACGACAATTCCCGCCTGAAAGAGGACGCGCGGAACAAGACCTCCGCGGTCCGCTCCCTGACCGCACAGATAGAGCAGAAGGAGGAGGTGCTCAAGAAGTGGCAGGGCACCATCCGGACCTGGGAGGAGAACTGGAAGACCCAGACGGCCATGGAGGCCGACCTCCGGGCCAAGATCCGGGAGCAGCTTCTCAACGAGGAGACCGCCAACTGGCGCCAGGCCAGGGCGCAGCTGGAGAAGGAGATACAGGCCCTCAAGCAGGAGCTCTCCGAGAAAGAAGCCGAGATCGGCCGGATAAAGCTTTCCGCCATAGAAGAGTCGCGCAAGACGCAGGAGCTCAAGCAGGAGGAGCTCGAGGCGGTGCTCAAAAAGCACGAGGACAATTTCGCGGAGCGCGAGAACGCGCTGCGGCTCAGGTACGAGGCTCTGGAAAAGGAGCTGGTGGAGAAATCCAGGATCGAGGCGGAGCGGGCCGACCTGGAGGCGCGCGGGCGCCTGGAGCTGCGCGAGCGGGAGATCTCCGCGCTGCACAAGGCCAAGGAGGAGCAGCTCGAGAAGTTCCGCCGGCAGCTGGAGGACGAGCACCTCGCCAGGATGGCCGAGGTATCCGAAAAAGAGGCCGTCGCCGGGCGCGAGGCGAGGCTGAGGCTGGAGGAGGAGCGGACCCGCCTCCTGGAGGGACTGGAGAAGGAACACGACGAGCGACTGAAAAAGATAGAGGAGCTTTTCGCCGGCCGCCACGAGGAAGCGCTTAAGCGGCTGGAAGAGCGCGAAAGGGACCTGAAGCAGGAAAAGGAAGCCGAGATGGAGGCCCTGAAGGCCGCCAATCAGCGCGAACTCTCGGAGATCCGCGACCGGCTCCAGGGCTATATCCGGCAGCGCGAGCAGGAGTACGTGGAGATGCGGCTGGAGATGGAGCGGCAGGTGGTGGAGCTGGTAAAAAAGCACGACGAGGAGACCAACGCCGCCTACGAGAAGGCGGTGGAGGAGAGCCGGGAGAAGTGGCGCGAGACCGCCCTCTCCCAGCGCAAGGAGATGGAGTCCGCCGTCGAGGAGAACAACCGCCGCTGGGAGGCCGACTGGCGCAAGCGCGAAAAAGAGGCGGAGGCGGCGGCGGAGGCCAGGCTCAGGGCCGAGGCCGACAGGCTGCGCCAGGAGAACAGGCTCAAGGAAGAATCGCTCCGGGGCGCTCTGCTGCGCGAGCAGAACGAGTGGATGCAGCAGCAGGCCCAGGCGCAGGAGGATTCCCGCCGGGAGCTGGAGATGCATTACGAGGAGCGCCTGCAGTCCGCCCGCCGCTCTCTGGAAGACTCCTACAGGGCGAAGGAGAAGGCCCTCGAGGAACGCGCGGCCTCCGAAGCAAAACGCTCGGCCGCCGCCTGGCAGGCCAGGGAAGAGGAATGGCTGCTGGAAAAAGAGCGCCTGATCATGTCGGAGAAGGAGCGCCTCAAGGACGAATTCCGCAAGTACCGCGACGTGCTCAAGGAGAAGTACGGCCATTTCGAGGACGAGCTCCGGCTCAAGTACGCGCAGCAGGAGCTGGAGGCGGCGGCGGGCCTCAAGGAGCAGCTCGCGGCCAGGTCCGCGGAGCTGGAGGAAGCCGCCAGACAGGAGAGGGAGAAGACAAGGGCCGAACTCGACGCGCAGCGCCAGGCCCTGCAGGCCCGGGAGGCGCGGCTGGAGGAGACGCTCAAGGACGTGCGCCGCGGTCATCAGCAGGAGCTGCTCGCCGCCGAGAAAGCGGCCGCGGAGAAGCTCCGCGCCTGGAAGGAAGAACAGGAGAGGCTTTTCGCCGAGAAGCTGGCGCAGCGCGAGGAAATGCTGAAAGGCGAATATTCCGACAGGGCCGCCCGCCTTGAGGACGAGAAAGCGTCCTTCCTGCGCGACCTCGCCGGCAGGGAGAAGGACCTGGACGCCCGGCTGGAGCAGGCGAAGGCGGAATACGCCCGCCGGCTGGCGGAGGAGAAGCGCCGCCTGGAGGACTCGCTCAAGCCCCGGGAACTCGCCGTGAAGAACCGCGAGGCAGAGATAGACGCGGCCAAGGCCCGCCTGGAACAGGAGCTGGGCGAGGCCAAGATAAAGCTGCTGCAGGAAGCGCAGGTCAAGGATCACGAGAATTTCGAGAAGCTGGCGCGCGCCAGGGAGGAGATGTACAGGGCCCTGGACTCCCACCGGGCCTCCCTGGAACAGGAACACGACAAGCGCCTGGAGGAGCTGCGCGGCAAGGAAGCCGCGATGCAGAAACACTTCGAGGAGAAAACGGCGGAACTCTCCGCCGCCATGCGCCGGCAGCGCGACGAAGAGCGGGAAAAGGCCGCCCTGGAGGCCGAGGCCCGCAAGGCCGAACTGGAAGCCTCCTTCCAGGACAAGATAAAGAAGATCGAGGCGGACTTCGCGGACAGGACGGCCCGCCTGGAGGCGTCGTTCGACGCCAGGGCCAGGGAGCACCTGGCGGCCCAGGAGGCCTCCCTCAACCGCCGCCGCGAAGAGCTCGAGGCCGCGGCCCGGCAGAAAGAGATGGACCTGGAGCGCCGCTACCTGGAGCTGGGCCAGAAGATATCGGCCGACAGCGAGAAGGACCGCACGGCCTGGGAGGCGCAGAAAACCGAACTGATCAGCCGGGAGCGCCAGGCGCTGCGGGCCGAGTTCGAGAAGAAGGAAGCCCTGCTGGGCCAGAAGCTGGACGACGAGCTCTCCCGCTCCAAGCAGGCGCGGCTCAAGCTGGAGGAGGAATTCTCCAAGCGCAAGGACGAGCTGGAGCGCCACTACCACTCGGAACTGGAGAAGTCCCGCGCCGCCATGGACAAGCTGCGCAAGGAGCTGGAGGACGCGCTGCGGGCCAGGCTGAAGGAAGCGGAAGAGGAGAAGAACCGGCTCACGCTGATGGCCTGCCAGAAAGAGGAAGAGTATCTGGACCGTTACCAGAAGAAAGAGGAAGAACTGATGGCCTTCTGGGGCAAAAAGCAGAAAGAACTGGAAGAGCGCTACGACAGACTGAAGAAGGAGAAGGGCGGGGCGGCCTGAACGCCCCGCGGCCCTTATGTCCGGAAGCGGCGACTACGAGGAAATACTGAGGGAGACCGAGCTCGACTCGGCCAAGATGATCCTCAGGCTCACCTCCGAACTCAGGGAGAAGGAGGCGGAACTCTCCACCCTGCGGTCGCGCTCTTTCGAGGAGATACAGCGCAGCAACAAGGCCAAGGACGCGGAATACGAGGCGCTGATGCGGGGCCACGAGGACCGCATCAAGAAACGGGAGCAGGAGGTGGCCCAGCTCCTGGTGGAGAAGGAATCCTCCCTCTGGCAGAAATACCAGAAGATGCTCGACGAGGCGATCTCCCTCCACCGCGCCGAGCTCGAAGAAGAACGGGACAGGCTCAGGGCCGAGATAGCCCGCAAGGAAGAGGAGATCTCCGAGCAGAAGCGCAGGCTGCGCGCGGAGATGGAGCAGGTCTTCCGCCAGTGGCAGGGGGAGCGCGAGTCGGAATTCAAGGCCGAAAGGGAAACTTTCATAGAGCAGATGAAGCTCGGCAGGGAAATGGCCAGGAAAGAGGCGGCCGAGCAGACCAAAAAGCTGGAAGCCATCTGGGAACAGCGGCTCCTGCAGGCCCGGGAGGAGCAGGACGCGCGCCACCGCCTGGAGACGGAGGCGGCGGCCAGGGACCTGGGCGAAAAGCACCTGGCCGCGATCAAGGACCTTTCCGAAAAGCTCTCCGCCGAATTCGCGGAAAGGGAAAGGCAGCTTTACGCCACTTATTCCGCCTGGCTCGAAGACAATAAAAAACTTTCCGACAAGACGCTCTCGGAGCGGCTGTCCCAGGTGGAAGCGGATTTTTCCTCGCGGCTATCCAAAACGGAAGAGCTCCTGGCCGAAGCCGGCCGTGAGCTCGCCCGCAGGCAGCAGGACTGGGCCGCGGAGAAGGAGCAGCTGCGCAGGCGGCAGGAAGAGCGGGAGCTGGAACTCCTGGCCCGTCAAAAAGAGCTGGAGGAAGAGGCGAGGGCCGCGGAGAAGGCCCTGGCCGAAAAGGCGGCCAGGCTGGAGGAAGAATCCCGCCGCGCCACGGCCGCCGCCAGGGCCGAACTGGAGGCCAGGGAGAAACGGCTTACCCGGGAACTGGAAACCCGCAAGAACGAGTTCCGCTCCGAAATGGAGAAAGCCGAAGCGGAAGCCGCGGAAAAGAAACGCGAGCTGGCCGCGGAACAGGCCAGGCTCCAGTCCTACAGGGCGCAGATGTCGGAACAACTGCGCGCGAGGGAGGCCGAGCTTTCGGCCTCTTTCGAGGAACAACTGGCGCTGCACAGGGCCTCGCTGGAAGAAGGGCTGGCCATGAAGGAAAAAGCCCTCTCCGCCAGGTACTCCGAAATAGAGCGCCGCAGCGTATCGCTGAAAAAGCAGCTGGAGGAGCGCGCGGCCGAGAACGAAAAGCTCAAGAACGACAACCTCTTCCTGGCGGCCCAGATAGCGGAAAGAGAGAAGGCCTTCGAGTCCTTCTCCGCCGCGGAAAAAGCCAGGATAGAGGAAGCCAGGAGGAAGCTGGAAGACTCCTACCGCTCCCGCGCCGCCGAACTGGAAGCCGCCTTTTCGGCGCGGGAGAAGGCCGCGGCGGAAGAGTTCTCCCGCAGGCTGGCCGCGGAGCAGGCGCGCTTCGAGGCGAGGGACCTCAACCGCGAACAGGCTTTCAGGGCCCGGCAGGAAGAGCTGCTGGCCAGGGAAGCCGGCTTCGAAAAACGTTTCATCGAAGAGGTGAAGGACCGCGAGGCCCGGATAGAGGCGGGGTTCAAAGGCGTGGTCCAGGACCTCAACCGGAAGATCAGGGAAAGCGCCGAGGAGGCCGACCGGGCCCTGGCGGAGGAACGGGCCTCCGCGCGCGCGGAGCTGGAGGGCCTGCGGTCCCGCTACGAGGCCCTGCTGCAGGAGCGGGCGTCCGCGCAGGCTTCGGCCATGCAGTCGGCCCGCGACGAGGCGGCGAAACGGGCCTCCGAGCAGGCGGAGATAGAGAAGCAGACCCTGAAAGAACGGCTCGAGGCCAGGGCGGAAGAGGCCCTGTCCAGGGCCCGCGCCCTTGAAGAGCAGGCCAGGCTGGCGTCAAAGGGCCGGGAGCAGGCCATGGAGGCCGCCAATCTGGCCAAGCAGGAGCTGGAGACCGCCAGCATCCGTATCGAGGAACTCGAGCACGAGAAACAGCTTCTCATACAGGAGAACATAAACAAGTCCCGCGACCTGAGGCAGGTCATGGAGAAGGACTATCTCCAGAAACTGGAGACGATAGAACAGAATTACCTGCGGCAGATGGCCGAGGTGGTAAAGAACTCCGGCGTGACGGAGAAATCACAGCAGGAGGACTTCTTCGGCAAGATGGAGTTCCTGCGCAAAGAGCTGGCGGCCCGCTACCAGGCACAGGCCGCGGACCTGGAGAAAGCCTACCTGGAGCGGGAGCGCAAGATAGCGTCCTCGCTGGAAGGGACTTTCGCGCTCAAAGAGAAAGCCCTGCAGACCCGCTACGAGCAGCTCGAGAGAAGCTACCAGTCCATCATGTCCGGGAAGCTCATGGAGATAGAGAAGGACCGCGCCGCGGCCGAGAGCGTGGCCAGGCTGCAGGCGGAGCTGGAGGAGAAGAACCGCGAGCTGGAAGAAAAAGTGCGGACGCAGGACGAAAAACTGCGCGGCCTCGCCGAAAGGCTCGAGGCGGCGTTCGCGGAACGGCAGAAAGAACTGGAGTCCTCCCTCAAGCTCAAGGTCGCGCAGGCGGAGACCGACAGGGCCAAGCTCAAAGCCCTCATGGAGCAGGAGCAGCAGATAGTTGCCAACCTGCAGAAGCGCGAGGTGGCGCTGCAGGACGCCTACGCCCGCAAGGAAGCGGAAATGGCCAAAGAGTTCAAAGAGACCCGCGAGCGCCTGGAGAAGGAATACCAGCGCAAGCTCGGTGAAAGCAAGCCCGGCGGGGGCTGAAAAAGCCTCCGCCGAAGAACGTCCCGCCTCCCCCCTCTTCTTTCTTGACTGCCGTTATGAAATTTTAAATAATAATCCCCATGTCAACCCTCGTTCCCAAAGAAGTTTTCCTTACCAAAGGCCTGGGCCGCCACAAGGAGAAGCTCGCCAGCTTCGAAGAGGCCCTCCGGGACGCCAAGATAGCCAAGTACAATCTTGTCCACGTCTCCAGCATCTTCCCCCCTCACTGCAAGGTCATACCCAGGCATAAGGGCGTAGAGAAGCTCAAGCCCGGCCAGATACTGCACTGCGTGCTCAGCCGCAACACGGTCAACGAGAACCACCGGCTCATCGCCTCTTCCGTCGGCCTGGCGCTGCCCAAGGACAAGAGCCACTACGGCTACATCTCGGAGCACCACTCCTTCGGGGAGACCGACGAGCAGACCGGGGAATACGCCGAGGACCTGGCCGCGCTCATGCTCTCGACCATACAGGGCATAGAGTTCGGCTGCGAGACGACCTGGGACCAGAAGGAAGAGATCTGGAAGCTCAGCGGCAAGATAGTGAAGACCACGAACATCACCCAGTCCGCCATAGGCTCGGAAAACGTCTGGACCACCACGGTGGCCGCGGCCGTATTCCTGTTCTGACAAGGGGCCGACGGCGCGTACCGGGCCGCCCGGGGACACCATGCTGCATGGTGTCCCCTTTTTACTCGACAGGGATTTAACGGAGCCGAACCATGAAGATACGCCCCAACAAAGTCCAGTTCGTGACGGCCGACAGCGCGCCGCTGGAGAACGCCCGCTTCGCGGTGGTACCGGTGCCGTGGGAAAAAACCACCTCTTACGGCCACGGCACCGCCAGGGGCCCGGCCGCCGTTATAGACGCCTCCTGGCAGCTCGAGTTCCTGGATGAAGAGACCGGGCGGGAAACCTGGAAGGAAGGGATCTTCACGGCGGCCCCGGCCGACTGCTCCCTCAGCGAGAAGAAGTTCTTTCCCGAACTGGAAAACTACGTCGAACGGCTGCTCGGCTCGACCCGGGCCGTTCCGTTCTTCATCGGCGGGGAACACAGCGTGACCCAGGGGCTCCTCCCCCCTTTCCAGAAGAGATACAAGGACCTCTCGATACTGCACTTCGACGCGCACGCCGACCTCCGGCCGGAGTACGAAGGGACTCCCCGCAGCCACGCTTCCGCGCTTTACCCCGCGTCGAGGACCACGCCGACCGTACAGGTGGGCATACGCAGCGTCTCTCACGACGAGAAGGTCTACATGAACGCCGGCAAGGTGAAGACGTTCCTGGCCCACGCGCACCGCGACAACCAGGCGCTGATACGCAAGGTCCTGGCCTCGCTGACCGGCACGGTATACATCACCATAGACGTGGACGGGTTCGACCCGTACGTCATGCCCGCGACGGGAACGCCGCAGCCGGGCGGGTTCGGCTGGTACGAGGCGCTCGACCTCTTCCGGGCCGTATGTTCAAAAAAGAATGTGGTGGGCGTGGACATAGTGGAAGTGGCGCCCCGCAAGGCCGACACCGTCACGGAATTCAACGCCGCCAAGCTGGCCTACCGTCTCATGGGCTACATCTCCGCCGGGGACCGCCGGTGACGGGGTCCGCGAGGCCGCTGCTGCTGGCCTGCGCCGCGGCGTTCCTTTCCGGCTGCGCGGCCCCGGCGTTCATCAAGGGAGCCGGCGGCCTGGAATACTATCACGGCCGCACGCGGTTCTTCTCTCCGGACGGCAGGCTTCCCTATGGCGGCAGCGATTCGGCCCTAAAGAGGGAGATAGTAGAGGGAGGAGGCATGATAATAGAGACCTTCACCCAGCCCGGCGTTTCCCCCGGCATGCCGCCCGAGGAGCGGGTGACAACCCTCACCAGGATAGGCCGGTCGCTCTCCTACAGCGTTTCCGAATACGGCGGCGCGGTCAGTGGAACCGTCACATTTTCAGGCCGCGGCCTGGATAAATGGAGATACGATCTGACCATCGAAGGCGAAGGCTACCTTACCGGCTACGGCGAAATAAAGGACGACGAGCTGTTAACCGAAAAGAAACTGGAGCAGCCCGGCCGGCCGATGCTGGTCAGGGACGAACTGAAAAAAGTTTCCAGGAAGCACTACCATCTGCAGGTGGAGGGGATGAAGCCCCTTCCGGGAACGGAGTAAGGCCGGCCCCTCTTTATTCCAGGACGGACAAAGTGTCAAGGGCCGCTGCCGCCAGGGCCGTCCAGCCTCCTGGGGCGCGCCTAGCCAGCCAGTCCGCCGGGGCCAGGGCCGCGGCGTCCGCGACCGCCGCTTCCAGGTCAGCCGCTCCCGCGCGGCCGCCCCGGGACAGGGCGAGCGGCAGGAACCGGCCCGCCAGCCTGTCTAAACTTCCGTACGGCTCCGGCCTGAAAAGCGCACCCTCCCTCGTCCAGAAACCCGCTCCCTCAGCGTCCGCGCCCAGCCAGCGGGTGAATATTTCTTTGTCCAGGCCGGTTATGAACGCAGGGGTCAGGGTCCCGGCGGCGGCCGCCGCCGACGACTCCTCCTCGAATTCCAGCACGGCGGGGACGAGCAGGAAATCTTCCGCCAGGCGCGGCAGCCGGTCGAAGGCCAGTTCGGACGCGGCATGGGGTCCCGCCCCCGCGATCAGTCCGGACCAGGCCAGTTCCTCGAAGAAATGACCGATCAGCCCGGCGAAAACAGGGCGGAATTCCCCGTCGCCGCCGGCGCGCGAGGCGATGTCGGATTGCACGGCGCGGCCGAGCTCATGCGCTATTACCGGCAGGTCGGAGGGATAGACCCCCCTGAAACTCTCCGGCAGGCGGACAATGGCCGGCGAAGAGGGATCGGGCCGCAGACAAAGAGGGACGTCCCCCTCAAGCAGCAGCCGGTTTCCGGGGAAAAATTCCATTATCAGGCCGCGTCCGCCCTCCACCGCCCCGTCCAATATCAGGCCGAGACGCCGCAAAGCCTCGGCCAGGGGCATCTGCGCGTCCGCCGGGGCCGGCAGCCTGGCACGGAGGTCGCGGCAGCTGAAGCCGGAAGCCCCGACCCTTCCGGCCTTCAGTTCGAGGGCCCTCAGGAGCGGCCCGCGCAGGGAGGCGGCGGCCGCCAGCAATGCGCCGCTGTCCATTGCCGGCGCGGCCGCGGCGGCGCGGGCCTGTCTGGCCGACAGGGCGCGGCCGAGCAGGGCAACCAGCGCGTCCTCCGCTCCCGCCCGTCCTCCGCGCAGCATCTCCCACGCCCGCGCCCGCTCGAAAGGGTCGGGAGAACGCAGAAGTTCCTCAGTCTCCTCGCGCGAATACTCCCGTCCGCCGGACAGGTACCGGATCCCGTCCCGTATCCTTACGTATTCCTCGAATATCCCGTCGCTGGTCATAAATAATTCCCCAATAAGGAGACAGCCGGGGGAGGCGCGAGCATCGTAAGCGCGAGCGCCGAGAGCCGAGGACCGACGCGCTATGCGCGCGAGTCCGTGTCCTGCGTGCTGGCACGCAGGCATCCCCGTGTAGTTCTCCTTTTAGAACAACCCCGTAACGCTGCCGTCGGCGTCTATGTCCATTTTCTCCGAAGCCGGATGCTCCGGCAGGCCGGGCATGCGCATGATGTCGCCGGTGATCGGGATCAGGAAGCCCGCGCCCGCCGCCACCTCTATCTCCCGCACGGTCACCACGAAATCCTTGGGCCGGCCGATGAGCTCCGGGTTGTCGGAGAGCGACTTCTGGGTCTTGGCTATGCAGACCGGCAGCTTGTCCAGCCCCAGGCCGGTTATCTTCTCAAGGTCCTTCTTCGCGCGGGGAGTGTAGTCGATGTGCTTCGCCCCGTACATCTTCCCGGCTACGGCCTCTATCTTCTTCTCCACCGGCCAGTTCCAGTCGTATATCGGCTCGAAGCCGGGGCAGCAGTCCGCGGCCTTGAGCACCATGCGCGCCAGCTCCTCGGCGCCGCGCCCGCCCTGGCCCCACACGTCGGCCACCGCGACGGGCACGCCCAGCGCCGCGCAGCGGTCCCTTACGACCGATATCTCCTCGTCCGTATCGTCCGCGAACTTATTTATGGCTATTACCGGAGAGACCTTGAACTGCTTCATGTTCTCGACGTGTTTCTCCAGGTTCTCCAGCCCCCTGGCCACGCGGGCGGGGTCCGGCCGCTTTATCTCCTTCAGGTCGGCGCCGCCGTGGTACTTGAGCGCGCGCACGGTGGCCACCAGCACCGCCGCCGACGGCGCTATGCCGGCGTAGCGGCACTTGATGTCGAGGAACTTCTCGGCGCCCAGTTCGAAAGCGAAACCCGCCTCGGTCACCACGTAATCGGAAAGGCTCATGCCCATGCGCGTGGCTATTATCGAATTGCAGCCGTGCGCGATATTGGCGAACGGCCCGCCGTGTATGATGGCGGGAGTGCCCTCGCTGGTCTGCACCAGGTTGGGCATCAGCGCGTCCTTGAGCAGGGCCGCCATCGCGCCGCTGGCCTTGAGGTCGCGGGCGTAGACCGGTTTGCGGTCGTAGGTGTATCCGACGAAGATGTTCCCCAGTTTCTCCTTGAGGTGGACGAAATTCT
Organism: Elusimicrobiales bacterium; assembly: GCA_031082205.1. Classification (GTDB taxonomy): domain Bacteria; phylum Elusimicrobiota; class Elusimicrobia; order Elusimicrobiales; family UBA9959; genus UBA2231. The sequence continues at coordinate 45,231 of JAVHLJ010000008.1, forward strand.
CGGAGAGGCAGAGTATGGCCATCACTTCCGACGCGGCCACTATGTCGAAGCCGGTCTCGCGCGGGACCCCGCTCATCGTGCCGCCCAGGCCCACTATGATCTTGCGCAGCGACCTGTCGTTCATGTCCATCACGCGCCGCCAGGCCACGGTGCGCGGGTCGATGCCGAGGTTGTTCTTCTTGTTCTGGATATTGTTGTCTATCATCGCCGCGAGCAGGTTGTGGGCCTTCTCGATGGCGGCGAAATCGCCGGTGAAGTGCAGGTTGATGTCCTCCATCGGCAGGACCTGGGACCAGCCGCCGCCCGTAGCCCCCCCCTTGACGCCGAACACCGGGCCCAGCGAGGGCTCGCGCAGCACGACCATCGTCTTTTTCCCGATACGGTTGAGCCCCAGCGACAGGCCGATGGACACGGTGGTCTTGCCCTCGCCGGCCGGGGTAGGGGAGATGGCCGAGACAAGGATAAGCCGGCTGCGCTTCGCTTTTTCCCGGTCGATGAGACGCAGCGGGAGCTTGGCCTTGTATTTGCCGTAGTAGTGGAGATCGTCCTCCGGCACGCCGAGCCCGGCCGCGATGTCGCGCACGTGCCTGAGACTTATCTTCCTGGCTATTTCGATATCGGTAGGCATTTTTCCCCCTGTGAGCGGCCGCAAGGCCGCGTCAGAAAGTGTCGAGGCGGTCGAACTCTGAAACCGCTTTTTTCGAGAACAGCTCCGGCGCGTCGCGGTGATAGGCGAAAGGCCCCTTAGGCCATTCCATGCCCAGTTTCATCGCCGTCTCTATGTCGTATTCGGAGGCCATGATCTCGGAAGCCAGCAGCCTGGCCTCCTCTATGACCGGGGCCATCAGTTCCCTGAATATCTCCGCCTTCTCCACCTTCCGCAGCCCGAGGTATTTAAGGATGTTGCCGAGTATGGGATTCTCGCCCGCTATGACGCCGTCCTCGTAAATATAAAAACCGATGGTGGACTTGCGGCCGAGCTGGCCGTACTGCACCAGGCGCGTCTCTATCGGGGAGGGGGCCAGCCGGTCCGGCCGGCCCAGGGCCTCGTACACGGCCTGGGCGGCCCTGACGTCGGCGTCCAGGCCCCGCCGGTCCAGCGCCTCGAAGGGACCGCGGACCGCTCCCGACATCTCCCGGAACGCGGAATCTATTTCGTGCGGACAGCCCTTGCCGGTCTCCAGCGCCCGCAGGGCGGACAGCGTGAAAACCCGGGAAAGACGCTCCAGTATCTGGCCCGGATTGTCCTTTACCAGCACTGGAGTGCGGCCGAGGCGGCGCATGAGTGCGGCGCAGGATTCCACGGCCGCGTCGGGCGTCTTTTCCCCGCGCGCTATCTCTACCAGCGGGTTCTCCCGCACGGGGGAGCCGAAGCGGAACCCGACCACCCCGTCCTCCGGGAGCTCGGTGGCGCGGAGGATCTCCTTCAGCGTGCGCGTCGAAGTGTTGACGGCGGTGAGAGGGGGCTTTCCGAGCTTCTTGAGCATCCTGGCGAAGCCGGCCCGGCGGTCCTCCATCTCCCGGTCGGGAGCCTCGATGAGCAGGTCGGCACCCTCGAATGTGGCGTAATCCTGGACGGGTTCTATATTGGCCAGCAGCCCGCTCTTCCCGTCCCGGGACAGGGACCAGCTTATCCTGGCCATCGCCTGCGCCAGGGCGTCCTTGAAATCGTCGTAAAGCCGGACCTGCAGGCCGTTGCGCGCCAGCAGTTCCGCCGCGCCCGCCCCGTTGCTGTCCGCGCCTATCACTCCGACAGCGTTTATTTCCATGTATTGCGTCCGGGAGCGGTTCAGGCCGCCCGGACCTCCTCCATGCGCACGATCCCTTCCTTGTTGAGGACCACGCGTATTCGCTCGCGGTTGACGCGCGTGGCGCCGTCGCGGCCGCGGTAGGAGTAGCGCAGCACCAGGTTGAGCCGGTAGACGCGCGGGCAGGAGGAGGAGAGCAGCGTCCCGTCCGGCGCCACCCGGGTGTAATCGGCCCTCGTGTCGTCCGCCTGCTTGACGAATTCGGTTATATTGAAACGGATGATATCGTTCAGGTCCTTGCGGCGGTCGTGCAGTTTCCCTATCAGGCGGGGCTTCAGGATCATCTCCTTCTTGTACTTGAAGACCCTCTCCGGCTTGCCGTCCTCGTCTATGGAGGTGATATTGTCTATGTTCCTGAGGTCCAGTATGTCCGCCGGGACGTCGCCCGGCTTGAGGAAGGTGAACGCCTCGCGCATCTCGCCTATCCTTATATCGTCGCGCGGGGTGAGTATCTCGCTACTGCGGTCGTAGAGCCACTTCGCCATGCTGCGAGAGAAGAAGACCTTCAGCCAGTCCTTTATGCGGTCCTTGAAAATATAGCTCACCACGACTATCATGACGAAGGCCGCGCTGTTGAGGGCGTAACGGCTCTGCGCGTAGATGGTGGCGGCCACGGCGAAGAGCATGGCCACGCCGGCGGCTATCCCGGGGCCCAGCTGGGACATGGTGGTCCACTCTTCGACCTCGGCCTTCAGGTAAAGAGCGCTGGAGATGAACTTCTTGAGCACGCCGCGGCGGTAGATGAGGGTCTCCCCGCCGTCGGCTTTTTCGTAGACCGAAGGGTAGCCCATCGCCCGCCGGTAACCTTCCTGCTCGGCGGCCAGCCCGGCGAGCTGCTTCTCCGCGGCGGACAGCTTCGGGTCGCACGAAGGAGTCCCCACCCCGGCTCTGCGCAGGGCGGCGACCAGGGCCGCCAGGTATTCCTCCAGCGTCAGGCTGCGGTACTCGTCGAAATAGGCGGCGGTCTCCCGGATCCTCAGCGGCACCGAGGAGTCGGTCACCTCTCGCTTGAGAGAGGAGAGCGCCGAGGAAAGCGAATGCAGGTCCATGACTAAATTATCCAGCCCCTCGGCGAGAAAGACCCCGGGCCGCGGGTTCTCGCCCCTGCCCAGCACGGAGATGAAGAGCCTGGCCCCGTCGCGGAGCTCGCCGCGTATTATGCAGCCCAGCAGCTTGAACTCGTCGTAGAGAAGGGGGACCAGGCCCGGGTCCCGCTCTCCCGCCCGCAGCCGGGACAGCGCGGCCCTTATCCGGTATAGAGGCGAGAGAGCGTTGGAACCGTCGGCTATCTTGGCCAGCGACATGCGCGGGATCTGGAAGCGGACGTAGCGCTGCATGTCGCCGTAGAAGCGCTCCTTGGAATAGGTCTGCGGGGAGATGTTCAGGGCCTTGGGGACGAAAAAGTAGGCCTCCATGTCGAACTCGGCCTTCGGAACGTCGGCCAGGTCCATCTCGAGCTTTATCTCGAAGCGGTGCCGGTCGTGGAACTTCACGCTGGCGTCGAATATGTCTTCCGAATCCTCTATCATGGCCTGCCCATATTTTACCTATTATTACCGTCGGTCAGCCCTCCGGGTGGAAGCGCTTGTGGGCCTTCTTGAGGCCGGAGCGCTCCACGTGGGTGTAAATTTGCGTGGTATTGAGGCTGGCGTGCCCCAGCATCTCCTGTATCGAGCGCAGGTCCGCGCCGGATTGCAGCAGGTGGGAGGCGAAGGTGTGGCGCAGGAGGTGCGGATGCAGCGGGGCCGCCACGCCGGCCCTGCGGCCCAGCGCCAGCAGGTCCTTCCACATCTGGACCCGGCTCAGCTTTCCGCCGGACTTGTTGAGGAAGAGCTCGCCGGCGGGCGAAAGGCCGCCGAACTTGAGCTGGCGCAGCTCCATGTAGGAGCGCAGCGCGTCCAGCGCCCGCGCGTGAACCGGGACTATCCGCTCCTTGCCGCCCTTGCCGAACACCCGCACCCAGCCCTGGTCGAGGTTGACCGACTCGAGCCGCAGCGCGAGCAGTTCGGAGACCCGCAGCCCGCAGGCGTAGAGAAGTTCGGCCGCGGCCAGCGCGCGCGTCAGCGCGAAATCCTCCCCCGGCGGGTAATCCAGCAGCTTCTCCATGTCCTCCCGGCTGACCGAAGGCGGTATGCGGCGCTCGATACGGGGAGAGCGGAAATTGGCCGTCGGGTCCTTCTTTATCCTGCCTTCCAGCAGCAGGAAGCGGTAGAAGGACCGGATGGCCTCCGTCTTGCGGAAGATGCTGGAAGCCTTGAGGCCCAGCTGCGACTTGAGCCGCCAGAGATAGGCCTCCACCGCCTCGGCGCCGGCGGCCAGCGGGTCGGCCTTGCGGCTTTCCAGCCAGGCCAGCCAGGCCGACACGTCGCCGGCGTAGGACTTGCAGGTGTTGCCGGCCAGCCCCCTCTCCGCCGACAGGTGGCGGAAGAAGGAGGCGGCCAGCGGGTGGCGCTTCGCCATTACTTACGGGCTGAAGCTTTCTCTTTTTTCGCCGCCGGCTCGGCGCCGCCGGCGGACTTGTCCATCTGCCCCGTCCCGGTCAGGAATCGCCCGCGCAGCGCGGCTTCCAGTTCCGCGGCCTTGTCCTTGTTCTGTTTGAGCCAGGCCTTGGCGTTCTCGCGGCCCTGGCCGATGCGCGCGCCGCCGTACTCGAACCAGGTGCCGCTCTTCTCAACCAGCCCGGTCTCGACGCCCATGTCCAGCAGGCAGCCCTCGGTGGAGATGCCCTCGCCGTTGACCATCTCGAACTCGGCCTGCCGGTAGGGCGGGGCGACCTTGTTCTTGACGACCTTGACGCGTATGCGCGCGCCGGTCACGATGTCGCCCTGCTTGAGCGTCTCTATCTTGCGTATGTCCATGCGCACGGAGGAGTAGAACTTGAGCGCGAGGCCGCCCGTAGTGGTCTCGGGACTGCCGAACATCACGCCGATCTTGTGGCGGATCTGGTTGATGAAGACGACGGTCGTCTTGGTGGAGGCGACTATCGAGGTCAGCTTGCGCAGGGCCTGGCTCATCAGGCGGGCCTGCAGGCCGACGTGCGAATCGCCCATCTCGCCCTCTATCTCGGCCTTGGGCACGAGGGCCGCCACCGAGTCGATGACGATGATGTCCAGCGCGCCGGAGCGCACCAGCTTCTCCGTGATCTCCAGCGCCTGCTCGCCCGAGTCGGGCTGGGAGATAAGGAGATTATCTATATCCACGCCCAGGCGCTTGGCGTAGACCGGGTCCAGCGCGTGCTCGGCGTCGATGAACGCGGCGGCGCCGCCCTTCTTCTGCGCTTCGGCCAGTATGTGCAGCGTCAGCGTGGTCTTGCCGGAGGCCTCCGGGCCGTAGATCTCTATGACGCGCCCGCGGGGCAGGCCGCCCACGCCCAGCGCCAGGTCGAGGGAAAGCGCGCCGGTCGGCAGAGTCTCCACCTTCATCCTGGCGGAGCGCTCGCCCAGCTTCATGATCGCTTCCTTGCCGAAACTCTTCTCTATCTGCGAAAGCGCCGCTTCGAGCGCCCGCGCCTTGTCTTCTTTCACCATGTTACCTCCGTTGTACCGCGTTTACCGTCATCAATATCCTACGGGACCGGTGCGACAGCGTAGTGTCGCACCCCCCTTGAAATATTATGTTAACCGAGATTATAGTATATGACGCGGACGGCGTAAAGCGGCGGCACAAAAGAAGGACGGCGCCCTCGCGGGCGCCGTCTTACTGATTTTTTCCGGGGACCGGAAATTACTTCCGCTTCCCTTTCTTCGCCTTCTTGACCGCTTTCTTGGCGACTTTCTTCTTGGCCACTTTCTTAGCGGCCTTCTTCTTGGCTTTAGGCATTTTTCAGTTTTCTCCTTGGCCCATTAGGGCTCGCATAGATTGTAGATGATGGAAATTGAAAATGCAATACCTTTCTTGAAATATTTTCCGTAATTTTTCCGCGGCGCCCATTTTATATAATCCTTAAATCATGAAAACGACATGCGCAACGCTGATCCTATCTCTCGCCGCGGCCCCGCTCGCGGCCCAGGGGACCGGGTATCCGTCCCTCGACGGCCCCCCTTCCTTCGACGAGGGGCCGGGCTTCGCGGTGCTCAACCCCTCCGCCGGGACCCGCCTCAGGACCGAAGCCTTCGCCGACATGATCGCCGAAAGCGACGTCGTCTACGTGGGAGAATCCCACGACCAGAAATTCGCGCACCTGGCGCAGCTGGAAGCCCTGAAGATACTGGCTTTCGCGAAAAAGAACAAGGTGGTGGTCGGATTCGAGATGCTCAACTCCGGCCTTCAGCCGGTCCTGGACCGCTACGCCGCCGGAAAGATCACGGAGCAGGAATTCCTTTCGCAGGCGGACTGGAAGAAAGAGTGGGGCTTCGACTTCGGCCTCTACAAACCGCTTTTCGACTACATAAGGAAGAATAAATTAAAGGCGGCGGCGCTCAACGTCCCGCGCCCGGTGATAAGGAAGATCGCCCGCGGCGGCGTCGGCGCGCTTTCGCCGGAAGAAAAAAAGTTCCTTCCGGAGAAAGTGGAGATAAATCACGATCCCGTCTACGTCGCGTATCTGCGCTCCACCTACGGCGCCCACGGGGACAACCCGATGGCCAAGGTCATCACCTGGGACAATTACCTGCTCTCGATGGCCGCCTGGAACGAGGGCATGGGCGACGCCGCCGTAAAGGCCATGAAAAAGCACAAGGGGCACGCGATGCTGGTGATAGCCGGCAACGGCCATGTCGTTTACAACGCGGGCATCCCCTTCTCCGTAAGGAACAGGGCGCCGGGACTGAAGCATCTCTCGGTCTACACGGAGGACGCGGAGAAGATAGAGGAGTTCCGCGCGAAGCCCTCCCCCCTGGCCGACCTGGTCTGGTTCGTCAAGCACGAACGTCCGGCCGCGCCTCCCGCGGTCTCGACCGCCCCGGCCGGAACGCCGTAAGCGCGGCAAGGGACCATGAACGCGAAAAAGGCGGCCGCCCCCCTCCTGCTGCTGGCGCTCTTCGCCGCCTTTTCGCTGATCAAGGTCCGGCTGTTCTCCCTCTCTCCCGGCTTCGACCCCTCCGACGACACGGCCTTTTTCTGGTCCGAATCCGCTTTCCAGTACCGCTACGCGAAAATGGCGGCGGAAGGCGTTACGATACCGGAGACCGACGCCGCCGCGCAGTTCCCGGAAGGCGCCCGGCCCCGGGAGGAATTCACGCTGGGCATGGAACTGCTGAGCGGAGGGCTCTACCGCCTGCTCTTCGGCGGCGGCCAGGGCCCGCCCTTCCACGTCTACCTGACATGGGTCATCTCCTTCTACACCTCGCTGACGCTTCTGTCGGTTTACGCCCTGGGCCTGGCGCTGGGAGGGGGCAGGGCCGGGGCCCTGCTCGCCGCGCTCTTCTATGTCTCCGCCCGGGCGAGCTGGGCCCGGACCGTCAACGGCTTCAATTACGAGGACTTCGCCCTGCCGATGCTGTTCGGCGGGCTCGCTTTTTTCATCGGGGCGATGAAAGAGGAAGGACGGAGGCGGACGGCCTATTCCGCTCTCTGCGCGCTGCTCACGGCTGCGGCGCTGGCCGGCTGGCATTTCTCCCGGTTCTATCTCCTGGTCTTCGCCGCCGCTGCGGCGGCCGTTACGCTGGCCAGGCGCGACGGGGACAGCGCCCTGGTCCCCCTGGCCGCGCTGCTGGCCGGGTCGGTCGCGGCGGCTCTCTCGGTGCCCGTGCTGAGGGCCGGCGGACTGCTGCTCTCGCCGCCGCTCATACTGCTGGCGGCGCTGGCCGCCGCGCTTTACGCCGGCCGGATTTTCGAGCTCACGCCCGGGCGCAGGGCGCTGGTCTTCCTCGGCTCGGCGGCGCTGCTGGCCGCGGCGGCGGCGGTCATGCCCGGGGCCGACGCGCGGGAATACTCGCACGTCTATTCTCTTTTAACGGAGAAGCTCCGCTTCATGCTGGTCAAACCGGACGACCCTCTGCTGCTGCCTTTTGAGGCCAGGGTCCTTTGGGTGGAGGCCCTGGAAACGCCCGGCCCGCACGACTGGTTCACCTGGCTCTCGGTGCTGCTGCCGCTGGGACTGCCCCCCTTCCTCCTCGGCGCCTGGCGGCTGCGGGGCGGCGCTCCCCTCCACCGCGCGATCTTCTTCGCGCTGGCCGCGGCTTTCCTGCTCGCTTCTTTCTTCGCCGTCAGGATGTTCCTCTTCAGCGCTTTCTTCCTGGCGGTCTGCGCGGCGGTTTATCCCGCGATGATAAAGGAGCTGGCCGCCTCGATGGGAGGCAAGAGGGCCGCGGCCCTCGCCGCGGCGGCCCTGTTCCTGGCCTTCGCGGCCGACCTGCTCGCTTTCGGGCTCAGGCCGCGCCCGGAGTCCCCGCCGACTTTCTACCGGGAGGACGTAAAGACGCTGGTCGAATGGGCCAGGGCGGGAACGCGCGATGATGAAGTATTCCTGGGCAACCTCGGGGCCTCGGCCGCGCTGCTGGCCTACGCCGGCAGGCCGACGGTCGTCAATCCGAAATTCGAGACGAAAAGGCTCAGGGACAAATTCGAGCGCTTCGCCCGGGCGATCTTTGAAAGCGAGCGGGAACTTCACGCGCTCTGCCTCGAATACGGCGCGGACTACTTCGTCCACGAAAATCATTTCGTCCTGGACCGGTCGGACAAGTCTTTCCGGTACCTGGCGGACAAGCTGCGGCTGCCCACGGGGTCGGCGGCGTACCTGATGCAGTTCGCGCCGGACAGGCTGAAATTATTCGCCCCCGCGCACCAGACCTCCACTTTCCGCGTCTACAGGGTCCTGCGTCCCGGCGAAAAGCGTCCGGCCCCCGGCTCTTTCCCGTACGACCCCATGTACGACCCGCGCGTCTTCGGCGCGGACCGCGGCGGGGAACTCTTCGACGACGCCCCCGTGAGGCGGGCGGCTCTGCGAATACTTATCGGGAAGGAGACCGGGCGCGGGAACTGAGCGCCCGGCGGACGGTCAGATCGAGTCGGAGTTGCGCGAGCGGCCGGCGGAGGCGTAGGAAGCGTCGATATTGTAGTAGCCGTAGGTAAGCTTGGCCATGCGGGCTATGAACGTCTTGGCGCTGGCGTAGCTGGGCACGTCGCCGGTAAGCACCGCTATTATGTAATCCCCGCGCGGCGAGAACACCACCCCCACGTCGTGGCAGGATCGCCTCAGCAGCCCGGTCTTGTGCCCTATCTCCCAGCCTATCGGCAGCCCCTTGCGCAGGCGCGTGCGCCCCTTGTTGTGCTTCATCAGGTCCAGCATCAGCTGGCTGGACCCGCTGTCTATCATCGCGCCGGCGTAGATCCTGTCGAGCAGCAGAGCCATCTCGCGCGGCGTGGTGTAGTTCTCGCGCGCCACCCGGCCGGAAGTGAGGCTCATGCCCTCGGGGGTTATGTTAGTGTAGACCATCCCTATCTTGCGGAAAGCGTGCTCCAGGTACGAATAGCCGACATGATCGATGATCATCTGCGCGGCCGTGTTGTCGCTCTCCGTGATCATCTTGTAGAGCAGTTCCATTACGCTGAGGCTGGTGCCCTCGCGCGCCCATTTGAGCGAGCCGGAGCCGCCGCGGCGGTCCTTGCCCGTCAGCCTTATGCGGGCCTCCAGGGACATTTCGCCGCGCGCGATCTTGTCGAAGACAGCGGCCATGATGGGGACCTTTATGAGGCTGGCCGACGGGAAGAGCCGGTCGGGCTGGTAGGCCCAGGTCCGGCCCGTGCGCAGGTCCTTGAGGTAGATGCCGACGCGTCCGGGGTAGGCTATGGAGGCCTTGGAGAGGGCGGAGATCATCGCGTCCCATTCCAGGTCGCTCAGCGGCGCCTCGGGGCTGTCGGCCTGAACGGCCCCCGACGGAGGAAAGCCGGCCGAGGAGAACCGGCGGCCCGCCGCGCCGCCGAGGAGGTAGGCCCCCCACATAGCGGCGGCCAGCAGTAAAAGCGCCGCCAGAGCCCGCTTCTTCATCGCCGCGTCAGGCGGTGGTGAGCGTAAGGTTCTCGCCCTCGCCCTTGTAGTCGGCCTTTATCGTCGCGCCGGGCTTGGCGTTGGCGTTGAGGATGAACTCCGCGATCGGGTCCTCCAGCAGCCGCTGCACGGTGCGCAGGATCGGGCGCGCGCCGTAATTGGCGTCGAACCCGGTCTTGATAAGGAACTTCTTGGCCGCGTCGGTAATGGCCAGCTTTAGCTGCCTGTCGTCTAGCTTCTTCTCGACCTTGCGCAGGTTGAGCTCCAGGATGTGGACCATGTCGGCCTCGGTCAGCGGCCGGAAGACTATGATCTCGTCTATGCGGTTGATGAACTCGGGGTTGAAGACGCGCTTCACCTCGTCCATCACCGTGTCCTTCATCTCGCGGTAATCCTTCTCCTTGTCCTCGGCGGGCACGAAGCCCAGGGACTTGCCCTTCGAGATCATGCGCGCGCCGACGTTGGAGGTCATGATGAGGATGCAGTTCTTGAAACTGACCTTGTGGCCGAGGCTGTCGGTCAGGGTGCCTTCGTCCATGATCTGCAGCAGGATGTTGAAGACGTCCGGGTGGGCCTTCTCGATCTCGTCGAGCACGACGACGGAGTAAGGCTTGCGGCGCACGAGCTCGGTGAGCTTGCCGCCCTCCTCGTAGCCGACGTAGCCGGGGGGCGCGCCGATAAGGCGCGACACGGAGAACTTCTCCATGTACTCCGACATGTCGATGCGGACCATCGCCTCCTCGTTGCCGAAGAGGAAGTCCGCCAGCACGCGGGCCAGCTCGGTCTTGCCGACGCCGGTCGGGCCCAGGAAGATGAAGTTGCCTATCGGGCGCTTGGGGTCCTTCATGCCCGTGCGGCTGCGCTTGATGGCCTGCGCGATTATCTTGACGGCCTCGTCCTGGCCGATGAGCCGCTTGTGGATCTCGGACTCCATGTTCTTGAGCTTGTCCACCTCGCTCTCGGTCATGCGCGTGACCGGGATGCCGGTCCACTTGGAGGCGATGGAGGCTATGTCCTCCTCGGTGACCTCGGGGGTCTGCTTGTCGCGGGCCTCGCGCCATTTCTTGCGCGCGTCCTCTATGGCCTTCTTGAGCTCCTTCTCCTTGTCGCGCAGCTTGGAGGCCTTCTCGAACTCCTGCGCGTAGGAGGCGGCGTTCTTCTCCTTGGTGACCTCCTCGAGCTCCATCTCCTTCTGCTTGAACTCGGGCGGGACCACGGATATCTTCAGGCGGGCGCGGCTGCCGGCCTCGTCGAGCAGGTCGATGGCCTTGTCGGGCAGCGCCCGGTCGGTGATGTACTTGTCGGAGAGCACGACGGCCGCGAAGATGGCGGGGTCGGAGTACTTGCACTTGTGATGCGCCTCGTACTTCTCCTGGAGGCCCTTGAGGATCTCCACGGTCTCCTCCACGGACGGCGGGTCCACGACGACGGGCTGGAAGCGGCGCTCGAGCGCCGGGTCGTGCTCGATGTGCTTGCGGTACTCGTCGAAGGTGGTGGCGCCTATGCACTGCAGCTCGCCGCGCGCGAGCGCCGGCTTGAGCATGTTGGAGGCGTCGATAGCGCCCTCGGCCGCGCCGGCGCCGATGACGGTGTGCAGCTCGTCTATGAAGGCGATGATGGAGTTCTTGGCCTTGCGGATCTCCTCGATGATGCTCTTGAGGCGCTGCTCGAACTCGCCGCGGTACTTGGTGCCGGCGACTATGGACGCCAGGTCCAGCGAGAGCAGGCGCTTGCCGGCCAGCGTGTCGGAGATGTCGCCGGAGACTATTTTCTGCGCCAGGCCCTCGACGATGGCGGTCTTGCCCACGCCGGGCTCGCCGATGAGCACGGGGTTGTTCTTGGTGCGGCGGCCCAGCACCTGCACCAGGCGGTCTATCTCGTTGACGCGGCCGATGACGGGGTCGAGCTTGCCCTCGCGGGCCATCTGCGTCATGTCGCGCGCGAACTCGTCGAGCGTCGGGGTCTTGGTCTTGCCCTTGGGCGCGGCGTGGGAGCGGGGCTGGGCCTGCTCCCGCTGCTCGCTCTTCTCGCTCTTGCCTCCCTCGCCCTGCTCGCTCTCGCCCAGCGTGTTGAGGACCTCCTCGCGCACGGCGTCGAGCTTGAGCTCCAGGTTCTGCAGCACGCGGGCGGCCACTCCCTCCTCCTCGCGGATGAGGCCGAGCAGTATGTGCTCGGTGCCGATATAGGTGTGCTTCATGTCGGAAGCCTCGGACACGGCGAACTCCAGGACCTTCTTGGCCCGCGGCGTGAAGGGGATCTCGCCGAGCAGCATCATGTTGTCGCCGATGCCGACGATCTTCTCGATCTCGGCGCGCACCTTGCGCAGGTCCACGCCTATATTGGAGAGGACCTGGGCGGCCACCCCCTCGCCGAGGGCGATGAGGCCGAGCAGTATATGCTCGGTGCCGACATAGTCGTGATTGAGGCGCTTGGCCTCCTCCTGGGCGATGAGTATGACCCTCTGCGCGCGTTCAGTGAACCTTGTTCCCATGTGCGGTCTCCTTCGTCGGATGAAAAGCGAAATCCGTAAAAGCCCGGCCGCATCGGCGGGGGACACCATGCTGCATGGTGTCCCGGTACCATCCGCTCCGCCGGCCGGATTGAATCTATATGAATATTATGACACAACGGGGGCGGGGGTTTCAATTTTCCCCCGCGGAAGGGCCGGCGCGCGGGCGGTCAGGGCTTCCTGACGGTGATATGGAAGCCGTCGACTTTCTGCACCACCAGCTCCTCTCCGGCCTCGGCGGAGCCGGAGGCCAGCTCGGCGTCCCAGAGCTCGCCCTCGACCAGGACCTTGCCCTTGGGAGAGAGGGCCGTCTTGGCCAGGGCCCGCTTCCCCTCCAGGCTCTCTATGCCGGTTACGACCTTGCGCATCTGCGCCTTGACCACTATCCAGGCCAGCAGCGCGGTGACCGCGACCACCCCTATCACGTTGGCGAGTATGGTTTCCATGGATATCGACAGACCTCCCAGCGACGGCTGCCTGAACAGCATCAGCGAACCCAGCGTCATGGAAATGACGCCGCCGACGGTCAGCAGGCCGTAGCTCATCACCTTTATCTCGGCTATGAAGAATATGAAAGCCAGCAGTATGAGGCCGACGCCCGCGAAGCTGGCCGAAAGCGTCTGGAACGAATAGAAGGCCAGCAGCATCGAGATGCCGCCGACGACGCCCGGCAGTATCAGGCCGGGGTTGTAAAGCTCTATGAACAGGCCGGCCGCGCCCAGGCTCATGAGTATCATCGCGATGTTCGGATCCGTGACGGCCGCCAGGAACTTCTGCCGGCGCGTCTGCTCGAAACGGGTCACGGCGGGCTTCTTAACCGACAGCTTGCCGAATTCGCCCGCCTTGAAGCCGTCGGCCTTGGCGAACAGCTCGTCGAGGTCCGCGGCCATGAAATCGGCCACGCCGGCCTTCACGGCCTCCTCGGCGGAGATCGAGTCGCTTTTCTTGACCGCGTCCACCGACCACTTCACGTTGCGGCCGGTCTTCTGCGTGATGGATTTTATGTAGGCGGAAGCGTCGTTGAGGACCTTGTCCTCCAGGGGGCTGCTCTTCTTCTTGCCCTTCTCGTCCTTGGAGCCCATGTCCGACGGCGAGGGCACTGACCCCAGCATCACGGGATGGGCCGCGCCGATATTGGTGCCCGGCGCCATCGCCACCAGCGGCGAGGCCATGGCGATGAAGACGCCGGCCGAGGCCGCGCGCGCGCCCTGCGGCGAAACGTAGACGCCGACGGGTTTTTTGGAGGCCAGCATCTCCTTTATGATCTCGCGCATGGAGGCGTCCAGCCCGCCGGGCGTGTCGAGGGCGATGACCAGCAGGTCGGCGCCGCCTTCGGCGTTGAGCCGCCGGACCGCGTCGCCCAGGAACTCGGCCGCCACCGGCGTTATCGGGCCCGAATAAGGCGCGACGGTCACGCTGCGGACCTCGTAGGTTTTGGCGGGCGCCGCGTGGGCCGCGGGCGCCAGAGCGGCGGCCAGCAGCAGTAAGAATGCGGAATTAGTCGTCATTTATTCTCCCCGGAGGCGGGACCGGCCCGCGCTCACGTTTAAAGGTAATTATACATTTTGGAGGCCCCCGGGGGTGACAGCCCCCGGCGCGATTTTGTACCATTCATGCGAAGCGATAAAGTTTACCGGAAATACAAGGGGGTCGATCATGAAAAAATCCACCAAAGCCATAACCACCGGAGTGGGCATAGCGGCCCTGGCCGCCCTCGGCGCCTACTTCCTCACCGGCAAGCGCGGCGAGAAGAACCGCAAACTCATCGCCGGCTGGACGCTGAAGATGAAGGGGGAGGTCCTGGAGAAGGCCGAGAAGCTCAAGGAGCTCAACAAGGAAGCCTACGAGAAGATCGTGGACGACGTCACCCGCCGCTACGAGCGCGTGGGGCGCGCCAGCTCCGCCGAGCTCAGGAACATCAAGTCCGAGCTCAAGGACGCCTGGAAGCATATCGGCAAAGCGGCGCTGAAGTAAAGCCGGGAGCCGGTAAAAAAAGGACGGCCGGGTATTCCCGGCCGTCCTTTTTTCATCCCCCCCGCCCTCAGCCCGGGTAGATGAGTTTTTCCGTCTCGAAACCCAGCTCCGCGGCGCGGGCCTTCAGGCGCTCCAGCGTCTCCGGAGCCAGCTCCGGCGTCCGGGCGAGTATCCACAGGTACGACCTGTCCGGCCCGCAGACCAGCGACCATGAATAGTTCTCCCTGTCCAGTTCCATTATATTGTAGCCGCCGTAGAAAGGGCGGAAGAAGGACACCTTCAGGCTGCCGACGGAACTGTCGCCGGTGAAATAAGCGCGTCCCTCGGCCTCCTTCCACTCGTCCTTCCCGGCGTCGTAGCCGCGGTTGATCACGCGCACGCCGCCGTCGCCGCGCATCGAATACTCGGCGGTCACCTTCGACAGCCCGCGTTCGAAGCGGTGGTCGAGCCTGGCTATCTCGTGCCATTTGCCCAGGTAGCGTTCCAGCTCGAAGCCCGCGACCGGGGTCACCCCCTCGGGCGCGCCCGTCGCGCAGCCGCACAACCCCAGCGCCAGGGCGGCCAGGATCTTTTTCATATGCCCATCCGGGCCAGTATCATGCAGATCTCGTTGACCACGCCGGTCAGCGTCGGGTGAGTGGCCTCGAAACCCTTGACCGCCTGCTCCACTCCCTCTATCGAAAGCTCCTTCAGGCGGCCGCTGGAATCGCCGCGGGTGGCCTCGTGGGCCGCGGCCTCGGTGAATCTCCCCAGGCTGCGGGCTTCCTCTATGCGCTCCGGGGGCAGCGCCGCCAGCTCGGACTTGAGCTTGTTGAGCAGCGCGACCAGTTCGGCCTTGTCTTTCGAACCGCCGGCTTCTATCCTGGCTATCGCCGACTCTATCCTCGCCAGAGTGTCCTTTATCATTTTTCCTCCAGTCCTCTCCTGAAAAGGTAATACATCCTGCCCACGCAGAAAAGCAACGCCAGGCCGTTGACGGCCTTCCAGGCCAGCAGCCAGACCGGCGCCCACCAGGCCCCCGTCCTCATTTCGGCCAGGTCGGACAGCCCGAACAGCATAAAAAGAGCGGAGGCGGCGGCCGTCAGCCTCTTCATCCGGGAGAACGGCTCCCCGCTCCGGGCCCCGGCCAGGGCCAGTCCCGCCGCGAACCACACGGCCGCCTCGGCCAGGTTGAAGGCCCTCTCAATATCCACGGCTATATGATAATATTTTGGCATGGAAGGCGAAAGGAAGTCTTTCCGGGTGAACCCCGGCTCCATCGAGGAACGCTTCATACGCAGCGGCGGCCACGGCGGGCAGAACGTCAACAAGGTGGCCACCGCCGTGCAGCTGCGCTTTTCCCCGGCCCTCTCCGGCCTGCCCCCCTGGGCGGAGGAGAGGCTAAAAGTTCTGGCAGGCTCCCGCCTCACCGACGGGGGAGAGGTGCTGATAGAGGCCAGCGAACACCGCACGCAGGAGCAGAACCGCCGCGCGGCCCGCGCCAGGCTGGACTCTCTGATAGCCGAGGCGCTGCGCCCGCCGAAACGCCGCCGGGCGACGAAGCCCACCTACGGTTCCAAGCTTCGCAGGCTGGACGAAAAGAAACGCCGCTCCGGCATCAAGCGGGAGCGGCGGCCCGGCTGCGACGATTGAATTTCAGCCCTTCGGATAATCCACGGAAATTATTTCCAGGCCCATATCCCCCTGCCGGCGCTTCCAGACCACCCGTTCCCCGGCTTTGGCGCCCAGCAGGGCGTTGGCGAGAGGCGAGGCCCAGTTTATGAGGCCCGACGGGGCGTCGGCCTCGTCCTCGCCCACTATCATGTAATCCTTCATGTCTCCCCCGGCCTCCCGCACGCGCACCGAGGCGCCGAAACGCACGTCCGGATGAGCGGCGCCGCGGTTGTCTATCAGTATCGCCCGCTTCATCTGACCTTCATAATAAAGCAGGTCCAGTTCCGCCTGCCTCAGCTCCAGTCCGCGTTCGGCGTCGCCTTTCTCCTGGAGAAGAGCGTCGCGGTGACGGGCGAGCCCGTCCACTTTCTCCTCCAAAGACCTGAGCCCCGCGGCCGTGACATAGTTGGGCCGCCCGCTGGGCCGGCGCTCGACCGGTTCGGCGGGGGCGCTCTCGCCCTCGTTCTTGACGAATGCTCTGCTCATTGAAACACCCCCGTAAAACGAATGCGCCCCTGGCGCGGGGGCATACGATATTGTAACCCGTCCCCGCCGCGAATTCAAGGCCTTACGGCTCAAGTCGCGGCGATAAAAGGCCTACGACGGATCCTTGAGGGCGGCCACCGCGGCCTCCAGGGCCGCGACCCGCGCCTCCAGTTCCGCCAGCCTGTCCGGCCGGAGCGGTACGGGGACACCATGCGGCACGGCGTCCCCCGCCGATACGGCGGGCGCGCCGGAGAAAAGATGCGCGAAGCGGGTCTCTTTCTGGCCGGCCTGGCGCGGCAGGCGCGCCACCATCGGCTCGGGCCTGGCCGCGAGCTCCTGCAGCAGTCCTTCCACCTCGGCCGGGCCGGCGAACTGGCAGAGCCTCTCGCTCCTGCCCTTTATCTCGCCGGGAGTCTGCGGCCCCCGCAGCAGGAGAACTATGAAAGCGCCGGTGACCTTGGGATCGTCGGTGCCGAGCAGGGCGCTTATGCGGTGGCGGAACTTGGGCACGCGGTCGCCGGGGGCCTGAACCCTCTCGGCCAGCCCCTTGTCGATCAGGGACTGCACGGCCCGTCCCATGGTGTCGAGGTCCAGGGTCATCACCGGTTCCCGGCTGGTCTTCTGGTTGCAGGCGGCCTGGAGCGAGTTGAAAGTGAGCGGGTACTGCTCCCTGACGGTGAGGGATTTTTCGGCAAGCGCGCCCAACACCCTGGCCTCGGCTTCATCGAGCTGTATCGGCATGTTCCCCCCCGCTATTCTTTCCATCCGGTCACCGAGGCGATGAGCAGCCGCAGCTTGCGCTCTATTTCCTCCTCGCGTACCGAGCCGGCCGGCGAGGAGGCGGCGTGCAGCATCGCCCCGAAAAGCGAATCCTGTATGAGCGCGGCGGCCGCGTCCGGATCGGATACGCTGAAGAGCCGCTCCCGCCCGCCGGCCAGCAGGTGGGCCTTTATGCGCTCGCGCCCCCCCGCTATCATGCCGGAAAAAAGAGAGGCGAAGTCAGCCCCTCTCCCCGCCAGGTAGTAGAGAAGTATCAGGACCTGCGCGTCGCTATCCCGGTAGCGCAGGGCCCAAAGAACATTGCCCAGGCAGTGCTTGAGCAGGCGGCGGCCGGAATCGTCGGCGATGTCGGACAGGGCGTCCACCGTCTCGTGATTATGGCGGACTATGGTCTCCACCATGCCGCGGAAAAGAGAGTTCTTGTCGGGGAAATGGTACATTACGGCCGACTGACTGAGCCCGAGCTCGTCGGCTATCATCTGGAAGCTCATATCGGCGAAACCGCGGTCCGCGGCCAGTTTTATGGCGGAATGCAGTATCCTGCCCCTGGTCGCTTCCCCTTTGGTAGTCTCCGGCCTGGTCTTCATATGAGGAATTCTACATTTAGTTTATATAGGTGTAAATACAGGACCAAAGGACCCATAAGAAAAGGGGCCCAGGGGCCCCTGACCTTAAGCCCGGAATAAAATACAATGTATTACACGGTTTTAGCAGGGCAACGAGGTTAATCCGGGAGGAAGAATGACTTTCAAGGCGATAATGGCGGCGATAGTTATGGCGGGCATCTGCGCGGTACAGCCCGCGAAGGCCGCCCTTAACCCCTCGGCCCAGGACTTCTTCGAGACCGCCTACGGCTACCGCAGCAAGAAGAACGCCCCCGCGGCCGCGGCCAAGCGCCCCGCCCTGCGCGACGCCGTCTCCTCCCCCGTAAAAGGCGGGGCGGAGAGGGTCTTCGTCCGGATACTTCCCAAAACCTCCGATTACCGCCCGCTGCTGGCCCTGCTTTCCGACGCCGGCGATTTCGTCTTCGGCGGAGAGATAACGATACACGCCGACGGCGCCAGCCGGGTCTATATCTTCGGCTGGGCAAGGCCGGGCAGCCTGGCCTCCATAAAGGAAAACCCCGGCGTGGCCGGGGTTTTCGAGGAAGCGCGCTGAACCGCGGGGATCATTCCACTCCGAGCAGTTCGACTTCGAAATACAGCGTGGCGCCGGGAGGGATCACATTGCCCGCCCCGCGCTGGCCGTAGCCCAGGTCCGGGGGTATCACCAGCAGCCGGCGGCCGCCTATGCGCATTCCGGCCACGCCCTCGTCCCAGCCCTTTATGACCATGCCCGCGCCCAGCCTGAATTCGAAAGGCTCGTCGCGGTCCCTGGAGCTGTCGAATTTCTTGCCGTTGGCCAGGGTCCCGGTATAATGCACCTTAACCGTCTTGCCGCTGACCGCGGCCGCACCCTCGCCCGCCTCCAGGTCCTTGTATTTAAGTCCCGACTTAAGAGTCATCTCTTCGCTCATTGTCCCTCCAGGAACCGAGATCGCACGAAGGAGATGGTACAAAAAAAACCCGGCCCGCGGTGAGGCGGGCCGGGCGTCGTCTCGCGGACGGGAGAATTACTTCGTGTTCTCCTCTATCCAGTCGATGACATGGTTGACCTTGGCGTAGACGCCGTACTTGTTGGGGCGGGCGCAGCCGTAGCCCCAGCTGACGACGCCGACCAGGGAGCGGTCGGAGCCGGAACCCATGACGAGCGGGCCGCCGCTGTCGCCCTGGCAGGAATCCTTGCCGCCCTCTTCGAAGCCGGCGCAGATCATGGTGGCGTCTATCTTGCCCGGGTAGGCGCCGTCGCACTTCTTGGCGTCCACGAAGGGAACGTCGACCTTCATGAGAAGGTTGGAGCCGGACCAGGCGCCCTCGGAGGTGGTGCCCCAGCCGGCGGTGGTGAAGCCGGCGGGACCGGCGATCTCGCTCTTATTGATCTTGACGGGAGCGTACTTGGACTCGCCGGAGAGCTTGACCAGGGCGAAGTCGTTGGTCATGGTGTTGGTGTTCCAGCCGGGGTGGGTGATGACCTTGGCCGGGGTGAAACGCTCGGCCGCGCCCGCGTCGAGCTGGTTATGCAGGCCGATCACGATCGACTTGAGGTAGCCGCCCTCGACGCAATGCGCCGCGGTCAGGACCCAGTCCTTCTTTATCAGCGAGCCGCCGCAGAAATGCCTGGAAGCCTGCAGGGAGACTATGAAAGGGAACTCGCCTTTCTGGGCCTCGATGCCGCCGACTATTTTGCCGCCGGTCAGGACGGAGGGGACTATGGGCTCGTCCACTTCCACCATCCCGGTGACGTCTATGCCGCGCAGGCCGTTGAGGTCCGGAAGTTCGGACGCCACGGCGAAAGTAGGAACCATTAACGCTATTGCCAACACTTTGAACATACGCACTCTCCTTGCCGGATTCTGAGGCCCTTTTGAGAACCTAACGGAAGCATAGCATATTTTTTACTGACTTTAGTCAATAGGTCCAAAGACCTTTTTACTGGACGGACCTTTGGCCTGAGGAAAGGAAAGGCTGTATGAATATCCAGGCCGAAACCAGAGCCACGGCAAGTCCTCCCCATATATAGGAAGAGGCGGAGGCGGTCTTCCAGGAAACATAGCCGGAATAAGCCTGGTCGGCCACCACCCGGACGCCGGGGCCGTAAAAGCACGGCGTCCGGGCCGCGGCCGGGTCTTTGGCCGCCTCCAGCAGCCGCTCCAGGCCCTCCGCGGGCAGAGATACCTCGGGGCTGCTCCTGAGGTAGGCGAGGAATTCCGCGAGCGGGCGCGGCGAACCGAGCACCGTCACCTCCTCGCCCTGCAGTATGGCGGACTCCTTGGTCCTGCGGTCCCCCTCCGCGGGAAAAAGGCCGCCGTCGCTCTCGGAAGGCTTGCTCAGGTCCAGGCTGCCGGAAGTCGGGCAGACCAGGGCCCGCCCGAAAGAATCGTCCACGAAAAAGAAGCCGTAGGGCAGGGCCTCGGCCGATACCCAGCGGATCCCGCTGCTGCGCCGGGTCTGGACGTAGCGGGCGACGTCTATCTCGGCCAGGAAGAAAGCGCAGGGCCGGCCGCTGACCGGGCCCTTGAGTTCAACCGGCGCTTCCGCCCTGCCGCTTATCACCTGGGGCTCGCCCGGGACGAGGCCCGCGACGGGCCTCAGCGGGGCTGAAGTCACCGAAGACACCCGGCTCTTCTTCAGCCAGCCGAAGACGACCATCGCCGCTCCGGCGGCCAGCCCCAGCAACGGGAAAAGACTCAGTTCGTTGGAAACCATCCGAAAACCTCCTCAGGCGGCGGACGCGCCAAGCGCCCGGCGGCGCGCCAGCAGCAGCGCCCACATGGACCCGTTGGTGAAGAAAAGCACCAGCGGGTAAAGCCAGGTCGACGGCGTGTACTCGACTATCGCGCCCAGCGAGAACCCGGCGGCCAGGCAGGAGAGCAGGTAGCTGACCGCCTGCTCGGTCCGGGGGCGGTTCCATGATTTGCGCACCGTCGGCGCGTAGCCTATGGTGTCTATGAAGCAGACGATAAGCACGGACCAGAAAGGCGTCTTCGTGAGGGCCCAGAGCGGCAGCGAGGCCATCGCCACGGCGAGGGTTACCCAGTCCGCCCGCTTTATGTCCCTCTCTCCCACGGCCCAGCCGGCCCAGGCCAGCAGGAAGCAGGTGGCGGCGCCTATGCCGCGGGCCCAGGACCCCGGCCCCGCGCCCTCGGCCGCCTGCGCGGCGAAGCCTATGACCGAGATGGTGCCCCAGATGAACCAGGAGAACATGTGCGGCCGCGTCCGGCCGCGCAGTATGTCGCGGATATAGCCGGCGCGCGAAAGCAGCATCATGGCCACGGAGAGCCAGCCGAAGAACAGCTTCAGGTCGTGGTCCATCCGCCTATGATACAAAATCGGGCCGGGACCCCGGGGACACCGTGCGGCATGGTGTCCCGGGGGCCCGCAACTTTGTATCATATAGGCGGCGCCCCTACGACGATGAAATTCCCCGGCAAAAGAAAGAACAAGCATTACTTCCCCGTCACCGAAAAAGGCCGGGAGAGCGCCGACCCGCATTACGTGCAGGACGAACCTTTCTACCTGGTCGGCATAGACCAGCTCCTGGTGGACATAGAATGCGGCGTGGAGCCGGAGTTCCTGGAACGCCACGGGTTAAAAAAGGGCGAGTCGAGGATACTGCCCGACGAGGCGGCGGAGAGGATCTACGGCGAACTCAAGGCGGCCGGCCGCGTGCGCGGCGAGTTCGCCGGCGGCTCGGTCGGCAACACGCTCCACAATTATTCCATACTCTCGGACGAGCGCTCCGTGGCGCTGGGCGCCATCAAGCGCAACATCGAGCTCGGGGACTACGCCTTCAAGTACATACGCAACACCAGCTCCAAGGTGGACCTGGCCTGGCTCCAGCCCTCCGACAACCCCATGGGACGGGCCATGTGCTTCGTGACCCCCGACGGGGAGAGGACCTTCGGCATCAGCAAGGGCTGCATGAACGATTTCAGGCCCGACTCGGTGCCGGCCGAGGTGGTGGAGAAGGCCTCGGCGCTGCTGATCTCGGCCTACCTCCTGCGGGAGGAGAGCGACCCGATATTCGCCGCCACGATACGCGCCTGCGAAATAGCCCTCAAGGCGCGCGTCCCCGTGGTCATGACGCTGGGCACGTCATCGCTGATAGCCTCGAAGCGGGATTTCTTCCGCGATTTCATCAGCAGGCACGTGGCCGTGATCGCCATGAACGACCAGGAGGCGCTGGCCCTGACCGGGGAGAAGGACCCGCTGCTGGCCGCCGACAAGGCGCTTGAACTCGCCGACCTGGTCCTGCTGACGGTGGGCGAGCACGGCCTCTACCTGGCCGGCTGGGTGGACGAGGATTTCGCCCGGCAGACGACCTATGAACTTCACAGCAAGTCCATAGCCGAATACAACAAGTTCGAGTTCAGCCGGCCGATGCGCAGGTCCGACTGCGCCAGTCCCGTGCGCATATACACTCACATCAACCCCTTCATGGGCGGCCCCGGCCTGATACGCAACACCAACGGGGCCGGCGACGGCGCGCTCGCCGCCCTGCTCCACGACATGGGCGCGCGGAAGTATCACAGGACCAAGGTACCCAACTCCCCGAAGAACCTGGAGAACTCCCTCACCTACTCCTCCCTGTCCCAGATCGCCAAGTACGCCAACCGCGTGAGCTACGAAGTGCTGGCGCAGAACTCCCCCCGCCTCACGCGGGGCCTGCCCGAGCGAGAGGCCAGCCTCGAAGAGGCTTACTGGGACGCCTGAGCCCGCCGCCGGGCCCGTAAAAAACGGATCATCTCTTGGGAGGGGCGGGATACACGTCGATCGAGCGGAAGCCGATCGCGGCCAGCAGGAACCCGGGCCTGTGCCCGCCGGGCACGTCCCGTTCCACGACCCCGCGGAAGAACGGTATTATCGCGGCCAGCCTCAGCCCTGCGCTTATATACAGCAGCGTGACGAAAGCCTCGCCTGGCAGCGAGGCGTACAGGTATCCCCCCGCCAGCGCGCCGCCGAACTGGCCCAGGCAGGCCGTGAAGCCGAACAGCGCGTTATAGCGCGCCCGCAGCGATACCCCCCCCAGCTCGTATATGAAATTATTGGTGCCCATCCCGTAGGCGGCCCACACTATCCCGGAAAAAAGCTCGACGGCCAGCAGCCAGTGGAACGACGGGGCCAGCGCCCAAAGGAGCGGGATCAGTGGTATGCAAAGGAAAGCGAAACGCAGCACCCGCACGCTGCCGAAAGAGTCCGCCAGCCCGCCCCATCGCCTCATCACCAGGTAGGTCACTATCTGGCCGGAAGTCATCACGATCATGTAGCGTAGATAGTCGTACTGCAGGTCCCTGAGCAGGTAGACGCTGAAATAAGGCGCGGCGAGGAAGGCCGAGAACATCACGGCGAAAATGGACATCAGGAAGGGATTGAGCGACGGGTCGCGGGGAGGGACCGGCCCGGCCGAGGCGGGCCGCGGCATGTGGCAGCCTGACGGCCGCTCGTACATGCCGCCTATGAAGCGGAACGAGAGCAGCCGGAGAAGTCCGGCGGCGGCGAAGAGCGCCGAGAAGGCCAGGACGCCGGGATAGAATTTGAGGAACTTGGCCGCGGCCAGGCTGGCCGCGAAGAAGGTCAAGCCGACGATCTGGTTGCGCTTTCCGAAGAAGGCGCCGCGGCGCGAGGCGGGAAGGTATTCCCCCATCAGGGCGGCCCAGGGCGGCCCGGCCAGGTTGCCCGAGACGGTATAGACCACCATTGCCGCCGCCAGGCAGGCGAACGCCCAGCGGGCCGGCAGGAACCCCGCGGCGGAGGCCGCGAAAAGAGCGAGGGCCTGGACAAGAACGTCCAGCCGCACGGCCCGGCGGCAGCTGCCAAGGGCTATTATCATCCTTTCGTTGAGGAGCTGCGCCAGCGAAGCCGCCAGCGGCGGCGCCGCGCGCAGAAAACCGATCGCGGGATTGGACGCCCCCAGGGCCAGGGCGAAGGGGATCAGGTACGGCTCCACGAAGCCGCTCATGCCGGCCCAGGCCACGCCGTCCTTCATGGACGCCGCCACGCTGCGCCTGACCTTGCCGTCCTTCATATCGGACTATATTCTAGCATTGCTCCCGGAGGCTCCAGGCGGCGGGAGCGGCCCGGCCGGAGGCTCAGGTCTCGTCGTGGAAAGCGTTGTCGCCGACCACCTCGCAGCGCATCGTGTTGGTCGGCCGGCCCTTGCCGAAAGGGCTCGACGCCATGAAGACCAGCTTGTCGCCGTTGGCCATGAAGCCCCGCTTCCTGAGCAGGTCCATGATCCGCTTGGCCACGTCGCTGAAGCGCTGGCCGTCGGGCTTCTCTATAAGGAAAGGAACGACGCCCCAGTTGAGCGACATCTGGTGGTAGACCTGCTCGTGGTGGGTGAAGGCGTAGATCGGTATGATCGGCCGGAACTTGGACAGCGCCCGCGCGCCTATGCCGTTGGCGGTCACCACGGCTATGGCCTTGGCGTTCCAGTCGTGGGCCGTGTCCACCGAGCTGTAGGCCATGATATTGGTGATATTATCCCTCTCGACGTAGTCGTGCGTTACGCGGGCCAGCGTGCGGTAGTCTATGCCCGCCTCGGCCCGGTCCACGATGCGGCCCATCATGTTGGCGACGCGCTCCGGGTGGGCGCCGTTGGCCGTCTCGCCCGAGAGCATGACCGCCGAGGCCAGCTCCAGGACGGCGTTGGCGATGTCGGTCACCTCCGCGCGCGTGGGGTAGGGCTTCTCGGTCATCGATTCCAGCATCTGTGTTGCCACGATGACCGGCTTGCCGGCCAGGTAGCAGCGCTTGATGATGTTCTTCTGCAGGCCGGGCAGCTCCTCTATCGGCACCTCTATGCCCAGGTCGCCGCGGGCTATCATTATCCCGTCGGAATCGCGGATGATGTCGTAGATATTGGCCAGCGCCTGCTTGTCCTCTATCTTGGCGATGAGGCGGATGCCCGAGGCGGGGTCGACGGACCTTATCAGCTCGCGCACGTCCTCTATGTCGCGGGAGGTGCGCACGAACGACAGAGCGATGTACTCGAAGCCGTTCTCCACGGCGAAGCGGATATCCGCCTTGTCCTTTTCGGACATGAACGGGATGGGATAATCCGCGCCGGGCACGGCCAGGTGCGCCTTGTCCTTGAGCCGGCCCTCGTTGAGCACGCGCACGGTGACGGCGCCCGGGAAGGCCTCGTGCAGCTGGGTGACCTCGGCCTCGATGAAGCCGTCCTGGAGCAGCACGCGCGAGCCCACGCGGCAGAGCTTGTTGACGCGCGGCAGGTTGGTGTAGAAGCGCTTGTCCTCGGGCGGGAGCTCCGTCACCTGGTCGGGCTGCCTGTCGGTGCTCTCTATGTAGAGCGTGTCGCCCTTGGCCAGCATGACGGGGCGGCTGTAGCCGAACATCCTGACCTCGGGGCCCTTGGTGTCGAGCATGATGGCCAGCGGCACCCCCAGCTCCTCCCGGGCCTCGCGCAGCATCCTGACGCGGGCGAGCCCCTCGTCGTACTTGCAGTGCGAGAAGTTTATGCGGGCGACGTTCATGCCCTCGCGGATGAGGCCGCGGATGCAGTCGGGGTTCTCGGAAGCCGGGCCTATCGTGCAGATCATCTTGGTCCTGCGGAAGGCCTGGGCGACGGGCGGCGTAGACACTTGTATCATAGGGCTCCTTACGGGCTCTTTCTGTGGTTCAAATTTTGAAGGTGAAGCTTCAGCTGGCGGTATGGGCGGTCATCTTTCCTTATATTATAGCTTTTTTGCGCCTTTTTTCGCCAAAGACCGGGTTGATTTAGGACAACCCCCCTTGACTTTAACCTATTTTATGCTATATTTAAATTATCTTTCCCATTTTTTAGCATAAACACGGAGGATTATGAACAGGACGACGGGCGGCGAATGTTCCGGGCTCAAGAAGTTCCTGGAGATACCCTACGACGAACTCGAGACCCTCAACCTGGAGGCCGCCGAGGCCGCGGAGCGGCTGTCCCCGGCCGCGCTGGAGAAGAAGTACACCGATTACCTCCGCAAGGAGAAGCACCTCAAGGCCGTGACGGTCTGCTTCACGGACATAGAGGGCCGCTTCCACATGCTCGACTACGACAAGCATTTCTTCCTCTCCGCCAACGACAACCTGACCTTCGACGGCTCCTCCATCCGGGGCTTCTCCGCGCAGCGCGAGAGCGACCTGCGCCTGGGTATAGACTGGGGCAGCGTCTTCTGGCTGCCGTCCGACGTCTTCGGACCCGGCAAGGTGATAATATTCGGCACCGTGCTCAACCGCGACAAGTCGCTCTACGAATCGGACTTCCGCGCGCGGCTCGTCCGGTTCACGGACGAGCTGAAGAAAAAGCGCGGCCTCACGGCCAATGTCGCGGCCGAGGTAGAGGGTTTCGTTATGAAAGGGCTCAACGCCGAGCAGAATTACGACGAGCGGCAGGGGTTCGAGCTGATCTCCACGGGCGGCTACTACCACTCGCTGCCGCTGGACCCGCTCAAGAAGTTCATCGACACCGCGGCGGAGGCGCAGCGCGCCATGGGCTTCCGCAACGAGAAGGACCACCCGGAAGTGGCGCCGTCCCAGTTCGAGCTCAACTTCTCGCACGCGCACGCCGTGCGCGCCTGCGACCTGATACAGCTCTACAAGCTGGTCTGCCGGCAGGTGGCGGCCAACATGGGCATGACCGCGACCTTCCTGCCCAAGCCGGTCAGCGGCGTGAACGGCAGCGGCATGCACCTCAACCTCTCGTTCTCCAGGGACGGCAGGAATATCTTCTACGACGGCAAGGGTGAGGAGGGGATCTCGAAGGCGGGCTGGGACGCCGTCTCGCGGATATTGAACCACGCGCAGGAACTCTCGCTGGTGCTCAACTCCAGCGTCAACGCCTACCGCCGGCTGGACCCGCATTTCGAGGCGCCCAACCAGATAAAGGTGTCGGCGGTGGACCGCGGCGCCATGATACGCATCCCCGCCGGGAACGAGCGCAGCGCCCGGCTGGAGATACGCTCCGTCGGGCCGGACTCCAACCCGTACCTGGCGCTCTACGCCCTGCTCAGCACCGCGCTCGAAGGCAAGCCCCTGACGAAAGAGGAAGGCAAGCGCGACCGGGTCCGCTATCTGCCCGGCAATATCCACGACGCGATAAGGCTGTTCCGCGGCAGCGATTTCTTAAAGGGGCTCCTTGGCGAGGGCCCGCACGAGAAATACGCCGGCCACAAGCAGGCGGCGGCCGACCGCAGCCCCAAGGAGCTCGGCACCATCGTCAAGACCTCCGAGGTGCTCTTCCACCACGACGTCACGACGCAGATGCTCTGGCACAAGTTCTGATCCGGCGGAGAAAAAAAAGAACGGCGGGCCGCGGGGCCCGCCGTTCTTTTTCACTCCGGTCAGAATACCAGCTCGAAAGCCTTCACCGGCTCCTGCCTGCCCTTCACCTGGAAAGGCTCCAGTTCCGCGTAGGAAAAACCGCCGCCCGCCCGCGACCTCGCCGCGTCGGAGACCAGCACCTTGCCGGCCGCCGCGCGCGACTGCATGCGCTGGGTCAGGTTGACGGTGTCGCCCATGACGGTGTAATCCATCCTGGTCTCGGAGCCGACATTTCCCGCGACGACCGGGCCGGAGTGCACGGCGATCCCCACGCCCAGTTCGGGACCGCCGGCGGCGCGCTGGGCGGCGTTGAATTCGGTCATGGCCTTCTGCATCTCCGCGGCGCAGCGGACCGCGCGGCCCGCGGAGTCGGGCTGGTCCAGCGGCGCGCCGAAGACCACCATGATCTCGTCGCCGACGAACTTGTCGAGCATGCCGTCGTGCCTGAAGACTATGTCTATCATCACCTTGAAATAGCGGTTGAGCAGCGAGACCAGCTCCTCGGGGTCCATCTTCTCGGAAAGCGGGGTGAAGCCGCGTATGTCGGACATCAGGACGGTCACATCGCGCCGGCTCCCGGCCAGCCACAGCTCCTTTTCCCCTGCCAGGATATGAGAGGCCACCTGGCTGGAAACGTAGCGGCTCAGCGCGTCCTCGGCGCGCAGGCGCGCCATCAGCGTGCTGACCGCGCGCCCGACCAGGGCCTGGAGCTGCGAGACCACGTAGCCGGCCGCCGCGCCCATCAGCAGCATGGACAGCAGGTGTATTCCCACCGCGTAGGCCGGCAGGGCCAGGTCGGGCCGGCGGACCAGCGCCTCGTACTGCAGGCCGAGGAAGGCGGCGGCGGAAAAGACCGCGCAGGCGAAAGTCGCCTTGCGGCTGTAGCGCAGCGCCGAGAAAGCGATGAGCACGTAGAAGGCCGGCACCACCGGGCTGGAGGGTCCGTCGGCCACGGCCAGCAGCCAGAAGAGGAACAGCGCGTCCGCGGCCGAGACCGCGTATTTAACGGCGCGGTGATAAAGCCCGCGGCGGTTTACGGCGTACCAGGCCGCGGCGGCGAAGGCCGCCCAGGCGGCGCAGACAGTCAGCGCCCGCGCGTGGAAGGCGGCGTCCACGGCTCCCAGGCCGTGGTAGACGAACATCTCGTTAAGGAAGAAGGCGACGATGCCGGCCAGTCGCAGGCGGTTTATCTTCCGCTCGCCTTCCAGCTCCTCCTCGCGGAAAAGCGGCGCGGTCTCGACGGCCCGGGAGGAGCTCATATCACTGGGGGACCGGCGCGGCGCAGTAGAAAAGAACCCCGCCGGCGGCCCTCTCGGCCTGCCGCAGGCTGCGGCCCTTGCACACGGCGGCCGCGATCTCGCGCATCGCCCGCTTGCGCTCAGCGCTGGCGTAACTGGGCATCATCTCCGCGGCGTAATAGGAAAAAGCCTTATAGGACGAGCCGCGGGCCGGGATCTCCATCTCCATCATGGCGCGGTAGCGGTTCTGCGAACGGATGAAATGATTGCGCGCCTCGTTCTTGTCGGCGCCCTCCCCGGAAAGGGCCTCCAGGAGGTCCATGCTCATCTCGACCTCCTCCATCAGCGCGGGAGAGGCGCAGAGCGTCTCGAAGAGCGCCTTGGCTGCGGCCCTCTTTTCCTCCTCCGTGGGAGCCGCGACCGCCCTCGCGGCTTCCTGGGCCGCGGCCTGCTCGGCCTGCGCGGCGGCCTTCTCTACGGCCACCTGCTCCTGTGATTTGCCGCAGGCGCACAGCAGCGCGGCGACGACCGGCAGAATAAGCGATTTTATGCCCATATACATCTCCAGCACCGCCTTGATAGACCAAAATATAGCCTAATTGGCCGCCGTTGCGCAATCCGCCGGCGGACTCCTTAATTGTTAGAATGTCCGCATGAGAATAGCGGCCCTCTGCCTCCTGCTCCTGCTCAGGTGCCCGCCGCCGTCGGCCGGAAGCGCGGAGATAACCGCGGCGGACCTCATGGAGCGGATGCCGGACCTGATAGGATCGGTACCGGAACCGCCGGAGATCACCGAGGACCAGGTAATGGCCCTCGAGGAGGACGATCCCGAGACCCACATTTTCATAAACCGCGCCCTGGCCAGGCCCCCCCGGCCGGCCAGGCTGGGAGGCGACGGCCGGCTGCGCCTCATCCGGCCGGATACCCGGGAGAAAATCTCCGCCGCCTATCGCCGCCCCGACGGCTCCTACGACCGGGAGGAACTGGAGCGCCTCGACCGGCTGCTGCGCTGCCGCTTCACCGGGAAACACGCGGAGATGCCGGTAAGGCTCATCGAAATACTCGACGCCGTCGAGGATAGATTCGGCGGCAGGCCGCTCGTAGTGATGAGCGGCTACCGCACCCCGGCCGTCAACAAGCACGTTCCCGGGGCGGCGCGCTGGAGCCTGCACATGCTGGGCTGGGCCGCCGACATACGGATCGCGGGGACGCCGACCGAAGACATCGCCCGCTTCGCCGCGGGGCTGAAAACCGGCGGCGTAGGGCATTATCCCGACTCAGGGTTCGTGCACATCGACGCCGGCAGGGCCCGGCGCTGGGAAAAGCGCGGGCGCTCCGCCGGCATGGCCGGGAGCTAGGCGGACGGGGGCACGCCGAAGCGCGAGACCAGGACGTGCAGCAGTTCCCGCCCGGCGTTCTCGTCGAGACCGGCCCCGAGCTTCCATTTCCCGCCGCCGTCCTCGATGGCTATATGCGACAGCGACGCCGACGACGGCCCTCCGGGGAAAGACGGTTTTTTCAGCGGCACCCCGGTCAGTTCCAGTTTCGCCGGCGCCATTCCCTGCAGCGGGAAGCGCCTCCCCCAGCGCAGCCCCATCACCGTCTCCAGCCTGACGCGCAGCCAGGCCCCTTCCAGAGTCACCACCTCCCGCCCGCGCAGCGAGAAGAGGAAAAAGCCCCAGACGAAGAGGCCGCCCGCCGTCCAGCCTGCCAGCCAGACCGCCAGGAAAGCGGCCGGGAGCGCCGTCGGCCAGCCCTGCCATGACCGAGTCAGGCCCCATAGCGCCTTGGCGGCGGACGCCTCGCCGGCGGCCCAGCCGCAGAGCCACAGGCCCAGGAAGACGGTCACGGGCCAAAGGCCCGGCACGCTGATGATCACCCGCGGGCCCGAGGAGGTCTCCTCCAGCTTCCACGAGCGGGGTTTTATGAAATTCATCGCTTCCCGGGGCCGAGCGCCTTCTCTATATCGGGGGCTATCCCGGCCGGCTCCGTCCGCGGCGCGTAGCGGCCTATCACCCTGCCGTCCCGGTCCACGAGGAACTTGGTGAAATTCCACTTTATAGCCTCGCTGCCGAGCACGCCGGGAGCCTCCGCCTTCAGATGCGCATACAGCGGGTCGGCGCCCTTGCCGTTCACTTCTATCTTTCCCATGACCGGGAAGGTCACGCCGTAATTCAGGCTGCAGAATTTCTGTATCGCCTCGTCGGTGCCCGGCTCCTGTCCGCCGAACTGATTGCAGGGAAAACCCAGGACCGTGAAACCGCGCCCGGCGTATTTTTTATACAGCGCCTCCAGCCCCTCGTACTGCGGCGTGAAGCCGCAGTTGCTGGCGACATTGACTATCAGCGTGACGCGGCCCCTGAGGGCAGACAGCGGGTAATCCCGCCCGCGCGCGTCCCGCACGGTGAAATCATAAACGGTCCTGGCCATTTTTTCCCCTTTTTCTGCCTCCGCCCCCCGGGCGGCCTTGCGCGGGCTTTCTTTCGCCGCCGCGGCATCCGCGGCGGCGCCGGCCGGGCACATGGCGGCGGCCAGAACGCAGAGAACGATCGTGCGGCGCGTCATACGTCAGGGCAGCACGGCGATACCGTGCTCGGAAAAGACCTCTATCCCCTCTTCTTCCAGAAGCGCCGCCGCGACCCCTTTGCCCGGCGCCAGGTTCCCCGAAAAGGTCCCGTCGTACACGCGGCCGCTGCCGCATGAAGGGCTGCGGGACTTGAGCAGGGCCTTGCGGGCCCCGAACTTCCGGGCCAGTTCCAGGGCCCGCTCCGCTCCCAGGCGGAACTTCTCCGTCCTGTCCTCCCCGTCGATGGAAACGACGCGGGCCCCGCGTATCTCGGCCGGCGTCCTGGGGGCAGGCATGCCGCCCAGCGCTTCGGGGCAGACCGCCACCAGGTCGTAGCGTTCCATCAGCCGCGCCACTTCCGGGAGATATTCCTCCCCGCCGTCGTAACGGCAGCGCACCCCCAGCAGGCAGGCGCTGACCAGCAAAGTCTCTCTTTCAGCCATTGACCCTCTCCGGACCGCGCGAAAGCCGGCGCAGGACATCGGCCGGCAGCGTCACAACCGTCCACAGCAGCGCGAGCGCGCCCCCCACGGCCACCCCGAGCAGCCTGAAGGGCAGCAGAACGATCCAGACCAGCGGATAGAGCAGCAGGGCCAGCAGCGCCAGCGGCCAGCACAGGACCAGCAGTATCAGCCAGAGCAGGAAAGTCGGCATGGATGCATTCTACAAAAACCCGGCCGGGCCTGGGCCCTATGGCCTTGAAAACACCGGCGCCGGCGGCTAACCTATACACATGATGATAAGGACCGCCGGAATAGCGATGACCGCGCTCGCCTGCCTGATGGCCGGCTCCGCCGCGGCCGAACTTTCACCGGAAACCCGCGCTAAAATAACGGAACTGCGGAATACCCTCGAATCCCGTTCCGCCCGCTGGACCGCCGGCGAGACCTCGGTGTCCCATCTCACCGAAGACCAGTGGTCCTCCCTTACGGGACTGGACGCCAATCCCCCCTCGGGCCCGCTGGCCCCCGAGCCGCCCGAAACCCGCCTGCGCCCCGCGCTGGACTGGCGCGACAACGGCGGCAATTTCGTCACCGCGCCGAAGCAGCAGGGCGGCTGCGGCTCCTGCTGGTCCTTCGCCATGACCGGGGCTCTGGAATCCTATGTAATGCGCAAGCGCGGCGCACCCGGAGAGAACATCGATCTTTCCGAGCA
Source organism: Elusimicrobiales bacterium (assembly GCA_031082205.1). Taxonomy (GTDB): domain Bacteria; phylum Elusimicrobiota; class Elusimicrobia; order Elusimicrobiales; family UBA9959; genus UBA2231. Next base: position 77,238 of record JAVHLJ010000008.1, read on the forward strand.
GGTCTATATATCGTGCAGCAGCGTCGGCAGCTGCAAGGGCGGCGTCCTCTTTCCCCTCTTCCTGGTACGCAAAGGGTTACCGGCCGAATCAGCCTATCCCTACGCCGCCGCCGACGGCTCCTGCTCCGACGCCGCCTCCGGCTGGGAGCGCGGCGCCCACAAGATCGGCGGCTGGGGCATGGTGATCCCGACCGTCAATAAGATAAAGGCCGCGCTGGCCCATTACGGCCCGCTGCCCACTTCGATGATGATGTACGAGGATTTCCTGCACTACAAGGGCGGGATCTATTCCCGCGTCGGCGGCAAGCGCGTGGGAGCCCACGCCGTGCTGCTGGTCGGCTACAACGACGCCGAAGAATATTTCATCGTCAAGAACAGCTGGGGTACCGGCTGGGGAGAGGACGGCTTCTTCCGCATAGACTATTCCGAGATGAACTCCCGCGTCATCTTCGGCCTCACCACCGTCGCCTACTACTGACGCCCTCCGCCCGCGGCGGCCCGAAAGAAATATAATGTGACAATGCCTGCCGCGGACCACGGGAAATGACGGCTAGCCAGTTCTTCGCCATACTGACCCCGGTCGTCGGGCTTTTCTTCTTTTCGGTCATCTGCCTGTTCGCCTATAAGGTACGGCCCGGTGACGGCCCGCCGGCGCCCGGCGACCCGCGGCCGCTGACGCGGACCTGCCTCCTCATGCGCTCGTCTTTCCTCTACGCGGCCGGGCTGCTGGTCCTTCACCGGGCCTGGGCCGTCTACCTGATACTGGCGCTGGAATACAGCAACGACCCCGGCGCCAGGGGCGGCATCGGCATGGGGCTGATGGTCTTCGATCCGTGGGGAATACTTCTCACGCTGGGCCCCGTCATAACGATAGAATGGTTCACCGGCATCCAGCTGGTCAGCGACCGGATGCTGCCCGCCTTCTATATGCTGTTCTCAGCGGTCATAGACGGTCTGATCATCCGCCTTCTCTGGGGCCGCGCGCGGGCGGCTTTCGTCCGCCCGCCGGAAGAAAAAGAACCGCCGGAGACCCGGTCCCCGGCGGCGGATAACTGAAGAACGCCCTCTTTTACTGGAAGACGACCCGGAACCCGATAGCCGCGCTGAACTCAAGGTCCGTGTCCGGCGCCAGGTCCAGTATGGGAGCCAGCTCTCCGAAGAAGGTCAGCCGCGAGTCCGGCACGTAATACTGCGCCCCTATCGGCATCCTGATACCGACCTTCGACTTGTCCTCCAGCTTGAGCCGCGCGCCCACGCCGTAATAGAGCGGCATCCTGCCGGTCTTGACCTTGAAGACGTCGCGCCTGTACCAGAGCTTGTCGGCGTGCAGGCTCAGCTTATCCTTGCCGGAGAAAGACCAGGCCGCGGCCGCGTCCAGCGCCGTGCCGTCGGCAAGTTCCATCTTGCCGCTGACGCCGGTCGGCTCGCCCACTATCACTCCCAGCTCATACCCCCTGGCTTCCAGCGCCGCGGCCGGTCCGGCCGCGGCCAACAACGTCGCCGCGATGATCATTTTTTTCATGTCCCCTCCCATCTACCCGAATTCTATCATACGAGCCGGCGGCGCGGGCCCGCCCTACCGGTCGTCGCCGCCGAAACCGCCCAGCCCGCCGAAACCCCCGCGACGGCGTCCGTACATGCGCCCTGTGCGCCTCCAGGCGTCCAGAACGTCGCCCGGGCCCATGAGGAACAGGAAGCCCAGGAACCCGGCGGCGGCCAGTCCGAACATTATCTCCGTACCGTGCGACCGCAGCGCGCGCTGCACGAAGTTCTCCTCCGGGGCGTCGTCGAAACGGCCCCAGGCGTACGAATCGTAGGCCGCGGCAGCGGCCGGCGCGGCCGCCAGCGGCCCGCCGGCCAGCAAAAGCGAAAGGACCAGCCCGCGCATGGCTCAACGCTCCCAGCGGTCGACGGCGTCGGCCAAAACCTCGGCGGCGCCCAGGTAGCGCGCGAAGAGCGCCTCCGGCTCGGAAGGCCCGCGCCCCCCGGCGCGCAGAGCCTGTACCTCGCCGAAGGACGAAACATCGGCGCCCGTAAGGGCGCCCAGTTTCTCAGCGGCCTCCAGCTTGGCCGCCGGCGCGGAGCCGGAACGCAGCCTCAGCGCGGCGCGGCACAGCACCAGCACGCTGGGCAGCGAGGCCGTCATGGCGGCGCGCAGCGCCTTGCCGTCGCCGGCCGACGCCACGTATGAATTCCTGAGCACTATAAGTTTCCCCTTGAGTTCGCGTTCGAGCGCGGCCCGCAGATGGCCGGGCTCCACGCGGAGCCCCTCCAGCGGGTCCGCTCCGTAAAGCACCTTGCGGGCCGCCTGCATGTCGGAGAGCTCTATCGGGAAGGCGTCGGCCGAGGCCGAGAGCCGCCCGCGCGTGAAGATCAGCGGCGGCGGGTTCCCCTTCTTCAGCCAGCCGCGCGAAGCGAGGCCTATAGCACGCAGCGCGCCCATGTGCGCCTCGCGCAGCACCAGCATGACGTTGACGTCCGAGGCGCCCGGCACCGCGTCCCCGGCCGCGGCCGAGCCGTACACCACGAACGACAGCAAATTCTCCCCGCAGGCTTTTTTTATCTCTTCAAGAAAATCTTCCGTCTTCACTTCCGGCCTCCTTCCCCCCGCCCAATTCTACCAAACAAAACCGCCGCTCTCAGCGGACATAGCGACGCAGCAGCTCGGAGACGAAGGTCTGGTACGGAACGCCCAGGCTCCGGGCCTTGCGGCGAGCCGCATGATGGAGGCTTTTTCCAAGCGGAGCATGTGAATAAGGGAACAACCGGGCCGCCGGGGGCTCACTGGAAACGAATCGTCCGAAGGTAACAGATAAGACCAAGGCTCCACGGTCGGGGGCGCGGCGAGGAACATGAGGAGCTTTTTCCCCGAGCGGAGTGAGGGAACCGCCTCCGGCGGACGGGCATGATTGTCTGAGGCCCGAGGCGCTATGCGCCCGGGCCGAGTTCGTGCCCGGCCGAACGCAGCGAGGTGCCTCCCCGGAAAAAGCGAACCGTGACGAGCGCGCCCCCGGCCGGGGAGCCCCTCCTTACCCCCTATATAAGCAACTCCATATATCCTAAAATATAGGGGCGGGACACCTCTTTCGGGGATAAGGATCATATATGGCCAAGAAAGTACTGCTCATCATCAGGGACGGCTGGGGCATGTATAAGCCCGACAAGTACAACGCCGTGGTCAACGCCCGGACACCCAACATGGACAATTACCTCAAGACCTGGCCCAACACCGTCCTCGAACCCGCCGGCGAGGCCGTCGGCCTCCCGAAGGGCTACATGGGCTCCTCCGAAGTCGGCCACCTCAATATCGGCGCCGGCCGCATAGTAGTGCAGGAACTCAAGCGCATCAAGGACATGATAGAGGACGGCACCTTCTTCAGGACCAAGGCCCTGGCCGCCGCCCTCGACAACTGCGTCGCGAAAGGCTCCGCGCTGCACCTCATGGGCCTCGTCCAGGACGAAGGCGTCCACGCCCACCAGGACCACATGTACTCCATCATGCGCGAGGCGAAGAAGCGCGGCATAAAGCAGGTCTGGATACATTTCTTCGCCGACGGCCGCGACACGCCCCCCCGCTCGGCGCTCTCCTTCGTCAAGATGCTCGACGAAGTCGTAAAGGAGACCGGCAACTCCGCCGTCGCCACCGTCATGGGCCGCTACTACGCCATGGACCGCGGCGAGAAATGGTCGCTCACCGACCAGACCTACAACACCATCACGAAAGCGGAGGGCGCGCGGGCGAAAACCGCCGCCGAGGCCCTCGAGACCGCCTACGCGTCGCTCAAGAACCCCAACGGCCAGCCGATAGTCGACGAGTATATCCCCCCTACCGTCATAGGCGATTATCCCGGGATGAAGGACGGCGACTCCGTCGTGCATTTCAACTTCCGCCAGGACCGGGCCATACAGCTGACCAAGTGCTTCGTCGAGGACGAATACCCCGGCCGGCGCTGGAAGAAGATGGACATAGTCTACTGCGGCCTCACCCGCTACTACGACGCCTTTAAATTCAACGCCCTCTCCGCCATGGACGAGGGCGGCGGCATGGACAACCTGCTCGGACAGGTGATCTCGGAGAAGGGCCTCAAACAGCTGCGCCTGGCCGAGACGCAGAAGTTCAAGCACGTCACCTCCTTCTTCAACGGCAAGCGCACCGCGCCCTACGCCGGCGAGGACCAGGTGGAGATAAAAGGCTCCTGGGACCCGTCGAGCTTCGGCGAGCATCCCGAGATGGACGCCCCCCGCGTGCGCGAGCGCGCCGTCGCCGAGATAAGCTCCGGCAAGTACGACTTCATCGTCGTCAACTTCGCCAACTGCGACATGGTCGGCCACACCGGCATCTACGAGGCCGCCGTGAAGGCCGTCGAGGTGGTGGACGAGAGCGTTAAGGCGCTGACGGACGCGGCGCTGGCCAAGGATTACGTTGTCATGATCAGCTCCGACCACGGCAACGCCGAGGAGATGTGGGATTACAGGATAAACATGCCCAAGACCGCCCACACCACCAACCCCGTCGAATTCATCTATATCGACAAGGACAAGCCGGCGGCGAAACTGCGCCCGCACGGCATACTCTCGGACATCGCCCCCACCGTGCTGGAAGTCATGGACATAGACCAGCCGGAGGACATGACCTCGGAGTCGCTGCTGGCGGACTGATGTTCATAAAGCTGAAGGTACACCCGGGCGAACGGCGGGACAAGATAGTGAAGAAAGCCGCCGACACTTACGAGGTCTGGACGAAGGCCAGGCCCGAGCGCGGACTGGCCAACGCCTCGGCCGTAAGGCAGCTCTCGCTGGAGCTCAAAGTGGACGCCCGGAGGATAATGCTGGTGAAAGGGGCGCAAAGTTCGTCCAAAATAGTTAAAATCATCTGATAATGAGAATACCGGAGATAAAGGACAAGCGAACGCTATACCGCAAGCTGGCCGCCGCCGCGGCGCTGGTCTTCCTGGCCACGCTGGGCACGCTGCTGGCCCGCCACATGAACCTGGGCCCCGCCAGGCCCGCGCCCGACTACCGGAATTTCGGCCCCGCCGACGCCCCGATAGTGATAGAGGAGTTCACCGATTTCGCCTGCCCCGCCTGCCGGCACGCCTATTCCGGCCTGGCCGAGATAGAGAAGACCTACCCCGACAAGGTGCGCGTCATCTTCAAGCATTACCCGCTGACCAATATACACCCCTGGTCCGTGGAGGCAGCCGTGCGCGCGGACTGCGCCGGCCGCCAGGGCAAGTTCAAGGAGTACGCCGGGCTGCTCTTCGAGAAGCAGAACGAGTGGGTCATGTCCAGGGAGCCGCAGAAGAAGTTCGACGAGTACGCCGACAAGGCCGGCCTGGACCGCGCGGTTCTCTCGGCCTGCATGGACGACCCGGAGATAGCCCGCCAGGTCACCGGCGACATGGCCGAGGGCGACATGCGGGGAATAAACGCCACGCCGACTTTCTTCGTCAACGGCAAGCGCGCCGTCGGCTTCGGACAGCTGGTGGACCAGGTCCGGCCGCTGATAATAACGCTGAAATGACCGGAATAAAGAACATCACCTTCACTCAATGGACCGGCCTGGCCGGCCGCGTCGTCCTCGGCCTCGTCTTCGCCTGGGCCGGCTTCCTCAAGGCCGTCGCGCCCGCCGAGGAGTTCGCGTACGCCATCGAGACCTACAAGCTGTTCCCGCAGTGGATGACCACCCTGTCGGCGCTGACCGTGCCGTGGGCCGAGATCTACCTGGGCCTGCTGCTGGCCGCCGGGCTCTTCACCCGGGCCTCGGCGGCGGCCATCGGCGCGCTGATGGTCTTCTTCCAGGTGCTGCTGGCCCAGGCCATGATCCGCGGCCTTCCCATCACCAGCTGCGGCTGCTTCGGCACCGGCAAGAGCAATCCGATAGGCGTGGAGCTGGCGCTGAACTTCATCCTGCTGGCGCTCGCCGCGCTGGCCTGGTTCTACGGCCGGGACCGCTTCTCGCTGGACCGGGCCATAGAATCCCTGTCTCAGTCGGCGCCCCGCAAGGAGAAGCCGTGAAAAAGGCCGCCTTCGCCCTGCTCGCCCTCGCCGCCGCCGGCGCGGCCTGGGCCTCTTCGCGCCACGGCGCCTTCGCGGCCACCGAAGAGGCCGCCTGGATGAACATCGTCTCGCAGAAGAAAGGCTTCGTCGACTACTATTTCGAGATAGGCCAGGACGGCTCCGTGATAGTGCGCGACGAGTCCAGGAGCTCGCTCACGGTAAAACGCGGCAGGATCAAGGCCATGTACGCCAAGGACTTCTTCCGCGAGATAAAGAGCTCGGACATACTCAACGCCCAGACCGGGACCGGCAGCAAGATGATCTACTACAAGGGAGACCAGCTCCAGATCTCGGCCTACATAAACGGCGAGCTGCGCCGCTTCGAGGCCCCGCTCAACAAGTTCGGCGAGGCCTTCTCCTACGCCATGTCCGAGGCCCGCAAGGAGGCCGAGAAACTGCCGCCCGACGAGAAGGTCGCCGGCTTTCTCAGCGCCCAGCCGCTCGTCGGACCCATGCGCGAAGACTTCATCAGCCGGGTCGGACAGGATCACGATTTCAGGCTGATCGAGACCTACGACCTCCAGAAGAACAAGAACCTGATGGCGGCGGTCAAGCAGCCGCACCGCCTCATCCCTTTGGAGAGCGAGAAGGACGTAAAGGCCATCGCCGACTTCATAACCAGGCACGGCATCTACGGCCTGCGCGACCTGTTCTACGTGAAGACCACGCGCGGGGAATTCCGCTTCCGCATACAGTACAGCCTCAAGAAGACGGACAAGCCGGAGAGGGAAGAGGCCGGGCCCGCCGGCAAGAAACCATCCGCGACCGGAAAATAGGAACGCCAATATGGACCAGCCCAGGATAAAGATAGTCGCGATCGACGACGACGAGGCGATCCTCGACATCTACGAGACCGGCTTCGACTCGTCCAGATACGAGGTCAAGACCTTCGCCGACCCGCGCGCGGCGCGCAAGCACGTCTCGGAAGGCGACGTCCCCGACGTCATAATCACCGACATCATGATGCCTTCCGTGGACGGCATCAGCCTGATGAACGAGTTCCACTCCGACCCCGCGACGGCCCACGTCCCGATAATAGCCGTCAGCGGCCTCAACGACGCCGCCACCCTCAACGACGCGCTGCTCTTCGGCGCCATGGACTACGTGGTCAAGCCCTTCGAGATCGCGGCCATAGAGGCCAAGGTGCGGAAGGCCTACGAGCTCTCCGTAAAGCGCAAGCAGAACAAGTAGATGCCGGGCGCGGTAAAGGCGGCCTCGCTTTTCGCCGCGCTGCTCGGCGCGCTGCTCGCCGCGGCCTATCTCCCCTCTCTCCGCGGCGGCTACACTAACTGGGACGACCCCGATTACACGCACTCATCCAGAATGGCCGGCGGCGCCTCCGCGGCCGACGCGCTCACATCCCCCGCCCTGGGCCATTACCACCCGCTGACCGAGCTGTCCATGCGCGCGGAGGCCGTCCTGCTGGGCGAGCGGGCGGGCGTGCGCCGCGCCGTTTCCTTCTCGCTGCACCTGGCTAACGCCGTCCTGCTCTTCCTCTTTCTGTCGGCGCTCGGCCTGGCGCCGCCGGCGGCGGCGGCCGGCGCCCTGCTCTGGGCGCTCC
>JAVHLJ010000090.1 GCA_031082205.1 Elusimicrobiales bacterium
GGGATCAAGTGCGAACCGAATTATTTTCCTTATGGCCGCCGGTGCGGCCGGCCCCGCGCTGCCGCGCCTGGCCGGCCTTACCCGCGGCACGGAGTAGAAGAATGGCACTTAATTCCGTCTTAGCCCCTGCTGGGGCAAAGCCGTAATTAAGAGCGGGGAGGCAAGGTATGGAGAAGCTTAATATGCGGTATTTTCTTTATGCAAGGAAATCTACTGATGAACCTGACCGGCAGATCCTGTCCATAGAGGCGCAGTTGGCGGAGCTCCGTGACTACGCCAAAAAGAACGGCCTCGCCGTGGCGCGGGAGTTTATTGAGAACAAGACCGCCAAGGAGCCGGGCCGCGAGATATTCAATGACATGGTGGCGCAGTTGGAGCAGGGCGCGGCCCACGGCATAATAGCCTGGCACCCTGACCGCCTGGCGAGGAATAGCATTGATGGCGGCAGGCTGATATATTTGGTGGACACCGGCAAGGTACTGGAGCTCAAGTTCCCTACCTTCTGGTTCGACCCCACGCCGCAGGGCAAGTTCATGCTGTCCATCGCCTTCGGCCAGTCCAAGTATTATGTGGATAACCTGTCGGAAAATGTGCGGCGCGGCATCAGGCAGAAGCTCCGCAACGGTATCTGGCCCTCCTGGGCCCCTATGGGGTATCTAAATGACCTTTCTACCCATACCATACACATAGACAAGGAACGCGCCCCGCTCATCAGGAAGGCCTTTGAGCTGTACGCCACGGGCAACTATACGGTAAAGGAACTCCGGGATACCATAAACCGCGCCGGCCTGCGCGGGCGTAAGTTCAAAAAGGAGCTTTCGGTCTCCAATACCCACTATATGCTCCGCAATCCTATTTATTACGGGGTTATGCGGTACTATGGGGAGGTCTACGAGGCCAAGCACAAGCCTATCATCACCAAGGCGCTCTTTGATAAGTGCCAGGAGATGCTGGACCGTAAGAGCAAGCCCAAGCTTAAGGGCCGGGCGCTTAAACCCTATGTATACCGGGGCGCGTTCCGCTGCGCCTCCTGCGGCTGCTTTATCACCACCGAGACCCAGAAGGGCCATAACTACCTGCACTGCACCAAGCGCAAGCAGCCCTGCTCCGAGCCCTTTGTGCGCGAGGAGGAGATAGACAGGCAGGTCCGCGACTTATTGAAAGGAGCTTCCTTACCCCCGGCCCTGGCCGCCGACGCCCTTAATAACATCAATAAGGAGGAATCAAAGGCGGCCCAGGCCGGGGAAGAGGCCGCCCAAAATCTGCGAGATAAGTTGGTTATCCTTACGGACCAATTGGGCCAGCTGCTGGACCTGGTACTGCAAGGCTCCATAACGCAGCCCGAGTATATCCACAAAAAGGCCCAATTGGTCGAAGAAAAAAAGGAAATAGAAAACAAACTCGCCGCTTTTGCGCGGCAGGGGGTAAATCGGTTCGAACCGCTTAAAAGGTTCTATGCGCTCTGCTCCGCCGTCGGAGAGTCCGCTGATTCTGGAAGCCCGACCGAGAACCTGCAAAAATTGAAAAATATCGGTTCGAACTTGATTAT
>JAVHLJ010000091.1 GCA_031082205.1 Elusimicrobiales bacterium
GGTGTATACCGGACACATCGGTAACACATTATACCGGATACATAGGTAACACTTTGAGCCCAAAGGGATTCCCGATGGGCTCAAATCTTTTTCCTTCGAAGTCGAAATACCCCAGGTCATAGTCCATAAAAGTCACCAGCCATATCCCGTCGTCCATTTCCTTCACCCCGACCGGCTGACCGGCCAGCGGTTTACACAGGTTGATCTTCTGTTTGCCTATGCAGATCCTGCCGCAATTAGTGACCAGAACGGTCCTGTCATGGAACGGGTATTCCGGCTCTATTAATCCGCGGTAAGGCCTTGCTGACGGCGTGTATACCTCCCCCGGGCATTTCATCTCCAGCGCCTCGTGCGGGCGCTCGTTATTGAACTCCTCCATAAACCCATCGAATCGCGCCTGCTGCTGAAGGAAATTCCCGCCGGCCGGCCGCGTCGTTTCTTTCTTGAGCGTCAGATGCATCCGCTCATGCCGGCCGTTCTGCTGCGGGTTGCCGGGCTTTATGCGCTCTATACAGATACCAAGACGCAGCCACCAGACCGAAAGCTTGCTGAGGTTGAACAGCGCTCCCGCCGAGGCGAAAGGCACCCCGTTATCCGTGCGAATAGCCTTCGGCAGCCCCCGCTCCTTGAATACGCGCTCGAATACCCCGAACGCGAACCGCTCTTTTGTCGTTTCAAGGGCTTCGCAAGCCAAAATATACCGGCTCACTTGGTCCGTTATAGTCAGTGGATAACAGTAGCGCCTGTCCCCCATCATGAACTCGCCTTTGTAGTCCGCGCACCACAGATCGTTCGGATCACGGCTTGCCGATAACGGCGTCCCGGCAGCCTTGTTCCGCCTGCGGCCGCGCCTGGTCACCAGGCCGTGCCTGTCCAGCACCGCGTGCACGGTGCTTTTGGCCGGCGGTTTTATATCCGGATACTTGCGCAGGATAAGTTCCCTGAGCTTGGGCGCGCCCCAATGGGGCTTCTCCTGCTTCAGGCGCAGGATCATGTGTTCCACCTGGACAGGCAGCCGGTTGGCGTAGCGGTACGGCCTGCGGCTCCTGTCGGCGAAAGCCTGCGCCCCGTCCATGTGGTACCGGTTCCAGAACTTATACCCTGTCTTCCGCGAGATGCCGTACTCCCGGCATAAATCGCTCATCTTCTCGCCGTCGAGCAGTCTGACCACGAATTTCATTCGCTCGTCCATAACAGAATTTTCCTTCCATGGCATAGGTCGCCTCCTGGTCCTACGCCAGAATTGTAACCCATGTGTCCGGTATATTCTGTTACCTATGTCTCGGGTTGCTCA
>JAVHLJ010000092.1 GCA_031082205.1 Elusimicrobiales bacterium
TGACGGAGCCCGCCTCCGGGTCGCAGGAGGCGCATTCCGCTCTCACGTCGTATTCGGCCGGGATATTCCCGAGCCGCAACTGAACATCGGCCAGACCGTCGGCGCTGGTACGCTCGCCGGCCTTTGTAAGTTCCTGGCCGGTCGCACCCGGAGGATAACGGGTTATGGAGAAGGAAAGGTCCACGCCGGAAGCGGCGTCGCCACCGGCGCCGTTGGTTCTGTCGGGCGCCGCGCCCCCGCTCGGCGCGGTCCGGGCCTCGCGGGACCTACGGGACCGGCGGCAGGGGTGAAATTGTCAAAGAGCGCTAATCCCGCTCAACATAACCGGGCTTTCCCCGTCCTGCTTCGGCCTTGCCACCGAGCGATTTTATCAGCCAGCCGGCGTCTTCGCTGATTATCTTAAGGGCCTCGTCAGTAACGGAACGCTTGCTGCTTTTTTTGTACTTATGCCAGTCGTCGCGGTCCCAGCCGCGGAAGAACTCCTTGAAATCATCATCCTTGCCGTGCTCTTTGCGAAAGGCGGCCCATTCGCGCTCTTCGTCGCAGTCGGCGGGGTTGTCGCATTTGTGATTGGCCAGTTCCAGGCGTCTGATGAACAGCTTAAGGACGGCGATGGCGGGCTGGCAGGGCTTATCTTTCCCGTGCCGGCGCTTGTCACAGACGCCGGCAAGCTTATCAGCCAGGTCGATATTGCTGATGAGGCTGCGGGCGAATCTGTCGTCGCCGATCTGGTCAAGCTTGTGGGCTGTTGAAACATCGCCGCGCAAAACGTCGAAGGTAACGACCTTGGTCATGACCGGCGCGGGGGCGCCGGGAGCGGGATCAAGATGAATCGTGTAATATTGTGTGGCGCCAGAGGTTATATAGGTCTCATATATAATGGAGTCCCCTGCCTTTTCGCCATTCAGATCATGGAGAGACATCGCAACGGAATATCTGCAACTATCAAGCCCTATGAAGTGTAAAGTATAGGTATCCTTTAATATCGGCGGGAAAAATCTAAAAACGGCTGATTCCGGTCCATCTGGAACAACAGTTGGATCAAGGCTAGGGGTTTGACTCAGCCCATAAGATGAGTTGGGAATTTCATTATACGAATTTACGCCGAAATCGCCCTCCGGAAACATGAAAACTGACTCGAATCCTGTTTTCCGGCCTTGCGAATCGGTTACGATGAAATGGACTTTTG
>JAVHLJ010000093.1:0-282 GCA_031082205.1 Elusimicrobiales bacterium
AAGGGACGGGAACGAGCGAAAATAGGGCAGCTTTTGATAATAAAAAAGGCCCGGTTAAAAACCGGGCCTTCTATTTTGAATCCGGCAGCGACCTACTCTCCCATGACCTTTCAATCATAGTATCATCGGCCCAGGAGGTCTTAACTTCCGTGTTCGAAATGGGAACGGGTGGTGCCCCTCCGGCATCGCCACCGGAAAATCTATTTTCCAGTAATGATTATTATACTGTAAAAGATCGTTTTTTTCAATCTATTCTTGACAACAGGAGGGAAATGAAGAGGG
>JAVHLJ010000093.1:292-535 GCA_031082205.1 Elusimicrobiales bacterium
GGTCAAGTCGCACGGTCTATTAGTACTGGTCAGCTCAATACATTACTGCACTTACACCTCCAGCCTATCGACGTGGTAGTCTACCACAGACCTTCAGAGGGATTACTCCCTGGGAGACCTAATCTTGGGGTGGGTTTCACGCTTAGATGCCTTCAGCGTTTATCCCTTCCAGACATAGCTACCCGGCATTGCCACTGGCATGACAACCGGAACACAAGAGGTCTGTCCATCCCGGTCCTCTCG
>JAVHLJ010000093.1:545-983 GCA_031082205.1 Elusimicrobiales bacterium
AACCCTTGGAACCTGCTTCAGCTCCAGGATGCGATGAGTCGACATCGAGGTGCCAAACCGGGTCGTCGATGTGAACTCTTGGACCCGATAAGCCTGTTATCCCCGGCGTACCTTTTATCCGTTGAGCGATGGCCCTTCCATTCAGAACCACCGGATCACTAAGCCCTACTTTCGTATCTGCTCGGCTTGTCTGCCTCACAGTTAAGCCTCCTTATGCCTTTGCACTCAACAGCTGGTTTCCGTCCAGCCTGAGGAGACCTTTGGACGCCTCCGTTACTCTTTGGGAGGCGACCGCCCCAGTCAAACTACCCACCAGACAGTGTCCCTTCCCCGGATCACGGGGACAGGTTAGAGCCCCAGTAAGGTAAGGGTGGTATTTCAAGGTTGGCTCCACGGTTACTAGCGTCTCCGCTTCATTGCCTCCCACCTATCCTACAC
>JAVHLJ010000094.1 GCA_031082205.1 Elusimicrobiales bacterium
CGGGGCCCCCGGGCGGGTCGAGCCACTCGCTGTGGGGCGGCAGTTCCGGCACTATGCCGGACACCGACAGGCGCGCGGTCCTCAGTATCGTACCGGCGTTGCCGCCGCCGGCGGGGGCGCCGCCCGCCGGCCGGTTGCTAAGGCTCAGGTTCTGCGTCCACGTGCTCAGCTGAAGGTTGAAATGGCCCGGCCACCCAGAGCGGTCATAGGCCAGCAGGCCGTAGTCGCCCAGCAGGCCGGCAAAGGCGTAAGTCGTTTCGGCGGGACCCGGCGGCCAGTGCGGGCCGGCGTAGCCCGGTATCGTCCCCGAACCGGTCGACAGTACGACCTCGCCGCCCAGGCCCGACATTGTATCCACCGCGCGGCCCGCCGCGTCGAAGACGAAGCTGCCGCCGCCCAGCCGCACGGTCACGGTGCTCTCGATGACGGGGCCCACTTTGTCCAGATGGAAATACATCGTGGTGGTGTTCGCCATAACGTCGGCGAGCCGCGCGTAATAACCGGTTTTCTCCTGGAAACCGGCCAGCGCGGTGTCTATGTCCACGTTCCGGGCGCCGGCCGTGAAGGTCATGGCGGAAAGCGGCGCCGTCATGCCGTCGTCGGCGTAGATCTTCCAGTCGCGCAGGAGATTGCGGTCCGGCCGCAGTTGCAGCAGCACCCCCTCGGTATGCAGCCAGGGGGCGGTTTCAATAGTGTTGGCGCCTTTGAGCGAGCCGAAGAGCTCCCCCGGCCCGCCGTAGTCGGCCCAGGCGATGGTCGGCGGATTGGTGCCCGGCA
>JAVHLJ010000095.1 GCA_031082205.1 Elusimicrobiales bacterium
TGTCTATCTCGCGCTTCGGCTCCGGGATCGCCGTGTCCAGCGCTTCCAGCAGCTTCACTATCGACGGAACGCCCAGCTCGCCCTGGTCGCCTTCCATCGCCTTCAGCGAAGAGCCCCGGATCACCGGGATCTTGTCGCCGTCGAATTCGTATTTCTTGAGCAGGTCGCGGATCTCGACCTCCACCAGGTCCAGCAGCTCCTTGTCGTCCACCAGGTCGCACTTGTTGAGGAAAACCACCAGGTTGGGGACGTTCACCTGCCGCGCCAGCAGCACGTGCTCCTTGGTCTGCGGCATCGGGCCGTCCGCGGCCGACACCACCAGGATCGCGCCGTCCATCTGCGCCGCGCCCGTGATCATGTTCTTCACGTAGTCCGCGTGCCCGGGGCAGTCGATGTGCGCGTAGTGCCTCTTCTCGGTCTCGTACTCGACGTGCGAGACGGCGATCGTCACGGTCTTGGAATCGTCGCGCACCGTGCCGCCCTTGGTTATGTCCGCGTAGGACTTGAGCTGCGCCAGGCCCTTGTCGGACTGGATCTTCACCAGCGCCGTGGTCAGCGTGGATTTGCCGTGGTCGACATGGCCGATCGTGCCCACGTTCACGTGGGGCTTGGTCCTGTCAAATTTCGCTTTAGCCAT
>JAVHLJ010000096.1 GCA_031082205.1 Elusimicrobiales bacterium
ACCTTCTATGACGGAGCTTTCCAGCTCGCTTCGACTAACGCAGAGTTTTCTGACTTCCCGATAGTCCGGCAGGACTATCACACCCACTCCTACAACCCCCGCTGAACAACGACTGCCGCCTATTACATCCAGCAGGTTTGGGCTCTTCCCCTTTCGCTCGCCACTACTTGGGGAATCTCGGTTGATTTCTTTTCCTCCAGGTACTGAGATGTTTCACTTCCCTGGGTTACCCGTCAAGGCCTATGTATTCAACCTTGACTGCGACACCTTGTCGTGCCGCCGGTTGCCCCATTCGGGAATCCCCGGATCAAAGCCTGCTTGCGGCTCCCCGGAGCTTATCGCAGCTCGCTACGCCCTTCTTCGTCGATTTCCGCCTAGGCATCCACCGCGTACCCTTAGTATCTTAACCAAAATCATGAGAACCTCTCCCTTAACGGTGAGATCATTATTCTCGATGCAACCTTTGTTATGACACCCTACAACACACAACTCTATTCACTTTTCAAAGATCATAGATCAGTGAAAACTAAACGCAGAGAAACAAGATGTGTTAGATTCATTCTCAAGCCTGTAAAACCATGAGTTTTAAAAAC
>JAVHLJ010000097.1 GCA_031082205.1 Elusimicrobiales bacterium
GAGCGCACCCCTGATAAGGGTGAGGTCATTGGTTCGACTCCAATTAGGCCCACCAGCAAATTTTGCAATGCAAAATTTGCAGTAATTAGTAGATAGTGAATAGGTAAGAATTTTTCCTATCAACTAAATACTATTCACCCGAAAATTTGCGAAACAAATTTTCGTGGGGGTGTAGCTCAGTTGGGAGAGCGCCTGCTTTGCAAGCAGGAGGTCATCGGTTCGATCCCGTTCACCTCCACCAGAAAGCAGCTTGCAAGCTTGTCAGCTAAATAGCGTGCAAGCTTTTTTGTTCTTTGACAACAGAAGGGAATAGTAAGAAGGGTCAAGTTAGGAAGGGCATATGGTGGATGCCAATGGCATCAGGAGGCGAAGAAGGACGTGGCAGGCTGCGAAAAGCCACGGGGAGCTGCGAGTGAGCGTAGATCCGTGGATGTCCGAATGGGGCAACCCATCCTGAGGAAAGTCAGGATATCACTATCTGAATACATAGGGTAGTGAGGCGAACCCGGGGAAGTGAAACATCTCAGT
>JAVHLJ010000098.1 GCA_031082205.1 Elusimicrobiales bacterium
CTCCTCGGCCCGGGCCAAGCCGGGCTTTTCGGTGAAGGCCGCCACCTCGAAGCTGTCCTGGCCCAGTTCCTTGCCCTTGCGGATGTAGCCGTAGCCGGTCTCGGGCCGGCTGGGGGTGACCCCGAAGGTCACGAACCAGCCGCGGTGGGCCAGGTCCGCGGCCCGGGACAGGGCCGCCTCCCAGATCTCGGGCCGGTGGATGAGGTGGTCCGAAGGGAACACCGCCACCACCGCCTCGGGGTTGCGAAGGAGGGCGCGGTCCATGCCCAGCAGGATGGCGGGCAGGGTGTTGCGGCCCACGGGTTCGGCCACCACCTGGTGCTCCAGGGCCGGGTCCAGGGCCTTGAGTTGGCTGGTGACCTCGAATTTCTGCTCCTCGTTGGTGACCACCCAGAGGTCGCCCGGGGCGAAGACGCGCAGGGCGCGCTGCGCGGTCTGCTGGAGCAGGGTGCTTTCGCCGTTCAGGGCCAGGAGCTGCTTGGGCAGCAGGGTGCGGGAATAGGG
>JAVHLJ010000009.1:0-56824 GCA_031082205.1 Elusimicrobiales bacterium
CGGCCCCGACGACACCGATGACGGCGGCGGCTGCGGCGGCGGAGGCGGCGGTGGCGGCGGCTCCGACCCCGACGGCTCGGGCGGCGGCACCGACTTCTGAGCGCCGGCCGGCCAGCGAAGACCCGGGGGTAACCGCCCCGGGTCTTTTCTTTCCGGCCCATTACTATCGTCAATACGGCAGCGGCCCTTTTTTTTGAGAGAATATACGGATAGTCCCACTACGACAGGAGGAGCGTTCCCATGCCCCAGAACATCGTTGAAAAGATCCTCACCGCCCACCTCAAAGAAGGCGAATTCGTAAAAGGCAAAGAGATAGGCATACGCATAGACCAGACCCTGACGCAGGACGCGACGGGGACCATGGCGTATCTCCAGTTCGAGGCGATGGGCCTCAAGGAGATAAAGACGGATCTTTCGGTTTCATATGTCGACCATAACACCGTGCAGGTCGGCTTTGAGAACTCCGACGACCACAAATACCTCCAGACCGTCGCCGCCCGCTACGGCGTGGTCTACTCCCGCCCGGGCAACGGCATCTGCCACCAGGTGCACCTGGAGCGCTTCGGCAAGCCCGGCACCACGCTGCTCGGCTCCGACTCGCACACCCCGACGGGCGGCGGCATAGGCCAGGTGGCCATAGGCGCCGGCGGCCTGGACGTGGCCGTGGCCATGGGCGGCGGCCTGTTCTACACCACCTGCCCCAAGGTCTACCTGGTCCGGCTGACCGGCGAGCTCAGCCCCTGGGCCTCGGCCAAGGATGTCGTGCTCAGGATGCTCGAGATCCTGACCACCAAGGGCAATGTCGGCGTCATGCTGGAATACGGCGGCAAGGGCGTGAAATCGCTCTCAGTCCCCCAGCGCGCGACCATCGCCAACATGGGCGCCGAGATGGGCGTCACCTGCTCGGTGTTCCCGTCCGACAATGTAACGAAGAAGTTCATGAAGGCCCAGGGCCGCGAGGCCGACTGGACGGAACTCAAGGCCGACCGCGGCGCCAAATACGACCGCGTCATCGACATAGACCTCTCGACGATAGAGCCGATGGCGGCCGCGCCGCACAGCCCGGGCAATATCAAGAATATCTCCGAGCTCGAGGGCGGCGCCGTGGACCAGGTCTGCATCGGCTCCTGCACCAACTCCTCGCTGCGCGACATGCTGACCGTGGCGGCCATACTCAAGGGCCGCAAGGTGGCCCCGACGGTGAGCCTGGGCATAGCCCCCGGCTCGCGGCAGGTGCTGCAGATGATGGCCCGCAAGGGCGCGCTGGCCGACCTGCTGGACTCGGGCGCGCGCATACTGGAAAGCGCCTGCGGCTTCTGCATAGGCAATCACTTCTCGCCCAAGAGCGGCGGCGTTTCCCTGCGCACCTCCAACCGCAACTTCGAGGGACGCAGCGGCACAAAGGACGCGCAGGTGTACCTGGTCAGCCCCGAGGTGGCCGCCGTGGCCGCCGTCACCGGCAAGTTCACCGACCCGGCCAGGGCGGGCATCGAATACCCGGCCGTCAAGGAGCCCTCCTCGTTCCTGGTCGACGACTCGATGTTCATAAAGCCGTCCGCGGAGCTCAGGAAGACCGAGGTCTTCCGCGGCCCGAACATCGGCGAACCTCCCAAGAACGATAAAATGCCCGAGAAGCTCAACGGCGCCGTGATGATACATGTCGGCGACAAGATAACGACCGACCATATCATGCCGGCCGGGGCGCGGCTCAAGTACCGCTCCAACGTTCCCGCCTACGCCAAGTACGTGTTCGAGAACGTCGACCCCGAGTTCCACAAGCGCTGCCAGGAGAGCAAGGCGGCCGGCTTCCATAACGTGATAGTGGCCGGCGAATCGTACGGCCAGGGCTCCAGCCGCGAGCACGCCGCCATGTGCCCGATGTACCTGGGCGTCAAGGCGGTGGTCGCCAAGTCGTTCGAGCGCATACACGCGGCCAACCTGATAAACTTCGGCATCGCCCCGCTGACGTTCAAGAACCAGGCGGACTACGACCAGATCAAGGCCGGCGACAAGCTGACCTGCGGCGACTGGCGCGCGGCCTTCGCCGAAGGGCGCCCCGTCGTCCTGAAGAACGAGCGCACCGGCGCCTCCATCGAGTGCGTCTGCGCCCTCTCGGAGCGGCAGAAGGCCATACTGACGGCCGGCGGGCTCCTCAACCAGACTACCGGCAAATAGGAGATCCACATCATGGCTCAAAAAGGCATAAGGGAATACGAAGGCAAGAAGATACTCTTCGACGGGCTGGCCAAATACATCCCGTCGTTCAAGGGCCGGTCGGCCCGGCTGGCGCTGGTGCGCCCCGACACCGACCCCAAGCGCCTGGTCAAGGACCATCCCTGGCTGCTCAAGGAGAAGCTGGTGGCCAAGCCCGACCAGCTCTTCGGCAAGCGCGGCAAGCACGGCCTGCTCTCGCTCAACAAGGACTGGAAGGACACCTGGGCCTGGATAGCCGAGCGGATGAACAGGACCGTCACCGTCGGCAAGACCACCGGCGAGCTCAACACCTTCCTCATCGAGCCTTTCACGCCGCACTCGGAGGACTCCGAGGAGTTCTACGTGGCCATAAAGGCGTTCCGGGACAACGACACGATATACCTCTCCAACAAGGGCGGCATCTATGTCGAGGAGAACTGGGAGAAGGTGAAGGAGACCGCGGTCCCGATACTCTCCTCGGTGGACGAAGTGAAGCTCAACATGCCCGACTTCGGCAAGAGGAAGGCGCAGGTCGAGGAATTCGTCCGCGCGCTTCATAAGGTCTACGCCGAGGGCCATTTCACCTACCTCGAGATCAACCCGTTCACCTTCCACGGCGACGACATAGTGCCGCTGGACCTGGTGGCCAGGGTGGACGATACCGCGGCCTTCGAATGCGTGAAAGTCTGGGGCGACCTGGAGTTCCCCTCCTCTTTCGGCCAGCGGCTGACCAAAGAGGAGCAGTTCATCCGCTCCGTTGACGAGAAGACCGGCGCCAGCCTGAAACTCACCATGCTCAACCCCGACGGCCGGATCTGGAACATGGTGGCCGGCGGCGGCGCCTCGGTCATATACGCCGACACGGTCTGCGACCTCGGCTTCTCGAAGGAGCTGGCCAACTACGGCGAGTACTCGGGCGACCCGTCCGAGGAGGACACCTACCAGTACGCCAGGACCATCCTGGACCTGATGACGCGCAAGCGCGACCCGCGCGGCAAGGTGCTCATCATAGGCGGCGGCATCGCCAACTTCACCGACGTGGCCAAGACCTTCAAGGGCATCATCCGCGCCCTGAAGGAATACCAGAAGAAACTGGTGGAAGGCAAAGTGAAGATCTACGTGCGCCGCGGCGGCCCCAACTACCAGGAGGGCCTGGCCAATATGCGCCGGCTGGGCGACACGCTGGGCGTGCCGATAGAGGTATACGGCCCGGAAACGCACATGACCGCCGTGGTCTCCATGGCGCTCAAGCCCGCGGCGGCCAAGCCCGCGGCTAAAAAGACCGTCGCCGGAGGTAAGAAATAATGAAACCCGAGCTTTTCACCAAGGACACCACCTCGATAGTCTACGGCTACCACGTCAACGCCATACAGCGCATGCTGGACTTCGACTACGCCTGCGGACGCAAGACCCCGTCGGTCGCCGCGATAGTCAACCCCGGCACCGACGGCGTGCACAAGGTCTTCTTCGGCAAGGGCGAGGTCCTGCTGCCGATGTACGGGAACTTCGCGGCCGCCGCCGATAAGCACCCCAAGGCCGACGTCGTGGTCAACTTCGCCTCTTTCCGCTCGGCCTTCGACTCCAGCATGGAAGCGCTCAACCACCCCAATATCCGCACCGTCTGCGTGATAGCCGAGGGCGTGCCGGAGCGCCGCGCGCGCCAACTGGCCGCGACCGCCAAAAAACTGGACAAGATGGTCATAGGGCCGGCCACCGTGGGCGGCATCAAGGCCGGCTGCTTCAAGATAGCCAATACCGCCGGGACATACGAGAACATCGTCGAGTCCAGGCTGCACCGGCCCGGCTCGGTCGGCTTCGTCTCCAAGTCGGGCGGCCTGTCCAACGAGTGCTATAACATCATAGCCCGCAACACCGACGGCCTCTACGAGGGCATAGCGATAGGCGGCGACGCCTACCCCGGCTCCACCCTGCTCGACCATATCCTGCGCTACGAGGCCATACCGGCCGTCAAGATGATAGTGGCGCTGGGCGAGATAGGCGGCACCGAGGAGCTGCGCATAGTGGAAGCGCTCAAGGCGAAGAAGATAACCAAGCCGCTGGTCATCTGGGTCACCGGCACCTGCTCCAAGATGTTCCCGGCCGGCGTGCAGTTCGGCCACGCGGGCGCCAAGGCCGGCTCGGACCTTGAGACCGCCGACGCCAAGAACGCGGCGCTCAAAGCCGCCGGCGCGGTGGTGCCGGACTCCTTCGACGACTACGGCGTGAAGGTCAACGAGACCTACCAGCGTCTGGTGAAGAAGGGCGCCATAAAGCCCGCGGCCGACGTAGAGGCCCCGGCGCTGCCGCTGGACTTCGCCCAGGCGATGAAGGAAGGCCGGATACGCAAGGCCACCACCTTCATCAACACCATCTCCAACGAGAAGAAGGAAGAGCTCGAGTACCTCAATATCCCGATATCGAAAGTGCTCGACAGCGGCATGGGGATAGGTGGCGTCATCGGCCTGCTCTGGTTCAAGCGCGAGCTGCCCGACTACGGCCGCAAGTTCCTCGAGACCGCGCTCATGCTGACCGCGGACCACGGCCCGGCGGTGAGCGGCGCGCATAACGCCATCGTGACCGCCCGCGCCGGCAAGGACATCATCTCCTCGCTGGTCTCCGGCCTGCTGACCATAGGCCCCCGCTTCGGCGGCGCCATAGACGGCGCGGCGCAGGAGTTCAAGCGCGCCTACGACGCCGGGCTTACCCCCGAGCAGTTCATAAAGGACATGAAGAAGAAGGGCACGCCGATCCCCGGCATAGGCCACAGGGTCAAGAGCGTGACCAACCCCGACATGCGCGTGACGCAGATGAAGGCCTTCTGCAGGAAGAACTTCAAGAAGACCACGCTGCTGGACTACGCGCTGGAGGTGGAGAAGCTGACCACCGCCAAGAAGGGCAACCTGATACTCAACGTGGACGGCTGCATCGGCATCTCGTTCGTGGACATGCTTTCGAGCACCGGCTCGTTCACCGCGCAGGAGATAGACGATATAGTGAAGATGGGCTGCCTCAACGCCCTCTTCGTCGTCGGGCGCAGCATCGGCCTCTTCGGGCATATCTTCGACCAGAAGCGCCTGAAGCAGCCCATGTACCGCACCCCCTACGACGAGATAGCCTACATGACGGACCTCTGAAAGAGGACGCCGTAAAATAAAGAACCCCGGGCCTCCCCGGGGTTTTTTATCGCCGTCCAGATTCAGCGCCCGGCGGCTTTTATGTTCGCGAGACCGCGGGCTACGGCTTCAGGACCGTAGAAGACCTTCCGGACCAGCCCCCACATATTGCCGGGCAGCCTGAACTTTCCGCGTGAGAAATACCCCCCGGCGGCCTCCAGTTCCCGTACCTGCGCGGAGAAAACTTTCCTGAAATCGGATCCATGCCGGCGGCGGAAATCCGCCAGGTCCACGGCCAGGTCATCGGTAAGCCCGGTCAGGGCCGAATAGATCATCTCGTCCCGGTGCGTACAGAGCGTTCCGCGCTCCACCGGCGGGCGGCCGCGGCGGGCGGGGCCTTCCCAGTCCGCCCAGGCGGCCCTGTTGATATACCGCGCGCCGCCGAAGGCCCGGGAGACGGCGCCGGGCCCCAGGCCCAGCACCGAGCGGCGCTCGGCCAGCCGCGTGCTCTGCCTGTTGCGCGAGCCTGGTGTAAGCCCCATCGAATCCGAATCCACCTTGATATAACCCGCGCCGGCGAGCCGGCGGAAGCCTTCGGCGCGTATGGCTTCCACTTCTTTTTCGTCGCCCGAACCGCCGCCGAGCCTGGCGTGCAGGGTGTAGGGCGTGTTTATGAAAGTATTGAGATGGACCTGGTCGGGCCTTAGCTTCATGACCCGGCCCAGGTCGCGCAGGAAACTCCGGCGGTCCTGGCCGGGCAGGCCGCAGATAAGGTCGATGTTCACCTTTATGCCGGCCGCCGCAAGTATCCGGTGCGCCGCGGCGACGCGCGTCAGTCCCTGCCGCCTCGAATTGGCGCTGAGCACGCGCTCGTCGAGCGACTGTACCCCGATGCATACCCGGTCCACGCCGCAGGAGCGCCAGGACTCAGCTTTCTCCCGCGTCACGTCCTCGGGATGCAGTTCCAGCACGGTCTGGAGGCCGCGGGCGAAGCGGAAGCGCCGGCGCAGGAGGGCGAAGAACCCGGCTGTCTCGTCCGGCGTCATCAGCGAGGGAGTTCCCCCGCCGATGTAGAGGGTGGAGAATTCCGCGCCCCGGAAGAGCGGCGCGTAGAAGCCGGCCTCGCCGTCCAGCGCGGCGAAATAACGGCCGAAGACCTCCGATCTTTTGGCCGGCGAAGATCCTATGGCGGTGACCGGCAGGAAGCAGAAGCGGCAGCGCTGCCTGCAGAAAGGAACGTTGACGAAGAGCCCGGCCTCCTTCGTAAGCCGGAGACTGCGCCGCCAGGCCGCGGGAAGCAGGCCCCCTTTGCGGGAGAAATCGGTCCAGCTGCCGAAAGGCGGATACTGCTCGGCGTAGCCGGTATAGTCCAGCCGCCGGAGGGCGGCCAGGAAGGCGTCGAATGTTCTCTCGCTGGTTCCGGGCATTGGAAGGTTTAAATTATATAATAAACACCGTGAAACGCCCCGGAAAAGGCCCCGTCTCCGGCAAGGAGATAATGAAGTTCAAGATAGCCGTCACTTCCGGCTGCTGCCTGGACTGCTCCCATTGCTTCATCGACAGGACCGTGAAGCGGACCATCCCTTTCGCCAGCGCCATGAAAGCCGTCGGCATATTCCTGCGCTCCCCCGGCGAGGTGAAGACGCTGGAGATATACGGCGGCGAGCCGCTGACCGTATTCCCCCTGGTAAAGAAGATAATAACCGGCGCCCAGTCGCTGGCGCGGCGGCTCGGCAAGCGCCTGGCGGTCTCGGTAGCCAGCAACGGGGTCCTGGCGGGCGCCGCCGAACTCGACTGGCTGGCAGCCCGCGGCTGCCGCTTCGCGGTCAGCTTCTCCGGCAGCGAGCTTAGCCACGACCTGTCCCGCAGGTTCGCCTCCGGAAAAGGCTCTCACTCGCTGGTGGCGGGAAAGGTCCCCCTCTTCATCTCGAAATTGAAGGAAGACCTGCACGTGATACTCTGCGTCCATCCGCGGCGCGCAGCAGCGGCCCATGAGGACTTCCTGCGCCTGGAAGCCATGGGCTTCCGCAATATCGGCATAGAATGCGTGCACGGCTTCCCCTGGCGCCCCGCCGACCTGTCCGCCTTCGGCCGGGCCATGCGCCGGATAACGGCCCATGTCCTGAAGAGGGCCGCCTCAAAGAACCCCGTGGTCCTGGAACCTCTCCTGGAGTTCATCCGGGAAAAGGAATACCGTAATTCTTTCTGCCCCTTCCTGCGCGACCTGGAACTTTTCCCGGACGGCACGCTCTCTTTCTATCCCTATCCTTTCCTGCGCGGCAAAGCGCAGCTGAAGGCCGCAAAGATGGGCACGGCGCGGGGCTGGGTGGACCGGAAATACCGGGATTGCCTGCCCGAAGCCGGGTCTCGCCGCTGCGCGGAATGCGCCCGCTCTTATTACAGGCTGCCGGGTCTCTCCGGCGGCAGCCGGGCGCACGCCCTGCGCACCGCGGCCTGCCGGTCGGCGGCCCTGGAGATAGTGCGCCGAGCCGCGGCCGAGCCGGGCATGAGGTCTTACCTCAGGCGTCTGGTGAAGCTTTTCAGGAAAGGCTATATCTGAACGGCCTGGCGGCCGCTCCTTACTTCTTCTTGTACTTGGCCAGGACTTCCATGAAGCCGTGGGCGGCCATCAGCTCGTCGGAAGTGTGGCGCAGGCGCTTTAGTATCACAAGGATTATCTCTATCAGCATGCCCGAACCCTCTTCGGGGCATTTCTTTATGAATTCCAGCAGGCTGGAACGTTCCAGCTCGAAGAGCTCGGCGTCGGTGACGGCGCGGGCCTGAGCGTAGCGGGGCCTGTCCTCGAGCACGGCCATCTCGCCGAAGAAGTCGCCCTTGTTCATGGAGGCCAGTTTCTTGTAGCGCTTGCCGGCCTTGTCCAGCTTCTTCTCGATGGCGACCTCGCCCGAGATGATGACGAAGAAGGTGGAGCCGTCCGCGCCCTCCCTGAAGACGGTCTCGCCCGCCTTGAAGGAGATGCTCCGGAAAGTCTTGTGGAATTCCCGGAGTCCGCAATCCGAGAAACCGGAGAAGAGGGAAAGGTCTTTGAGCGCTTCGGTGTTCTTTTTCATAGTTCCCCGAGGGGAGGTTAAATCATACCAAAAATGGGCATGAAAAACCCGGCCCCCGGGGCCGGGTCTCTCGTCGGGAACGCCCGCCGGTCAATGCTTGCCGGTGCTGCCGAAGCCGCCGGCGCCGCGGGTGGTCTCCGCCAGCTCCTTGGCCTCGGTGAAATAAGCGTACTCCACCTTGTTGAAGACCATCTGGGCCACCTTCTCGCCCTTCTTTACCTCGTAGGGGGTCCTGGGATCCAGGTTGATAAGTATGACGCCCACTTCGCCGCGGTAGGGCGCGTCCACCGTTCCGGGCGTATTGAGCACGGTAAGGCCGTGCTTGAGCGCGAGCCCGGACTTGGGCCGCACCTGTCCCTCGTAGCCGTGGGGGATGGCCATCTTGAGGCCGGTGGGTATCAGCGCCCGCTCGCCGGGCTGCAGGACCTTGTCGACGGTAGAATAGAGGTCGACGCCGGCGTCGCCCTCATGCGCGTAGGCCGGGACTTTGACGTCATCGGCCAGTTTCTGAACGGTAACTTCGAGTTTAGTCATGTTGTTATCCTCTCACTTCGGTCTTGGGCAATATCTTCACCACTTCGGCGTGTATGTCCTGCAGCAGCTGCGGCGGGGTCTCGGGGAAAGACTCCAGCCGGGGGTCCAGCAGCCCGTCCTTGCGCGGGACGAACTTCTGGACGAAATAGCGGTGGAACTTCGAGCCGGTGTTATCCGCGATGAGCGCGGCGGTCTCCGCCATCTCCGCCACGGTCAGGAAGGAGATCCCGTCCTCCCTGACGACCGGCGCGACCGTGGTGCGGAACTCGTATTCGGGGAAAGAGGCGGCCAGCCGCATGCTCTCCTTGATCTTCTCCGCATAGCCGGGAACGCCGGCCGTAGCCGTCCATAGCCGCTCGGGACCCTTCACGTCCATGGCGACATAATCCACCAGCTTGCCGGCCAGCAGGCGGGACAGGACCCCGGGCGAGCTGCCATTGGTGTCCAGCTTGACCTGTAGCTTCCTGGAGCGCAATTCCTCTATGAAAGGGACCAGGTCCGGCTGCAGCGTGGGCTCTCCGCCGCATATCGTGACGCCGTTGACCCAGTCCTTCACGGTCCCGAGATAGTCGAAGAAATCCTTCTCGTTCACCGGCGGCGTGCTGTCGCCTACCAGCGGCTTGGCGTGGCAGTGGGGGCAGCGGTAATTGCACCCGGGCGTGAAAGCGACGGCGGCTATCCTTCCGGGATAGTCTATCAGGTTGAATTCCAGCGCCGCGCCTATCTTCATGTCCTTCCAAATATCGGCGCCCCGGCGGGTACTGCCCGGGGCGCCCGTTCAACGCCTCAGGCAGTCTTGACCGTGTAGGCTTCCTCTACCATCTTGTGGTACTCGACTTCCTTGCGGCGTACCGGTTTGCCGCGCTTGAACTCCAGCTCGTAGCGCGAGGTGGTGCCGTTGTTCTTGACCAGCACCGTCGGTATCGGGTCGAGCGGCACGTTCCACTTGGCCGCGGCTATGCGGCTCTCGGTTTTCGTGAGATCGTGGAACTCCACCGGTATCTCCATGCCGTTGTCCTTGAGCGCCTTGGCCAGCGAGTTCTTGGCTTCTTCGCAGGTCACGCAGCCGGGCTTGCCGAACACCATGACCTTCTTGGAGTCGTCCTTCTCGTGCAGCCACTTAACGCCGGGCGCGAAGCTGGCGTAGCGGGGCGCCACGGCCTCGCGGGCGGCGCTGATGGCCAGCTGCGAGTCGTTCCAGCCGGGGAGGTTCGAGAAGTAGCCGACTATCTTGGTGCGCTTGGTCATGTCGGCCGAGCCGCACTTGCCGCACTTGTCCTTGAAGCCGAAGTAGTTGGTGTGGCAGTTATTGCAGTGCGTGAACTCCGGCGAGACCGTGATCTGAGAGGCCCGGGTGTTGCGGTAGGCCTTCTCGATCAGCGTGCCGATGGACTCGGCCGGGATCTGCGACTCGCCGCAGTAGACGTGGATGATGGAGCCGGACTCTATCATCTCGTGGAACTTGGACTGCAGCTCGATGCGGTCCACGATGGAGACGTCGGCACCGGGGTTGAGGTGTATGGAGTTGGTGTAGTAGGGGGCCTTCTTCAGGTCGCCCTTGACCACCTTCTTCGCCTCGGGGAAGCGCGCCATGTCGCCCTTGGCCAGCTTCTGGGTCGCGCTCTCGGCCGGGGTCTCCTCCAGCGTGATCTTGAGGCCGTGCTTCGCGCGCAGCTCGCCGATCTTGTTGTACATGAAATCGATGACCTGCAGGCCGGTCTCGTAGGCGTCCTTGCTCTCGTGGAGCTCCTTGCCGGTCAGGTACTGCACCACCTCGTTGAGGCCGATGAGGCCCATGATATAGGTGGCCTTCTTCAGGTCGACGTAAGGGGTGCCGTCGTCCGAGGGCAGGCCCAGCGAGCGCAGCGGGCTGCCGTCGGTGTCGAGCAGCATCTGCGTGTAGACCCGCTTCTCCAGGTGGGCGCGCATGGCGATGTCCATCGCCTTGCCGATCTGGTCCAGCGTGCCCTGCAGGGTCTTGCCCTTGAAGGCGGCCTGCGGCAGGTTGATGGTCACGTTCTGAAAGCCCGTGAAGCGGATGCGCTCGGGGCGCTTGAGCAGGTCGGCGTCGGTGACCTTCTCCTTGAGGCGGCAGCACTGCGCCAGGGTGGCGCCGGCGCCGTCGCGGTCGAACATGAAGTAGGTCGAACCGTTCTTGGTCGCCAGGCGGCAGCCGTAGTCGTAGACCTCGCGCTCGCCGGGGTCGGTCAGCGCCTCGTTGTTGACGTGCAGGTCGCACTTGGGGAAGGCGAACTGTATGCCGTACTTGTCGCCGTCCTCCCAGACCTTCATCAGCTCTATGGCGAACTCCTGCGAGGTCTTGACCATGCGGGGATCGCCGTAGGTTATGAACTTGCGGCCGTCGGCGGGGTGCACCACGTCGCCGTTGCGGCTGTCGCCCTCGGCGCCCTTGAACCTGGGCGCGTCGTCCACCAGCTCTACGCGGCCGTTGGCGTCCTCGAGCATGTACTTGCCGCCGGGGCCCAGCGCCGGGACGTTGTGCATGTACTGCGGCACGCCGGTGTGGATGTTGAAGTCGATGAACAGCGTCTGGCCGCCGCGGCTGAACGCGTTCTGGCTGGCGGAGAAGATGA
The DNA here is from genome assembly GCA_031082205.1 of Elusimicrobiales bacterium. Taxonomy (GTDB): domain Bacteria; phylum Elusimicrobiota; class Elusimicrobia; order Elusimicrobiales; family UBA9959; genus UBA2231. Next base: position 11,506 of record JAVHLJ010000009.1, read on the forward strand.
GGTTCTGCGCGATCTGGCGCATCTCGCCGCGGGAGAGCTTGCGCAGCTCGCGGGTCTCGCCGGTCTTCTTGAAGTAGGGCACGGCGGTGCCGTCGGTATAAGTGACGGTGCCGGCCTCGATCATCGCCTCGAGCTCGGCCCGCTTTATCTTCACGGGCTTGCCTTCGAGCTCGCCCTCTATGAGCACCTCGGGGGTGTTGAGCATGGGCGCGTAGAGTATATTAAGGAAGCCGAAGCCCAGGGCCCCGGCGTAGCGGCTCTGCATCGAGGCCAGGAAGGTCTGGATATGGCCGTTGAGCACCATGGCGCTCTTGGCCGGGTGGCTCTTGTTCTGGAGGTTGGAGACTATCTTGTCCAGGCCGTACTTCTTTATGTACTCGACGGAGTGGCTGGAGCAGTACACGCGCTGGGGGTAGCCCAGGTCGTGTATGTGCACCGTGCCGTTATTGTGCGCCTCGGCGACCTCCTCGGAGAAGACCTTGCGCAGGTTGTACTGCTTGAGGACGTATTCGGCGACGCCGAGGTTGACCGCCTCGGGGTTGTTGGAGGTGATGTTGCTGTTCTCCTTGCTGTTGCCCACCACCAGCGACTCCAGGGTGGAGATGGGCATCGCCAGCGCGCTGTTCTTGAGCGGTATGCCCATCATCGAGAGATGGGACTCGGAGATGCGGCGCAGGAACTGGGTGTCGAAGGACTTGGTGCCGTACTTCTCGCTGAGCTCGTAGGCGTTGTTCTCGGTCTCCTTGGCTATCATCGCGGCCAGGTCCGGGGTCAGCGCGTATTCCTTCTCGAGCGCCTGGGCGAGCTTGGCCCGGTCGAAAGGCTCGATGGTCTCGTTGGTGATGCTCTGCACCAGGAGCATCTGGTCGGTGATGTCGGCCTTGGCGCTCTTCTTCTTGACGGTCAGGCCGCTGCGGCGCACGCGGCCGCGGTCCAGGGCGTAGGACTCGAACTTGTCGGCGGTGCGGTCGAAGCCCTTCTCGCGCAGGACGGTCACGCACATGGCGTTGCTGTCGTCGACGGTGGGGATGCGGTTCTTGAGGGTGAAATCGTTGTTGAGGCGGCGGGCCACCTCGTTGGCCACGTCGACGGCCTTCTCCTCGTCGCGGCCGCCCAGCGTGTAGGCGGCCTTGTAAATGGCGGCCTTGATCTTCTCCAGGTTGAAAGGAGCCACCTTGCCGTCGCGCTTCTTTATGACTTTGGGAAAAAATTCGTTCATCTCGTTTACCCCTCTATTTTTTTATGGACTTTATCTCTTTCTCGAAATCCTTCACGTCCTCGAAGTCCTTGTAAATGGACGCGAACCGGATATATGCGACCTTGTCGAGCCGCTTGAGCGCGCGGGCGACGAGCTCCCCGATGGTGCCGCTGGGGATCTCGCTCTTGTCCTCGCTCCTCAGGCTGGCCTCGATGTTCCTGCCTGCCTCCTCCATCTTCTCCACGCTTACGTCCCGCTTCTGGCAGGACTTGACGATGCCGCTCATGAGCTTCTCGCGCGAGAAAGGCTCCCTCCGGCCGTCCTTCTTTATGACGACCAGCGGGTGCTGTTCCATCCTCTCGTAGGTGGTGAAGCGCTTCTCGCACTTTTCGCATTCCCTGCGGCGCCTGATCTCCAGGCCGTCCGAGGAATCGCGGCTGTCGGTGACCTTGGTGTCCTCCGCGCCGCAGAACGGGCATTTCATCCGTCAGTTCTCCTGTTTTTGGGGCCGACGAGGGCCCTTCGAGGGAGCCTTGCCTATACTATCCTCGGCTCCCGCGGACTACCATACGTTGTGGCTTTCACTTCCCCCACCACTATTAGTAGTAGCGCGGATATTTTAACACCAAACCGCGTAACTGTCAAATTTTCATAGGGAAACGGCTTCTTGACAGCCCCCCGCGATTTTGTAAGATAGTTTAAAAGAGGTACTGAAATGACCCTGAGATCCCACGCCGAAAGACCCTCGAACGAGCCGAATTCATCATACGCGCCGGGCGGCCCGGAGCGGGCCGCGCTGAAAGCGAAACTGGCGGAAATGAAGGCCTCTCCGGCCGAGGTCCCGCTTTTCATCGGCGGCAGGGAGGTACGCACCGGCCGCACCGCCGCCATAAGGGCGCCGCACGACCACAAGCTGGAACTCGGCCGCTATCACCGCGCCTCGGCCGCCGAGGTGGACGCGGCCATAGAGGCCGCCGTCGCCGCCCGTCGGACCTGGGGGACGATGCCCTGGCGGGAGCGGGCGGACATCTTCCTGCGCGCCGCGGACCTGCTGGCCGGCCCCTGGCGGCCGGCTATCGCCGCCGCGACGATGCTCTGCACCTCCAAATCCCTGCAGCAGGCCGAAGCCGACACCGCCGAGCTCGTCGATCTTTTCCGTTTCAACGCCTGGTACGCCGCCCGTCTCTGGGAGGAACAGCCCTCGCAGGCTCCCGGCGAGCGCAACCGGCTGGAATACCGGCCGCTCGAGAACTTCGTCTACGCCGTTACGCCTTTCAATTTCACCTCCATCTCGGGCAACCTGCCCGGGGCGCCGGCGCTGATGGGCAATCCCGTAATCTGGAAGCCGGCCTCCAACGCCATGCTGCCGGCCCATTACCTCATGTCCCTGTGGAGGGAGGCGGGGCTGCCCGACGGCGTCATCAACATGGTGCCGGGCCCGGCCGGCGAGATAGGCAACCGCGCCATCGAGAGCGAGCATTTCGCGGGGCTCAACTTCACGGGCTCCACGCCGGTCTTCAACGGCATGTGGTCGGCGATAGTGCGCAATCTCTTCGCCTACAAGTGCTACCCGCGCATCGCCGGCGAGACCGGCGGCAAGTGCTTCATCTTCGCCCACTCCTCCTGCGACCCGGCGGCCCTCAGGACGGCCATGATACGCGGCGCTTTCGAGCATCAGGGGCAGAAATGCGCCTCGGCCTCGCGCGCCTATGTGCCGAGGTCGCTCTGGGAGTCGATAAAGAAGGACCTGGCGGCGGAAATAGACGGGATAAAGATGGGGCCGCCGGAGGATTTCTCCTGCTTCGCCAACGCCGTCATCGACAAGATGGCCTACGACAATATAAAGGGATATATAGACCAGGTGAAAAAGTCTTCCTCCGCGAAGATACTGGCCGGCGGGCAGTGCGACGAGCGGCAGGGCTATTTCATCCGGCCCACGCTGGTGGAGACTTCCGACCCGCTGTTCAAGACGATGCAGGAGGAGATCTTCGGGCCGGTGCTGACGGTATACCCCTACGAGGAGAAGGACTTCGCCAGGACGCTGGAGATCTGCGACTCCACCTCGCCCTACGCGCTGACGGGCTCGCTGTTCGCGCGCGACGAGGCGGTCATAGCGGAGGCGTCGAAGGCGCTGGAGAACGCGGCCGGCAATTTCTATATAAACGACAAGCCCACCGGCGCCGTGATGGACCGTCAGCCCTTCGGCGGCGGCAGGGCGTCGGGCACCAACGACAAGGTGGGCTGGTACCACGGCCTGCTGCGCTGGACCTCGGTACGCACCGTCAAGGAGAACCTCGCCCCCCCGTCCGACTACCGCTACCCCTGCATGTCGGAAGAATAGATAAGGAAGAACTCTTCCGGGTGCTGCCGGGGCATCACTACGCAAAGATGCGCTCGTACACCGTACTCGCGCTCCGACCTCGCCGCTCGCGCTCGTATGCGCCTACGCTCCGCGAGGAGCAAAGCACCGTAAGCTGCGGCGCATACTCCGTAAGCTCGCGGCTTCGGACGGCTTTGCTTAAGTGATGCCCCGACATCCCCCGATTGTCTCCCCATAAGGCAATCGACAGGTCGGCTTCCCACGGGGACACGCGGCGAGTCACATGAGGAGCTTTTTCCCCGAGCGGAATGAAGGCACCGGCACTGCCGGACGACCAAGAATGTCTGAGGCCCGAGGCGCTATGCGCCCGGGCCGAGTTTTTGGTCGGCTGAATGAAGCGCTGGTGCATCCCGGAAAAAGCGAACCGTGACGAGCGTGTGTCCCCGGGGGGAGCCAAGGGCCTCCGCTATCCTTATATAAAGCAAAGACCCCGGAAGGAGGGCTTCCGGGGTCTTTCGCTGGGGGCTAAAGTTAGTCGACGCCGCGCTTGCTAAGCATCGTCTTGGGGACTATGCTTTGGGGGTTTGGGGGTTAGGGGGGCGCAAACGCGGCGCCGAGATCTGTGTTGCCTGACTAGGCAGTTCAAGTTTTAAAGAGCTGGGTGCCTGACTAAGCTGTAAATCCTACATGGATAGTATATAACCGTCCGCTCAAATAAAACTCAAATATGCCTCAATTCTTCCTGCCGCGTTTCTTGAGCCCCCCCGGTATGTCGTAGAGTTTGTCGCTGATGGCCGCCGCCCGCTTCACCGCCGAGATTATGCTCTTTATCTCGTCGCGGCCCGCCTGTCCCGGCTTGAGCCCCTCGTACACAAGGCTCGCGTAGCCGTCTATGGCCGCCAGCACGTTATTGAAGTCGTGGGCAACGCCGCCCGTGACGCGCGACACCAGCTCCCCCGCCTTCTTATGGACCAGCTCGGCCTCCATGGCCCGCACCCTGGTCACGTCCCTGGCTATGCCCAGCAGGCCGGTGATGTCGCCGTAGACGTCGCGCAGCGGGACCTTGACGACGTTGAAAACGCGGAGGCGGCCCTCCGCGTCCGTCCTGGAATTGTCGGAGACCATGGTCTCGCCGGCCTTGAGCACCCGCTCGTCCTGGCGGCGGCCCTCCTCGGCCTCGGCCTTCCTGAAGAAGTCGAAGTCCGTCAGCCCCGCTATTTTATCCTCGGGCATACCCAGCACCGCGGCGCAGGCCCTGTTGACCCGGGTGTAGCGGCCGTCTTGGTCCTTGATGAAGATGGCGTCGGGGGCGTTGTCGAAGATCTTGCGCAGCGTCTCGGCGCTGTCGCGCAGCTCCCGCTCCAGCTCGCGCCGGTCGCTGACGTCGCGGATGATGCCGGTTATCGAGACCGGCTTGCCGCCCTTGAAGACCACTCCGCTCTTCTGCTCGGCGTAAAAATAAGTGCCGTCCTTGCGGCGGGCGCGGTAGGGGATGAGCGGCAGCGTCCGGCCGGTGCTGAAGGCGTTGCGGAGGGCTTTCGCCGTATCCTCCCTGTCCTCGGGATGGGCGAACATGCTGATGTGGCGGCCGATCACGTCGCCCTGGGAATAGCCGTAGCGGCGCACCTGCGGGCTTATGTAGGTGACGCGCCCCAGCGGGTCGATGGAGTAGATGATGTCGCGGCCGGAATTCACCAGCGTGCGGTAGGTCTCCTCGGACTGGCGCAGCTCGTCCTCCACCGCGCAGCGCGCGTCGGCCAGCGCCAGCAGGCCGGTAAAGGCGCGCATAGCCTCCTTCTCCTGCGAAGTTGCCCGCACGCAGCAAAGGGCCAGCGTTATAGCGGAGGGGCCGCCGGGCGGGGAGGATACGGCGAAGAAGGGGACGGTCTCCGATCGGAAAGCGGCGCCGCCGGCCGGCACCCGGCCGCGCCAGGCCTGGAAAGCGCGCCTGGCCTCGGTGGGGACGCCCGGCGAATACAGGCCGGCGTGGGCGCCGCCGTCTATCCTGACCAGCAGGCGGCCGGGGCCGAAAAGTTCCCCGGAGAGCTTCAGCAACGTACCGGCAAGTTCCGGAGGCGGCGGACAGGGAGTATGGAGCGCGGCCCGGGAAAAGGCCAGCAGCGCGTCGGGAAAAGAGGTCTTCTTCATTGCAGGCGGTAGCCGTGGCCGGTGACCTTCACTATCCTTTTGGCGACGGCGGGCCCCAGCTTGCGGCGCAGGCTGGAGATATGGGATTCGACGGTATGCGGGTCGTTGTACTCGGCCGGGTCGTAGCCCCAGACCGTCTCGAGCAGGAAAGGGACGCTGAGCAGGCGGCCTTCGCGCATCAGCAGCAGCGTGAGCAGGTCGAACTCCTTGCGGGTGAGCTTTATCTCCTTTTTCCCTGCCCTTACTGTGCGGGTGGAGGGGTCTATGGTCAGCCCCATCTTCTCGATGAGCTCGTGCTTCTCGTCGCAGGCCTTGAACCGGCGTATGGCGGCCTTCACTTTGGCCAGCATGACCGGGTAGGAGAAAGGCTTGGTCAGGTAATCGTCGGCGCCCTTGCCGTAGCCGTGCAGCTGGTCGCGCTCGGCGGTGCGCTTGCCCGACATCATGATGACGGGCGTCTCGCCCAGCGTCCGGGAGGATTTTATCTTGTCGCAGAGCTCGAATCCGTCCCCGCCGGGCATCTCGGCGTCGGTCAGGACCAGCGCCGGCCTGGCCTTGTGGGCGGCGTCCAGCGCGTCCTTGGACCCGTAGCGGGCCGTCACGGCGTAGCCGTGGCTCTCCAGGTAGCGCTTGAGCGCCCCGGCGAAATCCTTTTCATCGTCCACTACGAGTATGCGGCATGGCATAATGCTTGTTCCCTCCCTATCCCCGCTAAAATGATAACATAGAAAGGCGGTTTTTGAAAAATATTTGAGCATGCCGGTACCGAAGATACAATTCCTGAAAGGCGTAGGGCCCAAGAGGGCCGCGCTGCTGGCGGAACTCGGGGTAGACACGCCCCGCGACCTCCTGGCCTATTACCCGCGGGCCTGGCAGGACCGCCGCCTGCCCGGCGACGCGGAGAAGGGAGCGCCGCTCGAAGAAGCGCTGGTCTTCCGCGGAAAAGTGCTCTCCGCGCGGGAACTGCGCACCTCCAAGGCCCTGGTCATCTTCAAGGCCGTACTCTCCAACGGCAAATACGAAGTGGAAGCCTCCTGGTTCAAGCGCTTCAGCTGGCGCTACGACGTTTTCGCCTCGCTCAAGAAAGAAGTGCGCGAGGGCGCGGAGATCTGGATAGTCGGCCGGCCGGAGGACGCTCTTTTCCCCGGCCGCGTACGGGTGGAGGAGCATTACCCGGCCGGGCCGGCCGCCGAGGCGGCGCATGTCGGGCGCATAGTCCCCGTTTACCCGCTGACCGAGGGCCTCAGCGGCCGCTTCATGCGCGAGGCCGTGCGCTCGGCCCTGGCGCAGATGGGCGGCGAGACGCCCGAATGCCTGCCGGAGGATATACGCTCGCGCCGGGCGCTGGCCTCGGCCGCGCAGGCCGGGCGCGGCATACATTTCCCCGGCTCGCTCTTCGAGCTGGAATCGGCGCGCCGGCGCCTGGCCTACGAGGAGCTGTTCCTGATGGCGCTGGCCTGGGGCATAAAACGCCGGCAGCTGCGCGCCGTAGAAAAAGAGCACCGCTACGAGCTCAGGCGCCATCTACTGACGCCTTTCAGGGAGGCCCTCTCCTTCGAGTTCACCCCGTCCCAGAAGAAGGTCATAAACGAGATCTTCGACGACATGCTCTCGCCCCGGCCGATGGCCCGGCTGCTGCAGGGCGATGTCGGTTCCGGCAAGACGGTAGTGGCGCTGAGCGCGCTGCTGCTGGCCGCCGAGAACGGCCGCCAGGGCCTTTTCATGGCGCCGACCGAGATACTGGCCGAACAGCACGCGCTGACCTTCGAGCGGCTGCTCAAAGGTCTGCCGGTGCGCTGGGCGCTGCTGACCTCGTCGGTAAAAGGCCCGGCCCGCAAGAAAATACTGGAGGACGCCGCCGAGGGCCGGCTGGACATACTCATCGGCACCCACGCCCTGATAGAGGAGAGCGTCAAGCTCAAGACCCCGGGACTGGTCGTAGTGGACGAGCAGCACCGCTTCGGCGTGCGGCAGCGCGCGGCGCTGCGCGCCAAGGGCGACCGCACCGACGCGCTCATCATGACCGCCACGCCCATACCGCGAACGCTGGCGCTGGCGCTTTACGGCGACCTGGACGTCTCCACGCTCACGGGCATGCCGCCCGGCCGCAAGCCGGTAAAGACCGAGAGCCTCAACGAGGAAAAAGCCTTCCGCGAAGCGCGGCTGGCGGCCTCCGTAGGCCGGCAGGTCTATATCGTTTATCCCCTCATCGAAGAGAGCGGCACGGCGGGCCTCAAAGCGGTCACGCTGGAGTTCGAGCGCCTGCGCGAAGTGTTCAAAGGTTATACGCTGGCCGTGCTGCACGGCCGCATGAAACCCGAGGAAAAGCGGAAGGTAATGGAAGATTTCGCCGCCGGCCGCACCCGCGTCCTGGCCGCCACCCAGGTCATAGAGGTCGGCATAGACGTGCCCAACGCCACGGTGATGGTCATAAACAACGCCGAGCGTTTCGGGCTCTCGAGCCTGCACCAGCTGCGCGGCCGCGTGGGCCGCGGCGCGCACGAGTCGCGCTGCCTGCTGGTGGCCGACCTGCGCGCCGACGGCGCCCGCGAGCGGGTACAGGCCATGTGCTCCACCACCGACGGCTTCCTGATAAGCGAGAAGGACCTGGCCCTGCGCGGCGGCGGCGACCCGCTGGGCCTGCGCCAGCACGGCGACCTGGACCTGCGCCTGGCCGACCTCTCGCGCGACTCGGCCCTGCTGCGCCAGGCCGTCGAGGACCGCGACGCGGTCCTGGAAAAAGACCCGCGGCTGGCCCTGCCGGAGCACGGCCCGCTCAAAGCCCGGCTCCTGGCGCTTTACGGCGCCAGGTGGGACCTCATCGAACTTTCCTGAACGAACCCCGCAGTCCTTCGGGCAGGGCTAAAAGCCCTTTTTTATTTGTTACAATGTGACCGGGGTCACATCAGAGAAAATTCCTTCCGGCATACGCGCCAGCCGGTGGCGTTTATGCATCCTGTGAAAAACACCCTTTAAAAGGAAGCCCGGACGGGCTTCCAGGAGGAGTCATATATGAAGGCAAGGGCTAAAAGCGCCCCCGCGCCGCTCCGCTATATCCTGACGCTGCGCTTCGGCGGCCGCGCCGGGGCGGGCTCGCGGATGGAAGTATTCAACGCGATCAGGGAACTCGGCGCGTTCAGGATGCGGCGGGACGGCAGCGCGCAGGACATCCTGGAGCTCAGGACCGCGCTGGACAGGGGCGAGCTGGAAAAACGCCTGAAAGAACTGGCGCGCGGCAGGCGCGGCTTTTATTGCAGGGTGGACGAATCGGACGAAGCCCGGGGCCGGACGGGAGGGACGCCATGACCTCCCCGGGCAAAGGGAAACCGCCGGAGGGACCGGGGCCGGAAGGGAGGCGCCCCGGCGGCCTGCCGGAAAAATACGGCGAGACGGAAGCCGTGCTGCTGCCCCGCGACCCGCACTGGCTGCTGCTCTACTGGGAGATAGCGGGGGGAACGGAAGCAGCGGGCCGCCCCGCCATCCGCGTGCGCGAGGCCGGGACGGGCGGCGCGGAGGGAACGGTCTCGCTCATAGAGGTGCCGGCGGACGCCGACCGCTGGTACATAAACGTGCGCGGCGGCGGCGAATGCCGCTGCGAAGTGGGGCGCATACTGCCCGACGGCTCTTTCGCCGCGCTGGCCGAAAGCAACGCCGTTCTGCCTCCTCCCGGCCGCGTCTCCGATACCGGGGACGAAAGATGGCTGACGGCGGCGGGCGGTTTCGAGAAACTGCTCCAGTTGTCGGGCGTGGACTGCGCGGGCCGAGGCTCCGCCGAGCTGGCCCGGTCGCTGGCGCAGCGCTGGGAGCTGCTGCGGGCGGTCTTCTCGCGCGCGGCCTCCTGGGGCGGGGAGGAGATGCTGGCCCGCAGGCGCGAACAGCGGCGGGGCTTCCGGCTGACGGCCGACTGCGAACTGGTCCTTTACGGGGCGGCGGAACCGGACGCCCTTGTGACCGTCTCGGGCAGGAAAGTGGAGCTCGACGGGAACGGCTCGTTCTCCATGCGCTTCGCCCTGCCCCCGGACGGGACCGTGGACCTGCCGGTCCGCGCCTTCTCGCCCGACGGCGCGGAGACCCGCGGGCTGGCCATAAAAATAACCAGGGAGACCGTTACGGATGAACGCTGAAGAAAAGACGGTGCTTATCGTGGACGACGACAGCGAGGTCTGGGACCTGCTTTACTACATCGTCAGGAAGGAGGGCTTCAGGACCGAGAAAGCCTCCGACGGCGAGGAGGCGCTGGAAAAAGCGCGGGGCATGACGCCCTCGCTGATACTGCTCGACCTCATGCTGCCCAGGCTGAGCGGGTTCGAGCTGCTGCGTGAGCTGCAGGAAGAAAGCACCGCGGATATCCCCATAATCCTGGTCTCCGGCCGGCATATGGACCAGTCCACCCTGGACCTGCTGAAAAGCGAGCCTAACGTGAAGGATTTCATGGAAAAACCGGTGAAGCCGCAGGTCCTGACCGCCAGGCTTCACGCGCTGCTGGGGACCCGCCCGACCGGCGCGAAGGAATAGGCCCGGCTTGCGCCCGGCGGGTTTTATTCCAGAGCGGCCGCCACGGCGGCCATGAAGGAATTGACGTCGAAGGGCTTCTCGAAATAGCTGGAGGGACGCTTTTCGGGAGGCAGTTCCCGGACCGACCCGGTGACCAGCAGGCTTTGCGCTCCCGCCCTCTTCTTGTTGAGGGACTCTATCAGGTCCGTTCCCAGGCCGTCCGGGAACATCAGGTCGGTTATCAGCAGGTCGAAATCGCGTTCGGCTATAAGCGCGGCCGCCTCCGCGAAAGTGGCGGCCTTCTCGACCGAATGGTCGAGCCTGGCCAGCAGCCTCTCATAGACCTTGAGCATGGCCGGATCGTCGTCGGCCACCAGTATGCGTTTAGGCATCGCTCTCAACCTCCAGCGTATGCCCTCACCCCAGGCCCCCACGGCCCGCACATAGTGTAACACAAGTTACAGCCGGAAAACAGGGGCATTGTGCCCAGACGGGGACCGGGACCGGGAGCCTATGATATCGGTCAACCCGGTTTGACAGCAGGCCAGCCGGTAAGTTAACATAATTCCGCTTCGGGGGAGGGTTTACGGGTGTATGGAATTGATCGCGAGTCCGGGGACGGTAGTCCGCGGCATTTTATTTTCGGGGGGACGGTAATGAAGAACGAGGGAACGGAAGAGCCCAAATTGCGGCCTGACACCATCATAATCTCCGGCTTCGCGAGACTGCCCGAGAACATGTCCAGCGCGGCCTCGCCGGCCATGCTCAGCATAGACGTCGAGGTGGACCCGCAGGACGGGAAAGTGGTGGACTGTTCCTGCTCGCTGCCGGCCGGCCTGGCCAAGAAGATCCTCAGCAACTCGCTCCTGGGCAGGGAGATAGAGGCCGGGGTGAAGGGCGCCGTCGCCCAGATAGAGAAAAGATTTTTCAGCGTGGCCAAGCGGGCGATAATCGCCACGCTGGAGGACGTCTACAGGAACTACCACAGGTACCTGCAGGAAGGCAGATAGTCCCGCGGCCGGTCCGCCGGCCGCGGCAGTAACGCACCTTTGCGCGCTGCGCGCGGGACGCCCCGCGCCGCGGACGCGCGCAAAACCGAGGCGACATGGCGCATACCGACGTTCCCGGCGGCCGCGGCGCGGCCCGCGCATCCCGACAACTGGACATACTCGTGGCCGACGACGACGACGGCGCGGCCGAGGCCCTGGCCGTCGTGCTGCGCAAAGCCGGGCACTCCGTCCGCCTCGCCAGGCACGGCGGCGAGGCGTTCGCCCTGGCCTCCGCCAGCGTCCCGGACCTGGTCGTTTCCGACATAATGATGCCGGAGATGGACGGGTTCATGCTCTGCCGCAGGATACGCGAGGACCGGCGGCTGGCCGGGGTTCCGGTCATACTATATTCGTCCGTCTTCTGTTTCGACGACGACAGGGAACTGGCCATGAGCCTGGGAGCCTCGCGCTTCCTGGTCAAACCGATAGGTCCCTCCGCCCTGCTGGAGGCGGTGCGCGCCGAGACGGACCGGACCGCCGGCCGGCGCGCCGGGGCGGGGCCGGCCTCGTCCGCAATGGACGAGCGGCAGTACCGGGCGCTGCTGGAGAAGCTCCATCTTAAGATAAAGGAACTGGAAGCCGCGCGGCTGCAACTGGCCGCGAGCGAGGCCCGATACCAGGGGGTGACGGCCGCCCTTTCAGACTACGTCTACACGGTGCACGTGGAGAACGGGCGGGCCGTCCGCACGGAGCACGGCGAGTCGTGCCTGAAGGTCACCGGCTATTCCCGGCGGGAACTGGAGGAGGATCCGCATCTCTGGCTGCGCATGGTGGCCGAAGAGGACCGGCCGGCTGTGACGGAGCACGCGCGCGCGGTATTATCCGGCAAATCCCCGGGGCCGCTTGAGCACCGCATAACACGCAAGGACGGGGCCGTCCGCTGGGTGAGCAATACCCCGGTGCTCCACCGCGCTCCGTCCGGCGGACTGCTCGCCTATACCGGCGTTCTGCGGGACATAACCGCCCGCAAGGAGGCCGAGAAAAGACAGGCTCTCACCGACGCGGCGCTGCTGCAATCCCAGAAAATGGAGGTCGCCGGGCGGCTGGCCAGCGGCATAGCCCACGATTTCAACAATATACTCACCGCCATCACGGGGTACGCCGGACTGGCCGTGCCGCTGCTGCCCGAAGATTCCCCGGTCCGCGGGAACCTGGAAGAGATAAGCAGGTCGGCGGAGCGGGCGGCTCAGCTCACCCGCCAGCTGCTGGCCTTCAGCCGCCGGCAGGTGCTGGAATTCCGGACGCTGGACCTCAACGCCGTAATGACGGACATGCGCGACATGCTGGAACGCCTTATAGGCGAGGACATAACCCTTGCCATACGCCGTTCCGGGGGACCCGCCCGGGTCAGGGCCGACTTCGGCTGTCTGGAGCAGGTCGTCCTCAACCTCGCCGTCAACGCGCGCGACGCCATGCCGGGCGGCGGCAGGCTGGACATGGAGATCGGCGTTTCGGTTCTCGGACAGCCGGCGGTCCACAGGCACGGGACCGTCCCGCCCGGGCGGTACGTGACGCTCTCGGTGACCGACGCCGGCTGCGGCATGAGCGAGGAGACGCAGTCGCATCTTTTCGAGCCCTTCTTCACCACCAAGGAACAGGGCAAGGGGACCGGCCTGGGCCTGCCCACCATCTACGGCATAGTGACGCAGAGCGGCGGACATATCTCGGTCTACAGCGAGGAAGGCAAGGGGACCTGCTTCAGGATATACCTGCCGGAAGCGCCGGCCGCCGCGGAACCGTCGAAACCCGCGGAAACGCGCAAGCCGGTCCTCTTCAGGGGCGCCGCGACCATACTTCTGGTCGAGGACGACCCGTCCATCAGGGCGCTGGGCAGGCGCGTACTGGCCGCGGACGGCTTCACCGTGGTGCACGCGGCTTCCGGCCCCGAGGCGCTGGAGCTGTGCGAAAAACGCGGGGCGCCGGTCCATCTCCTGCTGACGGACATGGTGATGCCGGAAATGAGCGGACCGGAACTGGCCGGGCGGCTGGCCGGGCGCTGGCCGGGACTGAAAGTAGTGTTCATGTCCGGCTACACGGAGCACGCGGCGCTGGACGACGGCCTTCTCAGGGAGGGCGCGGCCTTCATCCAGAAACCTTTCGCCCCGGACGCGCTGCTGCGCGCCGTCCGGGAAACGCTGGCCGGGCCGGAGGACCGGTGAGAAAACCTATTTCGCGCGGTAATGGGAGACGATGTCCTTGAGCAGCCCCAGGACCAGGGCGCGTTTTTTGCGGTCGAGGCCGGTCAGCAGCTGTTCCATGACCGCGCCATAGACCTTCTTCCCCCCGCCGGCGCGGCCGGAAAGCAGGTCGGCCGGGTCGGCGCCGAGGGCCTCCGCGATGGCGACGAAAGTTTTCAGGCTTGGAATGTTCTTCCCTCTCTCTATCTGCCCGTAGAACGAAGTGTCTATCCCGGCCTTCTCGGCCACCTGCGACTGCGTAAGCCTCAAAGCCTTGCGCACGGATCTCATCCGCCCGCCTATCTCAGCGTAGAAGTTCCCCATAGGTGTACAATTCAATGACTTTCGGCGGCCCGGACGGAAGATATTATAGGCACTATTGACAGGGTTTATAAACCTTAATAGAATATGCGAGGTCAGCAGTGGGGCCGCGGTAAGGCGCGCCGCGGAAAGAACACCGGCCCCATCCAGGGGGACTTATGCGCCGGAAAACGATACTGGTGGTTGACGACGAACCGATCTGGAGGAACCTTCTCTCCAGGCTGCTCGTCCCGGCCGGCTACCGGGTAACAACGGCGCCGTCGGGGAGCTGCGGCCTGAAAGCGGCCCGCACCGGGGAAGCCGACTGCGTCATCCTGGACTATCACCTGCCCGACGGAACCGCCCGCGAGTTCTGCCCCGCCATACGCGCCGCCCTGCCAAGGCCGGTGCCGATATTGATCTTCAGCTCCGAACCCTCGGCCGCCGACCTGCTTACCCGCGACGGGAACGCCGACGCCTTCTTCCTGAAAACCACGCCTCTCAAAGTACTCCTGGCCGCGATAGAAGACCTGCTCCGCTGACCGCCGTCCGAAGAAGCGCTCCGCGCCGCTCCGGTCGCTTGAAGGGGCGGGCCTGATAGTACTATTACTATTCATGGGGAGAGAGTTTCCGTTCATCTTCACATAGGACCGCCGCGGGGCGGACGTTCATCCATGGGCGATCATAAAAACTCCACACTTATGGTCGGGGACGACGAGAGCCTCGCGGGCTTCCTTTTGCCGGGCGCTGGCCGAGGACGGGGAGGCGGCGCGCAGGGCCTACGAGGCCGCGGCGGGCACGCCGGTCCCGGAGTACGCGGGCATGGGCTTTGACGGCCTGCCGGCGAAACCATATAATTATGAGGAAATGGCCGCTCTGCTCAAGAAACTCATAGGCGGGAAATGAACGGAAGAATACTGCTGGTGGACGACGACCGCGCGATGCTCGACGTCATGCGCCGGGGCCTGGAGGCCCGCGGCTACGCCGTCTCCTTCACCGACAATCCCTCGGAGGGCCTCATCCTGGCCCGGGACCTCAAACCCGCGGCGGTCATCACCGACGCCGAGATGCCCGGCATGGACGGCCTGACCCTTTGCCGCGCCGTGAAAGAGAGCGCCGGGAAGGGCGGGCTGCCGGTCATACTCATCTCCGGGAAGATGACGGAGGAGGAGGACATACTCTCCGCCTACGACAAGGGAGCGGACGACTACCTGATAAAGCCGTTCTCGATACCGATAATGCTGGCCAAGGTCTCGGCCGTCCTGCGGCGCTATTCCGCCCGGACCGACGCCGGCGAGAGCGTGAAGCGCGACGGCATAGAGCTGGACCCGGAGGCCCGCACCGTCAAAGTGAAGGGCGCGCCCGTCAGGCTGACCCGCAAGGAGTTCGACCTGCTCGCGCTGCTGCTGACCAGCCGCGGCAAGGTGCTCTCCCCCTCCTTCCTGCTCGAGCGAGTCTGGGGCTACGACCCGGCCGAGTACAACGACACCCACACCGTGGAAGTGCATCTCTCCAATCTCAGGAAGAAGCTGGGACCGGAACTGTCCGCCAGGATAGCCAGCGTCACCGGCGTCGGCTACAAATTCGAATAGCTTATTCCCTTTCTCCGAACAGCGGAGCCATTTCCGGGTCCTTCCGGACCTCCATCATCAAAGAAATAAAATCGGGCCTGGCAAGGTACTTAAGGGCCAGCCGCTCGGCGCCCGGAGTTCTTTTGAGTTCCGCCAGGGCCGACGCCGGGTCTTTGCCTATGGCGCCGGCCAGGACCGCCGCGGCTTCGGGGTCCTTTTCCAGGTCGGTCAGGAACTCGGCGACGCCCGGCCTGTCCCCGTATTTGACCATGGCCCGGCGCAGGAGCTCTTCACTGGAGGACGGCGCGACGGGAGCGGCGGCGCCCGACGTTTCCCCGCGGGACGCGGCAGGGCCCGCCGGGACCGGAGCGACCGAAACAGCCCGGGGAGATTCCGTCACGGACCGGGCGCCGCG
This sequence comes from Elusimicrobiales bacterium, assembly GCA_031082205.1. Classification (GTDB taxonomy): domain Bacteria; phylum Elusimicrobiota; class Elusimicrobia; order Elusimicrobiales; family UBA9959; genus UBA2231. The sequence continues at coordinate 27,178 of JAVHLJ010000009.1, forward strand.
GCCCGGGGCGAGGAGATAAAACCCCGCCAAGGCCAGCGCCAGCCCCAGCGCCGCGAAAGAGATATCCCTCAGCATACCGCGCCTGGCGTCGCGGCCGCCGGCCGCGGCGCGTTTCGGACGCCCCGGCCCTGATCCGGCCGGAGCGGCGGTCGCCGTTTCCCCCGCCAGTATGCCGTCCACCGCCTCCAGCACGGGAGTGAGCCCGCCCCCCTTTGAAAGGAATCCCGCCGCGCCCATCTTCATATACCTGTCGGCGTCCTCCGGAGCGTCGTAGCCGGAAACCACCAGTACCGGCGTCTCCGCGGAAAGTTCCCTTATGGCCGCGAAAACGCCCGAACCGGAAAGTTCCGGCAGGTTGCGGTCGAGTATGACCAGGTCGGGGACGCGCTCGCGGAACAGCCGCACTCCCTCCCTGCCGTCCGCGGCGGCGGCGACCTCGTGCCCCTTGCGGGAAAGGAAGGTCCGGAAGGCGTCGCGGGCCACGCCGTCGTCGTCTATCACCAGTATGAGAGCCATGCGGACATGATACAAAAATCCCGTTTTCTTGAGCCGGATTTGAGCCGGCCTTGAACCGGCCTTTAGCCCCCTGCCGCTACACTATTATCGCCGGGAGAGGGGGAGATATGGAGCCGAAAAATGTTTTTCTCGCGATAGCCGCGGCGGCGCTGGTCCTTCAGACCGCGCCGTGCGCGGCCGGGGGAGATTACTTCTCCGCGGCCGGGAAGATAGCCGCGGCGGCCGAAGCCGGCGGCTTCAGGCGGATAGCGGTGCTGGATTTCGCAGTCAACGGCCCCGCCACGCGCGACGAAGCCCGTTATATCGCGGAAAAGCTCTCCCATTACCTCGCGGCGCGCAAGGGGCTGGAGATAATAGAGCGCGCGCTGCTCGACCGGGTGCTGGGCGAGCAGAGACTGCGGGCCTCGGCCGGCGGGAGCGGGGCCGAAGCCGCCGTCTTCTCGGTGGACGCCGTGGTGACGGGCACGCTGTTCTCGGACGAACTCGACCAGAGCGTTGTGGCCAAGCTGCTGGAGGTGCGGACCGGCAGGGTAGTGGCCTCTTTCGAGATAAAGGCTGAGCGGAGATGGGAAATAAGCCCCCGCCTGTCGAGGACAGGCCCGGAGACGCGCGGCCTGCCGCAGCTGCCCGACTTCTACCTGGCCCCTCCGGACCTGCGCGACGCGCCGGCGGCCCCGGTCTTCGAGACCTGCTCGGAGAGGCGGCGGGACCTGGCGGACGCGAACCGCGCCCTGCTGGAGCTGAAGGCCAGATACTGGGCGCTCAAGATGCGCGAGCCCGGCTTCGACCGCCGCCGCCTGACCGTAAACCCGGGCAGCGAACTCGGGGACCGCGGGCTCAAGAAGGAGTTCTACTCCCTTCTGCGCGCCCACTTCGACGCGGACGAGCCCCCCCCCTTTCCGAACGGGAGATGCGCGGACTGTCCTCCCTCATGGAAAAGGAGAAGCGGATGCTGGACGACTGCGGGGTGATCTGATATGGGCAGGATACTGATAGCCGACGACGACGCGGCCTTCCAGGCGCTGATGGCGCGCGCATTTTCTGGCACCGGATGGAAGGTGGCCGCCGTGGCGGACGGCGCGGCCGCGCTGGCGGAGGCGCAGCGCGAGATGCCCGACGCCATTATACTGGACCTTAATATGCCGGGAGTGAGCGGGCGGGAGGCGCTGGCGGCCATACGCCGCAAAGCGGCGATGAACCGCGTGCCGGTGATAATAGTCTCCGGCCTGAACTCAACGGAAGAGAAATCGGCGGAGTTCGGCCTCGGTGCGGACGATTATGTCACCAAGCCCTTCGATCCCGCGGAGCTGCTGGCCCGCGTGGAGAACGCGGTCAGGCGCACCCGGCGCAACATAAACTCCAACCCCCTGACCGGCCTCCCCGGGGCGCCGGCCATAGAGGAGGAGGCCTCGCGGAGGATATCTTCCGGGGTAACCTTCGCTTTCGCCTACATCGACATCGACAACTTCAAGGCCTATAACGACCGCTACGGCTACTTTAACGGCGACAATGTGATAAAGACCGCGGCGGCGCTGCTGGAGGAGATCTCCGGCGGGGAGTTCATCGGGCATGTAGGCGGGGACGATTTCGTCCTTGTGACCACCCCCGGCATGGCGGTAAGGATCGCCGAGGAACTGACCCGGCGGTTCGACGCGCTGGCGCCCGGTTTCTATAACCTCGAGGACAGGGAAAGAGGCTCCATCGTCACGCACGACAGGCAGGGCAAAGAGCGCCGTTTCCCGCTCGTCTCCCTTTCGATAGCGGTGGTCACCAATGAACGGCGGGAGATACGCCATTACGCCCGGCTGGCGGACCTGTCGGCGGAGATAAAGCGATACCTGAAAGGCCTGCCGGACAGGAAAGGCAGCGTCTGGCTCAAGGACAGGCGCGGCGACGCGGCGAAATAAGGAGGGCTCAGCGGCCCGAGGCGAGCAGGCGGGCCTTAAGGCTGACGGCGAGCATATCGAGGTTGATCGGCTTGGGGATATAGTCGAAGGCGCCGAGTTCCAGGCAGCGGCGGGCGGTCTCCTCGTCCTGGTTGCCGGTTATCATCATGACGGAGGCGGCCGGGTCCGCGGCCAGTATTTCCCGCAGCACTTCTACCCCGTCCCTGACGGGCATATATATGTCGAGGAGAATTATATCGGGCTTGAAGGAGGCGAGGAGAGGCAGAGCCTCCCCCCCGTCGGCGGCCAGCGCCACCTCGCAGCCTTCGCTCGAGAGGAAGCGCTTAAGGAGCGCCCTTATGCTCTCGTCGTCGTCGGCGACCAGGACGCGGGGCTTCGCCGGGGCGGCCGGCGCGGGACCGGCCGCGGCCGGGGCGGGACCGAGCAGTTCCTCCACGGCCTTGAGCACCGGCGAAAGGCCGAACGCCTTGGAAAGGAACCTGGTGGCTCCCCCCGCCAGGTACCTGGCCTCGTCCTCGGGGGCGTCGTACCCGGTAAGTATTATCACGGGCGCCGAGGGCGAGGCTTCCCGTATCTTCGCCAGGACCTGCGAGCCGGTCAGGGCCGGCAGTTCGCGGTCGAGTATGACCAGGTCCGGCGCTATATTCTTGAACATGGCCAGGCCGTTGGCGCCGTCGGCCGCCGCGCGCGCCTCGTGGCCCATGCGGATAAGGAAAGCGCCCAGCGCGTCGCGCGCTATGCCGTCGTCGTCTATTATGAGTATCCTGGCCATACTTTCCCCGGCGGATATTATAGTAAATGAAAGCGGCGGCGGCTCTTTGACGCGGGGCCTTTTTTCAATATAATGGGAACGAGGGGAATATGCCGGACATCATCACGATATCGCTTATCGCGGCCGCGGCCGGCGCCGCGCTGGCGTTCGTTCTTGCGCGGCGGGGACGGGGGGCCGAGGGCGTCTTCGACTCCATGCGGGAGCCGGTATTAATCACCGCGCCGGACTGCTCCATACTGTACGCGAACAGGGCGGCCCACGAGGCCCTGGGCGTAAAAAAGGGCTCGCTGTCCGGCCTCAAATGCTACCGTGCGGCGCATGGCCTGGACAAACCGCTGCCGCAATGCGCGGACATGCTGGCCGGGGGCCGCGCCGACCCGCTGTGTCTCGACCATTTCAGCGAAAAAATGGGGAAGGACCTTCGGATAAGAGTTTTTCCCGTGAGGGGAAAGGACGGCGGGATAGACCGCGTTCTCTGCATGGCGCAGGACGCCGCCCCGTCCAGGACCCGCGAAACGCACCTCTACCACGACGCGCAGATGGAGGCGATGTCGCGCCTGGCCGGCGCGGTGGCCCATCAGTTCAACAACATACTCAGCGTGATAAACACCGCCCTTCACCTGGCCAGGACTTCGGGCAGCGAAGAGGCCCGGGACGAAGCCCTGTCGGCGATAGGGAACTCGGCCAGGAACGGCGCGGGCATAACCCGGCAGCTCCTCACGCTCGGCCGCGGCAACGCGATCCGCAGGGTCCCCGTGGATATACCGGAGCTGCTGCGGGACACGCTCAAGATCCTGTCCTCGCAGCCGGACATGCCCGCCATGGACACCCGTTTCCGGGACGATCTGCCGACGGTGCAGGCCGACCCCCTGGAATTATCGAGGCTTTTCCAGCACGTGCTGGGCGGCAGGGAGTTCGCCGCCCTCTCCGGCGAGCCGGTCATAGTGGAGGCCTCGTCGGCCAGCCTGGCGCGGCCCGACTCCGCCGGCGCCCCGGGACCTCTTTTCGTGAAGGTCTCCGTCAGCCGCCTCTGCCGTGATTTCGACAGGGATTCGATAAAGGACATCTTCGAACCGGGGCTGGAGACCAGCCGCTGGACGCTGCCCATCGCCTACGCCATAGCCAGGAGGCACGGCGGCTGGATAGAGGCCTCTTATTCCTGGGCCGGGATACTGGCCTTCGACGTATATCTGCCCGCCGGTCCCGCGGAGCGCGGACCGGGGGAAGGCGCGCCGGCGGAGAGGACGGAGGGTGACGCCGGGCCGGGGCCGCTGCGCGTGCTGCTGGCCGAGGACGACGAGGACCTGCGCGTGATGACGGCCAGGATGCTGAAGGCGGAAGGGCATAGCGTGACGGAAGCCGCCGACGGCCTGGAGGCGGAGCGGCTGCTGGCCGGCGGCGGCTTCGACGCCCTGGTCTCGGACATAATGATGCCCGGCAGGACGGGGACGGAACTGGCCGCGGCGGCGCGGGCGGCGGCCCCGTCCATCCGGATAATACTGCTCAGCGGACACTCCGAGGGCCGCATGGACGCCGCCAAGGCCGCCTCCCTCGGGTATATTTTCGTCCAGAAACCCTACGGCGCGGAACAGCTCCTGGGCCGCCTGAGAGGCTGACCCCGTCTCTCTCCCGGCGGGGAGGGGATTGCAAATAAAGGCTAGACTGTTTATACTAGCCATTATCCGCGCCGCCGGCGCGGCGGAGAGGTCCAATGAACAACATCCTGCTGGTGGAAGACTCGGAAAGCGACATAAACCTGATCGAACAGACGCTCCGCATGGCCGGAGCCGAATTCACGCTGAGGACGGCGGACAACGCCCCGGATTTCCGCAGGTATCTGGCCGAAGCGCGGCCGGACATAATAATTTCCGACGGGCGCCTGCCCAATTTCAGCTGCGAGGAGGCCCTGGTCCTGCGCCGCGAACTGGCCCCCGGCGTGCCGTTCTTGATCGTCACCGGCAGCCTGGAGGACGACAAAGCCGCGGAGCTCATGAAGCTGGGCGCCGACGACTACCTCATAAAGGACAGGCTCGCCCGCCTGCCGGCCGCCGTGAACTCCGCCATCGAGAAAGCGCGGACCGTCAGGGAACAGGCGGAACTGCGGGAACAGCTGGAGCAGTCGCAGAAGATGGAGGCGCTGGGAGCCTTCGCCGCGGGAATGGCCCACGATTTCAACAATATACTCGGCGCCATCGAAGGCTACACCTCCATAATACTTTCCACGCTGGAGGACGGCACGCTCAAGGAGGACATACAGGAGATACGCAAGGCGGGTCAGCGCGGCGCGGAGATAACCCGCCAGCTGCTGACTTTCAGCCGGAGAGAGAAGCTCAGCATAGAGCCGCGCGACCTGCGCGCCGTCGCGGCCGGTACGGCCCGGCTCATAAAGCGCATAGTGGGCGAGCGCGTGTCGCTGCGCGAGGAAACGGCCGCCGAGGAAGTTCCCGTGCTCTGCGACGCCACCCGGCTGGAGCAGGTGCTGCTGAACCTGGCGGCCAACGCGCGCGACGCGATGCCCGGGGGCGGCGAGCTGCTGATACGCACCGCCAAGGCCCCCTGTCCGAAGCGGTTGGACGCGGACGCGGGCCCCGCGGCCCCGCGGGTCTGCGGGATGATCGAAGTCCGGGATAACGGCAGGGGAATGACCCCGGACGGGGTCCGGCGGGCTTTCGAGCCCTTCTACACCACCAAAACGCGCGGCAAGGGGACCGGGCTGGGGCTGTCCACCGTTTACGGCATAATAAAGCAGCACGGCGGATTTATAGACGTCCGCTCCGAGCCGGACAAAGGGACTTCGGTCAGGATCTATCTGCCGCTCGGAGGAAAACCGGCCGGCGCGCGGACCGAAGAAGTGGCGGCCGTCAAAGAGGCCGTCGCGGGCATACGCGTGCTCATGGTGGAGGACGACGCCCAACTGAGAGCGGTGGCCTGCAAGGCCCTGTCGGCGGCCGGATTCAGGATGACCGCCGCGGGCAGGCTGGACGAGGCCCTGGACATTTTCAGGGGAAGCGGCGGCGCTTATGACCTGATATTCGCCGACATCGTGCTGCCGGACGGCAGATCGCCGGAGGCGGCGGGAGAATTCCGGGCCGTAAATCCGGGGGTCAATTTCGTGTTCACCACGGGCTACCTGGAGAACCAGGACCCGCTGGCCCTGGTGGAGAAAGAGGGCCACACATTCCTCGAAAAGCCCTATTCGATAGAAAAAGCCGCGGAGGTCCTGGAGAAAGCCGCGCGCGCCGCGGCGGCCGGCTGAGGCTCAGTCCCCTCCGGCCGTCGCCGGCGGGCCGGAGAGCGGGATCTCGAAGAGGACCCTGCCGCCGCCACCGGGCGCGTTGGAGATGAACAGCTCCCCGCCGTGGCGGCGGACTATCTCGTCGGCGACGAAGAGACCCAGCCCCGTCCCCCCCTGCTCCCTGCGGGTAGTGCCGAAAGCCCTGACGCCTTTCTTTATCATCTCGTCCGGGAAACCGGGGCCCGAATCCTGCACCATGGATATTATCCGCCCCCCGGAAAGCTGGGAACGGACCTCCACCGTCGAGCCCTCCGGGGAGAAGGAGACGGCGTTGGAGACGAGGTTCATGAATACCCGCTCGATGTGGACCTTGCTGATGACGGCCGGCGGCAGGTCGGCCGGGATCTCGTCCTTCACGGCGACGCCCTTCTTCCTGGCCTGGAAGGAGCACAGCGCCAGCGCGGCCTCGGCCGCCTCGCGAACGCCGGCCGGGGCGAAAACGTATTCCCTGCCCCGCACTATGCCCATCGCGTTGGAGAGCATCCCCTTGGCGTAGCGCGCCGCCTTGAGTATCCTGGCGACATTGGCGTGGTCCCGCTCCTCCTCCTGGGACATCACCTCGGCGCTCAGGAGAATGACGGAAAGAGGGTTGCCCAGGTCGTGCAGCACGCCGGAGACCATACGCCCCACTTCCGTGGCCGAAGCGTCCATGACGAGGCTGGTCCGGCTGTCCGACAGTTCCCTGGCCAGCCGCTCGGCCTCCATCCGCTTGGCCAGCAGATGCTCGTCCGTGCGGCGTTTCGACCAGGCCGTGCGGTAGAGTACGGCGGCCGAGAGCGCGAAGATGGCGAGCTTCACGGTGACGCCGAAGGCCTCGGTTATGTCCCAGGACTGCAGGGGTTTGCTGAAATAGATCACGCCCAGCGAGCAGAACAGCAGGGCGCTGACCACGTCGAAAAGCTTGACGGCCAGCGCCGCGGCGAAGAGAGGGAGCAGGTAGAGGACCCAGAAATAGGAATCGCCGCCGCCGGAGTATTTTATTATCCCGGTTATTATCAGCATGTTGAGCAGCAGCACCAGTTCCACCAGCCAGGCCTCGCCGCCGCGCAGGCGCGGGGCGAACCAGTTGAAGAGCAGGTTGGAGACCATCAGCAGCAGGAACAGGTGGAGGATGTCCGGGTAGACGATGAGCGGGTTGCCGCGCATGAAGAAGGCGATGGCGAGCATGAACACGAGGAAAACGGTCTCGTAACCGCCCCTGGCGAAATTGCCGGTATAGGGAGTATCGTCCCGCCGCCCCATAGCTTTCAGTCCTTGCGCTCCGGGTAAATTTTTCCCATGCATTCCGGGCAGAGACTGTGGCTGAAATCCACTTCGGCGTGCGCGCTGAAGTACTTCTCCACGCTCTCCCAGTCGCCTTTGCCGTTCTTTATCTTCTTGCAGGCCGAACAGATCGGCAGCAGCCCGCGCAGACTGGCCAGCTCGCGTTCGCGGGAGATCTTCAGCGCCTCCTGGGCAGCCTTGCGGTCGGTTATGTCCACGCAGCTGCCGATGAAACCGGCGAACTCCCCGTCCTCCCGGTAGAAGGGGACTCCCCGGTCGAAAAGCCACCTGTAGGCCCCGTCATGCCGCCGCAGCCGGTACTCCATCTCGAACGGTTCCCTCGCTTTGAAGTGATCCAGGTAATATTTGACGCAGCGGTCGAAATCGTCGGGATGCACGCCCTCGGCCCAGCCGTCGCCCATCTCCTGTTCCATGGAGCGGCCGGTGAAAGCCAGCCAGCGCTCGTTGAAGTAGTCGCATTTCGCGTCCGTTCCCGACCGCCATATGAGTATCGGCGACTGTTCGGTAAGCGCCCTGTATTCCCCGTATGAAAGTTTTTTATCCATACAGCCTCCGGCCGCTCAGCGCGGCTTGAAAGAGGACAGGGGGACGCGGAAGAATTCCCGTTCCTCGTTGGTTATGAGCAGCGAGTCGCCGTGGAAGGCTATCCCCTCGCATTGGCCGGCGCGGAAAGGGAGGAAGGATTTTTTCCCCTCGAAGTAGTTGTCGCCTTTGGCCGGGCGCTCGAAGAGCCAGGCGCCCGAATAGGTCAGCACCGCCAGCCGGCCGCCGTCGCGGTCGGCCTCGGCGTCGGTGACCATGTCGCCGGCGTCGAACCTGCCGAGCAGCTCCGGCACGTTCGTCTCGCCGGCCTTGAGCTCGCCGAAGCGGTAAAGCTTGGTGAAGGTGTCGCCGCGGTGCTTGGTCATTATGTATAGCGAGCCGCGGGCGAAGAAAAGCGACTCGGCGTCGAAGTTCAGCCTCTCGGGGGGGAATTTCTTCATGTCGGGGTAGCGGAAGAGGTATTTGGCCAGGTAATGGGTCTCGACGGCGTCCTGCGGCCAGGGCTCGGGCACGACATAGAGCGCCAGGTCGCGGCGGAAATTCATGTTATTGCCGAAATCGCCTATTATCAGGTTCCCCTTGTCGTCGGCGGTCATTGCCTCCCAGTCCACGTTCGCCGCCCCGACCACGGATATCCCCGCGTATTTCTTCACCCAGGCCGGCCTTATCATTTTGCCGTCCGGACCCAGCGCGTAGATATTGGGCTTGCTGCCCGAATCGTTGAGCGTCCAGTAGACGTCCTTCCACTGGCGGCTGGCGGCGAGCGTGGAACCCTCTTTCACCAGGTCCGTATCCATGACGGCGAAGGGCTTGAGGGGCTCGGGTTCGGGGGCGGCGGCGTGGAGAACGGCGCAGAGCGCGAGCGCGGCGGCGGCCAATATCTTCATCTTTCCTCCCTGAGGGCGGCTACGGCTTCGGCCTGGAAAGGTTCGAGGCCGAGGGGTTCGCGCCCGCGCGCGGCCAGGGCGAGCGCGCGGACGATCGGGACCGAAACGGTCCTCTCGAGCCTCAGCCCTTTTATGAAATCCTCCCCCCCGGCGCCGGGGCGGCCGGCAAGGTACGCCAGCCGGGCGCGCCAGTCGGAGAGCCCGTCCAGCCGGGGCCAGCCCTCGCCCCTGTAAACGAAGGCCAGGGCCTTCCAGGCCGCGAGGAGGTCCAGCGCGGCGGACGGCTTCGCTTCTTTGAGTATCTTCACCAGCTCGTTGCGCAGCCGTTCCGCGGAAAGGAGCCCCGGCTGGCCGGCCGCGACGGCTTCGGCGACGAGGCCGGCCGTCCCTTTCTCCGGCGTCCAGCCGAACCGCGCGGCGAACCGGGCGCAGCGGTAGATCCGGGTGGGGTCGTCTCGGAAACTGGCCGGGTGCAGGACTCGCAGCAGGCCGGCCTTTACGTCGGCGGCGCCGCCGTGCGGGTCGGCCAGGCCGCCGAAGGATTCCGGCAGCAGCGACACGGCCATGGCGTTGCAGGTGAAGTCGCGGCGCAGCAGGTCCTCGGCCAGCGTCGCGGCCGGCTCAACAACCGGCAGCTTCGCGGGCGCGGGGTAGACCTCGCGCCGGAAGCCCGCGAAATCGAAACGCCGGCCGTCCGGCATGAAGGCGCGCACGGTTCGGAATTTATCGAACGGGGTTATGGAGCCCCCGGCCGCGAAGCCGCGGGCCAGCGGCAGGGGGTCGCCGGAAACGAGAAAGTCGATATCGTCGGAGGAGCGGCCCAGCAGCCAGTCGCGGGCGCAGCCGCCCACGGCGTAAAGCTCGAGACCGAGCCCCGCGGCCAGTTTCCCGGCCGCGGCCAAAGTCTCCCTCTGGTCGGCTATCTCTATTTTCATCCGGTCGCGCGGCCAGCGTGGCCGCGTCAGGGCTGCTTCTTCAAAAAAGGGAGGGCGTCGCCGGAGAGCTTCTCGAAGACCTCGCGTGTGCGTTTCACGCGGACGAGCGCGTCGTTGGCGGCCTCTATCTTCTTAAGGGCCTCTATGGCCGCGCCGCGGGTGGGCTCCGGGCCGCTGTAGGGAACGGAGAAAAGTATGTCGCGCTCCCGGGCTCGCGAAGGCAGCAGCGGCGCCAGGCGCAGGTCGGCTTCCCGCGCCATGAACTCCATGACGTCGGTCTCCTCCTCGGCGTCCCGGTCGCGCAGGAGCAGCGCCGTCAGTTCGTTCACGCCGAAGAGGCAGCGGGGCTCGAACTCGACCGGCTTGCCCTGGAACAGCGTCGGCTTGACGGCCTCGTAGTCCTCGCGCATCTTGGCCGTCCATTTCCCGCTCTCGCCGGAATAGGAGGATGGCATGACGAAGGCCAGGAGCTCCATTTCGGTATCGAGGTAAATGAAGGTCTCCTCGCGCGAGAAGACGCCGCGGCACCTGGGGCACATCAGGAGGTCGAATTCGCCGCTGATGATGGCCTCCTTGAGCCCGGCGTCGCGGTCGCCGCGCACGACGGTCCAGAAATCCGCGTCGAAAGACTCCCCGCAGGAGGGGCAGTCTATGCGCATCGAGCTCTTGGTGGCCATGGCGGTCGCGGCTTAAAGAAGCCCGACTTCCTTGTTGAAAGCGTCTATCAGCCTGTCGTACTCTTCCGCCATGGCGAAGGTCTCGTCCCAGTAGGCGGGGTCCCAGAGCTTGCGCAGTTCCTCGGAATTGCGGCCCTGCTGCTCCACCCAGGTGAAATATTTGAGGTTGTGCACGGCCTTGCGGTCGGCGTAGGTGAGCTCCCGCATGTGGTTGACGTTCTCGCCCAGCAGGCGGCGCTCCAGGTCTACCAGCGCGTTCTCGCGGGTGTACTTGCCCATGTCGCGTTCCATCTCCTTTATGCGCGAGCCGTAGAGGTCCATGCTGTCGGTGAAGACGGTCATCACTATATCGTTCTCGCCCAGCTCGTAGTACTTCGCGCTCTTGATGGCGCTGAGCAGGTTGGAGATGCCGGAGAAGCCGAGGAGGCCGAGTTTCTCGATGACCTCTTTCTTCACGCCGTACTGAGCGAGCACCTTTTTGCCCTCGGGCTCGTTGAAGAGCCGGGCTATGCGCACGCAGGCCTCGTCGTCTATGGCGGTGACCAGGTCGGTGTTGCGGACATTGTGCACCCAGGGTATATGCTTGTCGCCTATGCCCTCGATGCGGTGCTCGCCGAAACCGTTCTGCAGTATGGTCGGGCACTGCAGCGCCTCGCTGGCGGTGATGAAAGAGCCCGGGAACTTCTTCTTGAGGTAGTCGCCGGCGGCTATGGTGCCGGCGCTGCCGGTGGCGGAAGTGAACCCGGCCAGGCGGCTCTTGGGTCCCTTGACGGCGTTGAAGGCCTCTTCGAGGGCCGCGCCGGTGACGTGGTAATGCCAGGTGGGGTTGCCCATCTCCTCGAACTGGTTGAAGATCACGCAGTCCTTGCGGGTCTTCTTTATCTCCCAGCACTTATCGTAAATTTCCTTTACATTGCTCTCGGTGCCCGGGGTCGCGATGACCTCGGAGCCGATCTCCCTGAGCCAGTCGAAGCGCTCCTTCGACATGCCCTCGGGCAGGATGGCGACCGGCGTGGTGCCGAGAAGCTTGGAGTCGAAGGCGCCGCCGCGGCAGTAATTGCCGGTGGACGGCCAGACGGCCTTCTGGGCCTGCGCGTCGAACTCGCCGGTCACCATGCGCGGGGCCAGGCAGCCGTAGGCGGCGCCGACCTTGTGCGCGCCGGTCGGGAAGTACTTGCCGACGATGCCGACGACGCGGCATTTCAGGCCGGTGATCTCCCCGGGGATCTCCAGGTAATTGACGCCGCCGAAGCCGCCGGTCCTGTGGTCGTTCTTCCAGGTGATGCGGAAAAGGTTCAGGGGGTTGACGTCCCAGAGGCCTACGGGCTTAAGGGCCTTCTTTATCTTGTCGGGGATCAGGGCCGGGTCCTTCATCTGCTTGAAGGTGGGCATGATTATGCCGCGCTTTTTGCAGAGGGCGGCGTTCTTCCTGACTGTGGCGGGATTGACTTTTAATTTGGCCATTACGGGCTCCTCCGGTGTCGTCTCTGTCGTCGTATATACTTTATATTTTTAATATGAAAAAAGAAACCCCCGGCGCGGGCCGGGGGCGTTCTTTTATCGGGAAGCCCTCTTACTTCGCTTCGATGGCTTCGGTCTTGTCCTTCTTTATGAACTTGTCGGTGGAGATGTCGCCGAGGCGCTTGAAGCCCCACTTGAGGTAGAACTTCTTGGGGCCGCGGTAGCTGTCGTCGGCCTCGGGCTTCTCCAGTTCCTTCTCGGTGAAGGTCATGGTGTAGCCGCGGGCGGCGTCGAAGACGAACTCCTTCCCGCCCTTGTAGGAATCGGGCCAGAAGCTGACCTGCCTGTAGAGGTCCACCTTGATGGCGACCTTCTCGCCGGCGTACTCGCCGCCCCACTTGTCGCTGACGGTGAAGGTGTACTTGCCCTTTTCATAGGAGAACTCGACGGCCGCGAGGCCGTCCTTGTCCGGGTCGGTGGCGACCTTCTTGCCGGGGGTCAGGGTGTAGAGGGTGTCGTAGTTGCCGGTCTTGGAGACCGAGTACTTGTAGGCGGCCTGGTTGACGTAGAGGCGGCTCCAGGGACCCTCGAGGCAGACCTCGAAGCTGTCGCGCTCCCAGGGGAAGAGCTTGCGGGCCTCCACCTTCACCTGCACGGCCTCGCGCCAGCTCTGGCCGGGGCGCTCGTAGCAATTGGTGACCGGGCGGGTGACGCACTGGGTCTGCGGCACCTGCGTGCCGTTGGGGCCGGGCACCATGACGGTGTGGCACTGCTGCACGTACTGGGTGTGGCAGTCCTGTATGTACTCCTGGCTGTGCAGCCAGACGCGCTCGGAGGTCTGCGCGGCGTCGGACGGGCCGAAGCCGAAGCGGACGCAGTCGCGGGTGTAGCGGCTGTGGCCGAGGTACCTGTCGGCGACGGGCAGGTCCGCGGACACTTCGGCGGCCCGCTCGATGGCGGCCTTCACGTCCACGCCCTGGTCAAAGTTTATCTCGGCCTTGGCGGCCCCGGCGAAGCCCAGAAGGACCGCCGCTATGAGTATCTTTTTCATCTTTCGTTCTTCTCCTGTTCTATACCTTTCGACTTCAGCCGGAACCCCCATGAGGCATATTTTACCGGCAGGTAAATTCTACAACAAGGCGCACGGGGAGCGCCTTGACATCGGTCAATCAAAAATCCACGTCGTTGCCGGGGTATTTGGAGTGTATATCGTAGTCTTCGGATATCTGGTTGATAGGGGAACATTGAAACATCGAACGTTCATCGGACCATCCAGTCCATTCGCAGACAAACAGCCAATCGTTCCCGTACCCCCTCAATGGCAGATCCGTCCATGCGTACGCCGCGTTAAGGTCTTTTATCCCCTTAAGGACGAACCCCTCGCGCTCGAGCACTATTTCCACATACGATCTGTCGCCATAACCGAATTTCCGTCCGGCGGCTTTGGCGATCAGCATCTTGTCCGGCGCGGGAACGACTTTCCGGCCGCTCACCCGGGCTTTGTGATAAAACTGAACGTTATCAACTTCTATAGTCCGGTAACCGGTTCCGGATGAGATAAGCGCCAGTATGATGTTGGCGTCCCTGTCATAGCCGGCAACCACCACGTCCGCGATACCATCGCCGTTATAGTCGCCCCTCAGCGCATAGGGCAGGGAATTTTCGGAAAAAGGATAATACTTCACCCGCCACTCCGGGTAATCCGCCATGGCCCACAGTCGGAAGTCCGGATTATACCCGCGCAACGCCGCGGCTGCTTCACCGGCCGGCTCCAGGCTTTTCATATACTCCGGTTTCAGGGGATATTCCCGCGGCAATGGAGGCGGCACCGCCTCCACAGCGCCGGAAACCGTTCCCCGCTGCGGCACATAAACAGGGGCGTCCTCCTGACAGGCGCAGGCGAAAACGCATATCGCGGCGCCTAATAAAGCGCGGTTCACGCTATTTCCCTTTCCGCTGATACGATGTTAAGGGGGGAAGGACTTCGAATTCCGGGATCGCGTCCCTTCCTCTCCAGCGAAAAATGTGCACGCCCTCCGCCATAAACCATGCGAGATCGCCTTCCTCTACGGCTACTGTCGTGCGGTACCAGTCATCGACGGCCGTGCCGGCGGCAAGCACAGTAAGGCCCTTTTTCACCGGCCTATGCGCAATGCCTCTGGATACTTGCACTACGCGGTATCCGGTCGTTCCCTCGGAAAGCACGGCCAGAGTGGAAAAATACTCCTCTTTTACTGTTCCTTTTACGCTCCGGTGTTCGATCCAGAGGTCCGCTTCGCCGAAAAGCACCGCGTCATCGCGATTATCCCCGTTGATGTCGGTAAAAACGGCGGAATAGCAGGCGGTGCTGGAGAAAGTCAGTGGCGCTGATTTCCTGAAATCCCCGTCATAGTCCTCCAGCCCGAAGATCCGGAATGCCGGCGAATGCTCTTTCAGCGCATTAAGCATAGCGTCTGGCAGGATTACCTGATACGAGTATTTCACATACCCGCGCCGCGGCTGGCCGGCAGGCGGCGTTTTATCGGAAGAAACCACGGCGACAGGACACAACAGGAATAGCGCCGCAAAAGAACAAGGAAGTTTGCGGAACATAAGCAATTACAGGCAGTCCGAAGGCGGCACGGGGTCTTCGGGAATATACTCCCCACCGTCGTAAAGGTCAACACACTTCGAATCTGGGATCGGGTCGCCGACGTTAGCCGGACAGCAATTAACACCCAGCGGATCCATATCGAAAGGGGCCGTCCTGCCCCAGCCGGTCTGGCCGGGCGGCTGCAGGGTCAGGTGATAATGGCCCCTCTTTTCGGTCTCAAGGTCTCCTTCAGAACGAACCGCAAAACCGGCGTCGCACATCATCCTGATGAGCTTTTCCCGGTTGGATTTCACCACCTGCCGCTTACCGACGTCTATATTGATGCCGTGCTTGTGCTCTTCGTGCGGCGGCTGCCAGTTGTAGTTAATATCGAACAGGCCGCCCCAGGGAAGGCTGATGTCATTGTAGGAAAGATTCCCCGCGGCGGGGCACGCTTTCTTCCAGTCGCCGCCGAGTTTCACCAGCGTGTTTATCATTCTGACGGTGCCGAAATGGTTCTTTGGATGGGCCTGCGTAGAACCGTGCAGATCGTAACCGACGCCCTTAGGCATTGTCATCCATTGCCTGGGGTTTGTTGATTCAGACACCCTTACATCTATATGCATAACGTGCGTACTGGCGCATGAATAGCTGAAAACAGCTTCCTGCGTAATCCGTGTCGCGTAGGCAGGTGTTTTCCAGCGGAAGACGAAATCCGTGTTTACCGGGGTTGTTTTTGAATAGATCGGGTTGGGAAGGTCGTCGCCGGCGGGGGTCGCAATATTCGGCGGCGGCGGGGCCGAATGATAATGCCCGCCATACCACGGGTAATTCTTGTATTCAGACCGCACAGACCAATAGCTGTTCGGCGGCGGATTCGGATGTGTACAGGAATAGGTGGTCCAGGCCTCCACCCCCGGAGAAACAGTATACACCGGAACCTTATTTTCATACTGCGCCGCGATCGGGATCCACTCTCCGTTCTCCGATCGGATGGAGACCATAATATCCACTTTCCCCTGCGGTCCTGAATAGCCGGGAATGAAGGGCATTTCCACGGGGAAATCCCCGGCCTGCCCGATGGCGGCCTTCACGTCCACGCCCTGGTCAAAGTTTATCCCGGCCTTCGCGGCCGCGGCGAAGCCCAGAAGGATCGCCGCTATCAACAGCTTTTTCATTTTCGCACCCCCTGTTCTGCGATTCTGAACCGGAATCCCCAAGTTACCGGCAGGTAAATTCTACGATGCGGCCGCGCGCGCCCGCTTTGACCGAAGTCAAACGAAAAGCCCCCCGCCCGGACTCCGGGCGGGGGGCCTCGGACGCGGCCGGCGGAACTACTTCACTTCCCAGGCGTCGGGGCCGGCCAGCAGGGCGTCCAGGTCGGCCGGCGGGCCGGACTGCTCCGCCACAAGGGCCTCATAGGAGGTCTTTTTCACGGCCTTGAACACGCCCACGGGGACCGGGAACTCCGGCTGGGTCAGGCCGCTGATGAGGTAGGCCATCTCGGCGCTGGTCTCGTCGTAGACGGCGACCTCCTCCGGGACCTTGCCGGCCGGGAACTCCACCACCTCGGGCCGGAAGCCCCGGAAAGCTATACCCTTATTCTTCCCCTTGCCGAAGACCAGCGGCTTGCCGTGCTCCACCCGCAGGACATTGTCGTCCTTGGTCTGCGGGTCCTTGAGCGGGTCGAACTCCTTGTCGCTGAAAGGCACGCATTTCTGCAGTATCTCGACGAACGCGGTGCCCTCGTGGGCCGCGGCGCGGTCGAGTATGGCCGCGTTGCCGGCCAGGTCGAAGTCTATGCCGCGCGCCACGAAAGTGCAGTCCAGGCCGGCCGCGAAACGGGCCGGGTTGAACGGCCAGTCCAGCGAGCCCTCCGGCGTCGTCTTTGTCTTGGTGCCCGGCTGCGTCGTAGGGGAGGCCTGCCCCTTGGTCAGCGCGTAGATGCGGTTGTTGAAGAGCACTATCTTGAGGCCTATGTTCTTCCTTATGGCGTGCAGCATGTGGTTGCCGCCGATGGAGAGGCCGTCGCCGTCGCCGGTCACCACCCAGACGGCCAGGTCCGGGTCCGCCAGCTTGACGCCCGTGGCCACCGCCGGCGCGCGGCCGTGCATGGTGTGGAAGCCGTAGGTGTTGACGTAGTACGGGAAGCGGCTGGAGCAGCCGATGCCCGAGATGACGGCGTACTTCTCGTGCGGCAGGCCCATGCCCGCCATCGCCTTCTGTATCTGGTTGAGTATGGCGAAGTTGCCGCAGCCCGGGCACCATTTGACCGGGAGGTTGGAGGAGAAGTCTTTGGCGGTGAGTTTAGTCTTTTCCATCAGTTCCCCCTCAGGACTTCCTTGATCTTTTCGAGGACCTCTTCCTGGTTCAGGGGCTGGCCCTGCACCTTGTTGAGGCCGACCGGCTCGGTCATGTAGCTGGAGCGCAGCAGCAGGCGGAACTGGCCGCAGTTCTCCTCCGGCACCAGCACCTTGCGGAACCGGCGCATGATGACTCCCAGGTCCGGCGGCAGCGGGTTCAGATGCCGCACGTGAACGGAAGAGACCTTCAGCCCGGCCTCGCGGGCCGCGGTCACGGCCTGCTTTATGGCCCCGTAGGTGGAGCCCCAGCCGGCGACCAGCAGGTCTCCCTCGGGGTCGCCGTAGACCCTGGTCGGAGGGATCTCCCTCGCCACTCCGGCTATCTTTTCGGCGCGCAGCTGCGTCATCCGCTCGTGGTTGAGGGCGTCGTAGCTGATGGCGCCGGTGACATCCTGCTTCTCGAGCCCGCCCAGCCGGTGCTCATAGCCCTTGAGGCCCGCGTGGGCCCAGGGCCGCGCCAGCGTCTCCGGAGCGCGCAGGTAAGGCTTGTACGCCTCCGGCGGCGGCAGCGGCGGGACCTCGAACTTCGGCAGTTCGGACGGCTCCGGTATGCGGAAAGGCTCGGAGCCGTTGGAGAGATAGGAGTTCGAGAGGACTATCACCGGCGTCATGTACTTGACGGCGAGGCGCGCGGCCTCCAGCGTGGCGTCGAAGCAGTCGGCCGGGCTAGAGGCGGCCAGAACGGGCAGCGGCGACTCGCCGTGGCGGCCGAAGACGGCCTGCAGCAGGTCGCTCTGCTCGGTCTTGGTGGGGAGGCCGGTGGACGGGCCGCCGCGCTGCACGTCCACTATCACCAGAGGCAGCTCGGTGATGACGGCCAGGCCCAGGGCCTCGGCCTTGAGGGAGAGCCCGGGGCCGCTGGTGCCGGTGGCGGCCAGGCTGCCGGCGAAAGCCGCGCCTATGGTGGAACATATCGCGGCGATCTCGTCCTCTGCCTGGAAGACCCTCACGTCCCGCGACCTGTACTTGGACAGGACCTGCAGTATCTCGGAAGCCGGGGTTATGGGATAGGAGCCGTAGAAGAGGTCCCGCTTGAGCAGCTTGGCCGCTGTTATCAGCGCGTAGGCGGCGGCCTCGTTGCCGGTCAGGTTGCGGTAGCGGCCCGGCTTTATCTTCCTCTTGCGCACCTGGAAGCGCGCGTCGAAGATCTCGGTGCTCTCGGCGTAGTCGTGACCCGCGCGCAGGACCTTCTCGTTGGCCGCGGCCGTCTCGGGGCTTTTTTTGAACTTGGCCTTTATCCACTCTATCGTGGGCGACAGCGGCAGGCCGTACATCCAGTAGAGTATGCCCAGCACGTAGAAGTTCTTGCACTTGAGCACCTGGGACCTGGTCAGGCCGGAACCGGCGAGGGCGGCTTCGGTAAGGGCGCTGGCCGCGACGGAGATCACCCGGTAATTGCCCAGGGTGCCGTCCTCCAGCGGGTTGGAGGAGTAGCCGGCCTTCTCCAGCGCCTGCTGCGAGAAGGCGTCGGAGTTGACGATGATGACCGAACCCTTTTCCATGCCCTTGAGGTTGACGGCCAGCGCGGCCGGGTTCATGACGACCAGGACGTGCGGCTTGTTGCCGGGGGTGAGCACCGAGTCGTCGCCGAAATTTATCTGGAAGCCGCTCACGCCGCCGAGCGAGCCCGCGGGGGCGCGTATCTCGGCCGGGTAATCGGGCAGGGTGCTCAGGTCGTTGCCGGCCTTGGCCGTGGCCGTCGCGAACTGGTTGCCGACCAGCTGTATGCCGTCGCCGGAGTCGCCGGCGAACCTTATCGTGATGGAATTCAACTCGCTGACCTTCACGTTCTTTTTAGGGGCGTTCTGGGTCATGGTCTGTCCTCGTAGAAACGATGATGTGGGGAGACTGGACTTATATATCGGTTTTATACTACAAACTTAATGTCAAAGGGGCAAGCACAACCCCTTTCCGGAGGCCGGACCGATGAAACTTCTCGAATACGAAGGCAAGGAAATTTTCGCCCGCTACGGGCTCCCGCTGCTGGAGCGCTACGGCGTCCTGCGGCTCGGGGACGACCCGGCTTCCCTGAAGCTGACGGGCAAGGGCCCCTGGGTGGTGAAAGCCCAGGTGCTGGCCGGCGGCCGCGGCAAGGCCGGCGGCGTCAAGGTAGGCAGGACCGAAGAAGAGACCCGGGGGCTGGCCGCGGCCATGCTGGGCATGAAGATGGTCACCATCCAGACGCAGGGCAAGGCCCTGACGGTGGAGGAGGTCCTGGTCGAGCAGGCCTGCGAGCTGGAGCGCGAGATGTACCTCTCCGTAGTGCTCGACCGCAAGGAAGCCTGCCCTATGATAATAGCCTCGGCCGAGGGCGGCATGAGCATAGAGGAACTGGCCCATACCAGGCCGGAACTCATACTGAAAGTCCCGGTGGACCCCCACGCCGGACTGCGGGACTACCAGGCGAGGGAGCTGGCCTACGGGCTGAAGATACCCAAGGCCAATTTCTGCGCCTTCACCGAACTCGTAAAGAACCTGGCCCGGATGTTCATGGAGCTCGACGCCGGCCTGGTGGAGATAAACCCGCTGGCGATAACCAGGGACGGCAGGCTGGTCGCCGTGGACTCCAAGATAGTCACCGACGACAACGCCCTGTTCCGCCACAAGGACATGGCCGCCAAACCCGACCACGAGGCCACCCCGGTGGAGCGCGAAGCCAGGGAAATAGGTATAAATTATATAGGCCTCGACGGCAATATCGGCTGCATGGTCAACGGCGCCGGGCTCGCCATGGCCACGCTCGACACGGTCAAGCTGGCCGGCGGCGACGCGGCCAATTTCCTGGACGTGGGCGGCGGCGCCAATGTGGACCAGATCACCCGGGCTTTCCAGATAATACTCAAGGACCCCAAGGTGAAGGCCGTCATGGTCAATATCTTCGGCGGCATAATGAAATGCGACAATATCGCCTCGGGCATAGTGGAGGCCTCCAAGCGGGTCAGCATAAAGGTCCCGCTGGTGGTGCGGCTGGAAGGGACCAATGTAAAGGAAGGCAAAGATATACTCGCCCGCTCCGGCCTCAAGCTGGAGCAGGCCGATTCGCTCTGGGAGGCCGCGCGCAAAGCCGTCGCGGCCGCCAAATAGGAGAACAGCCATGGCCATACTTCTCGATAAGAACACCAGGCTCGCGGTACACGGCCTGACCGGCGCGCAGGGCTCTTTCCACGCCGGCCAGTGCATGGAATACGGCTCCAAGGTCGTCGCCGGCGTGACGCCGGGCAAGGGCGGGACCGCCCACCTCGGCGTGCCGGTCTTCAATACGGCCAAAGAAGCGGTACGCGAAGCGGGGGCCAACGCCGCCCTTATCTTCGTGCCCCCGCCTTTCGCCGCCGACTCCATACTGGAAGCGGCCGCGGCCGGCATGGGCACGGTCATCTGCATCACCGAAGGCATACCGGTCTGCGACATGGTGCGCGTGAAGCACACGCTTAAAGCCTGGAAAGCCGCCGGCATGAAGGTCACGCTGGTCGGACCCAACTGCCCGGGGGTGATAACCCCGGAGGAATGCAAGGCCGGCATCATGCCCGGCTATATACACAAGAAAGGGCCGGTCGGCGTCGTTTCCCGCTCGGGCACGCTGACCTACGAGGCGGTCTGGCAGCTCACCTCTCTCGGTCTGGGCCAGTCCACCGTGGTGGGCATAGGCGGCGACCCGGTGCAGGGGCTCAATTTCGTCGACACCCTGGAGCTTTTCCAGGCCGACCCGGAGACGAAGGCGGTCGTAATGATAGGCGAGATAGGCGGCGCGGCCGAAGAGGACGCCGCCCGTTTCATCAAGGATAAGATGAACAAGCCGGTCTTCTCCTTCGTCGCCGGCAAGACCGCGCCTCCCGGCCGCCGCATGGGCCACGCCGGGGCGATAGTCGAAGGCGGCGCGGGCACCCACGCCGGCAAGGTGGAGGCCCTCGCGGCCGCGGGCGTCACCGTGGTGGAGAACCTCTCGGACATGGGCCGCACTGTGGCGGAGAAGTTCGGAGCGGCGGCGCGGAAATGATAACCCGCTACAAGCTGGAGGAGAACCAGCTCAAGGAGGCCCCGGAGGGACCGCACTGCGTCACGGTCGCGGTCAACCCCGGAGAGGCCGAGCGCAAGGAACTCCTGGCCGAGTTCGCGGTGGACGAGCACAACCTGCATTCCTCGCTCGACCCGGAGGAACCGGCCCGCCTCGAAGTTGAAGGCGACCGCCTGGAGCTCATCTTCAAGCGCCCCAAGAACTATTCCTCCAAGGACCATTTCCTCTTCAAGGTCTCGTCGATGGGCCTCTTCCTGTTCAAGGACCGGCTGCTGGTGGTGCTGTCGGAGGAGATGCCCATCTTCAGCGGCAAGTATTTCAAGCACGTCGCGGGGCTCCGGGAGATCTTCCTCAAGCTGCTCTACAACGCCATCTTCCATTTCATGGAGCACCTCAAGGTGATCAACATGATCGCCGACGAGATAGAGACCAAGATAACCAGGTCCATGGAGAACCGCTACCTGCTCAACATGTTCACCCTGGAAAAGAGCCTGGTCTACTACCTCAACGCCATCAGCTCCAACGCCTTCGTCATAGAGCGGCTCAAGAACAGCGCCGAGAAACTGGGCTTCACCGTGCGCAGCCGCGAATTCATAGACGACGTGCTCATCGAGAACACGCAGTGCTACCGGCAGGCCGAGATCTACTCCAACATCTTCGCCTCGCTGGTCGGCGCGCGCGCCTCGATAGTCAGCAACAACCTCAATATCCTGCTCAAGAACCTCAACGCCATCGTGATAGCCATAGCGGTCCCCAGCTTCTTCGCCGGCATGGGCGGAATGTCCGAGCTCACCGGCCTGTTCGGCGCGGAGAACTGGTATATCTCCTACCCGGCCTTCCTGGCGCTTATGGTGCTCATGGGCGTGACCGTCTTCCACCTCATCAAACGCTTCGAGAAACACTGAGAATGCCGCGCATCTTCATCTCCAGCCTGGGCTGCCCCAAGAACCTGGCCGACGCCGAGGTGATGGCCGGGGAGCTGGCCGGCGCCGGCTGGGAGGTGGTATCCTCGGAAACGGAAGCGGACGCGGCACTGGTCAACACCTGCGCCTTCCTGGGCTCGGCCGTGAAGGAATCCGAGGCCGAGATACGCAGACTCCTCGCGCTGAAGAAGCGCGGGTTGCTGAAAAAAGTAGTGATAGCGGGCTGCCTGACGGAGCGGATGAAGGGCGCCCTGCTGGAAAAATTCCCGGAGGCCGACGCGGCGGTAGGCCCCGGCTCCCTGCGGGAGATAGCCAGGGCGCTGGAAAAGGGCGGCCTGCTGCTCTCCCCCCAGGCGGCCCTGGAAGCGCCGCCGCTCAAGCTGCGGCTGACCGCGCCGCACAGCGCCTATCTCAAGGTGGCCGACGGCTGCGACAACCGCTGCGCCTACTGCCTGATCCCCTCGCTGCGCGGGCCTTTCCGCTCCAAGCCGCTGGAAGACGCCGTCGCCGAGGCCCGCCTGCTGGCCGGGAGCGGCGCGAAAGAGATCTCGCTCATAGCCCAGGACACCACCCTCTACGGCGCCGACCTTTACGGCAAGCCGGCGCTGGCCAGGCTCCTGAGGAAAGTCTCGGCGATAAAGGGGCTGCGCTGGATACGCGTCATGTACGCCTACCCCGAACGCGTCACGCCGGAACTGCTGCGCGTGATGGCCGGCGCGGAGAACATCTGCCGCTACCTGGACCTGCCGCTTCAGCACGCCTCCGACGCGGTGCTCAAGGCCATGAACCGGCGCTCGACGGAAAAGGGCCTGCGCCGCACGCTGGCCTCCATACGCCGGCTCCTGCCCGGGGCCGCGATAAGGACCAATTTCATAGTCGGCTTCCCCGGCGAGACGGACAGGGATTTCGCGAGGCTGCTGCGCTTCGTGCGCGAGGAGCGGCTGGATAATGTCGGGGTATTCAAATACTCCCCGGAGCCCGGGACTTCGGCCGCCGGCTTCCCGGACCAGGTCCCGGAGACGGTCAAGACGGAGCGCATGAACGAGCTGCTCGCGGCCCAGGCCGCCGCGGTGGACGCCCTCAACGCCGGCCTCGTCGGGAAGAAGTTCGAGGTGCTCATGGATTCGCCCCGCTTCGGCCGCACCTACCGCGACGCGCCGGAGATAGACGGCACCGTGGAGGTCGCGGCGGCAGCCGGGAAAAAGCCGCGTGCCGGCGACTTCCTGCGCGTACGCATAACTTCCGCGCGCGGCTACTCCAGGAAGGGCGTCCCCTGCTGAACCGCGGGCCCTCAATTAAAAAGGCCCGGCGCGCCTGACGGCGGGCCGGGCCTTTTTAAAGTCCTTCTTACTTCGCGACGCTGTCTATCCAGTCGAGAACGGAGTTGACCTTGGCGTAGACGCCGTACTTGTTGGGGCGGGCGCAGCCGTGGCCCCAGCTGACGACGCCGACCAGGGTCCGGCCGGAGCCGGAGCCCATGACGAGCGGGCCGCCGCTGTCGCCCTGGCAGGAGTCCTTGCCGCCCTCGGGATAGCCGGCGCAGATCATGCTGCCGTCTATCTTGCCGGGATAGGCCCCGTCGCAGGTCTTGGCGTCCACGAAGGGCACGTCCACGCGCATCAGCAGGCTGGAGCCGGACCAGGCGCCTTCCGAGGTGGTGCCCCAGCCGGCGGTGGTGAAGAGGGCCGGGCCGCTCACCTCGCGGCGGTTGAGCGCCACGGGCGGGAAGGCGGAATCGCCGGAGAGCTTCACCAGGGCGAAGTCGTAGAGCATGTTATCGGTGTCCCATTTCGGGTGCACTATGACCTCGGCGGGAGTGAAGCGCTCGGCGCCCGCGGTCTCGCGCTGATTATGCAGGCCGATGAGGACGGAACCGGAAAAGCCGCCCTCCACGCAATGGGCCGCGGTCAGCACCCAGTTCTTCTTGATGAGCGAGCCGCCGCAGAAGTGGCCGTAGGCCTGCAGGGAGACGATGAACGGGAATTCGCCGCGCGACGCCTCGGAACCGCCGACTATCTTCTCCCCGCCGGAGGAGAGGACGAGGGGGGACGGGACCGGCAGAGCGGAATTTTCGGTCAGGGAAGCGACATCCACGCCGCGCAGGGCGCTGAGGTCGGGGAGCTGGGCGGCCGAGGCCGTCACGGGAACCAGTAACATCGCAGCGAGGGTCTTAAGCATCTTTTCGTCTCCTTGGTCCACCGGGCGCCGGTCGCACGCATTGCCCGGATGGCACCTAAAGTTTAGCCCGCGGGACCCGCTTCAACAAGGCCAAAAGGCCCTTGTTTTTCTGGGCCCTAAGGCCTATTCCACGGCTGGACCGGGACGCTCATTAATAACTATAATGATATTTCACCTCCATAGCGCCTATGGAGGCCTTTTTGTCATTCCCGGGTAACGGAGCCGCGACTTGACCATATCCGCACGGACACAACAGAAGCCTTTCATTCTCCCTTTCTCGGAAGAGGCCGTATCCCGCCTCGAGGACCTCGACCGGGCTTTCACCGTCTCCCGCGGGGACGGCTTCGCGGCATTTCACGAGGGCCGCGCCCCGGAGGGCGCTTTCGTTCCGCCATGCCTGCCGGCGAACCTCGGCGACCCGGCCTTCCTCTCGGCCCACGGCCTGCGCTTCGCCTATGTCGGCGGCTCCATGGCCAACGGCATCAGTTCCACGGAGCTGGCCGAGGCGCTGGGCCGGGCCGGCATGCTTGGCTTCTACGGCGCGGCGGGCCAGCCCGTGGAAGAGGTCGAGAAGGCCATCGACCGCCTGCGGGCGGCGGGCGATATCCCCTCCGGTTTCAATTTGATCCACAGCCCCTCCGACCCGGCGCTGGAAGAGGCCCTGGTCGGCCTTTACCTCGAACGCGGCGTGCGGCTGATAGAAGCCTCGGCCTACATAGGCCTTACGCTGCCGCTGGTGCGCTTCCGCACGGCCGGCATACGCCGGGGCGCGGACGGCTCCATAGAGACGCCCAACCGGGTGATCGGCAAGGTCTCGCGCGTCGAGGTGGCCGAACGGTTCTTCTCCCCCCCGCCGGACAAGTTCCTCAAAGAGCTGGTCTCGCGCGGCGAGCTCACGCCCGAGCAGGCGCAGCTGGCCTCCCTTGTCCCGGTCGCGGAGGACGTGACGGCCGAGGGCGATTCCGGCGGTCATACGGACAACCGCCCCCTGGTGAACCTTCTGCCGACCATCATGGCCCTGCGCGACCGGATACAGGCCGAGCGCGGCTACGCCCGGACGCCGCGCGTCGGCGCCGGCGGCGGCATAGCGACGCCCGAATCGGCCGCCGCCGCCTTCATCATGGGCGCGGCCTATGTGGTGACCGGCTCGGTCAACCAGGCCTGCGTCGAATCCGGCGCCACGGACCTGGTGCGCCGCCTGCTGGCCGCCGCGGAGCAGGCCGACACCGCCATGGCCGCCGCCGCCGACATGTTCGAGATGGGCGTGAAGGTGCAGGTGCTCAAGCGCGGCACCATGTTCGCGATGCGCGCCAACAAGCTCTACGACTACTACAGGACCTATCCCTCTTTCGAAGCCATACCCGCCGACATAAGGACGGCGCTGGAGCGCGACTATTTCCGCGCCTCCTTCGGCGAGGTCTGGTCCTCCACGCGCGAATATTTCCTCAGGCGCGACCCGTCGCAGGCCGAGAGGGCCGAGCGCGACCCGAAGCACAAGATGGCCCTGGTCTTCCGCTGGTACCTCAGCCGCACCTCGCGCTGGCCGCTGGCCGGCGACGAGAGCCGCAAGGTGGACTACCAGATCTGGTGCGGCCCTTCCATGGGCGCCTTCAACGAATGGGCCAGGGGGTCCTTCCTCGAGGCGCCCGAGAGCCGGGACGCCGTCACGGTGGCCCGGAACCTCCTCGCGGGCGCGGCGGCCCTTAGCCGCCTGCACGCGCTGCGCTGCCAGGGCGTCGCGGCCGACCCGCGCCTGGCGAGGCGCGAACCGAAGCGGGCCGAAGAGCTCGCCGCTTTTTTCAGCTGACCGCCGACGGGCGGAAGAACGTACGGCGCCGCCGCGCGGCGTCTTAAAGAGGACGACATGAGCTCAAAGAACGAGAACTCCCCCATACCTCTCGCGATAGTCGGCATAGGCTGCCTTTTCCCGAAAGCGGAGAACGCCCGCCGCTTCTGGGCCAACATAAAGAACGGCGTGGACGCCATCACCGACATCCCGGCGTCGCACTGGCTGCCGGAAGAGCATTACCACAAGGACCCCAAAAAGCCGGACATGACCTACGCCCGCAAGGGCGGCTTCCTCCTCCCCGTCGATTTCGACCCGTCCGAGTTCGGCCTGGCGCCCAACGCGCTGGAGGCCACCGACAGCGCCCAGCTGCTGGGCCTCGTCGCCGCGAAGATGGCCCTCGAGGACGCCGGCTACGGCGCGGGCCGCGAGTTCGACCGCAACGCCGTCAGCGTCATCATGGGCGTCACCGGCGCGCTGGAGCTGGTCATCCCGCTAGGCGCGCGGCTGGGGCATCCCAAGTGGCGCAAGGCGCTCGCCGAGTTCGGCATCTCCGGCGCCGACGCCGACGCCATCATCGCCCGCATGCAGGAGGACTATGTCCCGTGGCAGGAGAGCTCCTTCCCCGGCCTGCTCGGCAACGTGGTCGCGGGCCGCATCGCCAACCGCTTCGACCTCGGCGGCACCAACTGCGTGGTGGACGCCGCCTGCGGCAGCTCGCTGGGCGCCGTGCACATGGCCGCGCTCGAGCTGCAGGCCGGCCGGGCGGACATGGTCGTCACCGGCGGCGTGGACTGCTTCAACGACATCTTCATGTACATGTGCTTCAGCAAGACCCCGGCGCTCTCGCCGGACGGCAACGCCAAACCCTTCGACGCCTCCGCCGACGGCACCGCGCTGGGCGAGGGCCTGGGCATGCTGGTCATGAAGCGCCTCGGCGACGCCGTGCGCGACGGCGACCGGATCTACTCGGTGATCAAGGGCGTCGGCTCCTCCTCAGACGGCAAGGGCAAGTCCATCTACGCGCCCAGCGCCGGGGGCCAGGCCAGGGCCCTGCGCCGCGCCTACGCCGCCTCCGGCGTCGAGCCCCGCACCGTCGAGCTGGCCGAGGCCCACGGCACCGGCACCACGGTCGGCGACGGCGTCGAACTGGACGCCCTGACCGAAGTCTACCGCGAGAACAAGCCGGACGGCGCCTGGTGCGCCCTCGGTTCGGTGAAGTCGATGATAGGCCACACCAAGGCCGCCGCGGGTTCGGCCGGCCTGATAAAGGCCTCGCTCGCCCTCTACAATAAAACGCTCCCCCCCACCATAAAAGTGAACGCGCCGCTCAAGAAGCTGGCCGAGGGGACTACCCCGTTCTACCTGAACACCGAGGTCCGTCCCTGGGTAAAGCGGGACCATCCCCGCCGCGCCGTGGTCAGCGCGCTGGGCTTCGGCGGCTCCAATTTCCACGCCGTGCTCGAGGAGCATGCCCCCGACAAGAAGAGCCCCGACTGGGACGGCGACCACCAGGTGGCCGTCTTCTCCGGCGCGAACGCCGGCGGGATAAAGACGGAGCTCTCATCCTGGAAGGGGCTGGACTGGGACGGCGTGCGCGCGGCGGCATACAAGGCCCGCGCCGCCTTCAAGCCCTCCGCCCCCGCCCGCCTCGGCTTCGTCCTGGAGCGCGGCTCAGACTGGAGCGGGACCATAGCGGCCGCCTTAGCGGCCCTGGACTCGCAGAAAGCCGCGGCGTGGACCACGCCCGAGGGGATATGTTTCTCCTCGGCCGCGCCCGCGAAGCTGGCCGTGCTGTTCCCCGGCCAGGGCGCGCAGTACCCCGGCATGCAGCGCGACATAGCCTGCCGCTTCCCGGAGGCGCTCTCCGCGCTGGAGACCGCCAACGCCGCTTTCGGCGGGGACAAGCCGCTCTCCGACTACCTCTACCCGCGTCCCGCTTTCACCGCCGAGGCGCGGCAGCGCCAGGCCGAGGAACTGAAAGACACCCGCGTGGCCCAGCCCGCCCTCGGCGCGGCCTCTTTCGGGGCCTGGCGCGCGCTGGCCGCCTTCGGCGTGAAGCCGGCGGCCTTCGCCGGCCACAGCTACGGCGAACTGCCGGCCCTCTGCGCCGCCGGCGCCTTCGGCGACGCCGACCTGTTCGCCCTCTCCAGGCTGCGCGGCGAACTGATGGCCGCCGGCTCTGGCGACCGCGGCGGCATGCTCGCGGTACAGGCCCCGCTGGCCGAAGTGGAGAAAGCGGTGAAAGAGGAGAAACTGGACCTCGTCATCGCCAACAAGAACACTCCCGCCCAGTTCGTACTCTCCGGCGCGACAGCGCAGATAGAACTGGCGGCGGAGCGCCTGGCCGCGCGCGGCCTCAAGTGCACGCGCCTGCAGGTCTCGGCGGCTTTCCACAGCCCGCTGGTAGCCGGCGCGCAGAAGGAATTCGCCGCCGGCCTCGGCCGGGTGAAGTTCAACAAGCCGGCCGCCGCCGTTTACTCCAACAAGACCGGCTCGCCCTACCCCGGCGACGCGGACGGGGCCCGACTGACGCTGGCCTCGCAGCTCGCCTCGCCGGTGGAGTTCACCGCGATGATAGAGCGAATGTACGCCGACGGGATAAGGATATTCCTCGAGGTCGGCCCGGGGTCCCGGCTGACCGGCATGGCCGGGCAGATACTCGCGGGCAAAGAACACACGGCTTTCGCGCTCGACGCCTCGTCCGGCAGGAAGAACGGCGTGGCCGACATGGCCCGCGCCCTGGCTCGCCTGGCCTCTCTCGGCTGCGCCATGGACCTCTCCGCCTGGGAAGGCGGAGAGGCCGGCGCGAAGGACGCGCTGGAAAAGAAGGTCTCCAAGCTGGCGGTGAAGGTCACCGGGGCGGGCTACCGCTCGCCGCGCAAGCCTTCCGCGGCGCCGAAGCGCCCGGTCGGCGCGCAGCGCGCCCCGGCGCCGTCCGCTTTCACTCCCTCCGCCCAGCCGGCACAGGTCTCGGAAGCCATGCGCATAACGCAGGAGAGCATGGCCGCCATGCAGCGGCTGCAGGAGCAGACCGCCATACTGCACGCCAGGTTCCTCGAAGGCCAGGAGGCGGCGCAGCGCTCCTTCCAGGCCCTCATCGACCAGCAGCGCGTCACGCTCGGCGGGTCGCCCGCGCCGCTGCCGGCGTTCACCCCCGCGGCCATGCCCGCGGCGCAGACTCCCGCCCCGGTCCGTGCCGTTCCCGCGGCGCCAGCCGCGCCCGCGCCCGTCCATTCAGCCGGGCCGGACGTCTCCGGGGTCCTGCTGGAAATAGTTTCCTCGCAGACGGGATACCCCGTGGAGTCGCTCAATCCCGACATGGACATGGAATCCGACCTCGGCATCGATTCCATCAAGCGCGTCGCCATTCTCTCGGAGCTCCAGGAGAAGCTCCCGCAGGCCCCGCGCATCACGCCCGAGCAGCTCGGCATCATACGCACGCTGCGCCAGGTGGGCGATCATCTCGCGGCCGGCATGCCCGCCGGCGCCGCGGCCGCCTCCGCGCGGCCCGCCGCCCCTTCCGCGGCAGGCGG
>JAVHLJ010000009.1:56834-79506 GCA_031082205.1 Elusimicrobiales bacterium
TGGAGTCGCTCAATCCCGACATGGACATGGAATCCGACCTCGGCATCGATTCCATTAAGCGCGTCGCCATTCTCTCGGAGCTCCAGGAGAAACTCCCGCAGGCCCCGCGCATCACGCCCGAACAGCTCGGCACCATACGCACGCTGCGCCAGGTAGCCGCCCATCTGACTGCCGGCACCGCTCCGGCGCCGGCCGCCGCGCCGGCGAAAGCGGCGGCGCCCGCCATGGAGACGGAGATCGCGCGCGAAGTCCTCAAGCTCGCGGACCTCGACCAGTCGGCCCGCGGAGAAGCCCTGAAACTGGACAAGTCGCTGCCCGTCTGGATAACCGACGACGGTTCGCCGCT
This sequence comes from Elusimicrobiales bacterium, assembly GCA_031082205.1. Taxonomy (GTDB): domain Bacteria; phylum Elusimicrobiota; class Elusimicrobia; order Elusimicrobiales; family UBA9959; genus UBA2231. Next base: position 57,181 of record JAVHLJ010000009.1, read on the forward strand.
GGCCGACGCCGTGGCCGGCGACCTCACCGGCCGGGGCTACAAGGCGGAGAAGATCTCGCCCGACGCCGCCCCCGCGGTCCCGGCGGCCCTGGCCGCCCTGGTCGTGCTCGCGCCAGCCGCGAAGCTGGATAAAAAGGGATTCTGGAACGAAGGGTCGGAACTCTCGCTTAAAAAATCCTTCAGGCTGGTCCGCTCAGCGGGGCCCGCCCTCAGGGCCGCCGGCAGATCGGGCGGCGCCTGCCTGCTGACCGTCTCCAGGCTCGACGGCGCCTTCGGCGTGGCCGGCCTTAAATCGGAGCAGGACCCGGTATTCGGCGGACTGGCCGGCCTGGCCAAGACCGCGGCCCGCGAATGGCCGGAGGTCTCCTGCCGCGCCCTGGACGCCGCCTCCGGCTGGACGCATACGGTCTCGGTCGCGCGCGCCGTGGCGGACGAACTCTTCTTCAAAGGTCCGGCCGAGCTGGGCCTGTCCGAGAACGGCGGCAAGGTAGTACTGCTTAGCGGCTCCGAAAGGGCCGCGCCCGGTAAGTTCCCGCTGGCCAAGGGCGACACCGTCCTCATCACCGGCGGGGCGCGCGGCGTCACCGCGGAAGCCGCGGCCGCGCTGGCCGCCGCCTGCGGCGCCTCGCTGGCGCTGGTCGGCCGCAGCCCTCTGCCGGCCGCCGAAGAGCCGTGGCTGGCGGCCTGCTCCACCGACGCCGACATAAAGAAGGCGCTCATCTCCCGCGAGCCCGGCATGACGCCCAGGACCGCCGGCGAGCGCTGCGCCTCCATACTGGCCGCGCGCGAGATACGCGCGCAGCTCAACCGCTTCGAGGCGGCCGGCTCCCGCGCCGCCTACTATTCCGCCGATATACGCGACGCGGCGGCGGTAGCCGATACCGTGGCGAGGATCAGGAAGGACCTGGGCCCGGTGCGCGGCCTGGTGCACGGAGCCGGCGTCCTGGCCGACAAGTTCATACTGGACAAGACCGACGCCCAGTTCGACTCGGTCTTCGACACCAAGGTGACGGGCCTGCGCAATATCCTCTCCGCCCTCGACCTGGCGGCGCTCAAAGCCGTGGCGCTGTATTCCTCCTCCACCGCGCGGTTCGGCCGCACCGGCCAGTGCGATTACGCCATGGCCAACGAAGTTCTCAACAAGACGGCCCGCCTGCTGGCCCGCCGGCTGCCCGACTGCCGCGTGACCTCGTTCAACTGGGGCCCGTGGGACGGCGGCATGGTCAACGACGGCCTGAAAGCCCTTTTCGCCAAAGAAGGCGTGGGAGTCATCGGCCTGGCCGAAGGCGGGCGGTTCCTCGCCGACGAACTGGCCTCGCCCGACGGGCCGGCCGAAGTGGTGGTGGTGGCCAGGCCCAAAGCCGCGGCCGCGCCGCCGGCGGAAAGCGGCGGCGCGCCGCTCTCGCGCGCCTTCGAACTGCCGGTCTCCGTGGCCGGCTGCCCCTTCCTCCGCTCGCACGTCATCAACGGGCGGGCGGTGGTACCGACCGCCGTGATGACCGAATGGCTGGCGCACGCCGCCCTGCACGGCAATCCCGGCCTGCTGTTCCACGGCTTCGACGGCCTGAAGGTCTACAAGGGCGTACTGCTCTCCGACGGGGAATACCGCGTCTCGGCGCTGGCCGGCAAACCAGTCAAAGAGAACGGCCTCTTCTTCGTCAAGACCGAACTGCGCGGGCCGTCCGGCGAACTGCACGCCGGCGCCCGCATCGCGCTGGCGGCCTCGCTGCCCAAGGCTCCGGCCGCCGCCCCCGATTTCCCGATGAAGGCGTACTCCCGCACTCCCGAGAAGGCCTACGCCGAGATACTTTTCCACGGCGAGGACATGCGGTTCATCCGCTCCGTCGCCGGCGTTTCGGAGACGGGCATAGTCCTCGACGCCGCCGCCGCTCTTCCGCCGGCCTCGTGGATGCGCGGCGCGCCGCGCGACCGCTGGCTGGCCGACCCGGCCGCCCTCGACGCCGCTTTCCAGGGGCTGATACTCTGGACCTTCGAGAACTCGGGCGCCTGCTCGCTGCCCAACTCCGCGGCCTCGTACAGGCAGTTCGCGCGCTTCCCCGAGAAGGGCGCCAGGATCTCGGCGCGCGTGACCCGTTCGGCGGAGCACGCCTGCGCGGCCGACATAGATTTCACGGACGAGAAGGGAGCGCTGGTGGCCAGGCTGACAGGCTACGAGGCCACCGTCGACGCCGCCCTTAACGCCGCTTTCCGCAGGAAGGAGCTGAGCCCGACGGCAGGATGAAGGAACAGCCCATAGCCATCGTAGGCGCCGGCGGCATCTTCCCCGGCGCCCCCGACCTGCCGGCCTTCTGGAACAACGTGGCCGGCGGGGTCTGCTCGTCCCGGGAGGTCCCCGCGGGCCGCTGGCTGCTGCCCGGCGGCGAGGCTTTCGATCCGCAGAAGGGCGCGCCCGACAAGGTCTATTCGACCCGGGCCTGCTTCGTGGAGGATTTCCGGCTGGACGCCGCGGGCTTCGACCTGCGCGAGGCCTTCATCTCCCGGCTGGACCCCGTCTTCCACCTGGCGCTGCACGCGGCCAGGCGGGCCCTGCTCGACGCCGGCGAGAAGCGCGTCGACCGCGCCCGCACCGGCGTCATCATCGGCAACATAGTCCTCCCCACCGACGCCGTCTCGGCCCTCTCGGTAGAGACGCTGCTGCCGGCCTTCGAGGAGGCCGCGCTGGGAAAGCGCCTTTCCCCCCCGCTTCCCGCCACCGACCCGCTCAACGCCCGCCCCGCCGGCCTGCCGGGCGCGGTCATAGCGCGGGCGCTGGGTCTTTCCGGCGGCAGCTTCACGCTCGACGCGGCCTGCGCCTCGTCCCTTTACGCGGTAAAGCTGGCCGTCGACGCGCTGCGCTCGGGCCGCGCCGACGCCATGATAACCGGCGGCGTATCGCGCCCCGCGTCGCTCTACACGCAGATGGGCTTCTCCCAGCTGCGCGCCCTCTCCCCGTCGGGACGGCCCGCTCCTTTCGACGCCGCCGCCGACGGCCTTGTGGTGGGCGAAGGCGCCGGCATGTTCTTGCTCAAGCGCCTCTCCGACGCCGTGCGCGCCGGCGACCGGATCTACGGGCTGATAACCGGCATCGGCCTCTCCAACGACGTGGGCGGCAGCCTGCTGGCTCCCAACACCCCCGGCCAGCTCTACGCCATGCGCGAGGCCTACGGGCGCTCCGGCCTGTCCCCCTCGCAGATAGACCATATCGAATGCCACGCCACCGGCACGCCGACCGGCGACCCGGTCGAAGTGGACAGCCTGCGCGCCCTCTGGGGCGAGCGCGGCTGGAGCGAAGGCCAGTGCGTGCTAGGCTCGGTCAAGTCCAATATCGGCCACCTGCTCACCGCCGCCGGCTCCGCGGGCCTGATGAAGACCATATTAGCGCTCCAGAACAGGACGCTGCCGCCTACGGCCAACTTCGCCAGGCCGGGGGCCAAAGTGCGGCTGGACGGCTCGCCCTTCCGCGTGGCGCGCGAAGCGTCGGACTGGGCGCAGCGCGACTCGCGCACGCCGCGCCGGGCCGCGGTCAGCGCCTTCGGCTTCGGCGGCATAAACGCCCACGTGCTGGTGGAGGAGTACCAGTCCTCGTTCGTTCCTTCTTTCAAGCGGCCGCGGGCCGACCGGCAGGCGCCGGTGGCCATAGTCGGCATGGCGGCCCGCTTCGGCGGGCTGTCCGACCTGCGCGAGTTCCAGGAGGCGGCGCTCGGCGCCGCCGCCGCGCAACCGGGGGAACTGCCCGCCGAACGCCGCCGCGGCCTGCCCGCCGCGGCCAGGGGCTTCTATCTCCGCGAGGTCGGAGCGGCCCCGGACGCTTACCGCATACCCCCGCGCGAGCTGGAGGAGATGCTGCCGCAGCAGCTGCTGATGCTCGACACCGCCGCGCGCGCGGTGGCGGACGCCTCCGGGAAGGGCCTTGAGAACGCCGGCGTCTTCATCGGCCTCGAACTGGACCACAATACCACGAATTTCCATTTCCGCTGGTCGCTGGCGGATACCGCGCGCAGGCTGGCCGCCGACAAGGGCTGGAAGCTCGACGCCATCCAGGAGAAGGCCCTGACCGACTCCCTGCGCGACAAGGCCGGGCCCGCTCTCTCGGCCAACCGCACGATGGGCGCGCTGGGCGGCATAGTGGCCAGCCGCATAGCCCGCGAATTCCACGTCGGCGGCCCCAGCTTCACCATCTCCTCCGGCGAGACCTCCGGCCTGCGCGCCCTGGAAGCGGCCGTCCGGGCCCTGCGAGCCGGCGAGCTGGACTCCGCGCTGGCCGGGGCCGTCTCGCTCGACGGGGACCCGCGCGCCCTGGCCGCCGAGTCCGCGCTGCGGCCCTTCTCGGAGCGGGCCAGGCCTTTCGACTCCTCCGCCGACGGCGGCCCCGCGGGCGAAGGCGCCTGCGCCCTGGTCCTCAAGCGTCTCGACGACGCGCTGCGGGACGGCGACCGCGTCTACGCCGTGATAAAGGGCCTGGGCTTCGCCTCGGGCGGAGGCGTGGACTCCCCGGCCCCCTCCCCGCGGGCCTGCGCGGCGGCCATGCGCGAAGCCTGCGCCGAAGCGCAGGCGGACCCCTCCACCGTCGGCTACCTCGAGACCTCCGGCAGCGGCGTCCCGGCCGAGGACGCGGCCGAGGCCGAGGCCCTCACCGATTTCTACGGCGTCTCCGCCGCGCCCCTGCCCTGCGCCCTGGGCTCGCTCAACCCCGTGACCGGCCGCACCGGCGCGGCGGCCGGCCTGGCCGGCGTCGTGAAAGCGGCGCTCGCCCTCTACCAGGAAATAATCCCCCCTTCCGTGCCGGTCTCGCCGCTGGCCGCGCTGGCCCGCGCGAAGAAACGCTTCCATCTGCCTTCGGAGCCCCAGTACTGGCTGCGCAACCGCGCCGAAGGCCCGCGCCGGGCCGGCGTCAACTCGCTGGGACAGGACGGCAACTGCGCCCACGTGGTGCTCGAGGCGCTCGAGGGCCAGGACGGCGAGCGCCAGCAGCTCGAACGCCGCCAGCCGCTGGGCGCCCGCGCCGAAGCCCTTTTCGCCGTCGAGGACGACGACGCGCGCGGCGTGCTGGCCGGTCTGGACGAACTGCGCGGCTGGCTGGCCGCCCGTAAGCCCGGGGAGAACGTAGAGAAGACCGCCCGGGACTGGTTCGCCAGGTCCGGCTCGCGGCCCGCGAAAAAGCGGGCCTGCGTACTGCTGGCCCCGGACGCCGCCGGGCTGGCCTCGCTCTGCCGCGACGCCGCGGCCGCCCTGCGCGCCGCCCCGGAGAGACCGATAGTCTCCGACCGTATCAACTATTCGCCGGAACCTCTCTACAGGCCCGGCAACCTCGCCTTCGTCTTCCCCGGCTCCGGCAATCACTATATCGGCATGGGCCGCGGCCTGTGGACGCAGTGGCCGGAGATAATGCGCCGGCTCGACGCCGAGAACGGCTACCTGCGCGACCAGATGGCGCCCGCCCTTTTCATGCCCTGGCGGCTGACCTGGGAAAAGGGCTGGCAGCAGGAGGCGGAACTGGCCATAGTGGACGACTACAAGTCCATGGTATTCGCCTCCGTGTCCCACGGCACCGCCGTGAGCGACCTGGTCCGCTCGCTGGGCGTCGCGCCCTCCTCCGTCATCGGCTACAGCCTGGGCGAAGTCGCGGCCCTTTTCGCCACCCGCGCCTGGACGGCCCGCGACGAGATGCTGCGCCGCGTCAACGAATCCAGCCTCTTCGTCAGCGACCTGGCGGGGCCCTGCGACGCCGCACGCCGGTTCTGGAACCTGCCCAAGGACGAGAAGGCCGACTGGGTGCTGGGCGTCATCGACCGCCCGGCCGAGACGGTGCATATGGCCCTCAAAGGCGCCGAGCGCGCCGCGCTGCTCATCGTCAACGCGCCGCTGGAATGCGTGGTCGGCGGCTACCGCAAGGCGGTCAAGTCGCTGGTGGACGGGCTCGGCTGCGTCTTCCTGCCGCTGCAGGGCGCCGCGGTCCATTTCGAGGCGGCCAAGCTGGTGGAGAAGCAGTACCGCGACCTGCACCTGCTGCCCACCTCCGCGCCGGCGGGCGTTAAATTCTACAGCGGCGCCTGGAAGAAGGCCTACGAAGTGACCCGGGAAAGCGCGGCGGACTCCGTCGTCGCGCAGGCCGTGCACGCGCTCGATTTCCCCGCCCTCGTCAGGCGCGCCTACGAGGACGGCGCCAGGATATTCGTCGAGCTCGGCCCGCAGGCCTCCTGCGTCAGGATGATAGACAAGATACTGGCCAACAGCCCGCACGCGGCCAGGTCGGCCTGCGTGAAGGGACAGGACGCCGCCGGTTCGGTACTGCGGCTGCTGGCCAGGCTGCTGGCGGAAAGAGCGCCCGTGGACCTGCGCGCTCTCTACGGCAGGGATTCGCTGGCTCGCGGCCACCGCGACGCCGCGGCCGGCAAGAAACTGATCAAGGCCGCCCTGTCGGTCCCCCCTCCCTCGCCCCTGGACTGGCGGCCGGTCCCGAAAGCTCCCGCGCCGCTCACGGCCCCCGTCCCCGCGGCTGCCGTCCCCGCCGCCGCGGCAGCCGGACCCGTTCAGCCTGTATCAGCGGGGGACGCCATGCGGAATGGCGTCCCGGTTCCGCTCCCGCCCGCGGCGCTCCCGCCCGGCCGCGCGCTGCCCCTTCCGGCCGCCGGCGACGCTCCCGAATACCTGCGCGCCTTCGCCGCGGCGAACGAGGCCAAGGCCCGCGCCCATGAGATCTTCCTGCGGCTCTCCAATAATTTCGGCGAAATGCAGTCGCGCAACATCGCCTTCCAGGGCAGCCTGGCTAACGGCGCCGGGACGCCATTCCGCATGGTGTCCGCCGCCGATATGCCGGGCGCCGCGCTGTCCCCGGCCCCGCCACCGCTGAAGCTTTCCGGCTCCTCGCCGGCCCCTGAAGTCTTCATGACCCGCGAACAGTGCATGGAATTCGCCGTCGGCTCCATCGCCAAGGTCCTCGGCCCGGCCTTCGCCGGGGCCGACACTTACCCGACGCGCGTGCGCCTGCCCGGCGAGCCGCTGATGCTGGTGGACCGGATCCTGAGCGTGCGCGGCGAGCCCGGCTCTCTCAAGTCGGGCAATGTGGTCACCGAGCACGACATATTGCCGGACGCCTGGTACCTCGACTGCGGCCGCATACCGACCTGCATCGCCGTAGAGGCCGGCCAGGCCGACCTTTTCCTCTCGGGCTACCTCGGCATAGACGCCCGCACGCGCGGCCTGGCGATGTACCGCCTGCTCGACGCCGAGGTGACCTTCCACCGCGGCCTGCCGGAGCCGGGCCGGACCATACGCTACGACATAAACATCGAGCGCTTCGCGCAGAACGGCGATATCTGGCTTTTCTTCTTCAACTACGAGAGCTGGGTCTACGGCGAGCCGCTCATCAGCATGAAGAAAGGCTGCGCCGGCTTCTTCACCCCGGAGGAACTCGCGAAGGGCAGGGGAGTGGTGCTGACCGCCGATGAACAGGCCCCCGCCCGCGGCAAAGCCCCGGAGAACTGGCGGCCGCCAGCGCCCTTCACGGGCGGCAAAGAATCCCTTTCGGAAGCGCAGCTGGAAGCCCTGCGCCGCGGCGACTACGCCGCCTGCTTCGGCCCCGCCTTCGCCGGGCTCCCGCTGGCCAGGCCCGTCGGCCTGCCGTCAGGCAGGATGAAGCTGGTGGACAGGATACTGGAACTCTCCCCGGACGGCGGCCGCTACGGCCTGGGCACGGTCAAGGGCGAGATGGACATACGCCCCGACGACTGGCACCTGGTCTGCCATTTCATAGACGACAACGTCATGCCGGGCACGCTGATGTACGAATGCTGCCTGCACACTTTCCGCGTATTGCTGCTGCGGCTGGGCTGGGTGGCCGAGGAGGGGTCCTGCTGGTACGAGCCGGTGCCCGGCGTCACCAGCCGCCTCGAATGCCGCGGCCAGGTGCTGCCTTCCACTAAAAAGGCGATGTACGAGATCGTCGTCAAGGAGATAGGCTACAAGGAGGACGGAACTCCCTACGCCGTAGCGGACGCCTTCATGTACGCCGACGGCCGGCGCATCATCCACATCCACGACATGTCCATACGCATGGGCGGCGCGAAGAAAGAGGCCATAGAGGCGCTCTGGACCGACGCGGCGGCGCCGCAGCCCTCCGGGCCCCGCCCGGCCATTTTCGACAACGCCAGCATCACCGCTTTCGCCGTCGGCAAGCCCTCCGAGGCCTTCGGCGACCGCTACAAGGTCTTCGACTCGGAGCGCGTCATAGCCCGGCTGCCCGGCGACCCGTACAAGTTCCTCGACCGTATCGTGAAGATAGAGAACTGCCGCCAGTGGGAGCTCAAGGCCGGCGGTTATATCGAGGCGGAGTACGATGTCCCGCCCGGCGGGTGGTATTTCGGCGCCGGCGGACAGAAGTCCATGCCTTTCGCCGTCCTGCTCGAGGCCGCCCTGCAGCCCTGCGGCTGGCTGGCCGCCTATCTCGGCTCGGCGCTGACCAGCCCCTCCGACCTCTCCTTCCGCAACCTCGGCGGCACCGCGACCCAGTACGCCGAAGTCATGCCCGACGCCGGCGTACTGGTCACCAAAGTGAAGATAACGAAGGTCTCGCAGTCCGGCGGCATGATAATACAGGACTACGACATGGAAGTCCTGCGCAAGGGCCGGACGGTATACAAGGGCGTCACTCAGTTCGGCTTCTTCTCCAAGAAAGCCCTGGCCGATCAGGTCGGCGTGCGCGGCGCGGCCCGCTATACCCCTTCCGCGGCGGAGCTGGCCGGCGCCGTGCCGCTGGACCTCGCCGCCCTGCCCGCGCTGCCGGGCAAAGAGCTTATCATGCTCGATTCCGTAGAGACCTATATACCCGGCGGCGGACCTGCCGGGCTGGGCTTCGCGCGCGGACTCAGGAAAGTGGACCCGGCGGAGTGGTTCTTCAAGGCTCACTTCTACCAGGACCCGGTCTGCCCCGGCTCGCTCGGCCTCGAATCTTTCATCAACCTCATGAAAGCCGCCGCGCTGAAACGCTGGCCGGATCAGGGCGGCTTTGTCCGCAGTCGGTGCCGGGAGCTCTGCGACCGGCCGGACCTCGGCGCGGACAGCCGCTTCGAAGCCATGGCCCCCGGCGCGAAGCATACCTGGATCTACCGCGGCCAGGTGGTGCCGAAGAACGCCCTGGTCACGGTGGAGGCTCATATCACCGGCGCGGACGACGCGTCGAGGACGCTCAAAGCCGACGGTTTCCTGATAGTGGACGGCCTGACGATTTACCAGATGAAGGATTTCGCGGTAAAACTGATCCCATGAAATATTCCAAAGTCTTCGTCGACGCGATAGGCTACGAGCTCGGGCCCAACGTCGTCACCTCTTCCGAGCTCGAGAAGCGGATACTCCCCGTGCTCGAGGCGCTGCATATCCCTCCCGGCCAGCTGGAGGCCCTGACCGGCATACGCGAGCGCCGCTGGTGGGACGAGGGCTTCGCCCTCTCCGAAGGCGCCGCGCGCGCCGGCATGAAAGCCCTCGGGCAGGCGGGCCTGAAGGCGTCCGACCTCGGCGCGCTGATATACGGCGGGGTCTGCCGGGAGCACAGCGAGCCCGCTACCGCCGCCGCCGTCGCGCATAAGCTGGGAGCCGCGCCGGCGACGGCCGTCTTCGATATCTCAAACGCCTGCCTGGGCGCTCTCAACGGAATGCTGGACATCGCCAACCGCATAGAGCTGGGACAGATAAGGGCCGGACTGGCCGTCACCTGCGAAACCTCGCGCGAGATCAACGAGGCGATGATCTCCCATATGCTGGAGCGCCGGGACTTCGAAACCTTCCGCCTTTCGCTGGCCACCCTGACCGGCGGGTCCGGCGCCGCCGCCGTACTGCTGACGGACGGCTCCTTCCCGGCGGCCGGGCGGCGCCACCGCCTTCTCGGCGGCGTCTGCCGCACCGCTCCCGAACATCACAGGCTGTGCGTCTGGCACCGCGACCGCATGAGCACCGACGCCACGGCGGTGCTCAGGCACGGCGTCGCGCTGGGGCGGGCCACCTGGGAGGACCTGCTGCGCGAGCTCGCCCTCTCACCCGCGGCAGTGGACAAGCTGGTCTGCCACCAGGTGGGAGGCGCCCACCGCCGGAGCGTCCTGGAAGCCATCGGCATGCCGGAGGAAAAGGATTTCCAGACTTACGAATACCTGGGCAATATGGGCACCGCCGCGCTTCCCGTGGCGGCCGCCATAGCGGACGAGCGCGAATTCCTCGCTCCGGGAGACAAAGTCGGGTTCCTGGGCATCGGCAGCGGACTCAATACGATAATGATGGGCTTGGAGTGGTGAACATGGGCGATCTCCCCGAAGGCGTTACGCGCGGAATGTACCCTTTCTCCGGCAAATACCTGCGGGTCCGCGACGGACTGCGCATGCATTACCTGGACGAAGGCTCAGGCAGGCCGGTCCTGATGCTGCACGGCAATCCCTCCTGGTCCTTCTATTACAGGGACCTGGCCCTGGCCCTCCGGGACTCCCGGCGCGTCGTCGTGCCGGACCATATCGGCTGCGGCCTCTCGGACAAGCCGGGCGACGACCGCTACGACTATACGCTCAATAACCGCGTGGAGGATATCGGCGCCCTGGTCGATTCGCTGGGGCTGAAGGAAAAGATCACGCTGGTCGTGCACGACTGGGGCGGCATGATAGGCTTCGCCTGGGCCGTCCGCAACCCGGAGCGCGTGGAGAAACTGGTGGTCCTCAATACCGCGGCCTTCTTCCTGCCCTCCTCAAAGACCTTCCCGGCCGCGCTGGCCCTGGTCCGCACGCCGCTGGGCGCGCTGCTGGTGCGGGGCTTCAACGCCTTCGCCCGCGGCGCGGCCTGGGTGGGGTGCAAGCGGCGCCGCATGCCCTCCGCCCTGCGCGCGGCCTACGCCGCCCCCTATGATTCCTGGGCGAACCGCATAGCCACGCTGCGCTTCGTGGAGGACATCCCGCTCGGTCACGCGGACAGGTCCTACTCCGTGGTGTCCGAGACGCAGGACAGGCTCCCGCTGCTGGAGGGGAAACCGATGCTGGTCTGCTGGGGCCCGAAGGACTTCGTCTTCGACCGCCATTTCCTGTCGGAGTGGCGCCGCCGCTTTCCGTCGGCCGAGGTACGGGAGTTTCCCGACTGCGGCCATTACATACTGGAAGACGCCAAAGAGGAAGTCATACCGCTCGTAAAGGAATTCATCCTGCGCCCCTGATGCATCCGCCAAATATCTCTTCGCTCATAGCCGACAGGGCTCGGGAACTTCCAGACGGCCCCGCCGTGGTCGCCGGCGGCGTATCCGTCACCTTCGCGGAACTGGAGGCCGACATCGCGCTGCTGGCGGCCGGACTGCGCGCGGCCGGCGTCAGGCCCGGCGCCCGCGTCGCCCTGCTGATAACGCCCTCCGCCGATTTCCTGGCGCTCACTTTCGCACTGTACCGGGCCGGGGCGATAACGGTCCTCATCGACCCGGGCATAGGCCTGCCCGCGATGAAGCGCTGCCTCGCCGAAGCCGCTCCCGAAGCGTTCGCCGGCGTGACCAAAGCCCATTTCGCCAGGATCCTCTTCGGCTGGGCTCCCTCCTCCAGGCTCAACATAACGGCGGGGCGGAGGCTGTTCTGGGGCGGACTCACGCTGGCGGACCTGCGCCGGCTGGGACGCGGCGCGGCCTCGCCCGACCCGGCGCATACGCCGAGGACGGCCTCGATAAATTTCACCTCGGGCAGCACCGGCGCGCCCAAGGGCGCCGTCTACACCCACGCCATGCTGCACGCCCAGGCGGCGATGCTTAAAGATTATTTCGGCATAAAGCCGGGCTTCGCCTCCGTGCCGACCTTCCCCCTCTTCGCCCTTTTCGACGTCGCGCTGGGGCTGACCATAGCGATACCGGAGATGGATTTCACCCGCCCCGCGGCGGCCGACCCGGCCATGCTCTGCCGGCTCATGAACGAACACAAGGCCGTGCAGCTTTTCGGCTCGCCGGCCCTTATAGACAATCTCGGCCGCTACGGCGAAAGGACGGGGACGCGCCTGCCGCACCTTGAGCGCGTCATCTCCTGCGGCGCACCGGTGCGGCAGGCGGTAATAGACCGCGTCTCGAAGATGCTGCGGCCCGGCGTGCCGGTGCACACTCCCTACGGCGCGACCGAGGCGCTGCCCGTGGCCTGTATTTCAGGGGAAGAGCTGTCCGCCCTGGGGCCCGGTTTCGGCGTCTGCGTGGGAAAACCCTGGCCCGGCGTAGAGATCTCGCTCATAAAGACAGAAGACGGCCCCATAGCGGAATGGTCCCCGGACCTCCTCGTGAAGGACGGCGTGGTAGGCGAAATAACCGTGAGGGGTCCGATAGTCTCCCCGTCCTATTTCAACAGGCCCGAAGCCGACGCCCTGGCCAAGATAAAGGGGGCCGGCGGCTCGGTCTATCACAGGATGGGTGACGCCGGCTGGCGGGACTCCGATGGCCGGCTCTGGTTCTGCGGCCGCAAGTCCCACCGCGTTATCACGGCGGACGGGACGCTTTACACGATACCCTGCGAAGCGGTGTTCAACGCCCACCCGCGGGTAAGGCGCACGGCCCTTGTCGGGGTTGGCGAACCCGGCCGCCAGCGGCCGGTGATCTGCGTGGAAGAGGAAGGCGGCCCTTACGAACCCCTCACGGGGGAACTGCTGGCGCTGGCCGCCGCCAACCCCCTGACAAGGAACATACGGACCGTGCTTTATCACCGCGGCTTCCCGGTCGACGTGCGCCACAACGCCAAGATAGGCCGCGAAAAACTGGCCGCCTGGGCCGCGGAAATACTGAAAAAGGACGGGGGCCAGGACTAAGCCCGCTTATGAAGGCTCTGGTGACCGGCGGCGGCGGGTTCCTGGGCGGGGCGATAGTCCGGCTCCTCCTCTCGAAAGGCGAGGATGTCCGCAATATCTCCCGCGGCGCCTATCCCGGGCTGGACTCGCTCGGCGTTAAAAGCGTGCGGGGCAGCGTGGCCGACCCGGCCGCCGCGGCGGCGGCCTGCGAGGGCCGCGACACGGTCTTCCATGTCGCCGCCAGGGTCGGCATGTGGGGCCCTTACGAAGATTTTTACCGCGACAATGTTACCGGCACCGAGACGCTGCTGAAAGCGGCCAAAGCCGCCGGCGTGAAGAAGTTCGTTTTCACCAGCACGCCCAGCGTGGTCTACCCGGCCGGCGGCTCCGAAGTGGAGGGCTGGGACGAGAGCGCGCCCTACCCGGAAAGGTCGGATTCGCATTACGCCGCCACCAAGGCGCTGGCGGAAAAAGCGGTCCTGGCCGCCAATGACGGCTCCTTCTCAACGGCCGCGCTGAGGCCGCACCTGGTCTGGGGCCCGGGCAGGGACCACATGGTCTCCACGATAATCGCCCGCGGGCGGGCCGGGAAACTGCGCCGGATCGGCTCTTTCAATAAGCTGATAGATACCACTTACATAGACGACGCGGCCGCCGCCCACCTGCTGGCCGCGGAAAAACTGGCTCCCGGCGCCGCCTGCGCGGGAAAAGCGTATTTCATCAGCCAGGGCGACCCGCGCCCGAACTGGGACATCGTGAACATGATACTGGCCGCGGCGGGCGCGCCGCCCGTGACAAGGTCCGTCCCATACACCGCCGCCCGCGCCGCGGCGGCCGTCCTGGAGACGGCCTGGCGGCTTACGGGAACCTCGACCGAGCCGCCGCTGACGCGCTTCGTCGTGGATCAGCTCTCCACCGCCCACTGGTTCGACATCTCGGCCGCCCGCCGCGAACTGGGGTACGCCCCCTCCGTCGCCATAGAGGAAGGCATGCGCCGCCTCGCGGACTGGCTGCGTTCCGCCGGGAAATAAAAGACCCGCCGGCGGGCGGGTTTCGGCAGGGCGGCGCGGTCGCGCCGGTCCGGAGACCTCCTTCAGTAAAGCCCCTTCTCCTCCAGCTCTTCGTCGTCCATGCCGAAGTAATGCGCCAGTTCGTGCATGACGGTATGGCGGATCTCCTCCTCCAGCTCCGCGCGGGTAAGGCATTCCGCTTCCAGGTTGTCCTTGAAAAGGGTGATCTTGTCGGGCATGGCGCCGCTGTAGCCGGTCCCCCGGTCGGGCAGCGGCACGCCCTCGTAGAGGCCCAGCAGTCCCTCGCCGAACTCGCGGTCCTGGGCCCGGGTGGGCAGGGGTTTGACGGCCAGCACCATATTATCGAGCGCGGCTTTAAGCTTGGGGGGGAGCGATTTGACGGCCTCCGCCGCCACCTTCTCGAATTCCTTGACCGTCATAATGTGAGGATCACTTCATCAGCAGGAGGCTGAGCGCCATGACGGCCATGCCCGCGACCAGGCCGAAGAGGCTGTCGTGTCCCCTGCCGTAAGCCCGGCTGGTCGGCAGCAGTTCGTCCACGCTGATATAGACCATGATGCCGGCCACGCCGGCGAAAATGGCGCCCATTAGCTGCGGCGGCACCACGCCGCCTTCTCCCAGGAAGACCAGCAGTCCGAAATAGCCGGCCAGGGCGCCCACCGGTTCGGCCAGGCCGCTCAGGAAGGAATAAAGAAAGGCCTTGCGCCTGTTCCCTGTGGCGTAGAAGATCGGCACCGAGACGCTGACGCCCTCCGGGATATTATGAAGCGCCAGGGCCACGGCTATGGCCACGCCCAGGCCCGGGTCGTTGAGCGCGGCCAGGAAAGTGGCCATGCCTTCGGGAAAATTGTGTATGGTTATGGCCAGCGCGGTGAAAAGGCCCATGCGCATCAGCTTGCCCTTGCGGATATGCTCATGCGCGCCCGGCACTCCGGCGGCCGTCGCCTCCCGGCACTCTTTCGCGGTCGGCACGTGGGCCTTAGGGTCGTGCAGCGGCGCCTCTTCGGCCTCGCTGTGGGTCTCATGCGGGTTCTCGGAGGAAGGGACCAGGTTGTCTATGAGCCCGATCAGCAGCATTCCCGCGAAGAAAGAGCCCGCGTTGACCCAGTGGCCGGCCGGGTCGCCGTAGGCCTCCACCAGAGAAGACGAACCCTTATGGAAGATCTCGACGAAGGAGACGTAGAGCATGACGCCGGCGCTGAACCCGGTCGAGACGGAGAGAAAGCGGTAATTGGTCTTTTTCGCGGCGAAGGCTATCAGGCTGCCCACGCCGGTCCCCATGCCGGCCAGCAGCGTCAGCCCCAGAGCGAACCAGACGTTCTCCATGTCCTTACGGCGGGGGCAGCGAGCCCGGCAGGTCGCTTTTGCCGAAGGGGTTCTTGAAATAGGGTTTTATGTAATCGGCGAAACCCCATTCGTCCTTGTACGACATCGCCTCGCGGTAATGCTCGCGGGCCTTGTCGCGCAGGCCCTGCAGGTCCAGGGCGTGGCCGGCGCGGACCACGGCCCAGACCGCCCATCGGGTAGGGTGGGCGTCCGGGTCCTTCTTCAGGGTCTGGCGCGCGCGCAGGAATTTTTCCAGCCCCTTCTGGTACTCGTGCTCCACCAGGTAGATGGTGCCCAGCGCCACGAGTATGCGCGGCAGGTAGTTGGGCCTGTAAACGGGGTCGCCGCTTTCCAGGCGCTTCAGGTAATCTTCGGCCGAGGCCCGGCTCTCCGCGTACCGCCTGTCCTCGAAAAGCGAAACTATCTCCACGAAATGCATCTGGGCGTGGTCGGGATACTTGGCCCGCAATTCCTTCGCCCACTTCACCGCCGTCTTCGGGTCGGCGTACCTGCCCCCCGTCTCCGTGTAGATCTCGACGAGTATGAGCTTGGCCGCGGTGGAGTTGAAGTAGCCTTTCTCCCGGCAGAGGTTGAGATATTTCAGCCCTTTTTCGGCGTCCCCTTTCATGAAGAACTTCGCCAGGACCTTGACCACGCCGGAAAGGGTGCCGGCGTAGTATTCGTACATCCCGAGCCCCAGGTAGGCGTCGTAGAGCTCCGGGTCAAGGTCCAGGGCCTTGCGCGTGTGCGAGAGAGCTTTCCTGCCTTCCAGGTAGGCCTTTATCCAGCGGTGCTGCAGCAGGGCCAGCCTGGCCCGGAGGCCGTGCATGCCGCCCACGCACATGTGCGCGTTGGCGTCGCCGGGATGGCGCTTGAGCCACTTGTCCCCCACGGCTATGGCCTTCTCCGTCAGCGCCTCGTACTCCTTGTCCAGCACGGGGTCCGATTCGTCCTCGAGGTACTCGAAATGCGCCCACTTCACCATCGCCACGCCGAAATGGCCGAAGGGGTGGTCGGGGTATTTTCTCACGGCTTCGTCGAAATGCTTCTGGGCCTCGGGCAGCGTGACGGCGTAGACGGCGTCGAGACCTTTCTTGGACAGTTCGCGCAGTTCGGCCGGCAGCGGCTCGTAGGCGGGCTTGGCGGCCGCGGCCGGGATCGCCAGCGCCGCGCAGAGGAGAAGAGACTTCATCCGGGGTTCCTCACTTCTTTATGATATCGAAACCGGTGTATTTCCTGAGCGGCTCGGGGATCTCCACGCTGCCGTCCTGCCGCTGGAAGTTCTCGAGTATGGCGGCGAAGGTACGGCCGACGGCGAGACCGGAGCCGTTGAGGGTGTGGAAGAATTCGGTCTTCTTCCCGTCGGCGCGCTTGAAGCGCGCGTTCATGCGGCGGGCCTGGAAATCGAGGCAGTTCGAGCACGAGGAGATCTCGCGGAAGCGGCTCTCCGAGGGCATCCAGACCTCCAGGTCGTAGGTCCGGGCGGCCGAGAAGCCCATGTCGCCGGCGCAGAGTTCCAGCACCCGGTAGGGCAGGCCCAGCAGCTCGAGGACCTTGGCCGCCTCGGCGGTCATCTCCTCCAGCGCGGCCATGGAATCCTCGGGACGGCTCAGCCAGACCAGCTCGACCTTGTTGAACTGGTGATTGCGTATAAGCCCGCGCGTGTCCTTGCCGTAGGAGCCGGCCTCCTGGCGGAAGCAGGCGGTGTAGGCGGTGAACTTCTTGGGCAGGTCGGTCTCTTTCAGGGTCTCGCCGCGGTACATGTTGGTAAGCGGGACTTCGGCGGTGGGTATCAGGTAGAGCGGCGGCTCGGCCGAAACCCTGTAGAGGTCCTGCTCGAACTTGGGCAGCTGGCCGGTGCCGGTCAGGACCTCGGGCGTCACCAGGAAAGGCGGGAAGATCTCGGTGTAGCCGTGCGAGCCGGTGTGCAGGTCCAGCATGAACTGTATCAGCGCGCGCTCCAGGCGGGCGCCGGCGCCGCGCAGCAGCGAGAAGCGCGAGCCGGAAAGTTTAGAGGCGGCGGCGAAATCCAGTATTCCCAGGGCCTCGCCCAGGGCGTGATGGTCCAGAGGCTTGAAATCGAATTCGGCGCGGCGCGAGACGTCCTCGCGCACCAGCCGGTTGTCCTCGGCGGAGCGTCCCGGCGGGACGCCTTCGCAGGGGAGGTTGGGCATGGCGAGCATGAGCCCGTTCAGTTCTTTCTCGGCGGCCGCCAGGGCCTCTTCTCCCGAGCGGAGCTTTTCCTTGAGGGCCTCGGCCTCGGCGGCTGCGGCCGGGTCGGGCTGCGCGCCGGCGGCGCGGGACTTGCCGATGACGGCGGAAAGGTCCTTGCGCCTGGCCCGGGCGGATTCCACTTCGGCCAGTACGGCGCGGTAAGCCGAGTCCTTCTCAAGGGCCTCTTCGAGGAGGCGCAGGCCGGCCTCGCCGCGCGCCGCCATGGCCGCGCGGGCCTTGGCGGGATCGGAACGGAGGGCCTTGATATCCAGCATCCGGGTTATTCCGCCTCTTCGAAAGGGATCTCGAATTCCCTGACCAGCAGGGCCAGGTCGTCGCCGGCCCGCGGCTCGGCCATGACGCGTATCTTCAGGGCCCTGGGACGGAAGCCGGTGCCCCTTAGCCTGGCCAGCTGGACGCCCAGGTTGGCCTGGTATATATGGACCTTCTGCTCCGAACGGGGCGCCAGCCGGGAGATCCGGCTCTCCCCGACATGGAAAGGGACGGTCCAGACGCCCTTGCCGCCGGCGGTCGAGACGTTTATCGAAAAATCGTAGCGCAGGACCAGCCCCTCGACCGGGCCCGAGGCCGGGTTTGCGACCGTAAGCGCGACGCGGGGCCGCCCCTGCATGACGCCGGCGCGGGAGAATTTCAGGACCGGCACGTCCAGGTAGGGCAGCCTCTTCTGGCCGGCGGCCTTGGAGAGCTGCCAGACGGCGCCGGTCACGGAAGGCTGGGCCGGCAGGTGCGGCGCCAGCGCGGCCAGCAGGAGCATCGTCAGCGAAATTTTTTTCATGAGCGTCCTCACGACAGCCTGCCCCGGAGTTCCTCTCCCATGACGAGCAGCACCGAGCATTCGGCCTCGCCGTCGCGGCAGTAAAGGGTCAGCCTCACCCGCACAGCGGTATCGGACGGGGAGGAAGGCATGGATTCGGCGAAAGTCCCGGTTATGAAATCCAGCCCCCCCTGTATGCAGCGGGGCACGGAAGGCAGGAGCATTTCGCCGGTCCTGGCCGAGATCACCGACAGGAAAGAATTGAACAGGATATTTCCCACCTCGGAGATGAGCAGTTCCTCCGCCTTGTTCATCGAGCTCATCTTGACGAAGGAGTAGCCGAGGAAGCAGCGCGAGATGACCTCCACGTCGCCCGGGCGGAAGGTTATCAGCGAGCGCAGCGAGCCGGGTCCCGATACGGTGAAAATGACGCCGGCGCCGTCCTGGTCCCCGGAGGGATCCAGGGCCCCGGCGCTGACCGCCACTTCTATGTCCTTCAGCGCCCATCTGCCCGAAGAGATGCGCGCCAGCTTGTCGATG
The DNA here is from genome assembly GCA_031082205.1 of Elusimicrobiales bacterium. Lineage (GTDB taxonomy): Bacteria > Elusimicrobiota > Elusimicrobia > Elusimicrobiales > UBA9959 > UBA2231. The sequence continues at coordinate 75,832 of JAVHLJ010000009.1, forward strand.
GAGCGGGCCACCGCCTCTTCCGCCATCGTTTTCCACGCCTGCGCGCCGGCTTCCTGTTCTTTTTTCATCTTCCGGTCACCGAATCCATGAAAGACCTCAGTTCCGCCATAGAGAAGGGCTTGCGGAGAACGCCTATCCCCCCCAGCTCCCTTATCCTGGCGTCCACGCCCGCCTGCTCCACGGCGGAGGCCACCGCGACGCGCACCGACGGGAACTCGCGCCGCAGGGCCTCCATCAGCTCCAGGCCGTCGCGGCCCGGCATCACCAGGTCGACGAAGACCAGGTCGGGGACCGACTTCCCGCAGGCGGCCAGCGCCGCGTCGTAATCCTGGGCCGGCTCCATTACTTCGTGGCCCTGGCTTTCCAGCGCGGTCTTCAGTATGCCGGCCGCCAGCAGGTTGTCGTCCACCACAAGTATCTTCATCCGCCCCCCCCCCGGACCCGCCTTCAGGCCCTTACCGCCGTCCGGCGCGCGGCGCCGGCGCCCAGCGCCCTGCGCTTGAGCTCGGCCGCCTTGTCGGTCCTCTCCCAGGAGAACCTGGCGTCTCCCCGGCCGAAATGGCCGTAGGCCGCTGTCCGCCTGAATATCGGGGCGCGGAGGCCGAGCGTCCTTATTATGCCCTTGGGCGTGAAGTCGAAGACCTTCATCGCTATTTCCGAAAGCTTCGAGTCGTCGACGAGGCCGGTGCCGTGGGTGTCCACGTAGAGGCCGACGGGTTCGGCCACGCCGATGGCGTAGGCGACCTGCACGGTGCACTCCCGGGCCAGGCCGGCCGCCACGATGTTCTTGGCCGCGTAGCGGGCCATGTAGGCCGCCGAGCGGTCGACCTTCGTCGGGTCCTTGCCGGAGAAGGCGCCGCCGCCGTGCGGGGCCACGCCGCCGTAGGTGTCCACTATGATCTTGCGGCCGGTGACGCCCGCGTCGCTCTGCGGGCCGCCGACCACGAACTTGCCGGTCGGGTTGATGAGGAACCGGGTGTTCTTGTCCAGCATCTTCTTGTCGATGACCGGCAGGATAACGTTCTCTATGATCTCCCGCTTGGACTTCTCGGTTATCTGGTGGCCGGTGGAGTCCAGTATCTCCTCGGTATGCTGCGAGGAGATGACGACGGTGTCGACGCGCACCGGGCGCCCGTCGAAGTACTCGACCGTGACCTGCGACTTGCCGTCGGGGCCCAGGTAGGGCAGGATCTTCTTCTTGCGGACCTCGGCCAGGCGCATCGAAAGCTTCTGCGCCAGCGTCAGCGAGAGCGGCATCAGCTCCGGGGTCTCGTCGCAGGCGTAGCCGACCATCATGCCCTGATCGCCGGCTCCCCCGGTGTCCACGCCCTGGGCGATGTCCGGGCTCTGGCGGCCGATGACGTTGAGGACCGCGCAGGTCTCGTAATTGAAGCCGTACTTGCTGTGAGTGTAGCCGATATCCTTTATGACGGAGCGGGCCAGGGAATCCACGTCGACGTAGGTCTTCGTCGTTATCTCTCCCCCCACCATGACCATGCCGCGGGTGATGAAGGTCTCGCAGGCCACGCGGCCCATCGGGTCCTTCTTCATTATCTCGTCGAGCACCGCGTCGGAGATCTGGTCGCAGACCTTGTCCGGGTGTCCCTCAGTGACCGATTCCGAAGTAACGTACCTCTTTCCCTTGTAGTTCATCTCTTCTTTTCTCCTTTTAAGTCCGTCCCGTTAGAGGCCCGTCCCCGCCTCTCGGCGGGCGGCTGAGGCCGCCCCTCGGCGGCCCGGCAACGGGAAACGGTTATTTCCCCTCTACTAAACCTTTCGCGAAGGCAAGGAGCTTCTTCACCGCGTCGGCGGAGGGGGCCTCCGCGTAGGTGCGCAGCAGCGGCTCGGTGCCGGAGGGACGCATCAGCAGCCAACTGTCGTCCTCCAGGACTATCTTGAGCCCGTCCAGGGTCACGGCGTCCTGTATCTTCTTCCCTATGACGGTCTTGGGCAGCTTCTTCTTGATCTTCACGGCGAAGGAATGCTTGTTGGGTATCGGCTTCTCAAGACGGAAGTCCACGCGCTCGAAATGGGAGGAGCCGTACTTCTTCTCTATGTCCCTGTAAAGCTCGGTTATGGTCTTGCCTGTCCGCGCGGTCATCTCGGCGAAGGCCAGGGCGGTCAGCACGCCGTCGCGCTCGGGCAGGTTCCCCTTCCAGGCGTAGCCGCCGGACTCCTCGACGCCGAACGAAACGTCCTCGGAGATCATCTTTTCGGCGATGTACTTGAAGCCGACCGGGACTTCCTCGAACTGCAGGTTGTGCGCCTTGGCGATGCGCTTGGTCAGGTAGCCCATCGAGACGGCCTGCACCACTTTGCCCTTGAGCTTGTTGCGCTGTATCAGGTAATCCAGCAGCATCGGCGCTATCTGGCAGGGAGTCATGTAGGCGCCCTTGTCGCTGACCAGCGCGAAGCGGTCGGCGTCGCCGTCCAGGGCCACGCCCATCCTGGCCTTCTTCTCCTTCACGGTCTTCATGAGCAGCTGGAGGTTGGATTCCACGGGCTCAGGCGAATGGATGCCGGGGAAGAGAGGATCGTGCGCCTCATGCAGGCGGATGACGTTCTTCGCGGCGAAGACGTCGCCGGCCAGCTCGGCGCCGCAGCCGTACATGAAATCCACCACGACGGGCCCCTTCACTTTCTCGAAAAGCTTGGCGTAGGGCAGCTTCGAATTCAGGTAGGAAAGGTAATCCTTCTTGAAAGACTTCTTCGGCACGCCGGCGGACCTCACCTTGTGCGGCGAGGCCTTGAAGATGTAGGTCTCAAGTTCGGCGGTGGCGGTGGGCGGGGCCGAGCGGCCGCCCTGCTTGACCTTCACGCCGTTGTAGAAATACTTGTTGTGGCTGGCAGTTATCATCACGCCGAAGTCGAACTTGCCGGCCGTGAGGCAGCTGACCGCCGGGGTCGGCAGCGGCGAGTCGGACAGCGTGCAGTCGACCCCCTGGGAGGCCAGCACGTCGCCGAAGACCTCGGCGAAGCGGTCCGACATGAAGCGGCGGTCGTAGCCTATGACGACCCTCGGCTTCTCGTTGGTGCGCATGTACTTGTAGGCCAGGAAGTCGCTGAAGCCCTGCGCTATGCGGCGCAACGAATCGAAAGTGAAGTCCCTGGAAATGACGCCCCTGAAGCCGTCGGTCCCGAAGGAAATATTATTGGAATTGGCGCTCATTGTTCAGCTCCGGGCGGGTCTTTCCGGCACGGGGAAACCCGCTCTTTATTAATAGAGATACATATGATAATAAATGCGGGGGCCCTTAGTCCACGACAGGACCGCGGGGGGCGGCGCCGGCCGCCCCGGAGATCTCCCGGAACCTGGCGGCCGCGGCCCGCTTTAGCAGCCCGGCGCAGCCCCGGCGCGGGTCAAGGCCGGGGAAGAGTTCCCGCAGCGGGTACACGGCGGCCACGCCGAGGCGCCGCAGTTCGCGCGCGGGGACCGGCTCGTACTCCCCGCAGAAGACGAAGACGGGCTTGCCGGCGGCGGCGGCCAGCCGCGCGGCCGCCGCGGGAGCCTTGCCGTAAAGCGTCTGACGGTCGAAGCGGCCCTCGCCCGTGGCCAGGGCGCCGCAGCCGGAGAGGGCCGCGGCGAAGCCGGAATTCTCCAGCACCCAGGCCGCCCCGTCGGCGAGCCGGGCTCCGAAGGCGGCGGCCAGCCCGGCGCCCAGTCCCCCGGCGGCG